>CAYYNQ010000020.1:0-35831 GCA_964473105.1 uncultured Candidatus Sumerlaeota bacterium | reverse complement strand
TTGTATGATCCGACCCGCTGCCTCCGGGCGGACCCTGGAAAAAGACGGCATAATCCCCTCCACCCAGGTTCTCAAGGTCAAGGCGTCCGCCGCCCTCGCTGGTCTGGATGCTTGTCTTCCAGCGAGTCGGGTTGATCGAGCCCGTGTTCCAATCCTCAAATAAAATGGTCTCAGGAACAGGTGTGGGGGTCGGTGTCGGGGTCGGGGTGGCATGTTCCAGGGGGTCAAAAAGGCCGATATAAACGAGGGCATTGGCGGCATTGAGCTGGTCGGACGAAACGTGATCTGTTCCCGCCAGTGCGGCGTGCGCCCCGCCCGGGTTGGTCAGAACAGGGGCTGCGGAATCCACGGCGGTTGAGAGTTTTTCAACCCTGCCCCCTGCGGCATTGCTCATCGCATGTAGCCCGAACTGCATGACCGTGAACAACAATAAAAGCCCCGTCAGGTAAATCCAAAAACGGGGGAATCGTTTCAAGACACAGATCCCGGCCGACAAGTTCATCCTCCCTGAAGAAACCTGCGTTTATTGTATGCCATTTTTATGGATATACCAATTATATAAGTCCGGGCCCCCATGAGGGTCACCGATGTGGACATTTCCATATGGGACTGTTATTGTATTCGCTTTCCGCCAGGCAATTGATTATCTCCTGAATCGGGCATCTCAACGGGAATTTGAAATTCATAGAGAACCGAGTGTCGAGGGAGCCACAACCTGTCTCATTCAAATATTTCACGCCGACGATTGTTGAAGTCCGGGACTTTGATCGCGACGGTCCCGCCCCTGCCCGCCAATGTGTTTGCCCACCAGCCGGGTGTCACCGGAATGACCGTCCCATCCAGCGGGAAGCAGGAAGGGCTCCCCGTCCATATCGAAAGCAAGCGCGGCGGTGAAAACCCGGCACGGAACGAGCCGATCAGGCATAAGGAAAAAGACTGTGACAGGATCGCAAAGCTGTTCAACCAGCCTGCTGACTAATTCAACATCCGCAGGAGACATCCGAGAATCCGTGATCCTGGGAAGAACAAAGCAATTATGACGCTCCAAATTCTATATATCGGGCACCATAAGACCGGACACCCTTGGGGAGTTAAGCTGCACGAAAGTTTCCTTGAACAGGTCACACCCGACATCCCGTGGCGCGAATATGACCGGACTCAACCCGCCACGGAACAGTTTGAAGGTGTGGATATCGTCTTTGAAGACGGGTTCTACGGTCGTGAGACGGGATTGATCCATGCCGCGGCGGACGCGGGTGTCAGGTTCTGGCAAACCTTGTCCAACGGGACGGACCATATGGATCTGAAGACCTTTCGGGAGCGGGGCATCACTCTCGCCAATGCACCGGGCCCGTTCAGCGCCATCGCACTGGCCGAGCATGCCCTATACGCGATGTTTTTTTTCGCCAAGAGACATTTTGAATGCCGGGACAGTCTGCAGGAACGCGTGATCTGTATTCCGGTCTGCACGGAACTGTGTGAAGCCACCCTTGGCATCGTCGGGCTGGGCGCCAGCGGCAAGGAACTGGCATCACGGGCGGCAGCCCTCGGCATGCGTGTGCTGGCGACCGAAATGATGAAACCATCCGATGAAGACCTCAGAGACCTGGGGGTCGATACATTTTTTGACCCCGGAAAATTGGGCGACATGGCCAGGGAATCCGATTACCTGTCCTTGCATGTGCCAAACACCGAACAGACAAGGAGCATGATTGACCGATCCGTTCTGGAACAGATGAAACCCTCGTCGATTCTGATCAACGTGGCACGCGGTGAGATTGTGGATGAAGAGGCCCTGCTCGAGGCCCTGCTTCAGAAACGGATCCGGGGTGCCGCGCTGGACGTATTCCATGAGGAGCCCGTTGATCCGGACCACCCGCTGCTGAAACTCGATCAGTTACTTGCCACACCGCACACCGCAGGGGTCACCGAGGGCACGGCCCGGAGGCGCGCCGGTGCAGGTCTGGAGAATGTTCGCCGAATGATGAAGGGTGTACCGATCCTTTACCAGGTGGATCTGGGATGATAATTAGGGCTTCCGAAATACGGTTCGCATGATACAATCCCACCTAATAATAGGCTAAATATCGGCGGGAGACTCACGACTTCCCCGGAAACCTCGTTACAATGGAAAAAACCCCCAGTCTGCAGCCCCCACCGCCGGACATCCTCAGCAGCAATCCGCTGCGCTGGATCCGTTACATCGGTCCCGGAGCAATCATGGCCTCGGTGACTGTGGGTACCGGTGAAACCATCTTTGCATCCAGGGAAGGCAGCATCTTCGGTTACGAAATCCTCTGGGTGATCCTTCTTGTTTCAATCCTGAAGTGGGTCATGTGCTATTCCAGCATGCGACACATGATCCTGAGCGGCGCACATCCCTTCGATCGCTGGAGTCAAATACCGGGCCCGCGTGGCTGGCTCCCCCTCTATGTCGTCCTGATCGGCGTGGTTTGTTTCCCGATCTGGTATGCATATCTGGAGGGTGTACTGGGCACGGTCTGCAAATGGTTGTTCGGGGTCCAGGAGGCCTTCCATGGCCATGACAAGGAGGTCTGGGCAAGCATATTTGTCGGGGTTTCAATCATCATACTTTACTTTGGAAATTATAATTTCCTCGAGAAGGGCCAGATCACACTACTGTCGATCATGCTGGTTTGCATTGTCCTGGCCGTATTTCACCTGGACGTCAATTTTGGCGCAGCGCTTAACGGGACATTGATCCCCCACGCACTGGAGTACCCGGACTGGGTCTTCGAGGTCAAGCCCGACATGAAAGACAGGTCTCCCTGGGTGGAAATCGTGGTCTACTCGGCCGTGATCGGCGGGCCTGCGTTTGACTATTTTGCCTACATGTCCTTCCTGCGCGACAAGAAATGGGGACAATGCCCACTGGAAATCGCAACGGAAGAGGAACTGGATGCAATGGCCCGGCAGAACAACCACACCAACCGTATCTGGCTGCGGGCGGGCCTGATCGATGCGACAGCTAGTTTTTTCATGGTGGCTTTCCTTTCAGGATGCTTTTCAATCCTCGGCACCGTGGTATTGGGGCCCGCACACCTGATCCCCCAAAACGAAGACCTGCTGAATTACCAGAGTATGTTTTTCACCGAACTGGCACCGTGGCTTGTATGGGTCTACAAGATCGCCATCTTCGCCGCATTTGTATCCATCCTTTATGGCGGCCCCGAGATTTGTGTCAGGATTTACCATGAATATTTCAATTCACTCCCGCGCATGCGGGGCAATGTCCCCCAGCGCCTACTCCGCGTTGGGGTCATCTTTTGGTGCCTGATCTGTGGCCTGATCGTCCTGTGGATCAAGAGTTTCATTCCGGAAACAGGAACCCTGATCGAGTTCGTCTCACCGGCAAGCATATACGCGGGCGGGTTGTGCTGCGGCTTCTTTTGCCTGGCCAACCCGTGGATGGATTGGCGGTTCCTGCCAAGAGCCCTGCGAATGAACAAAACGCTTATCATCTTGAACATCTTTGCCGGGATGGTCTTCATGGGCACGGGTCTGAAGGCACTCTGGGACAACTGGAAGTACTATGATGGACAATACAATTTTCTGGCCTATATCATGGTGCTCATCCAGATCCTCCTCTGCATGGGACTTGCCCATGCACTCCGACGGTTTCTTGGTGAAAAGCCGGGTCAGTCTGGTTAAAATCGAAGCATGAGATGCCTCTGCAGGCTTCATGTGGAGATCGGCCGGTGCAGGATGAGCGAGAGAACATCCGGCATGAACTTTGTCCAGCCCATACAAGTGTAAAGCGAAGGAGAAAAATCATGGCTGAATACCAGGTGCTTTATTGGCAGGAAATCCCCACGCAGGTACGTGCCGAGGAGGGTGGGGAGGAGGTGAAGCTCGAACTGGACCAGAAACTCCAGGAACGCATTGATGTGGTCGCAACAGAGCGAGGTCTGACCAGCGGCGATACTTATATGGAACAATACAAGTGGGGGAACACCGAAGAACGTCCCGGATCAGCCCGGGAAGTTGCTGAGGCGGTCAAGCAGGAGCTCGAGACACAGTTCCTGAGTTCCTGATGATCCTGTCATCCATATGATCATCAACAAGAGAGAATAACCACGGAGAGTTCCATGTCAAAACATAAAATAAATGTCATCGGGGATGTCATCAACAACGCCTATGGCAGGACGAGGAAGGACTAGTCGGATAAAAACCTGGAGGGGTGTCAGAAACTCCGCAAGAACACAGGAAGAGGTGCCGATGGTCGCGCTGGACCTGAATATCGATGGCACCCAGATGCTGCAGGTGCGGAGGGAAGAGATGATCGCCTTCCTCACCGATGTCATTCCCGCAATTCAGGAAATGACGGCACTGCCATTGCACTTCGACAACCCGGCCTATGAATTTCACCAAGATGAAATCACAGAAAATATCTTAAGGGTTGAATTCCTTGATGCCCATCTGACACGATAGTCCTCGTGTGTCCATGAACCGGGAGCTTACAACAGCTGAACGGGGATAGAATTCCAGCCGACTGACAGTACCAAATCATGCCCGTTAAATTAACCATCAACTCAAAGGACATCGAGGCTGAGCCCGGTCCATCGCTGTTTGATTATGCCGAGCAGCTCGATATCCAGGTCCCGACATCCTGCATGAAGCAGGGCAAGTGCCGGGAATGCCTGGTCGAGGTGGCGGAGGGGATGGATTGCCTATCCAAGCCCAGTGAAGAGGAGGAACATCTGCAGGACCAGTTCCGCCTCTCGTGCCGATGCCACGTGACTGCGGAAACCGGCATTGTTCGCTGCCATACCATGCGCCGTGCAAGCATGCGTGTCCAAGAACACGGCGAAGCCCTGCCCATGCTTAAAAATCTCAAAACTCTGGATCCGGCCGTCACCCGTGACGGCAACCGCATCTTGCTTGACGGTGATGAAATTGCCCTCTCGACAGAACCGATTTATGGGCTGGCCATGGATCTGGGCACGACCACGGTGGTCCTGAGGTTGATCAATCTGGAAACAGGCGTATTGGAGGCGACCACCTCATTCGAGAACCCCCAGCGTTTTGGCGGGTCCGACATCATGGCGAGGATCAAGTATGACACCGACCACAAGGGCAAACTCCTGCAAAGAACGTTGCTTGGCTATCTGGGCCGTACGATCGAAACCCTACCGGTTGACACCCAAAACATATACGAACTAGTGGTTGTCGCCAATTCGACGATGCGCGATATTTTCTTCGGGCTGAATGTCCATTCGATCGGCCAGAAACCCTACCGCTCGACCACACAGCATGAAATGATGGAGGGCAAGCGTGACACAACCAGCCTGTCATATACGGGCAAGAAACTCCGCCTGCCGATTCATCCGCAGGCAAGGGTATACGGCTTGCCGCTGATCAGCGGCCATGTGGGTGCCGATGCCGCGGCTTGCCTGCTCGCGATCGACTTGGCCCATGAGGATCGGTTTGTTGCACTGATGGACATCGGCACAAACAGCGAACTGCTGGTCGGGACCAAGGAAAAGATCCTGGCTGCATCCTGCCCGGCCGGTCCGGCCTTTGAAGGGGGGGCGATTTCCTGCGGCATGCCCGGTCTGGACGGCGCGGTCGAGAAGGTCGTGATCAACGACGATGGCACAGTCGAGTCGTCTGTCATCGGGGAGGAAAGGCCCGAGGGGATCTGCGGCTCAGGAATGATCGATGTGCTCAGCGAACTCAGGCGTACGAAACGCATGAACCGGCTGGGCCGTTTTGAGGACGGTACCGACCGGTTTATGGTTGATGAGGAGCATGACATTTATTTTGTCGAGAATGATGCCAGTGAACTGGCCCAGGCCAAGGGAGCCAATGTCGCCGGACTGCAAATCGTTTTCAGGAATTATGAGAAGACGTTCGATGACCTGGATGTCTTCTACCTTGCCGGTGGATTCGCACGGTACATGGAGGTCGCTGCCGCGAGGCGGATCGGGCTGATCCCAAACCTGCCCGATGAAAAAATCGTCCAGATCGGCAATGCGGCGATAGAAGGGGCCACCATCGCGCTCATGTCGAAATCAAAGCGGGATGAGCTGGAGGCCTTGATCAAGACCATCCACCACGTGGAACTGGAAACCGATCCGAATTTCTTCGAGTTCTTTGTAATCGGCTGCCAGTATGTGCCTGTTGAAAATGGCGTCGCTGACATGTTCTAAGCATGAAACTGTTCGACACAAAGCCCGCGATCCGGATTGATCCCCATGAGTTCAAACGCCTGCTGGGGTTTGTCACGTAATCAACCCATCGACCCCGTTTTTCAAGACACGGCATTGACGGGATGACTGGGCTTGCCCCCCTGCAGAACCGCAACGACATCCCTCACAGCCATGTCGAGCATCTTGTCGAGGGCTTCCTGCGTCTGGTAGGCAATCCACGGGGTTGGGATGACATTGTCCAAGATGACCAACGGGTCATCGGGCGGGCATGGAGCGGGATCATGCACATCGAGACCTGCACCTGCGATCCCGCCTGAACTCAATTTCTCGACAAGCGCCTCCTTGTCGACAGTCTGGGACCGGCTGGTGTTCACAAGATAGGCCGTTTTCTTCATCAGGTCCAGCATGCCGCGGCTGACCATGCCCTCGGTCTTGTCGCTGAGGTTCACGTGGATGCTGACGATATCTGAGCGGCTCATCAACTCGTCCAGCGGAACATACTCGACACCGTACTGCCTTGCAAATTCAGGATCCTGGCTGATGTCACATGCAATTGATTTTGACCCGAAGGCCGCGGCACGCCGGACAACCCCCTTGCCGATGCTACCCAGTCCGATGATCCCCAAGGTCATGGACCCCAGTTCGCGACCCGGCTGCAATTCCCAGGTGCCGTTCCTGACATCCTGAATTCGACCGGGCAGGTTCCTGAGAAGGGCAAGCATCATGCCGATGGTATAATCGGCAACCGCGTCACTCGTGGCATCGGGTGTGTTGGTCACCCAAACCCCATGCCGTGTCGCGGCATCCTTGTCGATCGTGTCGGTTCCCGCACCGGTGCGCGCAATGATCTTGATCTTTTCGGCCGCCTGGAATGTTTTTTCGGTCCAGTTCTCACCCGCAGACACGATGGCATCCAGGTCCCTGACCAGGTCACAGACCTCATCTTCGCTCAACGGTTTCGAGGGCACGCTGGAGATCTCGCAGTCATTTTCATTCAGGAATTGGGTAGCGGCATCGCTGAAGTAATAGGTGGTGTTCAATACTTTAAAGCTCATACACTGGACTCCCGGGTAACGAAATGATGGTTCTTCTGTGTAGGGCACACAGACCTCTATCGTCCCTGTTCACCGTCCTGAAAGTCAACACCAAACTCCCGGGCACGCTGGCTGCCAGGGCACATGCCTGATCGGGAGATTTTCAGGGAGAATTCTACCGTGAATTTATGGGCCCCGAGAATCCAAAACCCATACCAGGGCCGGCCGGGCAACTCCTTGAAACCCACCCCATCATTGGATGAGAATGGGGCTCATGGAGTTTGGGAGGCATCAACCGACCCTGTCCATAAACCTGTTGAATTCGTCATTGGAAATATCATCAACCATCGATGGCGGCGGGAAACGACCGTCATTCAGTTCTTCCTTATAGCGCCTCAATGCGTTGACACTCGTCGTATGCAGATCGGCATATTGCTTGGCCAGCCGTGGCTTGACCGGCATCTGAAGTCCCCACAGGTCCTGAGTCATCAAACCCTGGCCGTCACAGCCCGTTCCTGAACCGGTACCCATCGTCAGGACCTTGAGGTCCTGCGTGATCTTCTCCGCAACCTTCCATGGGACACATTCCAACTCGATCATCCAGGCGCCCGCGGCCTCAAGCGACATGGCATCGTTGTAGACCTTTAACGCCTCAGCAGCTGTTCGGCCAACCGAACGATACCCACCGGTCAGGTGGATCTGCTGCGGAGCCATGCCTACATGCCCCATGCATGGAATCCCGACGCTGGTGATGGCGCTCAGGCGGTCAAGCATCCGGCCGGTCCCCTCCAGCTTGACGCTGTCGGCACCAGCCTGCATGAGTTGTATGGCCGTCGAAACGGTATCTTCATTCGAAGCCTGGTAAGTGCCGTAGGGGAGCGTGGTCGCCAGCAAGAGTTTCTTCAGAGTGCGGGCGATCGGCCTCAGATAGATCAAAATTTGGTCGAGCGTTGCCGGTATCGGGGAGTGGTGACCATGGACAACCATCGCTGCAACAGTGGCGCCGGCGCCGGTCATGTCGCTGCGGGTCTCGTCAATGACCTGTGCCATGGAGGCATCCATGACGGCGGTATTGATCACTTTGCGCACACCCTTGAGAGCCAGCAGATCTGGAACGGTATTTTTCTTCATCTTGACTAAAAATCCTTTAAGACATTTCCCTCAGAAACACCTCAAATTCCTCATCGGCTATCTTGAATGTATTTTTCTCGGTTGGGAATTCGAGCTTCTGCACTTCATCAATATGCCTGTTCAAGGCTTCCCGGGCATCGGACGTAAAGTTCCCGTAGTCTATCGACAACTTCGGTTTCACATGCTGCGGCCAGCCGACAATATCGTGGAACAGCGCAATATAACCGTCGGTTCCGCGTGTTTCACCCATGCCCAGCGTGATCAGGCCGGTCTTTTCCCTGACAATCCCCGCAACACGTTCCGTCACGTGATGCAAGATGAGGCCGAAAGCGCCCGCCTCTTCCAATGCAATGGCGTCATTCAGGAGCTCCATCGCTTCCCGGGATGTGGCTCCGAAGGTCCGCTCCCCGCCCATTTCCTTGATTCGCTGTGGCGTATACCCGAGATAACCCAAGACGGGAACACCGATCTCGGACAGGCCCTGGACCCGCTCGATAGTTGTCCCCCCACCCTGCAGGACCACCGCCTCAGCACCCTCCTTCATCAGGCATGTTGCATTGCGGATCGACTGCTCATTGGATTCACTGAAAGTGCCGAAGGGCATGGGCGCCAGAATAAAGGCGGTATTGGAATTTCGAACCAAGCCTCTCAGGTAGAAAAGGACATCCTCCATCCTGACCATCAGGGCATCGGATCCGCCCTGGATGGTGGTCCCGAGCGCCCAGTCATCGGGGTAAAGAAGGTTCATTCCGGCCTCCTCAACAACCCGAATGCCGGCGTATTCGTAAGCCGTGCAACCGGCGATGGGCTCACCCTGCTCCTTCATGACCCGGAGGTCTCTCAACGTGATCTTTTTCAAGGCGGTTCTCCCTTCCGGCCTCTGCCAGACATGCCTTAACCGGCTGTGGTCACCTGCGAATACATCAATCCCTGACCGGAATGTTCAGAATGCGACGGCGGCTTCACCACCCCATCGCCAGTACGATCGACTGGTCAGAACCTGACGGGAAGTGATTTCATCCTGCGGATCAATACATTCTCCTCCCATTCCAGTTCCCGGGTTGCAAGACTCATGTTTGGAAACCTTTCAATCAACGTCCGATATGCCACTTCCGCCTCGATCCGAGCGAGCGGGGCCCCGATGCAGAGATGGTTGCCGTTGCCAAACCCGACATGCCTGTTGTTCCGGCGGGTGATGTCCACCCTGTCGGGATCGGTGAATTGGGCCGGGTCGGTGTTGGCCGCGCCAATCATGCATGCAGCCAAGTCACCCTTGGACAACTTTTTACCCCCCAGCTCGGTATCCTCCCTGACAACGCGCAACTGACGCTGAACCGGGCTGACGTAACGCAACGTTTCCTCCACGGCGCCCTTGATGAGGGAGGGATCACTTTTAAGCAACTCCATCTGGTCGGGATTCTGCATCAGGCACAACATTCCGCAAGACAGCAAGCTGATGGTGGTCTCATAACCGGCGGTCAGCAACGTCACATTGGAGGCCAGAAGCTCATTTTCAGTGAATGTGCTGCCCTGGATGTCAGCCTCCGCCAGCCGGGTCATCAGGTCATCCTGTGGATTCTGTTTACGCGCTTGAAAGAGTTGGCTGAAATATTCACGCATCTCAAGCAGGTTGTCCTGTGCATTCAGGAACCGGTCCGCCAACGCCTTGCGTGACGTATGGACACCGTTGATATTATCTGTCCATATGTTGAATTTCTCACGGTCGGACTCCGGGACGCCCAGCATGCGGGCGATCAACGTAGTCGGCAGCAGGTATGCAAAATCCGCGATCAGATCCATGCCACCCTGGTCCTGAACCGCATCGAGCAGGTTGTCGACGATCTCCTGGATCTCCGGACGCATATCCTCCATGATCTTGGGGGTAAAGGCTTTCTGGACCAGCCCGCGCAACCGTGTCTGTTCCGGGGGATCCGAGTTGATCAGTCCCGTGGAAAAATTTTCCTCAAGGGGCTGCAGCTTTTTTCGCAGCTCGGGGTCAAAATTCCGCATATAACGGCGGGATTTCCCGGAAGCCGAAAAATGTTTGTGGTCTCTCAAAACCGTGGATACATCATGATATCCCAGAAGCAGCCAACTGTCCCACTGGTCACTCCAGTGGACGGGATCCCCGGCACGCACTTCATGGAAGAAGGGGTGAGGATTGACATAATACTCGTAGGGAAGTTCGGGCTGATCAATACGAAAGGACTCAAGCTGAGTCATGCTTATACTCCCATTTTGTCAACGGTTCTCGAACTGGCTGAAATCTAATCAGTTGGTGCAGTTGACTCATTTGTCACATTATTCAGGGCCTTTTGCAAGGGACAGATCACTCAGGATTTCATGGCACCACGACGGGAGACCCGGGCAGAGACTTTCCGAAAGCGGGATTATCCGCTTACTGTTTTGACCGGCGGTTTCCTCAGCCTGTCTCGTGAGCTGTTCACCATCCAGGATCAGGTGACGCGGTATTAAACGGAACCGGACCTGAGACATGACATATGTGAACAGCAGGTCTAGGTTTACCACGCCATATTCGAGTAGTTCATATCGCAATGCGACTTGGGCTACGTTGTCATGTGGGAAGACATGGCGTTCAATACGGGGCCACTGGTTTCACCCGAGATCTTCGCGGAATTCATGACCCCCTACTACAAGCGGGCGTGTGATTACCTGACAGCCAACGGGGTGGCTTCCGTCGCGGTTGACACCGATGGAAACTGCATAAAGCTGATTGACGAGTTCCTGAAAGCCGGTGTTACCGGGCTCTACCCCTTCGAGGTCAAATCCGGCATGGACATCTATGAAGTCCGCAAAATGTACCCCCCTGCAGATCTAGGGAGGCCTGGACAAACTTGAGTTCACCAAATGTAAGGCGGAAATCGATACTGATGATGCCGGAAATCTGCAAACTCCTGAAGGGAAAACACCCCGACATGAAGACAATGATCGGCGGGGCGCCGGTCAGCCAGCTCTACACCGAGGAGATTGGAGCCACGGGCTATGGCATAGATCCCTGGGCGGCCAATGATATGCTCGATGAATGGTATGACGGGTAAACCCAACCCCGGCATCGTAGTAGACTAAAGCCCCCGTGACTTCGCACGGGGGCTTTAGTCTATCCCCAGACCTCCTCCCCACCATATGATATCAGATCAGAAAAATATCCGGCAGGGAGCACAGAGCCCGGCAAAATAATTCATATGTGGATTATTATCAGTATTATATGAAAATCCTCCTCTGGTCTGCCATCATCTTCTCACCGCCTGTTCTTTTGACCCCAACATCCGGTAACCTCGCCACAGATCCCGGGATTCGCGAATTTTGATTAGATAAAACGTTGATTTTATAATATATTGGGTAGCGAAACTTTAGAAATCCTCGTTACATCCACAACCAAGAGACGTGCAAGGATACCGCCGGAAAGCACCATGTCGAAGAATGTTCAAAACCTGACAGCCCGTAAAGGACTTAAGGACAGTCTTTTCAACCGTCTGGTTGAAAATGGGGCCGAGGCATCCGCAGGTAAAGACCGCCGTCAGCAGCAAATTGCCGAGACATACTTTCTGGGTGAATCCATCACCCATGGCACGGCCTCCTTTTATGACTTTCTCAAGGAGGAAGATGTCGGCAAGAAGGTTTACGTATGCAATGGCTCGGCATGCCTCTGTGCCGGAACCCAGGGGGATGTCACGCGAAAACTGGGCGAACATTTCAGCGCCGATGAAATCGGCCACATGACCTGCATCGGTCGCTGTCACGAAAACAGCTCATTTCATCTGGACGGCATCAATTATTCCGGCAACGATATCGACAGCCTGAAAGCACTCGTCGATAAATCATCCGTGCTGGACGAAGACGCGTATCATGTCCAATCCGATTTTGACCCGCCAATCCTGACCGCACCCTTCCCCAGCATCGAGGATTACTTCGGTTGCCTGAAAAAGCTCCTGAAGCAACCTCAGGACCAATTGCTCAAGGAGATCAAAGACTCAAAACTGCGCGGGCGTGGCGGCGCGGGGTTTCCGACCGGGTTCAAGTGGGACGCCTGCAAGCAGGCTGACGGCGACAAGAAATATATCGTCTGTAATGCGGATGAGGGCGATCCCGGTGCATACATCGACCGTTACCTGCTGGAAAATCGACCCTTTAGCGTCCTTTTCGGGATGCTGGTCGCCGGCTACGTGGTCGGTGCCGATGAAGGCGCGCTTTACATTCGGGCCGAATACCCCAATTCCGTGACATCCATCCAGGATGCCATCCACATGATGGAAAAGGCCGGTTATGCCGGAGAGAACATCGCGGGCACGAACTTCTCGTTCGATTTCACGGTCGTGAAGGGAGCGGGCTCATATATCTGCGGCGAGGAAACTGCGCTGCTGGCGTCGATCGAGGGCAACCGCCCTGAAGTCCAGGTCCGCCCCCCCTACCCGACAACACAGGGTCTGTATGGAAAACCCACCGTCGTCAACAATGTTGAAACGCTGGGCTGTGTCCATACAATAGTCAACCGGGGCGGGGATTTTTTCGCCTCCATCGGGACCGGTGAATCGACCGGGCCGAAGTTGATCAGCCTCGATGGCATGTTTAACAGGCCCGGGCTTTACGAGATCGCCAAGGGCACCCCGCTGGACGATGTCATCGAGCGGCTCGGCCAGGGTTTCCGCAAACCCGTCAAGGCGATCCAGATCGGCGGGCCACTGGGCGGCATCGTGCCGAAGGAAAAATTTTCCGAACTGACCATCGACTTTGAGAGCTTCCGGGACAAGGGTTTCCTGCTCGGCCATGCAAGCTTCGTGTCGATTCCCGAGGACATGCCGATCATCCTTTATCTTGAACACCTGTTCGAGTTTTGCTCGTTTGAATCCTGCGGCAAGTGTTTTCCGTGCCGAATCGGGGCCAAGCGCGGACAGGAGATGATGCGCTCTGCAATGGACGACGGCACGAGGCTCGACAAGACACTCCTTGAGGACCTTCTTGAAACCATGGAACTGGGGAGCCTTTGTGCACATGGGGGGGGAATCCCGCTTCCCATCAGGAACGCAATCCAGTATTTTGACCAAGAGATGAGACCATATTACAAGACGGGGACTGAATCATGAGCAAGACCGCCTGGCTTGATGGACAAGCCTTCGAGATCAGGGAAGGGGAAACAATCCTAAACTTTGTCGAACGGCAACGGGAGACAGGTGCCATCCCGACCCTGTGCTACGATTCACGCATGGAACCCTTCGGCTCGTGCCGGGTGTGCATGGTCGACGTGGCCATGAAAGAGGATGGCCCCCGCAGAACTGTCGCCTCATGCCATACACCTGTCAGTGAAGGCATGCATATCTTCCCCGATAGCGACCGGGTGGAACGTCTGCGCCGCAACATCATCGAGCTGGTGCTGACGGATTACCCCAAGGACATGATCAACGGTTCACCCAACGGCGACCGTGAGCTTTATGATGTCGTCCAGCGTGTCGGCCTGAAGCAAGTTCGTTACGCAGAGGGGGAAAATCACAAGCAGCGCGAACCCGACACTTCACATCCCTACATGCAGGCCAACTTGGCGGCATGCATCAACTGTTACCGCTGCGTGCGTGCCTGTGATGAGATTCAGGGCGAATTTGTTCTCAACATGAAGGGCCGTGGCTTTGATAATCGTATCATCATGGGCGCGGAAAAGAGCTTTCAGGACTCACCGTGCGTCTCTTGCGGTGCATGTGCACAAACCTGCCCGACCGGTGCCATCACCGACATCAACCACTCGATGTCGGTGGCCGCCGACCGTGAGGTAAGAACCGTGTGTTCGTATTGCGGGGTCGGCTGCAACCTCAATGTCAAGGTCAAGGACGAAAATATCATCGCGATCACCGCGCCTCCCGAGGCCGATGTCAACCAGGGCCATACCTGCCTCAAGGGGCGTTATGCCTTCCGCTTCCAGAGCCATCCTGATCGCCTGACCAGCCCCATGATCAAGCGCAACGGGCAGCTTGAAGAGGTCGGCTGGGACAAGGTCTATGATTACATGGCCGGCAAATTCCATTCAATCCGCAATGAGCACGGTCCGGATGCCATTGCCGGGATCTCCTCGGCACGCTGCACGAATGAGGAGAATTACCTCATGCAAAAATTCATCCGTGCGGTAATCGGCACCAACAACATCGACTGTTGCGCCCGGGTCTGCCACTCACCGACCGCCCTCGGCATGCAATGGAGCTTCGGCACCGGTGCCGCGACCAACTCGGTCCACGACCTTGCCAAGGCCACACTGTTCCTGATCATCGGAGCAAACCCCACATCGGCACACCCGGTCACCGGTGCGAAGATCAAACAGCAGGTCATGAAGGGTGTCCCGCTGATCGTGGTCGACCCGATACGGACCGAAATGGCCAAACTCGCGAAATACCATCTCGCCCTGCGGCCGGGAACCAATGTTGCACTGCTCAACATGTTCGCCCACTTCATCATTGAAGCCGGCCTGGTCGATGAAGAATTCGTCAACAGCCGTTGCGAAGCCTACCCTGAATTCGCCGAGTCCATCCGGCAACTCGACATTGATGAAATGGAACGGGCCTGCGGCGTTGATCGGGGCCTCGTGAAGGACGCTGCGATTGCCTACGCAACGGCCGAGCGTGCGATGGAATTCCACGGACTCGGCGTCACCGAACACACCCAGGGAACCAAGACCGTGACCCTCATTGCCGATATCGCCATGATGACGGGCAACCTGGGACGTGAAGGGGTCGGTGTCAACCCGCTGCGCGGCCAGAACAACGTCCAAGGTGCCGCCGACATGGGTGCCCAGCCACACCAGGGAGCAGGCTACCTGGATGTGACCAAACAGGGATCTGCCGACCATTACAGGGAGAACTACGGCGTATCCGTGCCGACCCACATTGGCTACAAGATCCCCCAAATGTTCAATGCTGCACTCGAGAACAAACTTAAGGCACTATGGATCATGGGCGAGGATGTGGTCCAGACCGATCCCAATACCCAGCATGTGATGGACGCACTGAACAAGCTGGACATGCTCGTTGTCCAGGAAATCTTCATGACCGAGACGGCGAAGCTTGCCGATGTGATCCTTCCGGGAACGACGTTCCTCGAGAAGAACGGCACGTTCACCAACGCCGAGCGCCGCATTCAACGGGTTGTCGAGGTTGTACCGCCCCTTGAGGGGACCAAAACCGACGGACAGATCGTTGTTGATATGATGAACCGTATGGGCTACGAGCAGAAAGGCTATGATGCCGACATCACCCTGCAGGAAATCTCGAAAGTTGTGCCCTTCTTTGCCGGCGTCAAGTGGGATGAACTGGGCATGGACGGCAAACAGTGGCCCGTCAGAGAAGACGGGGATGACACCAAGATCCTCCATCAGGGCGAATTCAAACGGGGGAAGGGAAAGTTCCACTACTTTGACTGGCAGGAAACCCGGGAACTCGTCAACCATGGGGATGAATATCCATTCATCCTGACAACCGGGCGCGAACTGGAACATTACAACTGCGGAACCATGACACGCCGGACGTCCAATGTGGACCTGCTGACCGAGGATATTTTGCTGATCAACCCAAGGGATGCACACAAGAAGAAGATACAAACCGGCGACCGGGTCACGCTGACATCCGCCCGTGGCAGGGTCGAGTTGAATGCCCGGGTCACCGACAAGGTGAAATCCCGGGTCCTCTACACGACCTTTCATTTCCCGGAAATGATGATCAATTTTCTGACTAGCAACGAGACATGCAGCGACTCACTTTGCCCGGAATACAAGGTCGTTGCGGTCAATGTCGAGAAGGCCCCGGTGCAGAAACCAACCAACGGCCGCCAGGTCAATGGAAAAGCCGTCAAGGTCCAGGCGGCGGTTCAACCGAGTACCGCCACATCAAGCTGAATTCGCCATGAAGCAGAATCCAGGGATCTCCCGGGACGCTCAATCACAGATGATCGAGCATGCCCGCGGAGTGAAGTATGACAGCGGTTCATGGGACCATGTGACAGATTCGCTGAGCGTCGAGGCCCCGCTTCAGGTCTCCATCAACAGTGAGCCATTTACCATAACCATGCGTACGCCCGGCCACGACCGCGAGTTGGCCCGCGGGCTGGTCCATACCGAGGCCGTCATCCGCGAGGATATGGATGATGTCAGATATCATGAATCCGTCAACGCCGATACGGGTTATGTCGACACGATCGACCTCAACGTACGGGAAGCATGCATCCTGAAGGATTTCACGGACAACCGTTCACTGCTGTCCAACTCATCGTGTGGCATATGTGGCAAGCGCGATTGGGTTGATCTGGACATGCATGGGGATCCAATCCTCTATCCTGCCTCAACCCCGCTGAATATCACCCTGTTGCCATCGATGATGAAACAGATGGCGGAAAAACAGGAAGGATTTGAACACTCGGGTGGCTGTCACTGCGCTGCATCGTTCACGACGGAGGGAACTCTTCTGACAGCCTTCGAGGATGTCGGACGGCACAACGCCGTTGACAAGGTGATCGGTTCACTGCTGCTTGACGGGCGCCTCGAGGATGCCGCGTGCCTGGTCGTCAGTGGCCGTGTGTCTTTCGAGATTGTCTCCAAGGCCTATCGTGGGCGAATCCCAATCATTATTGCAGTGTCGGCACCATCGTCGATGGCTGTTGATACGGCCGATATGCTCGGGATGACGATCATCGCGTTCTGCAGGGGTGAACGGGCAACGGTTTATTCGAACATCTCGAACGTGAGGCGCCAAGGTGAATAATCGTGACCGGGTGGGTCAAGCGACCCGGTGACCGTCCGTGCATGGTGACACACCTGACCCGGTCATCGTCGTCACAAATCTTGATTACGCCTGAAATATTCCAATGGCGATCTGGGGTGAGATCATTCAGCATGACCGCATGATGACCGACAAGAGCATCCCGGTCTACATCCTGGCCGGTGGCGGGAGTCGCCGGTTTGGCCGGGACAAGTCACGTGCCCTGATCGGGGGACAACCCCTGATCTGCCATGCCGCATCGGCTGTCGAACCGCTCTCGGCATCGATCACGATTGTAGCCGACCGTACGGGCAGGTATGACGACCTGGGATACAGAACGATCGCCGACAAGAACCCTGGATTGGGTCCGGTCGGCGGCCTGGAAGCGGCATTGGCGGACCTGGCAGCCCAGGAGAATGGCGACTGGCTGTTGCTACTTTCGTGCGATCTCTATGGCATCCGCAAAAACTGGATTGAACTCCTCTTGAGCCATCGACAGCAAGCACATCACGCCATCGCCTTTCGTGGTGCCTACTGGCACCCGATGCCTGCCATTTACGAGGTTGGCCTGCTTCCAGGGCTCCAGACACAAATCACCCGAAACCGCCTGTCGATGCAGGAACTTCTGGCCAGTACTGGCGCACAACCACTGGCCATGCCCGAAGACTGGGATTCCCTCGTGAATATCAACCGTCCTGCGGACCTTGAAGGATTGAAAACCCCATGAAACGGATTGCATGGTCCAGGACCTGACGAAACGCACCGGGAGATTCGGGCTGTGGGCAGACCTGAAAAGATCGATTGGTAAACCGCGGCATGTCGTGCATGCCTTCAGTTTCCTCAAGCACCAGTGCCACTTCCCATGATTTCGCGACATCCTGCATGACAACCCGGGTCCCGCTGAACATCATGGGCCGGGATGACCCAATATATTAAAACCGGCGGAGAATCGGAAAGCAAAACCTTGTATACTAGGGAGAATCCCGATGCATCTACCGGTGTAATTCGTTAGTTTCAAAGAATGGCCGACGATTGCAACAACCTGAGGATCAAGATCTGTGGCATCACCCGTCTCGAGGATGGACTATGTGCGCTCGATGCTGGTGCCGACTGGCTGGGATTCATCCGCTGGCCACAGTCCCGGCGCTTCCAGTCCCCAGACGAATGTGCCGGATTGATCAGAAATATACGGGCAAGGTTCCACGGGCCGTTCAGTGCCGTGGGGGTCTACGTCGATGCAGGCCGGGCAACCGTCCTGGACGAGATCGATCGGCTCGGCCTGGACCGGTTGCAGTTCCACGGCAGTGAAGCACCGGACTATGTCAACGGCTTCAAGCTTTCGGTCATCAAGGCGCTTGCCGTGAAGAACGCAGAAACCCTGATCCGGGAAGCGGACCAATATCCAGGGGTCCCGATCCTGACTGACACCCATCATCCCGATCTGCGGGGCGGGACCGGCCAGGGTTACGACTACGAAATGTTGAAGGGACTGATCCGGGAACGCGACGTAATCATTGCCGGTGGCCTGAGCCCGGGAAACGTCGGGGAGATCGTCGCCGACCTGCGCCCGTGGGGGGTCGATGTCTCAAGCCATATTGAGATCGAGCCGGGGATCAAGGACCACGACAAAATTCGGGAATTTATCTCCCGAGCACGGGGCATCCAGAAACGATGATCATCAGGCAGGACCGGTCCGCTCGGCTCACCGCCAAGGATAGCCCGAGCTCATGCAGCATTCAGGATGGGATCCATTGTGCCTGTCGAGAATCAGTCGCTGGCTGGGACCACGACCCAGCCCCGCTACCGCCTGAATATTGATGAGTTCCATCCACATCATCATGGGGTCCGGAGGGACTAAGATCGGACAATAAGGACAAATGTGAAGGCCCATTGAAACCGTTTACTCCCACTCAATTGTCGCGGGAGGTTTGCTGCTGACATCATACGTCACCCGGTTGATTCCCCGTATCTCATTGATGATCCTGTTGCTGATCCTTGCCAACACATCCCGCGGCATCTCATACCAGTCCGCCGTCATGCCATCGACACTCGTCACCGCACGCAACGCCACCACATGGTCATACGTTCGCTCGTCACCCATCACCCCGACCGACTTCACCGGCAACAGAACGCAGAACGCCTGCCAGATTTTCGCGTAATCACCCGACCGCTTCAACTCCTCAAGGTAGATGCTATCCGCCGCACGTAGTAATTTCAGCCTGCGCGGCGTAATCTCACCGAGAATCCTGACGGCCAGCCCCGGTCCCGGGAATGGGTGCCGCCACAACAAAGGTGCCGGAATCCCCAGTTCCTTGCCAACATCCCTGACCTCATCCTTGAACAATTCCTTGAGGGGTTCAGCCACCCGACCCTGCCGGATCAGTTTCTGGATCTCCTTCACGCGGTTATGATGCGTCTTGATCACGGCCGAGGGGCCCTTCATGGATACCGACTCGATGACATCAGGATAAAGGGTTCCCTGGGCCAGAAGTTCATCTGCCTTGAACTCACGAAAGAAGATATTGACAAACTCACGACCAATAATCCGGCGTTTCTGTTCCGGGTGGCTGATGCCCCTCAGTTTTCCAAGGAAATGCCGTGCCGCCCGGACATGCCTGACCTTGATTCCCAGCAGATCCCGGAAACGCTGGACAACAACCTCTGATTCATCCTTCCGCATCAGTCCATGGTCAACATAAACCGCCTTCAACTGCGGTCCAATTGCCCTGTGCAACAGAACCGCAAGCACCGTCGAGTCCACTCCGCCGGAGACTCCGCAGATGACATCCCGGTGGCCGGTCTTCCGTGCCAGCCGCTCGATTGTCTCCTCGACGAAACGGCCCATCTTCCAGTCCGTCTTCGCCTTACAGATTCTGAAAACATAATTTTCCAGCAGGCGCTGTCCATCCGCAGTATGATGTACCTCAGGGTGAAACTGAACGCCCCAGATCGGGTCTCTACGGTGGCGGACAGCCGCAAACGGACAATCCTCGGATGAGCCCAGGACTTCAAAGGCTCTTGGTATTTTCACAACACGGTCACCGTGACTCATCCAGACCCGTGTACCGGAATGGACACCCTGGAAAAGTCGGTCACGCCGTTGCAGCCTGAGTTCCGCATGGCCATATTCACCGACCACCCCCCGCCGAACATCACCACCCAGCTTGCGTGTCAGAGACTGCATGCCATAACAGATGCCCAGCACCGGCACACCCTGCTTGAGCAGCTTGACATTGAGCCGGGGGGCATTCTTCGTATAAGTCGATGCGGGACCGCCCGAAAGGATAATACCGTCCAGTTCATCGAGCGGTATCCCGGATACCGGATGGTTATAGGGTACAATCTCACTCTTGACCTGAAGCTGGCGGATTTTCCGGGCAATTAACTGGGTGTACTGCGAACCAAAATCGAATATCAGGATCATAATGGACAGGTGTCCAGTCTGAGGTTCCGACAAATGCCTGTAATATCATCCCACATGGGGCAGGCCAAACAGCATATCCTCGAACTAGTGCATGGTCAAGCCCGGGAAGGTATCCGATTCCAATCATGGGGTCACCTTTCAATCCGGGAACCTGCCTCAAACGACAAACAACCCCCTCCCTATTGTCGGCATGCATGACCACCGCATATCACGGGATATACTCCATGAAGCGGTGATCGTGACCGGCATTGGGAGTCCGTTTCATGACCTATGGGGGCCTTCCATCCGGGAAACACCAGACAGAAATGACCGTGCAACCATCAAATGATTTCCCCAAGCCCCCAATGTCCCCCCCGGATTTAATATTTCTACGGTCGCTGCATCAGGGCAGGCCAACGACAAACCCGATGCTGAAAATAACCAAGAGGGGGTTGAACAACCTATTCAACCCCCTCCCCTCTCTCGATCACGCGCTGATGTCGCCTGATCATAACCTGTGGTTCGATTATTTTACCTGGAAGCCATCACAAAAAATGACGCTGCCAAGAACCATACGTGAGGTTATATCCGCCACGCCCACACAGACCGATATCATGCACGGGCACCCCGGGCTGTACCATTCTGAAACAGATCCCGGCATGAAAATAGAATTTCCGGCTCTATGCAGTCAGCCCCGACAAAAATCCACTTCCTGCCATAACGTCTAGCTCAGATTCTCTGATTTCGAAGCTTCCCCGTTGATTTTCTCGATGCTGTCCGGAAGCAACTCTTCGCGGATCAGCGTGTCAAGGCGAGCTGTCGTTTCCCTGTTCTCGATTAGGTATTTCCGGGCATTCTCACGACCCTGGCCGATCCGTTCACCCTGGAAACTGTACCACGCACCAGACTTCTCGACGAGCCTGTGGTTTACCGCAAGATCGAGTAGATCACCCTCATAACTAATCCCGTGTCCGTAGAGAATATCAAACTCAGCCTGTCGAAAGGGTGGCGCACACTTATTTTTGACAACCTTGACACGTGTACGGTTCCCGATCGGGGTATCTCCATCCTTCAGCCCGGCAATCCGTCGGATATCGAGACGGATCGAGCTGTAGAATTTCAGGGCACGACCTCCCGTCGTGGTTTCGGGGTTTCCGAACATCACGCCGATCTTCTCACGAATCTGGTTGATGAAGATCAGGCAGGTTTGCGAACGTCCTAGTATCGCTGTCAACTTGCGCATGGCCTGGCTCATGAGTCGCGCATGCAGCCCAACGAAACTGTCGCCCATTTCACCCTCAATTTCGGACTTGGGCACCAATGCCGCCACAGAATCAACAACAATCATATCCAGTGAATTGGCCTGGATCAGCTGTTCCACGATATCCAGCGCCTGTTCACCCCAGTCCGGCTGCGAGACGATCAACTCATCCACATCCACTCCCAGCTTCGAGGCATAAACTGGATCAAGCGCATGCTCGGCATCGATATAGGCCGCCATACCGCCGCCCTTCTGGGCATTGGCCACTAGATGCAGAGCCAAGGTTGTCTTGCCGGATGACTCCGGACCATATATTTCAACAACACGACCACGCGGTATGCCCCCACATCCCAGCGCAATGTCCAGCGAGATCGAAGATGTACTGATGCTGGGAATATCCATCGCCTCCCAGTCTCCCATCTTCATGATCGATCCCTTGCCATAAGCTTTCTCGATATGCCCCAGGGCGATATCCAGCATCTTTAACTTGTTGGACTGTTCCTGTTCCGTCTTTGTGCGTGCCATGGTATCGATACCTCCTCTTTTATGGCTGGCAGGCTGCAAATCTCCCCTAACCGGATTTGACCATCTTAACCGGGACGGGAAGTCTAATCTTTTGTTTCCATGACTTCAGTCGTGAGGACCGACAGCCGTGACATGATCAATTCGCTCAATCAAATTGTTCAACCGCTTGTTACCCTGACGAGCCCCCGCAATGGCATCACGGGCATCGATCAGGTCCGCTGCCAGATGGAATGCCGTCATCGCCAGCGTCTTCTGGGGCGGCTCCACCGTTCCGCTGCGACGGACCTTCTCCCATGTCTTATTGACCATCTCGGCTGCTTCCTGGTAAAATTCGGCATCGTCCGGATGGACTCGCATCCGCAGACTCTCACCACACACACTGACGGCCAAGGTTTCACTGGTCTCGGTCGGCATATCCTGAGCACCTTTCCTGTCCGAAAATTCTAATGGCCGCTTTGGGCCTGACCCGTCAGTTCAAGCTGCAGTGAATCAATTCGCGCCAAGATACCCTGCAGCCGGTCGCGTATCTGTGTTTCCCTGTCAGTCATCCCTGCAACCTCACTCTCAAGGCTTCCAACCGCACCTTCAAGGTCTTGATTTTTCTCAAGAAGATCGGTCTGGCTGCCGACTGCGGTCCGCATCCGGTCCAGCTTGGCATGCAACTCCTGATTTTCACGCCGAGATTCCTCAAGCATCGAAATCAGCGACTCAACACACTTTTCCAGCTGTTCAATTTTCTCAAGCATCCATTCACACCCTGACCGTGATCACGTCCTCCCTGCAACGCCCAGTATCAGCGCTGAGGTCACCCCGGGCAAGCTGTCCCCCAGCGACCATTCAGGGGAACTTATGGACCTCATTAAGCCATGACCCCGCAACCAATGCAAGAGAAAACGAACATTATTTTTCGCTTTTTTTTCGCCCTTCTGTTTTCGTCATTATTTCGCCCCCGAATCCTCTTTTACGGCCCTATTTTTTTCTCTTGTTCCAACCTCAGCACCCCATGCCAATAATGCAGCATCACCGCCGCCGCCAACAAACCCGCAATCACCCTCCCCCAGCCCCCGCCAAACTGTTGTCCAGCCAGAGCCAGCGCGCCACAAACTATAAAATACCTGATATTCAGGCGTAAAACCGCCTCATGGCCCATCCCCGAGATCATAAGGCGCTGATAAAGATGCTCGCGGTGGGCCTGCATCAGGTTTTCACGATTTTTCCAGCGCCGCACCAACGTCAACAGCACGTCAAAAATGAAAGGAACCAACACCGTCATCCCGGTGAGCCAGGCCATACTGTCCATCGCCGCCAATTCACGGCTAAAAACCACCACCAAACTGCCCAGAAGATAACCGATTGCAAGGCTACCACCGTCGCCCATGAAAATACGTGCCGGTGGCCTGTTCCATGCGAGAAATCCCGCACATGAAGCCGCCAGCAGGGATAAAACCAGGCCGGGCAGTCCCGGAACAGTCATCTCGGGGATGTTGAGTGCGCCGAGCAACAGCAGCGCTGTCATGAACAGGCCCGAAATCATGGCAAAGGTCCCGGCCAATCCATCCATGCCGTCCATAAAATTGAATCCATGCGTGAAAAACAGGATCCAGAGAACCGTCAGCAAAATGCAAAACCACGGCATCCCGGCCTCATCGGCCGATGAGCCGGCCACCCCGAATACAACGCCGCTGCCGATGACCGAGATCGTCACGAAAAACAGCGTCAGAATCAGCTTCAACAGGGGCGGTAAATCAAACAGGTCGTCCAGGATCCCTAGAACAAACATCACAAGCAGCCCGCAGCACAACCAGCCCGCCCCGGAATCTGTCGACCCGATCCAGTCAACCCAACCGAAAGCGGAAAAACAGAATCCGCAATAGGTCAACCCCGCCAGCAGGGCCAGTATCGCCCCGATCCCGCCCAGACGTGGTATGGGTACCGAGTGGGAACTGCGACCGGTCACCCTCGAGATAATCCCGAACCGAACCGCGATCTTTCCTGAGATACCCGTCAGAAATCGGCTCAACAACCAAGTCAGGATCAAACCGCTGCCCCACACAAAACACAAAGTCAGAAAAGATTCGTTAATTGCTGCCTCACCCGGCATGGCGACTCCAGTCTTTTTCACGATCCGCCTGGTTTTCAGGCCTTGACTTCCAGCCCGTCATGGGCCAGTTGCATCCCCTCAGGAAGTTCTGCGTTAGTCTGCTCATGGTCAAGATCATGCGAAATATGTGTGAACCACACTTGCCTTGCGCCGATCGACCCGACGGCTTCACACGACTGCTCAAGCGTGAAGTGAGTCGGGTGGGGATGATGGCGCAATGCGGAAATAATCAGGACTTCAACGCCCTCGAGCAACGTCAGGCTCTCGTCTGGAATCCCGCTGCAGTCGGTCAGGTATGCGAAGCTTCCGATTCGAAAACCAAGGATCGGGAGCCTGCCATGATCAATCCCGACCGGAATCACCTCCACCCCCGCAATCTGTAACGGGTTACCTGCCTGCACCGGTTTCAAATCGATCGAGGGTATCCCGCCTCCCTTCTGGAAAGGCCTGAAACAGTAGTGAAACCGGGTCTTGATATCATCGAGAAACCTGGGTGATGAATAAAGCGGGATTGACTTCTTCTGGTGATAATTATAGACCCGCAGGTCATCCAGCCCGTTGATGTGGTCGGAATGTGTGTGTGTGACCAGCACGGCATCAATACACGGCATGGGCCAGTTGAGCATTTGCTGCCTGAAATCAATCGAGCAGTCGACAAGGAACCACTTCCCATCACACTCGATGCTGATACTGGAACGCATCCGTCTGTTCCGGATATCGTCGGACTTACAGACCGGACACGTGCATCTGATCACCGGCACACCCGACGAGGTTCCCGACCCCAGAACCCTGACACTAATTTCCCGATCACTCATCCAGAAATCCTGTTTCCACAAGCCTGACTGTTAAGACCCCTCGATCATACCGGATTCCCGAGTCGATGATAAACCGTAGAATGCGCATGGCTTTTAAGCCCTGAATCTGGTTGGATTTAATCCTGAAAAGAGGATGAACGACAGATTCAATGATTGAGACAACTCCCTCATTACACGGACGAAGGATACATGTGCTGCGGGTCATTACATGGCTTCCAGTCGGGGGAATTGAGCGCCGCCTTGCTGCAATCCTGCCACGGCTTGATCAAAACCGTTTCGATGTCTCTGTTGTATGCCTCCGCGAACGCGGCCCGATCGCCGATAAACTGGAGCAGTCTGGAATTCCAGTCCACTGCATCCCATTCCGTTCACGCTGGGATCCACGGGCGCTCTGCCGACTCACCGAGCTGATGAAAAGTCAACGGGTCGACATCGTTCATAGCCACATGTATCGCAGCAATGTCCCGGCAACCGTTGCGGCAAAAATGGCCGGGATCCGGCATATCTGGTGCCAAGTCCACAATGTTGACACCTGGGAAACACGGCGTCAGGCCTGGATGGACCGCTTCCTGTCACGCTGGCGAGAGGGCATGATCGCGGTCAGTGAACGCGTGAAGTCAGACATCCGGGAGAAACTTGGTTTGCCGGACGGCCGGATTCGGGTCATTTACAATGGGATCGATCACGAACGGTTTGGTTCCGCTCAGGAGGCAAGGGCTGGGTTACGCCATGAAAAAAATCTCGCCGAAAGGGACATTGTATTCCTGTTTGCAGCACGACTGGTTGAACAGAAGCGTTGCGCCGATTTCCTGGAAGCCTTCGGAAAACTACATGTCGAGACACCGAAATCCCAGGACGACCCGGATGAATTCAGGAAACCTCCCCGGGCCTGGGCATGGATACTCGGTGATGGACCCCTGATGTCTGCACTGCAAAGCCAGGCATCGCAGCTACCCGACCCCACCATGGTAAAATTTTGGGGTAAAAAGGATGATGTCGAGAGATACATGGCTGCGGCGGATGTCCTAGTCCTCCCTTCCACCCGGGAAGGATTCTCGAATGCTGTCATTGAGGCGATGGCCGCGGGCCTGCCCATCATCGCCTCGGATGTCGGGGGCAATGCGGAAGCAGTTGAGGATGGGAAAGAAGGTATCATCATCCCGCCGCTGCAGGTCCAAGGCCTGACGTACGCGATGCGGCGCATGCTGATGGATCATCAAACGCGGTCATCAATGTCCACGGCCGCCCGGGTCAAGGCTCAACGGTTCAGCCTTGACACCATGCTGCATGAAACCGAACAGCTGTATATCGATTGCATAAATCGTCACGTGGACTCGACATCGTGAACCCCCACCTGCTTCTAGCCAACCTGGTCCTGTTCACCCATGCATTTCTCGTATTTTTCCTGGTGGGCGGCATCGTCCTGGTCTGGATCGGTTACTGGCGGCAATGGCACTGGGTTCGCAACCCATGGTTTCGACTGATTCACCTGGTGATGATGACATGCGTTGTAATCCAAACAATGGCAGGGAAAATCTGTCCGCTTACAACCCTGGAATACAACCTGCGTGTAAAGGGCGGCGCACCGACGCTGTTGCCGGGTGAGGCCTGCATTCCGTATTGGATCAACCGAATCATCTTCCTAAACCTGCCGGACTGGACATTCCTGGCGCTCTACATCTCATTTTTTATCCTCTTACTCCTCAGCTGGTGGCTGATACGCCCTGAATGGAGAAAGCACGGGAATAAAAAAGAAAAACATGAGCCCAGGGTCCCGGCATCCTGAACCTTCTCCCGTGATGAAAATAGATGGAGCACATGCATTGATTTTCATTGGCCCGCCTTACAGGGAAAGGCAACCAACGGACTTGCCGGGGCGCCCCCGGGTCATGGGCACACGGTTTCAGGTTCCTTTTGATTTTGATGGTTGGTGAACCCTGCAACTCTGCCGGAGAGGCATAAAAGCCTTGCCTGTATCCATCCATTTACGCTGAAATCGTGACTGATCATCAATGGAGGGTTATCTTTGGCATGACAGGTCTCCACATCCTCGTCACGGGCGGGGCGGGTTTCATCGGGTCGCATATCGTTGACCTCCTGCTTGAGAAGGGGCATCGCGTCCGGGTCCTCGATAATCTCGCACCCCAGGTCCATGGCAGCATCGGCAATACACCGCCTGACTACCTGAATCCGGAGGCAGAGTTCATCCATGGCAACGTGTGTGACCCGGGTACGGTCCGAAGGGCACTGGATGGCATCGACGTCGTCTACCATAAAGCCGCAGCTGTTGGTGTCGGCCAGTCGATGTATGAAATCCTCGATTTCTGCAACACCAATGTGCTCGGAACCGCAAACTTGCTTGAAATCATCATTGGCGAATTTCGAAATCAGATCCAGCGTATCATCGTGGCCAGCTCAATGTCGATTTACGGTGAAGGCCGCTACATGGACCCCGAAACAGGCTGCTTCGTAATCCCTGCGGAACGAACCGGGGAACAGATGGCGGCCGGCCAGTGGGAACTCTATGTACCGGGCACCCAACGTCTCACCGTTCCGGCCCCCTGTGATGAAAACAAACTGGTCAGCCCGACCTCGATCTATGCAATCAACAAGCGTGACCAGGAGGAAATGGTCCTGGTTACGGGCAGGGCATACCGAATCCCGGCCGTCGCTCTCCGCTATTTCAATGTTTATGGGCCACGTCAGGCACTGTCCAACCCCTACACTGGCGTTGCGGCGATCTTCTGCGGATGTTATCTGAACGAAAATCCGCCCACGATATTTGAAGATGGGAGACAAAGCCGTGATTTCGTGCATGTCCACGATATCGCCCGGGCCAACCTGATGGCTCTTGAGAAAGATGAGGCTGTTGGCCGGGCCATCAACATCGGCACCGGCACATCCACGCCGATCCTTGAAGTTGACCGGTTGCTGAGGGAGAACCTTTGCGGGGACAGGGCAGGCGATTCATCGATTCAACCGAAAATCACGGGCAAATTCCGAGCCGGCGATATCCGGCACTGTTATGCGGACATCACCCGGGCCCGCGAACTGCTGGGATACGAACCGACAATCGCATATAGGGACGGAATTCCCGGCCTCATCGAATGGGTCAGAATACAAAAATCCGTTGACCGCACCGGTAATGCCATCGACGAACTGAAAAAACGGGAACTTGTATAACAGAGGATCCTCAACAACCCATTTGAAAGCATCGAAACCCTTCATGGCAACATGTTGCGGACAGGAAGAAAGACCTGTCCTGGATCATCAAGAAAGATCCCACGGAATATGCCGGGTAACATATCATGTCGGTGCAGAATACCCGGAACCGAGTATATGCAAACAATCCCGACAGGGATGACAGGCTTAGACGCCCATCCCATTCTCAACCATTCAGCGGGGGACATGACAGGAAATATCCAGGCTATCATCTTTGACATGGACGGAATCCTGATAGATTCCGAGCCGGTCCATATCCACGCATGGCAGAAGGTCCTGACAGGGATGGGTCATTATCTGCCGCCCGACTGGTTTTATCGTTATATCGGCGTTGGGGATGTCGAAGTGAGCCCCATGATCAGCAGCAGGCTGGAGCTCGATTTACCGGCTGAGAATTTTCTCTGCATGAAACGAGAAGCCTTCGATGAACTGAGCGCCGGGGAACTCAAGGCTTTTCCGGGGGTGGCCGAGGGCATTGGAAAACTGAAGATAGCGGGTTACCGGACCGCGCTGTGCACAGGCAGCCCGAGGAAAAACATGGACCAGGTTCTGGGAACGACCGGCCTTGGGGAGGGATTTGAGTTGAAATTCTCATGTGATGATTACGGGAAATGCAAGCCGAGTCCGGACCCCTACCTGCAGCTGATGGACCGAATGGGGCTCCAGCCCGGGGCATGCATGATTATCGAGGATTCGGAGGTCGGGCTGCAGGCGGCCCGGGACAGCGGTGCCCGGGTGCTCGCCGTCATGGGCGTGAATGTTTTTGACCGTGCATCGTACGCTGAGCAGGTATTTGAACAAACCGCCGAGGCTATTGATTGGATTCTGTCAAATTGATGACCGGGAGCGACAAATGAACTACACGCTGAAGAACTGCCAGAAGATCGTGGATGACTGGATCCATGAAGTCGGTGTGCGCTATTTCTCCGAACTGACGAACATGGCCGTGCTGACTGAGGAGGTTGGTGAACTGGCGCGAATTGTCTCGAGAAGATACGGCGACCAGAGTTTCAAAAAGAATGAATCCGACATCAATGAAGGCGATGAGATGGCAGACATCCTGTTTGTCCTGATCTGTCTGGCCAACCAGACCGGGGTCGACCTGGAGACAGCCTTCAGCCGGACGATGAAGAAAAAAACACAACGTGATCGTGATCGACACAAAAACAACCCCAAGCTGAAAGATTGAACCCTCATGCTCGACCTGCCTGGAATGATCTGAAGATGGTTCCTCGATTCAACCGGATGGATTTGTTCGGAAAATCAGGACATCAGAATCACGTACAGAGGTGACAATGCTCTTGCGCCCGATTCTGGAAGATCATGAGACCAGCTGATCTTCGTGATCGATTACAGGATAAATCGTAATGCTGATCTGACTTCACGAAAAACCCGGGGGATCCCAGAACTGAGGGCCGATGGAATGCTCATAAAACCAGGCAAGGACCAGGAAGAAACCCGTGAAAGTGGATTTCCGTCTGATCCTGAAGACGCTTCATGATCGCAGTGAATCCCAAAAAACCTGACGGCCCGGGAATGGGTGATTTTCATTTGTTAGTATGTGTCCTGCCTGTTCTATGCATTGCCGCCTTGCTTCGCTTCCAGAATATTGATGCCTCCAGTTTATGGCTAGACGAAGTCCTGCAGGCTCGGGTCACCCAGGGACCCTTGGGGGATATATGGTCAAAGAGCCCCGCCAACAAGCCGCCTCTGGATTATTACCTGCAGGCAGTGATCATGCCCGGTGGGAGCGATGAGGCCGGTATTCGGCTCCATGCCCTCCTTGCGGGTATCATCACTGTCGCTGCCATTGGATGGTGGGGGTCTGTCGTGGCCGGTCGGGGATCAGGCCTGGTGGCCATGATCCTCCTGTCGGGTCTTCCCCTTGCCATTCGGTTCTCACAGGAAGGACGGCCCTACTCCATGATGCTGCTGGCGGAATGCTTATTTCTGGCTCAGTTGAGCCGTCTTATCATTCCCGGACGAATCACAAGGCCGTCAAGCTGGATCATGCTCGGTTCCAGCCTGATCCTCTGCATCTGGACACAATACCTGCTCTTACCCATCTGTTTTATGGCCCTGTTGCTTGGCGGAATAAAAGTCTGCTTTGATGCGAAGACCAGGTCGTTACTATGGAACTGGATAGTTGATGGTAAGGGATGGCGGGTATTGATCCTTGTCACAGGAATTGTTGTTGTCTCACTGCTGCCCCTGGTTCAGCGAATGGGACTGGCCGCCAGGGAGATCCCTTTTGCGCCTTTTGACGCAGCAGGTTGGTCGCGCGTATTCCTCTATATAGACCTATTCGTCCAAGGATACGAGTATGACCAGTATACATCCGGGGGCTGGAAGGCGTTTCTTGTCCTTCTCCTGTCAGGAATGTTCGGCGCCATGGCATATGCTGACCTCAGGTGGCCCTGGGTTTATACTATATCATTGTTCGCCCTCAACCTGGGGGGCATCTTCCTGTTTTTCAGGGCCATAGACCACTGGATGGTCGTCCGCTATACCCTGTGCTCGCTCCCGCCGGCAGTCATGCTTTTCACGATCGGCCTGGTTTCGATCGGCCGTTTCTCATGCAGCATATATTGCAGGTTGATCCGAAGTGCCCAACCGGCGGATTCCCGGACATGGTTTCTCATTATACTGCTGGCTGCCTCATGTCTTGCAGCTTCCGCCCAATTTGTCCTTAAAAACCCGGTCAAGCGGACAGATCTGAGAGGTGTCTGCAACAGGGTCAAGGACAAGATGGGCCCGGAAACCATGATCCTGTGTGGAGATACCTCTGAAAAGATCGTTGTTGATTATTATCTTGAAAGGCTCGGCATCAGGATCCCGACCGAAACGACCGGACACGATTCCAAGTGGCTGAACCATTTCCTTATGTTGGGCCGGGACCTATTTTCCATCACACGGGAAACAGCGCCATTGTCCTATCTGCAATCCCTCGGCAGACTGCCTGAAGATCCGGATACCTATCATAATCTGGATTTTCGTCACTATGACCCGTCCGTTTCATCGCTTCATGAATTGACTCCGCTAGTGCAACTGACATCTCCATCGGGCGGAGAGATTTATAACCCGGGCGCCGTCATCAATGTCAAATGGGAAACGGTCAGGAAACATGGCGGATCAGCAGTTAGAATTGGACTATGGCGGGAGGGTGCATTGGTCCATGACTTTGGAACCGACTGGAATGAGGAGGGCAAGGGGTGCATTGAGTATGGTGTCCCGGAAGTCGCAGCAGGAATGAATTACAGGCTGCGCGTAACCAGTCTGTGGCTTGAAAAAGAGGGGGAAACCAGTCATTCATGGCATGAAACGGGAGGCTTCATATCCATCAGGCCGCCGGAGACTGACCCGTCCCCATGAAATGATTCCGAAAGGTGCCGTGATGACGGGGCTCCAGAATCCGGGTTGAATATGTGGATCGGTTGACATCGTCAACTGCCGTGGATAGGTAGAAACCCTACGGATGAGGTGCCCGCTCCCGTCAGCATATGCTGCCAGTAATCTGACAGTCCCTAGGTTATCGACTCAATATCCTGCACAACTGATCATTCCCATTGATTGAAAAACCAATGATGTTGAACATATATGGCTGATACCAATACAGATGTGAAAAATATTGGGATTCCTGCGAATATGATCTCAATTATTTTGAATCGGATGCTGCGTTGAATCCCTGTTTAAAGTTCACAGCGGGATATCAAGGCCCTTGCCCGAGTTTCTTGACTGAATCCGGTTAAAACACCAGAATGACGACTTGGTATGTGCGCCCGTAGCTCAGCTGGATAGAGCGCTTGCCTCCGGAGCAAGAGGTCACAGGTTCGAATCCTGTCGGGCGTACCCATCCCACCCCCCGGAACTCATCCAATGGGCAATCGGAACAAGGCAGGGAGGTTGAATCCCCCCATGTGCAAGGTTGGTTCACGACCTTGGCCGCGCTTTCCATACTGCGACGATGGTCAACCGTGCCAGTTCACGGCATAAGGTTTGTCAACCCGCGATTTAGTTCAGTAAAACTCAAAATATCTGGCTTCAGTTACAGTTTCAGCGAAATGATCACCTTCCCTGATATCCAGCACCGCATAAAAACCCATGGTTTCCCCGGCATTTACCGGGAGGCTAATATTGGGATGAATACAATTCAAGTTCAATGCCCTGTTTCCCGTGAAACTGTATGTTGGCTCCACGTCTCCATACATCCTGATGGTGTCTCCCTGGTTCGTCTTCCATAAACAGCTCTTGTAACGGGGGTTTGTCAGGCCGCAACCGTCTCCAATGTCATTATTTCCAATGCCGAAATAAGGCCATTGAAACCCGTCCATCTCCGCGATTGAATAATAATCATCAGGATTTTCATAATCTGCCACAAAGGTGTTGATCCCCGCCGGAAACTGGACAACTTCCCCACTTGAATCAAGTTCCATGAAATCCCGGTTATTTCGTGCACGGAAACAAAACAACGCAAATGAGCTGAAACAGGGCCAGTCAAAATCCCCTCGATTGAGGATATCACCCTGCACGATGATACTCCTGTCAGCAATCGTCAAAGTAAGGGTCGTTTCGTAATTAATTGTTTCAACCTGCGAGGCATGCAACTGAATACCCCCGTCCTCAAGCCTCACACCGGAAAACAACTCGTCATTCACCTTCCTGTCTATCAAACCGTACCTTTCCGGACCATTCACAGGGACATGGATGTCTTCAAAAAAGTGCATGTCAAATACATGTTTGTTCAAAGGCGGGTCATCCGGTGTAAATGGGCCGTTGTTTACAATCACATAGATGACGTTATTATTGCGGGCATCCCAGTCGTATTTTGAGGCACCCTCGGGCAATTCATGTGGAAACAATAATTCCAGCCCGTAAGGATTAGTCCCTGAATAATCCTCAAGACGTTCTTCCAGATCCTGACACAGCCTGCCGCAATACGTTTCCGTATGCGCCGGGGAAACAAGCGCCAATGTGAGGCAGCCGAATAATGCCAGAAAATGGAAGATTGATCTAAAATCCCGGTGTTTCAATTGAGTATGCCCATCCCGGCATCAATCCGGGTTCCTTCATCCACCCCGTCCCAAAGGGTTCATGTTACCCATCCCTCCGGTAATCACCGTCTTCAATATGGACTGGAAGTCCCCTGAAACCGACGAATGGCTGCCTGAACGCCCGACGTCCCGGAAACCCCACGGCACACCCGGCAGATTCCCGCCGCCATTGACAGTCCTGGCCCGATTACGTCAGGTGCAGCACCCCGGATGTCAACAACATACCAAACTTCCATCCTGCGACTTCGTTGTCAGGAGTAAAACCCCGCCCTGGGAAAGCAGCTGGGGACCGGTTCGATGATATATCCGAAACAGCTCAAGACTTAATGTCCACTCAGCACACAATGAGTATGCCTCGATCATTTCCAAGGCCATACATGACAACTCATCATAATTTATAATCCATTCTAATTCAATACTATGTATTTGCATGCGGCCCAAGAACGCATGGGCTGAAACCTCGTCATTCATCACTGTCGGGAAGCCTGAAACAGCCGGTTTGACGGGCCTATCTATGGCTGCGCAATTTCTGGCATGGTCAACTGGATTTGCAGGACAAGAAATCTGAAATCAGGTGTCATCACGGACCCATTTGTTATCATCGATGCATGACATGATCCTTGATACGAATTCGTCCCTGCGGACGTGAAGGAGAGGCATCAGAAATGAAAGGCTGTCAACCTATTGTATTCCTGGTTGGAATTTCCCTGTTTCAGGCCTGTGCAATCATCCCAGATCCCGGGCATTCAACGGAGAAGACCCCCGGGTTGGCCGATGAAAATCTCGAGTCGATCGGCGACATCATTGAAAGACTGGATCGGGCGGAAAATACGGGTGACCTCAAGAGTCTCCTGACACTCCAGACCGATGACGTGATCTGGATGCCGGAAAATGAACCGGCCGTCATCGGAAAAAAAGCACTCGGCGAATGGTATAATGTTCATGATTACAGCCTAGAAATCTCCCATCATACCAGGGATGTACACGTGAGTGGAGATTTGGCATTCAACTGGGGAATCGCAACCGGAAACCTGACCCGTAAGAAGGACGGAAAAATCACCCCGATCAACAACAAATACATCCAGATTCTCCGCAGGTCCGCAGACGACACCTGGAAAATATCGCATGTCATCTGGAACAGTAACTGAGGTAAAGTCCATTCAACCGTGGATTGTCGCCGGAACCGGCCGTATTGACTGCTGATTTCGCCCTCAAACAATAACGATGACTTGCAGTTCGCTCCACTTTCATGCAGGAATTATACGGATATGCACAAATCAAGTCCGAGGGTAAATACCCCACAGGAGACAGGCATGTTCATGAACAACGGACCCAGATCGCTGAAATTGATTCACGTGGCATTCCTCCTTGTCACTCCTTTGTTACACGGATGGATCCAGCCGTGTGTTGCGGCAGGCACCCCTGATATCATGATCGCCGATTTTGAGACCAAAACATTTGGTGGCTGGAAGGTTGATGGCGAGGCATTTGGAGCGGGCCCGGCCCGGGGTTCATTGCCCGGCCAGAAATACCTGAGTGGATATTTCGGGGAGCGGCTTGTCAATTCACACCACCTGGGGGGAAAATCAAAGGGTGTTCTGACTTCACCGCCATTTGTCATCGAACGGGACTATATCAACTTCCTTGTTGGCGGTGGATATCATCCCGGAAGCCGAAAGTCCAAGGCTCCAAAAGACTTCTGGGGTGATGAGTGCAGTGTGAGCCTCTTCATCCTGGACCCGGCCGAGTTGCAATACCTGCCGGGTGAAATCATGAATACCAGTCACCATCGCCTTGCCGTTGATGGAAGTGTCATTATCCGGGATACGACCGGACCAGGCCGAAATTCCAGCGATATCGAGGAGCTGGAATGGGCCAGCTGGGACCTGAGGTTCCTGAAGGGCAAGACAGTCTTCATTCGAATCGTCGACAACTATCCCGGCGAGGACGGCTACATCTGTGTTGACCAGATCTTCCAGAGTGACGACCCCCGCAAGGACCTGTCGAGTGATCCTGAAACCCTCCGACGGACCAATGAATTTGTTGAGGCGGCCGTCAGGGAAGCAAAGCCCCGACGAGGTTACCACTACCAATCACCCGCACAGGCATATGGCGGGCAGACCATCTTCTATCACGATGGATATTATCACCAGTTCTACATCTATGACGCTTACTATAACCAGAAGAATGCCTTTGCCCACAAATTCTGGAAGCACGCGCGCTCCAAGGATCTGGTCCATTGGGAAGACCTGCCGGTGGCCATCTGGCCATCCGAGGAATTCGGGGAGCATTACTGTGCATCCGGCCAGTTGCTGATCAATGATCAGGGTGATCCCATGATCATTTATTCATCCCGGGGGTCCGAGCG
>CAYYNQ010000019.1:0-42122 GCA_964473105.1 uncultured Candidatus Sumerlaeota bacterium | reverse complement strand
GACGGGTTTGTGTAGCCGGAGCACTGTATTTTCTGGGGTTTTATCCGGGGTGGTGCTGGAGCTGTTGGGGAGAGTCTACCTCCCGACCTACTCATATCGAGTGCGTTGCTCTACCAGCTGAGCTACATCAGCATTCCAGCCTTTCCTTCTAGCAACTGGGCATTGTTCTTGTCAAGAATCCGGCCCCTTGACCGCAGCCGCGAGTTCTGCGGTAAATTTCAAGAGTGCGGTTACCTCCTGCCGCTTGAGCGGCCTTGTTTTACCTGTTGGCAGGCTGTCCAGTTTGAGGGGCCCCAGCCGTGTGCGGTGAAGGGCTATCACCGGATGATCAATCGTCTGGCACATTCGCCGGATCATTCGGTTACGACCTTCGGTGATTACCATCCGAAGGCCTGCCTGCCGATCTCCCTCACGGGTGTTCTCCCTAATTGTTGGCAGTCGTCCGATTTCAATGGCCCGGGCTGGACCATCATCAAGTTCAATTCCATCGCGGAATCGCTTCAGGGTTGCATCGTCAACCTGCCCCTTGACCAGCACTGCATAGGTTTTTCGGCAGCCAAATCGCGGGTGTGTCAGACGGTTGGCCACTTCGCCGTCGTTGGTGAAAAGAAGCAAGCCTGTTGAATTGCGGTCCAGCCGGCCGACCGACTGCACGGAGGGATGGGTGTTGTTTGGCAAAAGATCCCATGCCCTGCGGTGATGATGGCGACCCCCGCGGGTCACATCGTATCCGCGTGGTTTATTCATCAGTATATAAACAGGTTCCGATGCAGGATGGACCTTCTTCCCTTCGACGGTCACACAGTCATGTCCCGGATCAACCGTGGTTGCCAATTTCCTGACAATCCGTTCGTTGATGCGAACCTTTCCCGAACGGATCAGGCTTTCAACAGACCTGCGTGAACCTAACCCGCACCCGGCGAGATAACGGTTCAAGCGAAGATGTTCTCCGATTCGGGGGTTCATGAAGATGTTCTAATGTCAGGCTGCATGACAGAGGGCGCCGAAATATGAGCCATGAATCAGGGCAGGATTTTGGGACAGATACTCTGTATGGTGCATGTAATGGACCCGCCGTTGCCTGCTATCATATCGCCTATTTTTCAGTTTCCATCCATGTCGTCGTCGGGGTCACCGTCATTCTCCTCGGGAAGATGACCCGAATCATCGGTATATTTTCCCGGTTTGTCGCCAAATTTCCCGTTTGGGCGTGGTTTGCCGGATGACTTTTCCTCTTCGTTTTCTCCCCGAGTTTCCTGCTTGAAGACCAGTTGTTGTTTCAACTCGGCGATTGGTGGCAGGTCCCCGCGACTCTTCAACCCAAAAGCCCGTAGGAATTGGTCGGTTGTTGCATACATGGGAGGCCGTCCAATTACGTCTTTGCGGCCAGCCATCTCTACCAGGCCCATATCGATCAGGTTCCGGACAGTGCCGCTGCTTTCAACACCGCGGACAGCTTCGATCTCGGCGCGGATTATAGGGCCTCGGTATGCGATGATAGCCAGCGTTTCCAGTGCTGCGGGGGATAGCGAAGGACGACGTTTCCGATTGCGAAGACGCAAGATCAGATCGGCGAACATCGGTAGGGTGGTAATTTGATAACCTCCGGCCGCCTCGATAACCTGGAATCCACGGCGTCCTTTTTCGTAATCGATTTTGATCTGCTCGATCAGCTTTCGAATCATCCTCGTATCATCCACCCCGCAGATATTGGCTATCCGTCGTGGCCCGATCGGATCGACCGCTGCGAAGAGCACTGCCTCGATTGCACTACGCAATCCGACCGGTGTTTTCAGGAGTGTATCTAGTTCTGTATCAATGATCTGGGCACATGGGTGTTCAACCTCGACCGAGTCTTCAAGAGTATTCACAACCTCATTCTGATCTCCCGGATCGCCTTCTGTCAGGGAGTCATTCTCAGAGTCGATTTCGATCACTTCAACAGAGGGCTCAAAATCTGTGTTAATGTTTGATTCAACTTTGGTTATTGTTTTATCTGCAGTCATGTGAACACCTCTGATCAGCTGAAAGTTTAAGGGTGTATCTGGATGCGGGAAGCGGGATAATCGACCGGACGTTTGAGATGGCCATATATGGGGGGCACGGCTGGACTCCGATGCAAGATACAGCCCATCCTAGCTGAAATATCATGAAATATCAAAGTCCGAATTTTACTGGTGGGCCATCCCAATCCGGCAGCAAAATCTGTAGTAGCCAACTTACGGTGTCCCGAAAGAGACAGGATATGTCATTGTTCCCGAAAGGGTATAAGCACATGGTAGCGGGGGCGCCGAAGCCCCCTCCCCAATACCGAAGTATGCTCTTCGGTTATACCAATTTTCGAGTTGTAACCTCTGCTGGGGGATGAATTGGGGGTTTGGTAGACATCGGGATCCAGTTTTCAGTTCAGGTCGAATTCGGTTGAAAACCATGGGAGATTTCAAAAGAATCCGAACTATGTCTTGACAGTGAATTGGTTCTGATTATTATGTTTACGTTGACTTGTGGGGAGAATGAGTTTCTTCTTTAGAAGGTCTAGGTTGATCGTGTCGGCGGGAGCCGATTTCATACGGGAGTGCCCCAAGAGAGTCCGCTCGGATGATTTTGGAATAAGAAACTTGCCTGGTTAACCAGGCAAGTTGTATCTGATCGGAAGACGGAATTGATTCAATCGATGTGCTCAAATTCCGGTCACAATTCAGACTTCGTCAAGGAGGGGTGTCGGATGATGCCGGTCTGCCCTCGATACGTGAGATCCGCCATGATCGCATGTGTTGCCATGCTTTCACTGTTTGCCGATATGCAGCACGCGCAGGCACAGTTTCGGCTTAAACGACTGAGTTTCGATGATCTAGTTAAAAAGTCAGACGTGATCTTCGTGGCATCGTGTGAGGAACGTGAAACACTTTATCGTCACGGTAACTTCGTGACCCGTTACTTGCTGAAACCATCTGAGTTTATCAAAGGCCAGGCCAAGTTAAGCAAGGCCGGGCGGCTTGAGTTCGAGGAGATTGGCGGAACCATCCATTCCCCATTACCCATGAAGCAGCATTATCCCGGCATGGCGGATATTGGCGAGGGTGAAGAGGTTCTTCTCTTCACCGGATACAAGAGGCTGGATCGTGAGAAGACGGGTCTGAATCATGTTGAACCCGTCATTCCCCACGGGATGTTGCGGATCGTGGGTGGCGATTCGGGTCATCACCGGGTTGTAAGGCATCCCGAGACCGGTGAGAAGATGTTGGGTCGCAAGAGCCTGAAATTGCTCCAGGTTGCCGCGTTCAATCGTGCAGCAGCAGTTTCTTTGGAGGTCAATGCGGCCGATAAAAGCAAAGAACCGGGTATAAAATCATCGGGCAAGCTTTCCGGGTCCGGGGAAGACACGAAGATTATCTTGCCGGGTTCGGAGGATGACGGGCGCCTGCAGTCCCGCAGGAAGCTGGCCCGGTCCATTGACCGAATTCGTCAGAAGGAAGGCCTGAGAGGGCAGATTGCAAAAGGGCGGGGAGGCAGTCCCGGGAAATGGCGGCGGGGAACTCGTGTCAGGCCGTTAATTTCGCAATTCGAGTCGCTGTCGAGCGTCAAGAGCCGCATCAAGGCGGTCCGCTGATACGTGTTGGGATAATGGGGGGCGGGTCTGGTTGGAAGGCCGGAGTGAACAAGGCGGGTCATATGTTCGTTCGAGTATGGTGGGAGATGCCACAGCGGACGGGTATATATAAACCGATTGCAAAGGGGATGTGCCACAGTGTTGTTGTCCGGATTCAGATGCAGGATTTTGCTGGCATCCGTCGCATTGATTTTGATGTCGCCGGTTCATGCGGGCATACCCTTTCAGGTCTGGCTGCCTGAAGATAACAATCGAAATACAGCCGTTGATGACCAGTATAAGGCCGTCAATGTCAGGTTGCCCACCACGTTTGACATTACCTATGCTTACCTGAGAGTTGTCGGTCTTTCAGGTGGCAGCATTATTCCGCCGGGACTCAATGACAATGGAATTACAGATGCTGAAGTAATTGGCGCGATGACGCGCGCCATCCAGACCTGGAACGGCGAGGGTGGCCCGACTTTCGAGGACAATGTTCTCCCGGCGGATTTGCTGCCCGCTCATCCGGCCGATCCTGCGGGTTTGCCGCCGATTCGGCCGGCTGTCGATGGTTACAACATTATCTCCTTCATCACCGACGAGACGACCGGCGGCGATGAGTTTGCAGCCGTGACACCCATTGTGTATTTCGTCAGGGATTTCGATGTTACGGAAAATCTCATCACAAGCGGTTTCGGGATTGAGCCGGATTTTCTGAATGCGGCGATCCTGGATCAGGATGAATTTGATGATGAAGAGCTATTCGTTGATTTTGATGGGGATGGAAATGTTGATTTGTTCCTGCAGCAGAGTTCATTCGAGGCGGGTGAAATCGTGGATGCAGATATCATCTTCAATCCGGATGCTGTTCCCTACCTTCGGGCATGGCCGGAGGATCGTGGTGACCTGACTTCGAACGAGGAGCACTTGGTCCTTGGAAGCCTCGATGTCCAGATGGTCATGACCACGCAGATCGGTTTCGCCATGGGCTTGGGGATCAGCGACCTTTTCGACACCGTCATGTTCCCCTACTTCGACGATCGGGAATCGAACTACCCATCGGATCCTTACAAGAAGCGTGTGCCGGCGTTGGATGACAAGGTCAGTGTCAGCATGGTCTATGGAGGCGGATCGGAAGATGGGGACGGGGCCATTTCAGGACTGATACTGGATGGAAAGAAAGTCGATAATGCCTTTGAAATTGATGGGGACAATGACGAACAGACATTCACCCTAAACGAGGATGAAGTCGGTGATGATGTGATACCCTCGGCGGTTGTTTATCTTGCAGTCAAGGAAGACCAGCTAGCCTTTTCCAGCGAATTGGCTGGTGGATTTCCTGAGAATGTCATTCCCGGGAACATTCACCCCGATAACGTGGAGTCCGAACCCCTTGAATTCAGTGGGACGGCGGGAACATACAGGCTGATTGCGCAGACCATTTCCGGTCGGGAACTTAAGATTCCTGCAGGAATGGTGAGTGATTTTGATGAAATTCTGTTCCCCGTCCCGGAACTAGATGATGATCTCGATGATGAACCGCCCGGAGAATCGGAAATGGAACTGGGTGATGAAGACTTCAATCTTGAAGAGGTTGCTGAGTTGAACTCGGTTTATTCATTCCCGGGTCTTCCCAGTCTGGATGATCTCGGTACTTCCATCGGTTACGCGGTCGTGCTTGGTGATGATGACCTGCTGCTGATGGAATCGGAATTCGAAACCCCGGTCCAGGAGTTTTTTGATGGTGAGGACGACTTCGTATCCGAGTTTTACGGAGGTCAGGGTACGCAGATCCGAGTGGGTGATGGGACGGCGCCGGAATCAAATATCCAGAACGACTGGTTCTTTGAGAATGCCTATATCACGGCGGAACTGACCTCGCAGGGGAGGCTTTCAGCGTCTATCAATGACGGTCCGTCGGTTCTTTCAGGTTTCGGGAGTGGCCCGACATCCTTCTTTGAGGTCACCATTGATGGCAATTCCCGTTACACGAATCGGATTACTGATATTGGCGCCGACCTAGCCCCAATCCGAATCTATGACCTTGCCGAGAGTGCCACGGGTGCTTGGATTCAGCCCGATAAGTTTTCAGTTCAGGCGTCATGGGACATCACGGCGGATGGCGGATTCAGCGGGATTCCTGCCGGTATAATCGTTTCCTATACGCTGAGGAATGAATCTTCATCAAGCCGTACGTTTGATTTCCGTCAGGTGCTCGATACACAGTTGTTCGGCCGTGAGAATCCAGTCTATGTCGTTGATAGCAACGTGATTGAACAGGAAACCACATTCAGTGGCATGGAAATCCCTGATGAAATTGAATTTCGGACCTCAGTCACGGACCCGGTGTTTTCGGGATTTGTGACAGTGCGGCACGGATCATTCACCCCGCCAGATTTCGTTACCATTGCCAAGTTGAGTTCTCTGGACAAGGACCATTCCGCTGGCGGCGGTTCATCCTTGCGGGGGGCGAATGCCATCAACAAGGACACTGGAATTGCTCTTCGCTGGCACAACATATCGCTGACGGCCCAGAGTTCCGTGACCCTGCGTTTTATTGTGGGATTTCTCCCCCCGGGCAGCATGGTCGATACTTGGCTGCCGCTCGGCGAAGGCGGGACGGTTGAGGATCTGGAAAACCCTGAGGTTGATGATGAACAGCTTGTCACAGCCATCATGTTGAGTCCTGGAGAGTCGAACGACTCGATCGATATTGTCAGTAACACCGGTACCCCGGATGATGATGAGGAATATGTCGGAATCACGCCGGGTGGACCGGGGGGGCAACTGATTTTCCAGAGGCAGGATGGTGCGTTTCCCGATACCGATTTTATCACCGCCGGTGGTGCGATTGGTGATATTGACATGGATGGAGATCTTGATGTTGTTACCGCAAATTTCGGTGGCGGTGAGGATCCTGTCTCGGCACGAATCAACCGGATCTATGAAAACCAGCAGAGGGTCAACACTGATGGTTCGGTCACGCACTTCTTCAGGGACGTGACATTTGGTGAGGACAGGATTCCGAGCACTGCGGATGACCGATGGCTGGGGGCATCCGGAACACCCCTTCCGTTGACAGAGCTTTCACTGGATATCGTGCTGGCCGATTTCGATGGTGACGGTGATCTGGATATCTTTGTCACACAGCGTTCTGCGCCGAATCGCCTGTATGAAAATCTGGGAACACCCGACGCCAGTGGCGATCATGGGCAGATCGGTGTATTTCAGGACCGTTCAGAGGATGTGCTGCCGGGCCTTCTCAACTTAGGGTGGGATGATTCGGATGGCCGTGGATACCCATACCGGGCTGCGGCCGGGGATATCGATTCCGACGGAGACCTGGACCTGATTATTAGCCAGCAACGACCTTTTACCGACGAGGTCATTACTGGATTGGAAACCGGCACCAGCGGTTTTGTTGATATTCATATGGATGAGGAGAATTTGGCGGACGGCTTGATGGACAGTGCAAATGATTGGTTTACCGATGAGTTCAAATATGCAGAACGGGTTTTGATAAACCAGATAAACCAGCCCAATTATACACCTGATTCATACCTGCGTGGATTCTATTTTCGTGATGATACGCTCGGGGCGGATGATCGAACCGGCACGCTGACTTCACTGGAAGTCAGTTTTTCGCCCCCGCAGTGCAGCCAGACGGTTATTTCATGGGATCCTGCTGAACTGGACAGGATGCCACCCGTATTTCCACATATGCTTCAGATGGCACCATTTTCAAGTGATGACGGTACCATTGAAGTTGGTACAATGGTTGCATCACCCATGGGACTTTCGGCACGTGAGCCGGTCCTGGCGCCAATGACAATTGATAGCGCACTGGATCTTGCATCGGCTAGGAATTTCCGCGTAGAAAAGGCCATTCAAGCTACGCTCCCGCTGGCTGACACGGTAGTGCCTGAGGGCCTCGATGTTTCATTTGTCCCGGCCGGTATAGAGGTGAGTGTGACGGCTGATCTTCTCGAGCACGGTGCCGAATCGGCCTATTTCGCTAATGTGGACATATTCTCCCAGGATGTGAATTACGACGCACTTCCGGAAAATGCTAATGCGCCGGTAGGAGGGAATGATGGCATACCGGATGGATATTTTGCCTGTTTCAATTACAACAGTGATTTTGCCGTTGCAAATGGCGCCCCATCTTTGGATATCTCAACACGTCGTGAAACTGCCCATGGGATATTTCCAATGGAACTGGATTCCAATATTGTCCCCAACGCCATGTTGTGTTTCAAGCGCGATGCCAATCCGTTGTTTCTCGGGATACCTGAGGAACATCCTGCCGATTATGAAATGGACCCGGGTGGTGAGTCGGACAGGGAGGACGATATCGCGGCCCGTGTTGACCGTTCTTCTTGGGGCATTGCGGTGGCTGACTGGACCAACTCGGGCCGTCCGTCACCGTTCAATACCGGTTATGCCACTGATGACAATGATTTTGATGAAGGTTCCGAGGGTGAGGATGGTGAGGGTCCGGGCTTTATCGAAAGAAATATTGGGGGCGGCAATGAACTTCGTCATGCCTCATACAATACCGTGACCGGTCAGGGTATTGGACGTGGAAGACTTGATGAAGATGGGGAGAGTTTGGGTGGTTGGCCACGTGGTCTGGATAATACTTATTTTGCAACCAGAGGTGCCAACATCTATACACCCTACGTTAATGAGATCAAGGTGATTGATGATGCTGAAGGCGGTGGGGAGAATGACGATGAGTTACTGACTGATGCATGGTCGGAACATCCGCTGGGCCTTCATCTCGGGGCTCCTCACGATGTGACGCCGGGGGATTTTGATCTTGATGGCGATATGGATGTGTTTGTTTCGTATACGACAGAATTTGGAATAATTGATGCCGATGACGTCATTGTCCCCGGGGGAGCCCCGGCACGGAATCATGTCTTCATCAATGATTCGCTGGGTCAGTTGGTGGATGCAGGCTCATCACTCCAGCCCAATGCTGAATTTGTCAGCATGGCCACCATTTCCGGTGATGTTGATAACGATGGGGACATCGACCTGATCGTCTTCAATGCGGCCCGTGAATCTGAACTTTACATGAACCGGGTCCTCACAAAACCACCGGATCTTTATGATGAAAAGGATCCCAAGATGCTGATTGATGGCGGGTTGGATGTGATACCCCATGCTGCCAGCGTATTTACCGCCCCGCCACTTGACATGGCAGCTTACTTTTCGGGAATTACGGTCAGAACGGCCGTGGGCGACGTGAATAGTGACGGCTTTCCAGACTTGCTATCAGCAGAAGGCGGTATTTTTTCCCAATCGGGTGATCTCGCCAGGTTATTGATCAATCGTAGCAGGGGTACTGTGACCAGCCACAATGTCCAGGCGGTACGTGCATTCGTACCGGGGGGTGCATCCTATCCGGCGCCTTATGTGGATATCTGGGAGCATAATTTCGAACCCGACATATTCAGATCCTCGATCACCAACATACAGGGTTATCTTGGGACACGAAGTTTTATGACCGATGTCGCGATCTGTGATGTGGACATGGATAGTGACAATGACATCATCATCGCCAAGCGTGTTCTTTCCGGATCTGGCCAGGGTCCTGAAGTACTTATCAATCAGGATACGGATTTTGAACATTTAAATAGCATTCCCGATGCCGATGTGGTTGGTGATGGTTCTTTTGACACCTCGGTCGGCATGCCAGACATCGTAACGGCGGGTATCCAATCCCCTGAGGGATTGAATCCCAAAAAACAGAATACTGCAGTTGTGATGGCGGATTTTGATAGTAATGGTACGCCCGACATGTTTCTCGCAAACGGTCAGTTGCTAGGAAGTGGCGATGAATCCTCCGGAGACCCGGGTGAAGAGGTGTCGGGTGCACCCAATGCGTTGTTATTCAACTCCTCCGCGAATCCCGGACAGTTTTCCGATGTCACCGAATCTAATCTTCCACCCCGGTTGGGTGGCGCAACAGCCACGACTGACTACATTTATGATAATACTCGAGGTGCTGTTGCGGCTGACCTGACACAGGATGGCTTGCCGGATTTGATACTTGCCAACCAGAGTGATTCGGGTTCATCGGTCGGTTTCCGGTTCCTTATCAATGAGGGGACAGGTGAATTTTCGGATGAACCGGTCGGTGATGGTCCGGATGACCGGATTCCGGAATATCTCAACACCCGGCCGACCTCGATCATGCTGCTTGATGTTGATCTGGTTGGTGAATTAACTGAAGATCTCAACCACAACGGGGTGCTTGATCTTGATGAAGAGGAGTTCATTCTTGAAGATGGACTGATCAGCCACATTGACCGTCCCAGCGAAACCGAGGATCTCAACGGAAACGGCGAACTGGATGATGGGGAGGATGTGAATGGGAATGGGTTGCTTGATTTCGTTGATCTCAATAATGACGGAGTCATTACCTGTCGCGAAGATGGTGTGTGGGAGGGTTCATTGGACCTGTTCGTGGCGTTCCATAATGATTTCGATCGGATTCTGATCAATGACCCGACGAATCGCAGACCGGGGTTTTTTACCGATGAGACATCACTTCGTTTTCCTGAAAACCTGTTTGATTCGCCATCGAGGGGTGCGACTTATGGAAACCTCAACGGACCAATTCTGATCAGGCCTGAAGATGAAAACGGTCCGGAAATTCTGGTGGCCCAGTTCCGCGGGGGTGTTATTCCCTATTTTGAGTTGCTGCACTGGACAAGTCGGGTCAAGGAGGATGGGACTTTGCTTCGTGGCGTATACCGGAATATCACGAATGAAGTGCAGGCTCCTGTGAGTATTGCGTGGGCTCCTGAGATTGATGATGATTTTGAAAATCCAGATAGTATGAACGGTTGGGCTTACGATGTTGATGTGATCGATTACGATCTGGATGGCGATCTTGATGTCCATATCTCGTGTGCTGGTAATGACAGTTCGCAGGCCGGCATCAGTTCGCGGAACATGTTTTATGTCAACCGGTTCGTCGCCGATGGAAAGAATCTGCCCCTGACGCCGAACCTGCGGGTATCGGAGAAGAATCCGCTTGTCTTGAACTTGGCTCCGCGCGGTGGTACGCGTGATACTATTGTAGATGTTGAGGTTTTGGGGGCAAACTTCCAGTCGGGCCTGCAGTTGTCGTTTGGTGATGGTATCGAGGTCGTGGATGTGACTTTTGACAAGAGCACTCGTGTGATTGCACGGATATCGGTAGAACCCGATGCCCACATCGGGCCGAGGAAAATTATTGCCCAAAATATGGCTGGTGGTGCGACTGTTACCAAGAACGGCATGTTCAATGTGTATGCCGGTTTGGAAAACCCGATCCACAACTCCGTGAAGGATCCGACCTGGATGCTCCTGGAATAATTCCGTACGATTGATGCTCAGGGCAGGATCCGGCCTGATACGAAACCTCCGGGCCGAGCCCCGGCTCTGTTGATGGTTTTTGACAAAGACAGGGACGAATTCAGGTCCCCCTTTATCCAGACAAATCAAACCTCGAATTGAGGGGAATCCGGATGGCTGGACCGAGAAACAGACTTGTCGGTTGGACAATTTGGGGTAATGTTTTTTGCGGCAAAAGTAGCATGCGGGATGCTGTGGCCAAATTCAATTACGGACAACTAAGCAGGGGCGTTTGGGCGCTGTTCCTGAGTGTCCTGGCATGGTTGGTTTCTCCCGACCCTTTGTTCAGTAAATCTCCGATGCCTGCCGAATTCATGCCGGTTGCTGAAATTCAACCTGGGATGATCGGGGAGGGCAGGACGGTATTCAGGGGTTTTGATGTTGAAACCTTTAAGGTCGAGATCCTAGGTGTCGACCATTTTGCCATGGCGGGGAGTCATCTGATTCTGGCGAAACTTGATAGCCCCCATCTCGAACAGCACGGTGTGGTTGCCGGGATGAGTGGCAGTCCTGTATTCATCGACGGCCGCTTGATCGGGGCAGTTGCATATGGATGGTCATTTGCTTATGCCCCGTATGCCGGAATCACGCCGATCGAGAATATGTGGGAGGTGTGGAATGCTGTGGATGACCCGCATCTCCAGGCCATAAATGACAAATCAGCACGCCGTGCAAAGGAGGGTGAGTATACTTGGGACTGGGAAGAGGCTTGGAGGCTATACCGCAACAGGATCGAGGGGAGTGATGACTCGGATTTTCAGGGTTCCGGGATCTCGGGATTCCGACCGGCACACCCCGCGTTGGCGGGTATTGAAGGCGAGCTACTGCCGATACGTTCCCCGGTATTCATATCGCCGACAACGGACCGTGTTCACCAATGGATGGGAAATTTTTTGGGCCGTTACGGCCAGAATCTGATGGCAGCAGGGTCACTGGGGGGATCAGGAGAGAGACTGGAGGATACAGTTGATGTCCCGGACTTGACACATGGTTCTGCGCTGGGGGTTCCGCTTCTCAGCGGGGATCTTTCTCTTGCCGGGGTTGGTACTGTGACGTGGATCGATGGGGACAGATTGATTGCTTTTGGGCACCCGATGATGTTTCTGGGTGGAACCCGAATGCCCATGTCACATGCCTGGGTTTTTGGTTTTATGCAGAGCTATATGCGCTCTTTCAAGTTGAGCGAGGTGCGTGAAAACGTAGGAACAATAGTTCAGGATCGTCTTTATGCAATTGCGGGCATCATGGGCAACAGCCCGCCCTCGACACAGATTCGTGTCAGGGTCCAGGGTGCAGGCTCGGCACGGAAGAAGACATATCACTACGATGCGATCAAGAACCCGGATTTTCTGCCGGTTCTTGTGCTGACAAGCATCATGGAATCATATGGTTCCTCGGTTGCCATGGACGAGGAGGTGACCGTGAATACGCAGGCTTCCTATCACCTCGCTGGTGAAGAGGTCATAACGCGTGACTTTGTGACATCCACAAGGGGGAACGGGGTTGTTGAGGCGTTATTTAGTATCGTGCAGGATCTTTTTCTTCTTGTGAATAATCCCTTCAGGGCGGCGGATGTCAGTCTGATCGACGTGGATGTCCGCGTCATTTCGGGTTACGGGTTCAATTCCATGGTCAATGTGGAAACGGATTACCGTCATTACCGTCCCGGCGAGGCGATCCGTATTGAATCGAAATGGCAGCGATGGCGCGAGGATGAATTTGTACGTTCTGATCAGATCCGTCTTCCTGATAACCTGGACGCCGGATCACTTGTGATTCATGTTGCCGATAGTGAGGCAAGTCGCATGATCAGGCGGACTCATCGTCCCGGACGATACTTGTTACGGAGTTTCGAGGATATCATTGACTATATTGGGCTGTCCAACCAGCCGCAGAACCGGGTTGATATCTTTATTTTCAAGCCCACCTTGAATGTGGGTGTGTCGGACAGTGAACTTTCTGGCCTTCCTTCCTCGGTCAGGGGTGTTGTGAACCAGACCGTGCCGCTTGATCAATTGAGCATTCCCGTAGGGCGTATGATATCTCACAGGGTAATTCAATTTGACAGGCCGGTTTACGGTTCGGGATCATTGGTCGTTGAAATCAATCCGCGGTTGGGGATGCTTCCATGATGGTCGTAAAATTACGGGCCGGATCCATCGGTCTGCTGGAGGTGACATGTTGAAAATGAATAGATGCTTCATTCTGGTGGGTGCATGGATTCTTTGCGGAATACAGGTTTTCGCTGTCAGTCCCCGCGTGATACGCGATTCGGGAACCAAGTTGCTGGAAAAGGGGGAATTCAAGGCAATGGCATTGACGTCGGATGGCAATCTGGTTCCATCCCACGATATAGTCAGGTCCCGTGATTCAGGCCGTGAGATTGTTTGGGATGCAATTGATGAAAAAAAAGGAAACCTGATCTGTGCAACCGGCCATCAGGGGCAGTTGGTCCGTTTGATGGATGACAAAACGAGTGAAACCGTTGCCAAGTTCGACGATCCGGAATTGACCAGTCTGTTGCGGCTTGATGATGGTTCCCTTCTGGTTGCTGGCGCGCCTTCCGGCAGGATTTACCGTGTTGACTCCAGAGACGAGGCAACAACCTATACGCAGTTGGATGCAAGCTGGGTATGGAGGATGGTTCAGGATAAAATGGGTCATGTGTGGGTTGCAAGCGGAAGTGAGGGTATATTGTATCGCCTGGACGGCTCCCAGGGGGATGTCCGAATAGAGGCTTTTGATGAGTTTCAGTCTGCCAACCTGCTTGATATCTGGATTGATTCTGGAGGTCACATGGGTGAGGTTGGCATGATTTATATTGCCGGTCAGAATCCGGGGTGGCTTTACCGACTTGACCCGGGATCAGGCCAAATTCAGGTGATATATAATTCACAGCTTGAGGAAATCAGGCGTATTGCAGTTCAGCCCGATGGTCTCGCGCTTGCGCTCAATCCAGAACGCTCACCCTCGAATATGACCCTCAAGATGACACTCCGCATGAACGGTTCCGGGGTGATGACCCCGGACGGGAGCACCCCAGCTATCAGTCAGCCTGACCCGGAAAAGATGAAGATTATGGATAAGGCGTTCTCGACTTCGGGTCAGGAGCATCACGGGGGGGCGAAAAGTGAGGTTGTCCTGCTCTCGAGGGAAGGTTTCATCAGGACCTTGTGGGCTGCAACCCAGAAGCCTATCCATGACATGGTTCGAGGTCCGGGTCAAGGCCTGTTGATTTCAGCGGGCTCGGAAGGTCGGCTATTCAAGGTTGAGGCGGATGGTCGGGTTGCCATGATTGCGGACTTGCGTGAGGATTATATCATTGGGATCAGGCCATACATTGACGGGTATCACCTGACTTGTGCCAGGAACGGATTGGTCTACGATATGTCAGGTGTTCTTGCCCGCAAGGGAGTCTACACCTCCCGTCCGATTGATGGGGGGGTGCCTGTCAGTTGGGGCCACTACTATTGGCATGGACACTTGGGCAGCGGTGATAGGGCAGCTGTTGCATTCAGGACCAGCCAACATGGGGATCCGGAATCGGAATACTGGACGGACTGGACACATGATCAAAAGGTGAAAAATGCTGAGGCGGTAAAATTACCCGATGGTTCGGCACGGTTCATCCAGTATCGGGTGATTCTCGAACAGAGTGGCCGGGGGGGCGATATTAGTGGCCCCAAAATGGAATATGCTGGTTTGTATTATGTCGAGCCTAATGCGGCGCCACGGGTAGATCGTGTGACTGTGAGACAAGATAGGCCTAAGCGAACATCGGTTGCGGCCAAAAAAGGAAAGCCCAAGTCGTCAAGTGAACTTGTAAAGTCAGGACAGATGAAATCCGGCAAGCGGGATTATGGGGTTCGGGATCTTGGGCTGGAATCTGCGCGGCAAAAAACGGCTCGGTCCAACGCAATGCGGTTCAGTGTCAAGTGGGATGCAAACGATCCGAACAGTGACAAACTGATCTACAGGCTTTATTACCGCGGTGATGATGAAACGGCATGGAAGATTATCGATGACGAGATTCAGTCCGCCGAGTTCTCCTTGAATACCAGTGTTATTGCCGATGGTCGGTACCGGTTCCGCGTGGTGGCATCGGACGAACTCTCAAATCCGCTGGGGAAAGCCCTGGAGACGGAGAAAGTTTCGGACGAATATCTTGTGGATAACACCCCGCCAGAATTCAAAAAGGTGTCAACTGGCGTCGATGGGCGGGAGGTTAACCTGACTGTTGTGTTGAAGGACGAAACAAGTATTCTGTCGTCGCTTGAGGTAGAGATTGATAACGGTGATGTCTACCCGGTTTTTCCGGTCGACGGGATATTGGACCAGATGGAGGAGAAGTTCGAGTATGACATGACGGGTCTTGAGCCAGGAGAGCATGTGGCGACATTCAGGGCAACGGATTTACAGGGCAATATGTCGGTAAGAAAAAGTGTTTTCCATGTTGATCAATAGAAGGCAATTCAGTTAGTACGGGGAAAATAGAATGGCACGCTACCTGATTACCGGCGGGGCGGGATTCATCGGTTCCAATATCGTGGAGCACTTGGTTGAAAAAGGCGAAGAAGTTCGGGTGTTGGACGACCTGTCAACCGGTCGGGTCGAGAATATCATGCCCTTCATGGACCGGATTGACTGGTTGCAGGCCGACCTGAACGACGGTGGGGTGTGCCGCCGTGCCGTTGACGGCGTTGATTACATACTTCACCAGGCGGCTATGGCCTCGGTTCCAAGGTCAGTCAAGGACCCTGTCAAGACAAGTGAGGTGAATGTCATGGGCACTATCACTCTGCTCAGGGCGGCGATGGATGCCGGGGTGCGGCGACTGGTGTTTGCCTCATCGTCATCGGTGTACGGTGATCAGCAGGCACACAAGAAAGTGGAGACGTTGAAGCCACTGCCTTTGTCACCTTATGCGGCCGCGAAGCTGTCGGGAGAGAATTACTGTCATGCGTTTACACGAAGCATGGGGCTCGAAACTGTCAGTCTGAGATATTTTAACGTGTTTGGTCCCCGGCAGGATCCCAACAGCAAATACAGCGCCGTTATCCCGTTGTTTGTCAATGCGATTATCGCTGATCGTCAACCGGTGATATATGGTGATGGAACACAGACACGCGACTTTACGTTCGTGAAGAACAATGTCATTGCTAATATTCGGGCTGCTACGACAGGCGAGGATGTGGCTGGCAAGGTTTATAATATCGCGAGCGGCCAATCCTGCTCACTGCTGGAATTGCTGAAGGTGATCAATACCGCATTGGGCAAGGAGATCGAACCTGTCTTTGCAGAACCTCGGGTGGGAGATGTCAGGCATTCTCTCGCAGACATTGATTTAGCAGGACAGGATCTGAGATATGAAGTTTCTGTGGATTTCAGGGAAGGGATCGAGCGGGTTGTGGAATGGTATCTGAATGCGAGGGAGACCCGGACCTGACATTCCTGTGCTCAAGGGAGGCGAGTTTTCGGCACCAAAGTGACGCGGCATAAGATCCTGCCTGTCCGCGATTCATCTGAAACTTTCTGACTAGCGTGTTTTTCTTGTTCCCCTGTGTTTATTCCACTCAAATCACTCGAACAAAAGAAAGCGCGATGTGTATCCCCTTGTATGAGGCTGATACGGATGTCGAGAAGATCTGCTGGAGGAAGCTTTGATCAGGATAAGTCATCCTGAATTTCTTGGATCAGACCTTGATCAATTTGGGGGTCAATCTTCAGGGAATTCCGATAACGATGTAGGTCCAAATACATCAGTGACCATTTCTTGCAGGTGTTGTGGGCTACGACCATGCCCGTCATGTCACATCCCCAAAACACCGCATTCCATAATTTCATGCCCATCTGGATCTGGACGCGTTGTCCTCTCTGCATACCGGCTATCGGATTCTGGGATGTCAAGTGCATGATTTCCTCTGGTGCGGCCGGTTCATGATCCACAGCCTGATTTGTTCCGGCATCAGATTTCATCACCTCGTTATTGCTGATATCATTATCTTTATCGGATTCGGACACGGCTCCAAAATGGTTCAATTCATTAGGTTGTATTTTTTTTGGGCTAGGTTTTCCAGAAACGCTCGGGATGGGAATCCTGAACGTATCCTCATAGCGGTAGCAGTGGAAGACAATTAAATCTCGTTCCCATTTTGACAGGGATTCAAGGTGTTTGAACAACTCAGGCGTCAGGTTTCCGATTTCATCGACTTCCATGCCCTTAAACGATATGCCCTGTATCTTGATGAAACCGTCGGAACAAAGAATGGCAACCAAGTGAATGGCAGATTCGGGCATGAATTTCTTGTATACGCCCAGTGTGTGCTTGTTGATGGACAGAATCATGCCTGGCTGCCATGTTCTCTGCACGGAATCCGGGTCACCCGATGGTGCACGGGAATCGATGGCGGGCATCAGATTGGGGTCTTTAATCTCTGTCCTAAAGGATTCGGCCGGATTCTTCTCGGTGAGCTTTTTTTTCCTGCCGCTGGCCAAGCTCGAGGCCTTCCAGTCCTGCATCAGTTTTTCATAACGCGCCAGATCTTCATTTTTTGCCTTGGTGTTGATGGGAGAAACCTCATGCTTAAATATGGTAGACCTAGCGTAGAAAGGAAGCGAAAAATTATTGAATATTGGCGTTCAGATGTCAAGATATCAGGCCCTAGACTTACGGAAAAATATTCCTGTCGGGAAGCCATACCCTCTTATGGAGGGCGTATATACACATGCGATTTGTGTCCGGCAATATCAATGGTTCCGTGAGGTATTTCGGGAATCAATACCGTTTAAAGTTCGTCGGCGAACGACCGGGCATGGTGATTGAATATCTTTCTGCCGACAGTCAGCATTAGCCCTGTCAGGATGATGCAAATCAGGAGAAAGATAGCCAGTTCGCGGTCGGGGACCTCAAGTAATGGATCTTCCAGTGGTGCATAGAGCAGGATCCTCCTGTAGGAGAGGATAATTGGGGTCATCGGGTTCAGGTAAAAGAGCCACTTGACGGTATTCCATCCAACTGCGTCGAGTTTATCGACGGCGAGGGTGGCCGGATAAATGATTGGTGTGGCATAGAACCATCCATTGGAGAAAACCTCCCAGATGGAACTGAGATCTCTGTAGAAAACATTCATTGCTGATAAAATGAACGATACAGCCAGCGTGAGCATGTAATGGAGCAGGAAGAGGAGTGGCAGGAAAATGTAGTAAATGTTGGGAGGATAATTACATATGATCAGAAGGACCGTCAGGACAAGAAATCCGAGAAGGAAATGGATCATGTGTGATGCGACCATCGATATCGGGAAAACGGTTAGGGGGAGTTTCACCTTTTTGATGAGGTTTGAATTGTTCAGGATAACATTCATGGATTCAGTTGTTGTTCCAGTGAAGAACGTCCATGCTAGAATTCCGGTTAACAGATGAAGCGTGAAGCTGGCCCGCTTCTCTTGCAGGCCCATGTTGAGGAAGAAATCGAATACGACCCAGAAAATCCCCGTTAGGGCGAGGGGTTTTATGAAGGACCAAAAGAACCCCAGGACGGTTGATTTATAGCGCACCGCCAAATCACGGCGTACGAGGTTGTAAAGAAGATTGCGGAAGGCTGAGGACGGTGTTTCCATGCAGGCAATGATGAACAATTCAGCCGGGGAATTCAATCTAGATCCGTTTTTCTCGTTGAGATATGGCCGGAATTGGTGTCAAGAGGAAAGAATGGTGTGTTTCATCTGGGCGGAAACGGGTGAAATATGTGAAATGATGTCCGAAAATACCGGTTTCAATGAAAAAACTTTTGACGTATATTTCAGGTCGGGGGATAATAATGTTTTACCCTACACCCGGATAGGTAAGGGTTTCCAATGGGTGCCCGAAAAGGACATTTATGGGTGCCGGGTCCGGTTGTGATACACGACAGGAAATGACAACGATTCGATGGCTATTTCCGGTTCTAACCCGTTGATTGTCCAGTCCGACCGGTCAATGCTTCTTGAGACTGATCATGGGCTTTATGAGCAAGCTCGGGATGAGATCGCGGCTTTTTCAGAGATCGTCTCCTCGCCTGAACATTATCACACCTATCGTATAACGCCCCTGTCCCTATGGAATGCGGCCAGTTCCGGACTTTCCGCTGAAGATATTCTGAAGTCTTTGAAATGTTTCAGTCGTTACCCGGTCCCTCAGAACATCGAATATGATGTGGTTGAATATGTGTCCCGCTTCGGACGTGTTAGGCTGCAATTGGTTGATGAAGAAATTATTCTTGAGTGCGATGAATCCCATTTGATGGACCAATTTTGGAACGATAGTCAGGTGCGTCCGTTGCTCATGCGGCGAATCGGTCGCTGCAGTGCAGCGGTCAAGCACCGGATGCGGGGAGACTTGAAGCAGACTCTAATCCGCAAGGAGTATCCGGTCGAGGATTTGGCAGGTTACACCGATGGTGAACCGCTTGTGATTGAGATTAGGCAAAAGGCCGCGTCTGGGCTGGATTTCACCTTTCGAAAGTATCAACGGGATGCAGTCCAGGTCTATCATCAGGATGGTCGTTCAACGGGGGGGTCTGGGGTGCTGGTTCTCCCATGCGGAGCGGGCAAGACTATTGTTGCCATCGGCTGCATGAGCGTGGTCAGCCAGCACTGTCTGGTTGTTGTGACGAACATCACCGCCTTGCATCAGTGGCGGGAGGAATTGCTCGACAAGACACGACTGACCCCTGATATGATCGGTGAATACAGCGGGGAGTTGAAGGAAATCAGGCCCGTGACCCTCACGACCTATCAGATCCTGACTTACCGGAGACAAAAGGACGAGGATTTCCTTCATATGAAACTGTTTGATCGCAATGCATGGGGCCTGATTATTTATGATGAAGTTCATATGCTGCCCGCCCCGGTTTTCCGTGCGGTTGCTGACATCCAGGCAAAGAGGCGTCTTGGTTTAACGGCGACACTTTTGAGGGAAGATGGCAGAGAGTCAGATGTTTTTTCGCTAATCGGTCCGAAGAAGATTGACATGCCCTGGAAGACACTTGAAAAACAGGGATGGATTGCACAGGCGCTTTGCGTAGAGATCCGTGTTCCCTTGCATGATGCACTTCTTCACTCCTATGCGATTGCTGATGCAAAAACAAAGTTTAGGATCGCATCAGAAAATGAGGCGAAGGTTGAGGTCGCTCGTTCAATACTTGGACGGCACATCGGTGAACAGATCCTCATCATCGGCCAGTATCTGGACCAGCTAGAATATTTCCATGATGAACTTGGCGCGCCCATCATTACAGGTAAGACTCCCAATAAACAACGGGAGACGCTCTATTCTGATTTCAGAAATGGACGTGTCAAGGTCCTTGTCGTGAGCAAGGTCGCCAATTTTGCGGTCGATCTTCCCGATGCCTCAGTTGCAATCCAGATTTCGGGGACATTCGGATCACGTCAGGAGGAGGCTCAGCGTCTAGGTCGTATATTGAGACCCAAGTCTACTCATAATACTGCCATCTTCTACACCCTGGTCAGCAACGAGACACGTGAGTGCGAGTTCGCAGTGAAACGCCAGATGTTTCTGACAGAACAGGGATATCGATACCGGATTGTTAACTCATTCGAGGAACTTGATCCGAAGGAGTCCCTGAACCCAATCTCTGGTGTCGGGATGAGTGTCCCGTCTGAATCAGGTTGATGCGGGGCCGGTCCGAGGCTGTATAATGAAGTTGAAATCTCAACTACGCGCATGTTCGCTTGATCAGCTTCGGGAGATCACCCGGGTCTGGGGGCTGGTGCCTTCCGATTCAGCGATCAGTGGCGAAAAGGATGCACTGGTTGAGCACCTTTACCCTAGAATGCAGTCGGTCGGCCATTTTCAGGCCGTTTTTGAGCTCCTTAGCCCACGCCAGCGGGACATGGTATATTTTCTTGCTGTTCACGGCGGGGAACTACCGGTGGATGAAATGCGTCGTCGATGCGGATTTGAGTCTGCCGATTCCATGGCAGCCTGTATTCGAGAAATGAACGGCTTCGGTTTGATCTGGAGGGAACGGATTCGTGACAAGTTGATCAGTCTGGATATTCTAGGTATCCCGGAACCTCATTTACGGTTGATTGATCTGCCGCCCTACTGGCAGGGCTTCCTTGGAAACTGCCTGCAGTCACTCGGGATCACCGAATTGAAGACTGTCCTTAAAAACATGTTGAACCGACGTTCCGCCACCCGAAGGAAACAGGTCCTGGTGCATTACATCCGCAGACAACTTCTTGATCCAAAAAGGTTAAAGCAGTGTTTTTCAGAGATGGACAAGAACCAATTGGAGATGTTCGAGAAGATACTTCATCGCAACGGCCTCTGTTCTTGGAAGGATCTGTTGGATTCTGGCGTCCATAAAAAATACGATCATGCACGTGCTGGTCAGCTGCGAAAACTTGTCGAGGAGGCTGGGATCGTACATATCTATGAGAAGGCTGAGAACCGTTATAATAATCTTCTGATGGTGCCACGTGACATTACCCAGATCATCCAAACGGGTTACCGGAAAGACGAACGGTCGCTCGTGGAAATGAGTCAATTACCCGGTGAGAAATATGCTGGTAGACATGAGGGATCCCCAAGGCCTGGGGTTGTCTTGGATAACAGCAACAACATTCTACGCGACCTTGTTATCATCTGCGGCTATATTCATCGTCATCAGGTCAAAATATTGAACAATGGAGGTGTGGGGCGGAACGATCTCAAGAAGATCATTGCACTGCTCAGCCACAATAAGACCACGAAATATGTCTCATTTCTATTGCTGTTTTCCATCGTCGAGAAATTGCTGATTCATGTGGGTGGTTATTGGCGTGTCTCCGGTGCAATCATGAAGTGGTTTGGGCGGGGGCAGGCGTGTTTTCGGGATCTTTACGATTTTTGGCTCAATACCAATGAGTGGAATGAGGAATTCATCGATGGCGATATCATGCATGCCGATGTGTTCCCCCAAAACCTAATCGGTGTAATTGAGCTACGTAAATTCGTTCTCCGAATGCTCGAGAAGACCCCTGCCGAAAGATGGATTGACTTCGATACGTTTTCAGAGAGCGTGCTGCCGCGTATGCTGCTGGAAATTCCTGGCCTAGCCGACCCAGTACGTTCCGAGAGGTTCAACCGTCATCCAGGCCTTATTCTTGAGTCGATGATTTCCGAGTCTCTGTACTGGATGGGGATCGTAATATTGGGTGTGCGCGATATGAACGTTGCATCCAAACTGGGTAGTCGCTCCAATGAGGCGATCACACCTTTCGATAATGTCCACTCGCCGAGTATACGCCTGTTGGGGAACGAAAACTTCCAGTACTGTTTCCGATTGACGGAGTTTGGTTGTGAATTATTGAAGCGATCTTATACATTGCCCAAGAAAATCTTTGCCTCGATTCCCGACCCGAGTATGCCCTGCCCGGTGCAGAGCCGTCATTTCACGGTCCAGCCAAATCAGGAGATTGTAACGCCACCAGATCTCGAACTGGACAGATTATTTCAACTGTTACAGTTTTCCAGTATCAAGAAAGTCGATATCATGACCACTTTAAACATCACACGGGAATCTGTGAGGCATGGCATGGATTTCGGCCTCTCCGCCAAGGATATGGTGCAGTTTTTAGAAGAAGGTTCAAGGAAGGATCTGCCTGAAGTTGTTCGGCAAATGGTCAGTGACTGTGAGAACCGGCATGGCGAGATCGACATGGGTATGGCGGGGGGCTATTTGGTGGTCAACGATACACACCGTGTTGCAGAGCTGAAGGCCAATCCCAAGATCGAACCATCAATCAAGGATGTTTACGATGACCGCCTTATCATTCTTAACCGTTCTTCTGATTTTAAGAAGATTGCCTGCGAACTACAGAGGCTTGGCTTTATGCCGAGAGTTGATTCCGAAAGCCTGCATGTGACCAATGATGGGTTATTTCAGATTACACTCAAGGCCGAAGAACTATACGATCTTCTCGCGATTCTTCGGTTTGCCATCATGATGGAAGATGATGAGGACCAGATAGTATTTGAGGACAGGGTTCGTCCCTTATTTCAAAGGTTGTCGTTGAATGCAAAGGAAAGGTTTAACCCGAAATTCTATGCCGACTCCATCGCCAAAGTATTCTTGGCGAATCATGAGAAGAAAATACGGAAAATCGTGGATGAATCCACCCGTAAATATAAAAAACAGCTTAACCGGCTGGTCACCCAAGTTCCACGTAAGGGGAGATCTGACAACGGGTATGCCGGAAGTAACCCAGCCACCGAAGACAAGGATATCCTGAAACTGATCCGATTTGCTATTGAACATGAACGTGAAGTTAAGATTCAGTACCTTCGCTCCAATGGGGAAACTGTGGATCAGGTGATTGAGCCAGAGGCGATTCAAGGCAGGAAAATATACGCACTCAATACCAATGAGGATCAGCATCATATCTATACCATGGATCGTATCCATACGGCATCGACGTGATCCCCCTCTCTAGGATAGGACAGTATCATGGAAACCTTCGATTCAATTATTTTTCACCAGTATGACGAAGTAATTCCTTGAAGATCCTGTAATTTCTCATTGGGTTGCTGCGCATGAATGCTGTTCGGCCTATGTCCCGGGTATTGCGAAGGCGGTTTTTATCCAATTCCGATTTGGGGATGCTGTTTCTGTGGTAAATTCCTGAAAGCGCGGCATGCCCGATTCCCTGGGTAGTTGCGGATGTTCCGGATGTGACGGAAAGGGTTCCCCAATAACAGCGTTGACCCGACCGGAAATTCTTCTCGATATTGCAGGGATAATCGGGGGCATATCAGGTTCATTGCTTCAATATATATCTGCTCATTCATAAACCGGTTGATGTCATCGTAACAGATGATGGAATTATCATGACACCGTTTCTGAATGACCGGGGTTCATTCGCCTGGCCGTTCCGTTCTGTAGCCTTTTCAGGAGTCTGGTTGCAGCATGTATTTTTGGGGTGATGTATTTCGAAAATCATGGATATGGTTTTCGGATATATCATGGATCAACTTGGTCAGGTGCTCACGTGTCCGGAACAGGTGGGATCCCGGGGTCATCTGTTCCGGCAGTCCTCCGGCATCGGAGACGAGCATGGGCCGGTTGAATAGGCGCGCCCTGCCTGCGACGGCGGAAGACCAGATTATATTGTAGGGAAGGATGATATAATCGGCCGCTACAATCCATCGATCAAAGGTTTCGTTGTCGATGAAGTGTTCGTATATTTCGCAACGCGGGTCCCTATCCGCAAGTTCGTGCAGTCGTATCGCATGTTGATGAATGACATCCCATTTGATTCGGACTGAACCGACAATATTCAGCCGTATCGAAGGATGTTTAACATCTCTGAAGGCCTCGATTGCCATGTCAAAATTCTTGTGGGGCTGGATAAACCCCAGGCAAAGGAAATTCAGTATGTCCGGTTCAATGCCGAGTTTATGGCGTGCATCCTCGCGCGTATCGCAACAGCGTCTTCTATAGTATTTTTCTTGAGGCCAGACCTCGAGTCTTTCACTCGCCGGATCCATTCGGTAGAAATCGGCGAATGCCTGTCTCTCGCGATTTGTGTGAAGAATTATTTTCCGGGCAAGTCTGAAGGAGAAACCGTCGATGAAATTCCGGATTAATCCCCTGATCTTCTTATCGACTTGGTATTCCGTTTCATGGACGATGAACGATATACGGCGTGGACTCAGAGTCATGATTACCAGGAAACACAGGCTGGTGATGATACGGTCCACCCGAAACCCATCGTCAGTTTTGAAATAAAAGAATGGTGTGTAATGTATGTAGACGGACTGATAGGCCCACAGATATTTTAGAAGCTTGAGGATTCGGAATCCACCCTTCAGATCCTCGTTAAATTCAGTATCACCGTCATTGGTTGAGAGCACATCGACCTGCCGGCCCTCTTGCCTTAAGGCGGCAACCTGCTGGCTGGCATATTGACCAATACCGCACGGGTTGGGTGGATAAGTGGATATGACCAGAATACTCATGACACCTTGTTTCAACAGCTTTTTATCTTCTTGCTCTGAGCCAAGGGGCGTAGTTCATTGCCTAGCGCCGTTGCTATGCATTTCCAGTCATAGAATTTCTCCGCATTTATCCTGGATTGAACCCCCAATCTCCGGCGGACGTCTCTGTGGGAACTGAGGGATTTCAGCGAGGCAATAAATTCAAATATTTCCACCTGCATCCAGTGTGAACCATCTTTGCCATGCAGGCCGCGCGACCCGGTCTCGGTTGTCAGGATGGGCAATCCTGCAGCCATGTAATCCAGCATTTTGATATTGGTTCCCGATCCCTGTGTCATCGGATTGAGCCCGATATCGGCGGCCTGGTAAATCCTGACAAGTAATTTGGCGTCAACGATTCCAAATATCCGTACATTAGATGGCGGTGAATCACCGTCAAATCGGCGGGACCAGGCTGCTCCCACACCACCCACAATACCGATGGTCAGTTCCGGTATGGCAGGTGAAACCTGACGGATCAGGTAGTCGGCTGCATCAAGGTTGGGTTCGTATTCACTTCCCACAAAGAGTGCGAGTGTTTGTGATGGAAGACCCAACTCCTGCTTTAATCGAACCTTTTCCTCATGATCGGATGGCGGAATAATTCTGGCGCAATCCACGCCGTTTGGAACGGTGATGATTTTCTCTCGCGAGCATCCATACCTGAAGATGAACTGGTCGGCGTCGGACGGACTGCAGGCCAGGACGCGGTCGGAAGACTGGACGGCATCGCGTTCGGTCTGTTCGACTCTCCTGGCAAGGTAGCGTCCGGCGAGTGAGTTGCCGAGGAGATCCCTTTTCAGTGCGGCTTCACAGTTTTGTGAGTCATAAATAATGGGTAGGCCCGCATCGGCTGGAATGAAGGGATGCATCCAGGGGTGCGCGCTGATGTATATGTCGGCGTGACCAAGGTGTTCCGCAATGAGGCGGTGGTAATACGGCGAACAGCGGCCCAACAGCAGTGGGATTGTCACGTCGATGGTTGCTGTTCCACGGGTCAGCCTTCGCCATATTTCATGCGCCTTGAAATGAAGCATGGTCAGAGGCATCACAATTTCCCGGAAATTAGGAGCCATCCACTGATCTCGGAACCCAGGCCCGGAATGATCATGCGTTCCGATATAGGTCGTGTTGAAGTCTGAGGGAAGATTTCGGTATAGTTCCCAGATACGGATCCGCCCGCCGCCGACCGGCGGGTCAATCATCTGGTTGTCCGTGACCAGAAGTCGAATTGTTTGGTCGTTTGGAGTTTTGATTTTCGATCTGATGGCAGGAATTTTTGAAATCTTGGATCCTGTGCGGGTCTTTTTGTGATTCTCGATTGATTTCATCCCCGCTGCCAGAAGCGTATCGACGACTCGATCCCAAGTTATTTTTCCGACTTTTTCCCTGCATGCCTGTTTCATTCTGGATGTTTTCGCCCGATTTACGTCCATCCAGTTGATACGTTCGGCAATTGCATCAGGTGTTGGAATTGTGACGAACCCTGTCTTTCCATGGTCAACGATCAACGCGGGTTCGCCCGAATCTTCGGTTGTCAGGACGGGTTTTCCAGCAAGGAAACTTTCCCATGTGATGAGTCCAAGGTCTTCACTGATCGGGGTGAAAATATGGGCAATGGAGTCGGCGTAGAGTTTTTTGAGTTGCGACTCATCAACATGTCCCGAGAACTGAATACGTTGATCGTGTGATGCCAGTCTCTTCAGCCTGTTCTCATCGGGACCGGATCCCACGACCAATAGTGGTGCCTTCGCCTGGCTGGAGATATAAGACTTGATTATCAGGTCAAACCTTTTCCATTCATGCAGTCTCCCAACCGCAAGGAAGTGTTTTCCGAGGCGGGGATCTATGGGTTCAAATGTGGTTGGTGGATGTAGAGGTATCGAGGTAATCCCCCCCCATTTTAAAAGCCGACGGCTCACAGTGTTACCCAGAGAGAATATATCCGGGATCCTTTGTTGGTCCATCGCCCATTTGTCAACCCAGTGGATTAACCGACGCATTCGTGTATGTGTATTGTCTCGGGGTTCATAAAGGTCATAAAAAACCCTGAGCCGATGGCAGAGATAGAGTATATGTGCCGGGTGTTGGATCATGTATGAAGGGGCTTTTGTACTGATGACGATGTCATAGTGGCTGAGGTCGAGATGATAAAAGTCATAATAACCTTTCAAAAGGGTCTCGTTCGATCGTTCGTCTACGGGGATGGTGATCAGATCGGTGGGGAATCTTTTTCGGAGTGCGCCGGAAAGCCCGTTGAGCAGGCGGTCCATTCCGCCATAAATCCTTGGAACGGGTGTGGGGCTGACTAGGGCGATTTTCATGTCTAGTTACTAACGTCAGGTGTATCCATCTGGGTTTGTCCAGTGCCCATGATGAAGTCGTCCTGGATGACGGTATCGCGATTATTTGGGTCCTGAACCCCGGGTTCATGAGAATGATCGCCGGGCATAAGATAGATATCTTCTCCGTCATCCATATGTTCCGGGGATGGTTCCGAGCCCGCATTTTTCAGGCTCACGGGGTTGCCATCGGGTTCTGGGGGACCCGCGGTGTGAAGTGGAGCGGGTTGCCTTGCCGTTATGTAATAATCCTGCATTCCGTAAAGGATGTCGTTGATCAGGTTGAATTTATCCTGAATGGCATTGTGAGCCTCTTGGCTAATATTCATTTTTGTTGCAGATGGTAAAGCTGGGATCTGTTCCTCTGGGGTGAAAGGTGACGTGTAGTGTAGTTGCACTTCTGTAAAACCTGCCATCTTGACAATCAGTTTCATGTATTCAGGATGGAGGGGTTGTTTGTGGTCGATATCACTGAAGTACGACTTGGTCAGGACAGTAATGGATGAGGGGTTCAGGGTTTCAACGACAAACCTGCCACCTTCCGCAATTTTTCTGCGTGAAAGTCTAAGGAATTCCATGATTTCCCCGGGGTACATGTGTTCGATGACCTGGGCTGAAAAGATGCCACCCAGGGAACCATCTTCGACAGATTCCAGAGCTTCCAAGCCATCGGCCTGGACGGCTTGTATACCTTTCGAACGTGTTTCTTCAACCATCTGGCCGTCGAGGTCTACTCCCCAGGAATCAATTTCCTGGCTACGCAGTATGTCGAGCATTTCCCCCCGGCCACAGCCGATATCCAGGATTGGACCGGGTGTGTCGATAAACAGTTCGATATATTTTCTCTGGCGCTCCTTGAGATCATTGCCCGTTCCACGGGTGACATCAAACATTTTCATTCGTTCTGCATGGGGAACCGAACCGAAGAACTCAGTGGTATTCAAACGTCCCCTGATTTTCTCGATATTCCTGTGTATTTTGGCGATATGTTCTTTGTGAACTCTGATCTGGGTGTCATATTTCCTGATATTCGAATCATGGAGTTCGGTCACCGTCGCAATAAATTTTGTTAACTGATCCGCCAGTTCATCCAGTTTTCGGGTGGTTGCTGACTGTATGTCATGGAGGGACTTTAGCTGGGATGCATTTTCATGCAGGGCGACGTAGCTGGCGTCATTGAAGGCATTTTGGCGCGAATGGATCGCCATGATATAGGGCCGACAGCCCCATTGGATCATTTTTTTAAACATGCCGGTAAAAAGGCCTAGGATTTTTCGGTGCGACCCGATCTGGTATTCAGGTTCCTGATATTGATGTTTACGCATTATCTCCAGTTGTGCATGAAAGTGAGATAGGGGCGTTCCGTCACTCACAAGATGGGGAGCACCGGAAAGCGATTCCACCTCTATTTCCGGGGCATTTTTCGGGGGGTCCTTGTCGGGTTGGGGGAGTTTCGGGTCATCATTTGAGTCCGTGGTATCGATAATCTGGGTATGGATCTCGTTCATAATGGCGTCGATATCATAGGGACCTTCTGGGACTCGAAAAGGTGGCATAATATCCGCCTCATTCAGATGTAGGTTTCGGACTCAGGGCCGAATTATTCAGCTTTCGGCAACAGGGATCTCAAGGACTCGGGGCCCCGCTTCATGGCCCAGTCCCCAAAGGACTGTCCGTTCTGTTTCTGGTTTTCCCACTCCAGCGCCAGATTACCAATCAGGGTTGGGATATCCTGCTCTAGAATTTTTTCGCTGAACAGAAAACCAAGACGCGTGTTTTCCTGATTTCCGCCAAGATAGACGGCGTAACGGCAGGGCCCACGGCCAATGATTCCAATCTCGGCCATAGGAGAGCGGACACAGCAATTGGGGCAACCAGTTATCCTGATTTCAATGTCCTTGGCTCCCAGTCCCATCCTGCCTAGTTCGGTCAGCAGTTTCGGGATATAGCGTTCTGATTCCGCGAGGGCCAGACCACAAGTCGGCAGCGCCGGGCAGGCCATTGCCAGCCTATTCAGTCGAGGTGTGTCTGCATCTGTGCGCAGTCCATGTTCCTCCAACATGGACTGCACTTCGTTCTGGTCCCCGGCATTGATGCCGGCCAGGATGATATTTTGCCGGGCAGTCAACCGAACCTGCATCTTGAAACGGGCGATAATCTCACGCAGGCCTGTTTTCATCTTGCTTCCGTCCGGGTCATCAAGAATACGTCCATTTGCAATGTGCAGCCCGACATAAAGTTTCCCGTCCATGCATTCATGCCAGCCGAGATGATCCTTGTTGGAATATTCCGGCATTGAGCCTGCCGGGCTCAATGCCATTCCCATCCGTTTGTCCAGTTCGTCCTTGAACCAGTCCACCCCACGGTCATCGATGGTGTATTTTAGTCGTGCATGTTTTCGGTTTGTGCGGTCTCCATATTCCTTCTGAATCTGGACAATCGACTCAATTGCCTGCATGATTCTGGTGGGCTCTACCCGAACCAGCCGGCTTCCCACTCGGGGATACGTTGCTTCGACGCCGTGGTGGAAACCAAGCCCTCCGCCGACAATCAGGTCGTAACCGATCAGTGTTCCGTTTTCATGAACAACCTCGATTCCAAGGTCCTGGGTGTAGAGATCCACACAGTTATCTTCCGGCACTGCGATTCCCATTTTGAATTTTCGCGGCAAGTAATCTGCGCCATAAACTGGTTCGTCCCGGCAGGGGTTCATGGGCGATCCCATTATCTTTCCATCGCAGAAGATTTCGTAGAAGGCGGTTGAATGTGGCCTGAAGTGATGGGCGATTTCGTCGCCAAGTTGCTGCATTTTCAGGCCGGAGTATGTGTCAAGGTCGCAGATGGGGCAGCACATCACGTTTCGGTTGATATCTCCGCAGGCCCCTTGTGTGGTCATCCGAATGGCATCGATCGCCCGGATCATTTTCCGAAGCCCGTCCTTGCCGATTCCATGGAATTGGATACCCTGGCGGGAGGTGATACGAATGGTTTGGTTGCACATTTCGTCGGCCATCTGGTCAAACGCGAGGTATTGGTCCGGACTGACTTTTCCACCGGGGATCTTGACGCGCAGCATAAAGATCCATGCCTTGTCCATTTTTGTTTTTCGGCGTTCGGCACGGAGATCACGGTCGTCCTGTTGGTAGCTACCGTGGAATTTCATCAACTGGTAGCCGCGGTCGTCGAAATGTGACGATTTACCTTCATACTGCTCTTTCAGGTTTGCAGCAAGGCCTTGACTCTCCTGTTTGTAGATTTCGACCTTACTGAGTTTTTTTTCACCCTGTTGGGATTTCATGATATATGGCTCCACAGCTTCTGAAACAATTCATTTACGCGCAATTCAAGGCACGGGTATTCATTTTATCATCGGATCCGGAAATGATTAAGAAAAATTATGATTTATGGTGGTGTGTGTGATGCCCCCCTCCCCGGCTGCGAAGAAAGCCTTGACCGACCGTGCACGACTAAATCCTGGAACCGGAAAAAGATCTCATTCTTTGCCGTCTTCCGGGTTGGCTATGACGGTTTCTTCATGGCGATTCTCAAGGACCGGAACACTTGGGTTGTTAATGTTCCCTGTCTCATTCGTCATGTTATCCCAGGATCTACTGATCAGTTCCGGGTTTTCCGGGTTGCCCGTCAGCGCAACGGCCAGAGATTGTCGCGCCAAGGGGCCTTGGCCGAGGCGGGCCGTAAGGCGGTGTCTCCATTTCCACCACCAGGGGTTATAGGGCTCAAGCCCTATTCCGTAATCGAGTGTTTCGAAGGCCAGTTTGTTATAATCATGCCTTATTGCGACCAAGAAGAGCCAGGTTGCCAGGTCCGAGGAGTGGGGATTTATTTTCAGGGCTTTTCTGGCGGTCGCGATTGCCGCATCCTGACGTTCACATTTCAATAGAAAGTTGGCATGACGCATTGTGATCAGTGTGTCATAGGGGTCAAGTTTTGATGCCTCGCGGTAATAAAAATCAACCTGGTTGAACATATCCTCCTGCCATTTTGGGCTACGGGACATGGATCTTTGCCAGGAATTTGCCAGCGCGACTGGGATCCTTGAATCATAGCGGTTAAGTTCCCGTGCCTGATGAAGATGGAGGCGGAATCTCTCGGGAGACTGATGCCGGTTGTCCGATGTGTAAAAAAGCACCTGTCCCTTTATCGGCCCGTAGGTAACGAGCGTGATACACACCATGAATATCGCGACCAGGAGGGGCAGAGTGGACGTGAATCCGCGAGTATTGCCACGCGATTGGAAAGGTGAACGGGTCAGTGATAAAGCCAGCCACCCAAAAAGTATAAAGAGGGGAAGCGGACCTCGGGGGCCGCCAGCCAGCACAAGACTGATCAGAAAGAGTGCAATACAGGTCGCCGTTTCAGATATATTTGCAGGGATGCAAGATCCCTTTGTGTCCTTTCTCCGCCCTCCCAGACACAGTATGATTGCAAGGCAAATCAGGAATCCAACACCTAGGTAGCCATGGGCGGCAGGATATCCAGCCGGGCCAGCCCATTCAGGTGATCTTGCAGCATGGGGAAGCGCAACGACACCCACAAGGCTTGCAAGGGTGTTGTTACCCCAGCCGAAGGCGGTTGATTGTAGCCACAGGTCTTTAATGGCATCCACTCCTCTCTGGACAACAATTTCCTGACCTGTCGAACCAAATTGTTGAAACGTATGAAGAGACCATCCCGCACTCCCCCCCGCGATGAGAAAGCACAACCGGATGAGTAACATCCCGGTCCGGCTTATTCTGCGGTCGGGATCGGACCCAAGGGAAGACTGCTTCAATTTGTTCAAACTCCAAATTAATGAAGCAGCCAGTAAGCCGGATAGAGAGATGACGAGTCCGATGATCCGTCCCGCGGTCCAGTAATCAGGATGGAATGCCAAGCATTCCCCCGAGTGGATAACCGAGACAAGGTTTTCGAGCGCAATCGATAACAGGACCAGCATGCTCCAGAAAAACGGCATCTGGATGGGTTTATAAAGTGTATTGTACCAAATTCCCACGCAACAGAACCAGATCAGAATCAGATCCTGGGCTTCACGTAAACCTTCATGCGGCAGCAGTCCACCCAGCATGATCACTGAGATTCGACAGAAGACGGGCGACGAGAGGATCAGCAGGCCCACCCAGTAGACCGGCCGTATAGGGGCTTTCCCCGGATTGTTAAACCATAACAAAATGCAGGAAAGCTGGATCAAAACCAGCGGCCACCATCTAGACCATCCGGCCACTCTCGATTCAAGGTTGATGAGCACCAGCAGGAGTGCAAGAAACAGGCATAAACTTCCAGTTGCTCCGGTCCATGTCGATATCTGATTTTTCCCCGGTTTGAACCTAGACATTGCTTTGTTTATCTTTTCTTCATCGTTGTTATCAATACTAACGTGTTGGCGTCATTAACGGCGTTAAATTGCATGGGATTTCCGATGAACCTGAAAAATAATAAGATAGCATAGAGCGGTCTGCGCGACATTAAGGGGCGATACCTTTGGAATTTCGTTCAGGGGAGGGGTGGTCGATTAGTAAATCCCTTTCTTCAGTTGGTCAAGCGGGTAATGGGTCCCTCTCCAGGTGACGCCCCGGTTGACCAGAGTTATCACGGCTGAGCGGAGCATGATATAAATGAATATCAGCATGCTTATTGGGAAGAGCAGGCCGTAGCCTCGGGCTGTTTCGGATGCTTGCCTGATAATTGCACCCAGAAGGATCATTTCTAGCCAGGTCGTCAGGCAGATCAAGCGGATACCGGGTGACCCCGTGAGTAGCCCGACTATCGGCCAGCATGCAATCACGAACATGAACACCAAAGTTGACAGGAGAAATATAAGGTTAAAGTTGACGCTGGCAAAGGCGTTCTTTTCCAGAACCTGGACTAATCCACGCAGGCCCTCAGCCCAGCGCACCCGAATCAGGGATCCAGATTTCAGGCAGCTCTGCTGCCCCCGGTTTCTCTTGACCAGTTTCCCCAGTTTTACATCATCAATGATTTCCATGCGCAGGGTCTGGTGACCTTTGATTTTATGATAGAACTCGGCTCGAATCATGTTGAATGCACCCACGCCGATGTACGCCCGGCATTCGGGCCGGTCGACATGTGTGGGCCGGAACCGTAGCGTGAACAGCGTCATGAGGAGAGATGAGGCAGCCGATTCCCAGAATTGGCGCAGTTCGATGCATGGAATTACCGTCAGGTGGTCGGCTTTTCTTTCAAGACAGAAATGAACTGCCCGCTTCAATGCGGTTGGATCATAATGAACATCCGCATCCGTGAACAGAAGGTAATCGCCAGCAGCGATGCGGCTGCCCAGATTCAGGGCATGGTTTTTCCCCAGCCAGCCTTCGGGAAGTTCCCTGACATGGATGACCTTCAACACCGGAGCATTCTCCAGTTGTTGCGACTTGATTTCTTCGAGGATGCATCCGGTTTCGTCGTCTGAGCGGTCATTTACCGCAATCACTTCATAACGGGGGTAATCTAGCTCCAGAAGCGACCGCATAGCGTCCCCGACAGTCTTCTCTTCATTCAGCGCGGGGACAATGATGGATACAAGTGGATAATCCAGATCGTTCTCCTGACCCGGGACGGATTCAAGCGTCAATATCCGGTTCCTTGAACTGAACAGATCCAGAAGGAGCCTAAACCAAGTCAGGCTCGCAATCACACTCATCACGCATGAAATCGCCCCCATATCTTGCTACCCGTTGCTAAATATTTTGTGCGTATTGTCCTCTTGAGGATTTCTCGCCCATATTAAGTCATGTGGATGCCGGCGGGAACATAAAAAGGGGATATGTGCCGATGACGTTATTTTGGGGGGGATATCCTCCCCCGGTTTGACATAGGATTCTAAGGATGTTTCCAAAGGCGGAACATCCATGATTATGAAAGGTGGATGTGTCATGGTTGAGATCAACATGGTTTATGAGGGGGATTTGCACTGTTCGGCCGTTCATGGCCCCAGCGGGGACAACTTGGCAACAGATGCTCCTCGTGATAATGAGGGAAGGGGAAGGGCGTTTTCGCCTACCGATCTGGTTGCTGCGGCACTGGGCACGTGTATGCTTACGGTGATGGGAATCTATGCGAGAATGCACCAGATGGATATTACAGGCCTTAAGGTGCATGTTGTGAAAAAGATGATTCATGAGCCGATTCGACGGATCAGTCAGTTGGAATTGGAATTCACGGTGCCAAACCCTGTTGCAGAACAACACAGGGAGGGTCTGGAGAAGGCGGCCCGGGGTTGCCCTGTTCTTCGGAGCCTACATCCTGATGTGTCGAAGAAAATTGTCTTCAATTGGACGTGACCGGATTTCCATGTAGTCGGTAGGGGCATGATTCAGTCCAGATCCATCTCGCGATCAGGTTTTTCGATGGGTCCATCCTTCCCCGCTTTTTCAAGACTTTCCTTGAAGATGGCATCCAGTCGGTCGAACTTCTGCTGTTCTCGCTCCCGGGCATCTTGGACCTTCTGCTCGACGAGGCTTTTTGATTGCTTGACCTTCTTGAATGCATCATCAAACCTGTCTCCAGTACTATCATCGATGATGGGTTTCCGGGTTTCAACGATTTTCCCCCCGCGTTTATCGATGATCAGGATGATCTCGCACTCCGGGCATTTGATTTCCAGAAAGTCCTCTTTGCTCATCATCATCCTCCATCCATTCGGACTTTGATCACCGGGTGTTTACCCGGCAAACTCAGGTTGTGAATCCTAACCCGGGCCGGGGGACGGTCTTATGTTTATTGTTCATGGATACCGCACTGGGCCATCATTTCCGTGCGCTTGCCTTCTTTGTAACGACGGGGGTTTTCCAGTATGGCTCTCTCATCTTTTGACAGGGGCAGGTCCTTCAGGTTCCTTGCCTCCGCTATTCCGTGTGCGATTCTTGTTTCATCACGGCTTCCCCCGAAACGCCGGATTTTCCACTGCTTGCCCTCACGAATGATGAAAATGGGCCTTAATGTGTCCGGGCGCCCGGGGTGGTGTATAAATACGACGCCATATGGATCATTCAACTCGATGGTGGACACGAGGGGCCGGTTTTTCTTGCCGTTCCGGTCGAAGCCAGTAAGGACTTGCATGGCACCGAACCTTTGTTCACGCTCGGTGACTGCCATTGAAATGTGCCCTTCCATGTAACGGTTCATGGAGGCGATCAACCTGAAATTCTCTTCAAACCAGGACTGATCGTCGTTGCTCATAAAACCAATAATTTTTCCCCAACGGTCCGATTTGTAATCGTGGTTGATTGACGACTCTATAAGATACAGGCGAACCATCGTCCTTGGATCGCTCATCTGGGCTGTGAAGTATTTTTTTGCCTTGATCTTCTCCCGATTGGAGAGTTGTCGCGCCATGACAAATATCGCCATGACCATAATCAGGAATAGAAATCCGGGCCAACTGACGCCACGAACGCGTCGTGAAAGGCCATGGTGATTCATGAAAGCCGGGCACCACCTTCTGGATCTGTCAGTCGATCATAAAGAACGACTTTAAGCAATGCCATCAGGCATTTGACTTTGGATCATCGGGGCCCTGTCCTCTCGGAGAACATCGAGACGAGGTTCAGCAAGACATCGCCATATGGCCGATTGTCCCGGCCGGGAGATACATGTTCATCAGAAAAGGGAGGCCTTTAATAGATTCATCAAGGGTTCTTGATCGATCCAAGTGGCGGCCGCATAGGATTTCGGGTCGATGTTGCGGTCAAGACTGGGGCTAAGTGGATTATTATCAACCCATGGAGTGGCTCGTTTGACGTCGCCACGGGCGATGAAGTGAATGCCGATCCATAACCGGGCCAGATCTTCTTTCCCGGTCGATTCACAGTGCATCGCCGTGGCCAGAAAGAATCCAGCTTGTGCGGCTCCTTTGCGGGCCTCCCATAACAATTCAGGCTTGCCGTGCCCGGCTGCTTTGATGCCCCGTGTAGCCATGAACTGATAAATATCATCTCTTCGTGAGGGAGTGTACTCATGTTTTCCAAGGTGATTTAATATTCCGGTTGAAAACTTGTTGAGAGTGGTAAGCATCGGGAGAAGTCCCCCCACTAGGATGAGCAGGATCAACAGGCTGAGAAGGCTAGGGACCAGCTTCTTCCGAGTCACCGGCGGGCTTGTATGGGGTTTGGTCACCATGTGCGGTTTTTAGCTCAAAACCCAAAATTCTAGAGGATATGCGCCAAACTTGATCCTGTCGGGTCCGGGACAGATCCACCCGAATACCCCAGCGATGATACCTGTATCATTGAAAAAGCTAACTATAAAGATTTTTTATCAGCATTTATTGGGTATAAACCGGTTTCTGGTTTCGAAGTTGCTCCATTCTGGTTTTGGGCTGTATGGAAGGACGCAAAACAATGGGACCAGATATCGTGATTAAGTTGTACTTGCAGGAGATTGGTCAAAACCCGGTATTGGGCAAACAGGAGGAATGCGATCTTTTCGAGAGACTGCATTCAGGGGATGAATCCGCTCGGAAAGAGATCGTTGAATGTAACCTTCGACTGGTGGTCAAGCTTGCCCTGAGATATCGGGGGCGTGGTATTGCGCTCGAGGACTTGGTCCAAGAGGGAAATATCGGTTTGATGGATGTTATTGACCGGTTTGATCATACACTGGGCTACAGATTTTCAACCTATGCCGCATTCTGGATTCGCCAAGCGATGCAGGTTGCAATTCGGAGACATGGTTCTCTGATCAGGCTCCCTGTTCGCAAGGCACGCCTACTGGGCAAAATGAGCGAATTTGTGAAGGAGTGTCAATTGATTAACGGCAAGGCTCCGACTTTGGAAGAGGTTGCGGAAAGGCTGGAACTAAGAGTGAGTCAGGCCGAGAACCTGGCATGCCTATCCAGAATAGCATTGTCTCTGGAGAGCCCAGTCGACGAGGAAGGGACCTGCCTGAAAGAGCGTATTCCGGATACAGATGCGGTGACCCCAGCCGAGCAATCGATGAAAAACGAAATGAAATCCCGTGTCCACAAGGTCCTTGGGCGATTGAACTCACGTGAACACAGCGTCCTGAATCTGCGATACGGATTGCATGGTCAGGAGCCCGGTAGCTTGCGCAAGGTCAGCAAAAAGGTTGGACTGAGCCAAGAAGGAGTGAGGCGGGTTGAGCAAAGGGCACTTGCGAAGTTGAACCGGGTTCACTTGAGAAAGCATTTGAGCGGATTGATTTGAAGGGCGGGTTTCACGTTCCAATACGCCAGAATCGTTAAAATATTGCGATTCTAAGGTTAAAGTTGGACTTGGATATAGGATGGGTAGGTGAGCTGGGCTATCGGGAATAGGGCAGTCTCGTTCCGGAAGGGACGTCCGAACTGTGGTTTTGAAATCAGCCCCAAGAGGTTCCATCGTTCTTTTGGGGATCTTGGATTCAAATCTCTATTTGAAGTATGATTCCTGAACCACAAATTACCTCTATCTATAATTTCCACCATGTCGGTTTCGGGAAGATACCAAAAAAGATTGACTATCGCGGGGATCTTGGCTAGAACGTTATCTCGGTTAAGTTTAGGGCATCATAGAGGGAATACAGGGTGCCCCAGCATATTTGCCCTTCGTGATCCCGCCAAGTGTCGAGTACGATGGATTCGGTTAGGAATACTAAGCTGTTGTTCGGAAAAAGTTCCACGCTACCTGATATCCACCGGAGAGCCGGGTGGATGTTCGAGTTCCGTCCAGTTTGTATGATGTTTTGTTCTATCTCATGCAGCTCGCATGATGTGTCATGCTGACGGAAGATCTGGTTCTCACCTATGCCCGTCAAAGTTCGTAATTGTCTTGGAATTGACATTGGTTCGCATTCCATGCGGGTCGCCCATATGGAAATGGGGCGTGCGGGTCCGCGTGTTGTTGGCCTGTATGAAGAACCCTTGTCTCTTGAGGAGCAATTGACCGAGGCGCAGCGTGCCCAGCGGCAGGCCAAGCAGCTTTCAGGGATACTCAAACGCAACAAAATTCGGATCAAGAATGCGGTTTTTTGCATCCCCGGCCAGACGGTTTTTGTAAGGCGTTTTAGCCTGCCCAAGGCTTCACCGGAGCGAATGAATCGCATGGTTCGGTTTGAGGCCCGCCAGCTGATCCCCTTTCCTCTTGACCAGACAATCATGGAGTATCAAGTATCTGAGGATGATGATGGGGAGCAGTTTCAGGTTCTGCTGGTTGCCATCAAGAAGGAATTCATCCTGAATTTCATGCGTCTGGTCAAGCGCTCGGGTCTGACGGCACTGGCAATTTCCGTGTCCACGCTTGCGCTCTATAATTTTCACGAATTGAACTCTTCGGACAGGGATCTGCTTGCTGTTCATGACTCGGGGAAGAAGGGCGGCAAAAAAAAGCGTAATGAGCCTGAGGCCAAGGATGAATCCGGCCCAGATGATGAGATTGAGGATGGTGCGGACAAGACAGCGGAGGCCCCGGTATACGAGGAAATTCAAGCTTACGTCAACCTCGGTGCATCATTGATGGATATTGTTATTCCCAAGCCGGGCCGTGAGCGGATGCTGGGTTTTCCGCGCTCGGTACCGCTTGCGGGCAATCAAATGGATCAGGCGATTCAGGATCAGATGGGTTTGGATGATATCGCCCAGGCAAGGACGATCAAGGAGGAGGAGGTTGCGATTCTTGGCACGGATTTCGAATTGGAGGGGGATTCGGATTCTGTCAACATGGATGCCAGCGAGGCCGCCACGGCGGTTGCGGACCGTTTGGTGTCTGAGTTAAGGCGTTCCCTCGACTATTACATTTCCCAACCTGATGGCGTTGCGGTCGATAGTGTTGTCCTCTCGGGCGGCCTGGCGAGAATTCCCTACCTGAGTCAATACGTTGAGGAAAAAATGGGTCTTCCCGTCTCGATCAGCGAACCGCAGCATCCCCAATTAAGGTTGCCCGATCCGACACCGGCGGATCTTGCGGGTTATACCGTGGCCATTGGATTGGGCCTTCAAGGGCTGGGCCTATCCCAGAACCGGATCAATTTCCTGCCTGAGGACATCAAGGTCGTCCGTGGTTTGCAGGAGAGGAAGTATGAGTTATGCGCAATGATAGGCATGCTCGTGGCCTTGGTTTGCCTGAGTTTCGGGGTGGGTGATAAGAGTATTGCGGAGTATAACCACCGTGTTGAGCGGATTCAGGGTTCGAAGCGGGAGGCGAGCAATAGAGATCTGCTTATCAAGGAGGCCGAATCGCGGGACCAAAGTGTGACATCAGCTTATGAGAAGCTGGCTGGTGCAGCCGGCAGCCGTGATTACTGGTTTCAGTTTCTCCAGGTGTTTCTGGAGAAACGTCCACCAAGCGTCCTGGTGGATGAAATCATTCTAAGGCTGGATGGCAATGTCAGGGTCAAGGGCCGTGCCATCACTCGGCCGGCGCTGACCGATTTCCTGAATGAGCTTGAGAAGGATGATTTGGTGGTAAAAAAACAGATGCGCACACTGAAAAGGGTGCGGGATCGAAGGTTTACGATGCGGGTATGGCATTACGAGTTTACGCTGAAGACCTATCAGCGATCCGGAAGGTTGAGATATATCGAGGGTTTTGAGCCCCCTGCCGCCACCCGCGAACGCACAAATAGTCCATTCCCAAAATCGACGGGTGGGTGAGGGGGATCGGAAATGAGAGAAATTGAAGTGGAGTTGAATAACCGTATTCGAATGCAGTCGGGAGCGGATTTGCTTAAATGACTCTTCAGAACTCAGGGCAAAAACTTAAGGAATCGCTAAAAGGGAAGGGCGGCACGGTATTCATGGTGCTGTTGCTTGTGCTGTTGTTGTTTCGTGTTTACGTCAGGTTGGCCGAAAGCGCCGGCGCTGAAAAGCCGGTGAATCCGGAGATTGTGAGTCTTAGGAACGGGGTTGCCCGTGGGGATGATCTGCACAAGTCGGTCAAGTCGATGCTTGAGAAATGGAAGCCATTCGAAAATTCAAACTACAGGACTTTGGGTCGGGACAATCCCTTCGACTCAAGAATGGTGGCGTCCGCCAAGGAACTGGAGGAACGGGCGGAGGCAAGCCTGATGAACGCCCATGCTGCCCTTGACAGGGGGGATCTTGATGAGGCGCTGAGGCTGGCGCAGGAAGCCCTGACTATTCAGCCAAAGAACCTTCGGGCAAAACAACTAGAGAACAAACTAAATGCTTTGAAAACAACGTCCGAAGGTGGGCCTGTCGTGGATGAGGATGGATCCACGACAGGTGAATGAGCCCGTCATGTAAAGTAAACCCCACCGCGTCAGGATGGCGGATGATGACAAAGTGGGATTTGTGTCATGGGTCAGCGGTGAGGTAGGGAATATTGGTTTTCCTTGACAAAACTTGACTTATCGGCGAATACGATAGGGAATGATCCTTAGGGTTGGAGCAGATTGGGGCGCGATTCGGACACCGTTACACAGGGAAGGGTTAACACCAGCCACCGCAGGTATGCTGTATGTCGGGTCCGCACATCATCTAGAGCCAGTTCGGGCTTCCTGCAATCAGATTCATGCGTACGTCGGATGATGTCCAATTTTAGGGATGATGTCCAAATTTTAGGGTTTTATATCTGATCGTGGTCAGATCGGGTTAGAGTTCAGGGCAAACGAATATTGCAAGGGAATATGTTGAGAAGTAGGACGTGATTCTATGAACAATGTTGTAACTGCGCGATGGCTTCGTCCCGCCGGGATACTGATTTTGGTTCTCTGGGGGATGAGTGTCTCATCGCAGAGCATAGTTGGAGTGCACGTTGCTCCCGATGCGGGGTTCCATATTGCGGCTGTGTTAAATGACGACGGAATGACCGATGTCAAGCGTCATAAGCTGGAGGAGAACCTGAAGCATGCGGCGGAGGATTATCGTGCCGGGCGGTTTGATCAAGCCGTGGCATGGTATCGCGGGGCGTTGCAGCTTGCATCCGAAAGTTCAGACATTCAAGAATTGCTTACCAATGCACAAAGCATGCGTGAAACCCAGCAGCGCGAGATAGACCTGCTGCCGGATGAACCCCGCGAACGGGCAAGTGTTCTTGAAGCGGTATATGACAGTGGTGTGAAATCTTATCGTGAGGGTCAGTATGGTCAGGCACGTGAGGTTTTTCATAAGTTATGGGTCACGGTGGGTGATTTCAAGGGCAAGACTCTTTCGATGTACCGGAAGGCCGAGAAGAAACTTGCTGGCCTTGAGGCAATTTCCCGCGACGACGTAACCGGTCATCATGCCGGGGTTCCGTTGAACCTGATCGCTGGGGAACCGGATGCAATACCCGGCGCCGTGCACCAGGACATCCAGGTTGATTCGAAATGGCTTGAACAGGAAATCGTCAAGGCCCGGGCTGCAATTCAGACAGGATATTTTGATGATGCGCGCCGAATCCTCAATGCTGTGTTGCGGCGTCAACCTGAACATTCGGACGCGCTTCAGTCGCTTTCTTACTTGGATAACCAGCAGCGTCGTGTTGAAGCTGCATCCAGCCGGGGGGAGATTGAGATTGTCCAGGCCGTGGGTGCCGAGGTTGACTCTGCAATCACGACCTCCAGCAGCCTCTATCCTGAGACAATCCATCCGGTTGTGACGAGGGCGATTGAGGAGCCCCGTTCGGGGTTGAATGATATCGTTAAAGTCCTGCCCGGCCACAAGAGTTCCCCCGTGATGCTTGCACTGTCGGATGAGGCCAGGGATTCGGTTAACGACATGACAGTGTTGCCTGCGGGTGTTGAGGCTGCGAACGGTGGGGGGGATTCCGGGATGAATTCCT
>CAYYNQ010000018.1:0-3423 GCA_964473105.1 uncultured Candidatus Sumerlaeota bacterium | reverse complement strand
TGGCCCATTTCCCTTGCAGCATCGCAACACACGTAGCTGCCCGGCCGGTAGGCGAACTGCAAATCGTCATGGTGGTTCCCCGCCCAAATTACACCTTTGACCCGGCTCGGTTTCCCGGCACACCGGAGGCACAAAACGGGGATGGCAAGCTGGTCCTGTCACCGGGCCCCAACAACCCTGTAGGCACGGTGTGGCTGGAGCTGGATCGCCCGGGCTACGGGATTCACGGTACACCGGATCCGGAGAAGGTGGGGCGAACGACATCGCTTGGCTGTTTTCGACTGGCGAACTGGAATGCCGAGCGACTGTTGCGCGTGGTGCAAAAAGGCACGCGAGTGCTGGTGGAGCCCTAGGCGCGCAGACTTTCGCTGGCTTTAATTTCGCAGCCAGTAGCGCAGAGGTGAATTGCGGATCAGGTCCGCGATAAACTGGTTCAAGGGTGCAGCTTCTTTTTCCTCCAAGCGGCGAACAAGCAGAGTGGAAGCCAGCAGCACACCGATGAGCGCGGCGAAATAGAGGCTGAATTGGTTCCATTCCAGGCCTAGCCAAGTCAGTCGCACGGGCTTGAGCACATCGATCAGCAAACCCCAAAGAATGGGGAAGAGGCCGGCGGTGAGACTGCCCACCACGGAGAAGAGGGCAAAGAAATGGCTTCGCCCCATCTTGGGTACGGTGGCCATGGCGAGCTTTGAAAGGGCCATGCCGAACATGGAAAACCCAAAGCCCATGGCGAGATAGAGGACTAGGATGAGGGGGAATGCGGGTTTCGTAGCACCGCCAGCCACGGCGATCCAACCGCACAAAAGGAGCATCCAGAGAACAATTGCTGCATGCATGACAGGCCGACTGCCCATGCGGTCCAGACGCGTCGCAAGAAACCAGAGAGTGCGCAGACCGCCGATGAATTTGGCAGAAGCAGCAAACAGGACATGATTGTCCGCCATCGCGGCGGGACCCTTCAGAAACTTCACGACGAAAGCCATGACCCCCCCCATGGCGATGGCCCAGGCAAAAGCCACCCAGAGGAGTTTTCGGAAGGGCGGATAGCGGAGAATCTCAGCCCAAGGGACAGCTTGGGCAACCTTGGCTTCCTCAGGTGGCGTGGGGACTTCTGGCACACGGTAGATATAAGCTAGGCTGACGAGGCCAAAAACAAGGCAGCAAAGGAAAAGGATACCGAATTGATGAGGGCGAGGATCATGGCCAAGGTAAAGCGCTACGCCGAGGAAGGCAACGAGGCTGCCGATATTGTTGCAGGCGTTCTCAATGGTGAGGTAGCGGCCGCGGATGTTCTCGGGAATGAGCCCAGTGATCCAAGGAAACCAGCCGCAGCTTGAGATTCCACGGACGAGGTTGAACAGGAACAGCATGGCGAGGACGAGGGCGAGCTTGTTGTTGCGATCGAAAGTGGTGTCGCTGGTGAAGGGGACGACGGCGAGGCCAGCGACAAATAACAGCCGCACCGTCCAGCCGGTAGTGATGAAACGCTTATAGCCGACGCGGTTAACGTGACTGGCAGCAGGCAACTGGAAGACCACCATGAGCGGCGTGAGCCCGGCGATGAGGCCCATGACCGTGGCACTTGCGCCGAGGCTCTCAACGTACAAAAAAATAGGACTGTCCATCACAATCATGACGGACATAAAGTTGAAGATGAAAAAAGTGAACAGATGGTTCACTCCCGGCGGAAAGACGGGCTGGGTAGTGGCAGCGTTCAAGCGGCCTTGCCGGATTTGCCCACAAGATGCCTGCCGCTGGCCCAGTAGTGCAACGGTAAGCAGCCGACCATCATGATGACGAATTGGCTTATGGCAAACCACTTAAGCGTGTTCCAAGCCTCATCCATGAAACCATAGCTGTGCAGACCGATGCCCAACATATTGACACCAAACCAAGACCAAGCGGTGATGACGTTACCGAGGATAACGAGGTTGACCATGCCACGTTCGCGCACCAAGCCGCCCCACTTGGCGTGAAGCACAAGGACGTTCCAGAGCACGATGAGCAGGGCGCCGTTCTCCTTGGAGTCCCAGCCCCAAAAACGGCCCCAAGAATAGTCGGCCCAGATACCGCCAAGGACGGTGCCAACAAAGCTGAACAGCGTGGCGAAACAAACGATGCCGTACACCATCCGAGCCAAAGTCTTGGCGGTGGCGGCCTCCAGTGACTTGGTGAGCGTGCCGCGCAGCACGTATACCAGCGCGAGGAAGCCAGCCAGAAAAGTGGCAGAGTAACCAATGGTGATGCAAGTAACATGGGTGGCGAGCCAGAAATTGGTATCCAGAACGGCCTGGAGCATTTCCATGGTATCTCCCTCGTGCGCGAGGTGGTCGGCAATGATGAGGGTGGCAAAGCCCACGGCACCAGCGGTGAAGCTGCCTATGCCATTGCGATAGATGCGTTCGAGAACCCATCCCAGCAGCACCGCGCCCCAACCGCAGAAGACTGCAGAGGAATAGAGATTGGTCACCGGAGGCCGACCTTCCAGGTACATGCGAAAAATCAGACCGACAGTGTGGACGACCAAGGCGAGGCCAATGAGATAAAACGCCGAACGCGACAACCAGCGAGAAAGGTTGAGCCAGGAAAAGCCGGCCAACAGCAATGCTGAAATATACACGCGCATGCTGAGGGAAAAGGGAGCGAAGCTGTTAAAGTAATGTTCCTCTCGGCCCTTGCGCAGCTCGGTGTGAAATTGATTTTCCTTCAGCCATTGAGTGTACTTGGCTACACCCTCATTGAAAGCCTTGGGTTGCTGGCCCGCAAAGGCTGTGGCGATGGTGGCCAGATGCTGAAGTTGTACGGGTGAAGGATTGCCCAACTCCACCATTTCAGCCAACACAACGCCGGATTTCTTCCATCCACTGTTGTCGCCCTTGGGCTGGTTGGGAGGCACAATTAACAGGTGACCCCGCCCAGCCATAGCCTGATACACTAGGCGGTCCACGATCAAGGCGCGAGCAAGGCCCAACTGCTGCTGCTCCGGTGCTTGATCGACAATCTCACGGATGGATTCATGGGCTTGGAGAATCCGGGTCCACATGACTCTGGTCTCGATCAATTGCTGGCGTCGATGCCTGGATTCTGGTGTGTTGCCCGGCAACTCCAGCAAGGCCTGATTCAGAAGGGCCAGCCTCTCCTCCACCTCGTCCGGCAGCCCGCTGAGCAATCCAAGCTGCAAGTTGTCCAAGCCAACCTTGGATAGTCGGGCGACCTCGTTGGTGGCAAACATCTGACCCCGTAGAAACTCCTGCACGGATTGCAGTGCCTTCTCGTGCTCCTTCATCAACACATCCCGCAACGGATTGGGCCGGCCCAAGCGCGCAACCTCCGCGGCAAAGTCAGCCGTGACTGCTCGACTGTACGTGGCGGCTACGCGTTGCATGGCCAGTTCGTTTTCCCAGCTGCGCCGCGCGCGCTGGC
>CAYYNQ010000017.1:0-6858 GCA_964473105.1 uncultured Candidatus Sumerlaeota bacterium | reverse complement strand
ACGCCGTTGACGCCGGTGTGCGCCTCCATCCAGTGCATGTCGCCGCCCGAGGCTGCGCCCCAGAGCTTGAACTCCATGTCATAGGATCCACCGGCCTGGGGCTCGCCGTCCGGGGTCGTGAGACTCCCCTGGTAGGTGATGCCGCCCGGCCCCGCAGCATGAATCATGACGGGAAATAACATCAGGCATAAGGTACAAGGCAAAGAACTTAGGTGCCCCATTTTAACAGACTCCTTGATATGGATGGATAGAACGTGTGGCGTATTGTGGCTGATGGGTGGGTGATAATCAAGTGGTCCCTGTAATGTCCATGGTGCTTAAGAGCACCGTCGTGGGACGCGCCCCAAGATCATCCCGAGGGGAGGTGTGTTCTACCAGACAAATCGTTTCCTTGACACAAACCGCTCGACCCTTTTCATGGGGGCCTTGTCGGCACGATACTTGACCTGGTGAACGAGCGGCAGGCTGGCATCAGGGTCCAGTGCAACGATGGTGTTGCCCCGAATGGTGACTTCAAGGTCGCCGCCTGCCCTGGGATCGGCTGTCCGTCGGGACTCCCAAAGGAATTCCCGGTTGATCGTTGTCGGGATCGTCCTCTCACGGATCGGGAATTTCACCACAACCGTGTCCTTGTTCCCAATTCCGCTGATCCTGATCCTGTTACCCTCCCATGTGTAATCCTTCTTCTCGCCATTGACCGCACATGTCACCTCGTTCCAGTTTGTCCAGTCCGGTATGCGGACGAGAACATGTCTCGAACCCCTCCACGAATTCCAATTGAAGAAGGTCTTGATGTTTTTTTTATCCCCCTTCATCCGGACCACCAGTTTGCCCTCGTAAGGTAGGTGGCTGGAAACATCGGCCCAGGGTGAGGCACGGTTCATGGGCAGATTAATACTCAGTTCATCACCCACCTGCTCGACTATGCTGTCCCATGTGTAATAGAGAGTCCGGGTCAGGTTCCCGTTGCAGCAGCCAATGGTGTGACCTCGTTCATAGAGCGAGTGAAACCAACCACCGCGTGCACGGTCGGCACCATCCTCAAATTGGGCGACGCCCGGGTTGTCGGTGGACCAGTATCCCTCCTTGACCTCCTCGACGGGCATGGCCTTGACCTTGTCGATGTCAGCCTGTCCGACCTGCAGGTTCACGAAGGTATTGCGCACCCAGCGGTCTACCAGTTCCCAGTAATCTCCCTCACCGGAACGGGAAAACATGATCCCGATATTGAGCATGTCAGCGACGAAACAGGAACAGGTGATGTCACTGATCAGGATACCGGTACGGTCGGGGTCACGTTCGTTGATCGCAAAGTTAAAGCCACGCTTCACCCATTTGATCATTTCCCGGTCGTCCGCCACCAGGGCATAAGCGAGGTTTGCAAGCAGCGAATGGGTGATATGGGTGTAGTGGTCCGTCAGGAATTCACCCGTTTCCGGATCGATCATTTTCCCGTATCGGTGGAGGTATCGGGCCAACCGGCCACCGAGCTCATCGGCCGGCCCGGATCCGGTCAGTTGATGCCAGTTGGCACCTGCCTGGGGAAGGAACCCGGCCATGTAGGTCGCCGGGGCTCCGGTCATACCCTCGGCAGCATCATAGACCCCGTGAGCGGCAATGGCCACGATCGGGCCTTCCTTGGGATTCTTGTCCCAGGGGGTATAACCGCGTCCCATGCGGAAATACCCGGTATCCTCCTTGTGGATCAGCATTTGCAGCAGCTTGTCCATCTTCCGGTCGGCAATCCCTCTCCAGAAGTCGTCTCCGGTCAATTGGTACCAGACCCCAAAAGCCAGCAATTGCCGTCCTTCACCGAAGATGTCGCAATACGGTTTGCCAACCTTGCGGGTCACCTCCGTCAGGAAGGCCCAGGGGCGACCGTCAATCGGCTGGTAACACAAACCGTCTTTTCCCGTGACGTGGAGCAGACTGGCGATCAGGTGGCTGTCGATCTCGATATTCCGCGTATTGCCGGTCATGATCCTCAGGCCCGGCAGCGACTCGGCCCACTTGCCATTGAGATTGAGTAATCCCCCTCCACCAATTCTCATCGGCGGCGGATTTTTAAGCAGGTGGATGCCCGAGTATTGTTCGTAGTCATAATCGGGCTCGACAGAGCGGGTCAGTTGATTGATGGAGGCATGGGCATGTTCAACCAAATCGAGTGTGTCGGGGATCTCGGCCTGGTAACGTTCGCCCTCATAGGTTGCGGCGGGGATCTCCCGCGGCAGGGTGGTGTCCAGGTAATCCCGGTTCATTTCCTCCCCGAGAATATCAAGGGGGGTCGAGAGCAGGATGATGCCTAAGGCAAGCATTCGTTGAAAGGTTTGCCGGTCAGGAATGAGCATGTTTCTGTTCCTTGGCATAATATGTCCAGGCTGCCAAAAGGTGATTGCAGACTGATGGGACCGTAGCAGCCCATGATGGGAAAGGCAAGATGCTGCTTGGGGGATGCGGTCCGGAGAATCAGTTCGATACGGGGCAAGCCTCTGCAGGAGTGGACCCAGCCTGTCTCCACCTATCCGTAAGGGGTGATGTCGAATGATTTCAGGAGATCCTTGATTCCGTCCTGACCTTTAGCCACAATATACCCATAAATTCGATCCTTACATATCTAAGGAGTTCGTCAATAAATGTTAACTGAGTCGGTTAAAACTATCAGGCTCAATCAGCCAAATGGGAGATCCCGATTCAAGGATATGCAGGATGCATAAGCCTGCATATTACGGGGTCCGTGGCGGAATCATATCTTTCATTCGAATACCGTATCATTCCCGATACCCCTATTCCCGGCCATGGGTCATTTGCTTACTGATCATCATCTGTCTGATCCCGCTCTCCTCGGGCGAGGGGATCAACGTGCGGGGGGACCGATTGGTTCATGTCACCAGCGATCGTCCTGCGGGAACATGGACGCAGTCCAACGGTCATGGTGACCGCGCCTCAGTGCTGATACGATGGCATTCGGCCGTTGTCGCGCAAAACGGTAGGGGGGATATACTGATATTTGACCCGGTGGCAATCAAGCAGGGAAATTATGTGCGGAGTTGGTATCTGCATCAGTGATCAGGGTGCGGCATCTCGGACATGAACAGGGCAGAACATGACGCTTCGAAATCTCGTTGTTACCGTTTTTTTATCCTTTTTTCTCGGGTTCGGTCCATTCCTGAACACAATCCGCGCAAGTCTGGTCGATCCGGAAAATATTACGGTGATGCATTTTGACTGTGGGTTTGATGAAGCGGCCGGGCTACAACCGAATAATCCATCCATCAATTGCGGTAACTATACTGGCGCCCAGATTTTTTTCAACCCCTCAGGGTCTCTGCTGCAGACGGATGGATCAGGCAATCTCGTGATACCTCCTGGATCACAGGCTAATGCACCGGCCACATATTATATCAGGACCCATGGGGGCAGCTGGCCGGGCATCAACCAGGCCACACTTTCTGCTGGAACCGAAATTGCCGTATTCGAGCTCAAATTTATATATGATCCCAGCAGCTCTCCAGCGTTGGTTTTGCATCCTCGTGGTTCCTTTTTTGCAATGGATTTGACCCAGGATCATAATTCTGACCCATTGGCGCAGGACGCACAGACCGGGTCTATTTTTCTCGGAACCGGTCCAAGCCAGATCTGGTCCAGCGGGAGGACCAACGATTTCGCCCCGGGCAACTGGGTTTTCCGGGGCGAACAATCCACGGCATCCTTCACGGATGGAGTCAAAGCCGCGGTAAGAATCCTGATCGATCCCAATCAGGACGGTCCGAACGGCAGTTCCACAATGACCAGACTCTTCGAGGTAAATCCAGACATCGACGGATCCGGCGAATGGACCGAACTGGTGCCTACAGGCCCCAATGCTGATCGAATACGTTCCCAGGATCGGATGACCGGATGCTGTGATGAAAACACCATCTCTATTGGTCCGCCCGGTGGTGCTCATCTGCACCTGCGGATCAACAATCATGATCACAATTCCGGAGGGGCGAATCTGCGGATCGACCGGCTGCGTGTTTATCAGGTGAGCATGATCAATGTCGGACCCACGTCAACTCCCATGCCAACGTCTTCACCAACTCCAACACCAACAGCGACACCCATGCCCACACCAACACCGGATGTGTTTGACTATTCAAGCGTGTCCATACAGGGTCTTGTTCAAAATTCGGTCGGTCTGCCGATTGTCGGTTCCCATGAGTATCGGATACGTTTCTTCAGTGCTGAATCCGGTGGAATTCAAATCGGCAACAATATCAATGGGTCCGTTACTCTGACAGTAGAAGGCAGGTTCAACATCCCGGTATCCCCACCTCTCGCCATCCATGAATCCATCCGGGTATGGTATGAACTGTACCTCGACACGAACGATAACGGCATTGACACCGAAGACCTATTCTCAGAAAGAATCCGGGTTTATTCAGTCCCTTTTTCCCAATGGGCCGAAGAAGCCACGAGTATGAACTGGGACAATATCAAGAATATCCCGGACGGATTTTCCGATGGGATTGATGACACGCTCGGTAGCGGGAGTGAACTTACAGGAGTCCATGATGTGAGGAATTTCGGCGCGGTTGCAGATGGTCGATTCATCACAAGCGCGTCGATAAGTGCCGGTAGCCAAGATCTTTTCTCATCCTCAAGCTCTTTTGTCGCAGGGGATGTCGGCAAAGTGATTGTTGTGGCTAATGCAGGAGTGTCCGGCACAAACCTCGTCTCAACGATTTCAGGCTTTGTCAGTGCAAGTCACGTCAGGCTTGTTAATGCCGCGTCTTCGAATGCGGTTGGGGCCACAGCCCAGTGGGGGACCGACAACACTCAGGCAATCAATGCTGCCATCTCAGGCCTGACTGCCGGGGGCACCGTATGGCTCGGACCGGGCTATTTTCTGGTTAGTTCGATAAATGTCACTGACTTTGATTCAATCAACCTCGTCGGCGCCGCCTGGGGAATCAACGGGCCGGACCGCGGAACCGTTCTTGTACCCATCAATGGCAGTTATCCTGTGCTGGATCTGACGGGATCGGGGGGCGTCAAGATTGAAAACCTGCAGATCGGCACGACCCGTTCGCCGGTCACGGGTCGTGCGGGGATTCTGTCCGCCCAGATAGCCGGTGATGGCGGATCGTCCCTCATCACCCTCGAGCGCGTATTTATCACAGGGAGTTGGAGTTCAGCCGCTCTTTATGTATTTGGCATCGGGGACAGCAGTATCTTCGACTGCTCTTTCTGGAATTATAACGACAGCAAATACCCGATGTATTTCGGACGCGACAATATTGACAACATCACATCCCGCTATCAGACGGTCGCGACCGGTAGCGTGCCTTGCGGAAACTGGTATATTGCAAAGTTCGAGGCGCATAATTTCAGGCCCCAGGGACCCAGCACGGGCTCGGCAATCCGCCTGCGCGGCGTTGGGGCCATGCATTTTGTGGCGGGCCTGATCGACAGTTCCTCAATCCATGGCAACATCTCGGCCGAGGTTTCCAGTAACGGCACTCCAAGCGGACACACAACCTTCACGGGCTGCACTTTTTATACCGAAGGGGATACAAGGCCGGTGCACAGCATCAACGTTTTGGGTGGAACTTTCGAGGGGGTCACCATCATTCATCCCAGATTTACGACCTCCGGATCGATTGTTAACGGATCGATTACCTACGAGGATTATTTTTCATCGCCGTAATGATATAAAAACGGGACACCGATCAGGTCCTTGTTAACACTCCGCCTCTGTTGCCGTATAACCCACGGGTTGGGAGCTCAGGTTTAACACGGAACCAAATGAATTAATCCATATCGAGCTAGAACAGAGTCGGGTGAAGCTTAAGGGGTGAAGGGGGATGTCTTTTCTATTCAGCGATCTGTGATGGTGTGGGTGATGGGATTTGAACCCATGCCCTCCGGAATCACAATCCTTGAAAACATGATTTGTAATGATAATCAGGGATGTTTACTGAATTTAACGCTCATGCAGGCCGTTTACAGCAGGGTTGGGACATAGAAAGGGTGTACGGTCTGGGGAGGTTGGGCTCACCACATATCTCTACAGGTCATATCAGATTCGGTGTGATACACTTTTTTCATACCCAACAACAAAGCCCTGAGCCGAGAAGTTCGATCCAGGACTTTTGTGTTTTCAATTTCGCTATCTCAATGAATGGAAATCAATTCAATTCATACCCACTGACCTCAACCGACGCCGAATTGCTTATCGAGACGAAGATATCGAACTCTGTTCCGGCCGTGCCGCCAAGCTCCCCGTAGGATGACCAGACCGTGACCCAGTTGCTTGCAGTCTGTCGTGATATGCGGATGTTCATCAGTCCCCCCATCCGTATCGGGGTTGGAGTTGAGTGTGGCTACCGGGCGCCGGTTCCCGAGGCATACACCCCGCCAGCAACGGGATTGAACTGGGGGTTGGCCAAACGACAATTGACTATCCGCTGCCCTTCAGCCACAATTTTCCCAAAGTTTCGTCCAAACTCATATCAAGGAGTCTGTTTAGATGCGACACCTAAGTGCTTTATCATGGGCTTTATGCCTGATGTTATGCTCAGCAATGATTCATGCTGCCGGGCCGGGCTTCATCACCTATCAGGGGAGCCTCGTGACTCAGGACGGTGACCCTCCGGCCAGCGGCGCCTATGATATGCAGTTCAAGATCTGGGGGGCGGCATCGGGCGGCGGTATGTATTGGATGGAGGCACATACCGGCGTCAACCGGGTCGTGGTCATAAACGGAGTGTTCAGTGTTAATCTAGGGAGCATCACACCCTTTCCTGAGAATCTTTTTACTTTGGTTCCGCATTTGTGGCTTGAAGTGGCAGTGGACATTGACGGATGGGGGTTCTC
>CAYYNQ010000016.1:0-51261 GCA_964473105.1 uncultured Candidatus Sumerlaeota bacterium | reverse complement strand
TTTCAGCGGCGCCCACCGAGACAACGTTCTTGGCCGTCGCGGGAGAATTCACACTGCTCTCATTAGGTGGGGGGGGGCCATCATTACCCGCCCCACCGATATGCAGCATCTGCTGCAATCCCGGCATGAACTGGTCGGTGTCACGCGTCAGAAGATCAAAAAGCTGGGCCTCGACATCATAGTTACCCGATGCACTGCTTCCCCATGAATTATTGGATATGCGCGCACCTTCCTCATATCCCTTACGGATCAGCGAATCCCGCGATCGAATGGTAAATGTATCGTCATTGGAAAAGATTTTGGTTGCAAAGATTTTCGAGGCGGGAGCCATGCCCTGTCCGATAAGATATCCCCCATCAGTCCGTAACCCGCTGCCTAGTGGGTCACCCGCAATGATTGAGGCCTGCAAGTGACCGTGACCGGCGCCCGAGTCTCCGAGCTGATCAATGCTGGCATTCTCAATCCCCGAAATTCGGCCCATCAGGTCCGGATGCGCGCTCAAGGGCTCGCCCGTGGCAATACCCTGGGAAATCCCGTCATCAAGCACCTGAACAATAACGTTCTCCCCCCTGACCCCGATCCTGTTCAGGAACCCCTCATAATCACCCGTATCCAGGGAATAGGCATGAAGCGGACTGGAGCCAAGATCTCTGGCTGAGCGCGGCGTTTCCTGCCCCGCATCCCAGATGACGAACCGTGTCTCCCCCGAACCATCGGTGATGCGGATGTTCCGGATGTAGGCATCAAGCCTGGCGACCCCCTCATTTTCATCACCTTGTTCACAAACAACCCCGGGGTCATGCTCACACAGGCGCTCATACTCACAAGCCACCATATACTGCCTGATAACTTGCCCGGCCATCCCAGACGGTATCGATATCAACCGATGATAGGCATTACCCAGCGCAAAATGGCGGATATCAGCATTCGGGTGTGAATCCAAGCCGTTCTGGTCGACTGCTGATTCATTGCGCAGCCAGGTCTCATCTGTTGCGAAGTCAAAACCAATCAGCTGGTAATTGAGTCGCTCGTCTGCGCTGACCGGCCAGAATATTTCATATTCCAAAACATCACCGGCCTGGAGCGTGTAGTCCGGGACTGAAGTCAGATCGACATAAAGGTAATCATTCGGGGCCGTGTCATGCATGGTGAAACTTGTGCGAAACCAGTCTGTCAGCCCGAGTGAAACAGCCTCAAGATCCTGCAGCCCCTGAGTGACACAGGAATTGTCCACGCTCACGCTGTTCGTCACTGAAAGATTGGCGCGTTCCCCTAGCAGTTTCATGCGCGGGGATTCCTCAATCCACAAAACTGCGTTTTCACGGGCCAAGGACAGGAGCTCCGCTGCCGAAACAGTGATATAATAGCTCGTCCAAAGCGGGGTTTCGGAATGAACCCTGACCCCTTCAGCCCGGGACCTGAGTGAATCCTCAAAACCGGCCTCCAGCCCGGTCTTGACCATCTGCACGATATACTCCGACCGACCTGCCGGCTTCACGCCGGACTTTCCGTGATCCCTCAATCTTTTTGCAACGGCACGATCCATTTTCCAGTGTATTGAGAGGGGGGATATCCAGCGAATGCGGGCCTTGCCACCGCTCCGGGAAAGTTCCTTGAGTTGATCAGAATCCAGCCCCCGGGGAACTAGGGCAAAACAGGCATTTCGGGGAACATAAAGGATCGTCCTGCCCCCCAGTGAACGCAGCCAGTCAATCCTTGACTGGTCAACAGGGCCATCCCATTGCAGCAGGGCCAGTCGATTCTCGCCTTCTGCCGCATCCAGCGACAGGTTCACGGAATCAACCGTGCTCTTGACCGCGCCAGCAGGATTGAACTCCCCGCTCTTAAGGAGAATTGACTGCGCACCGGCATTTGACAGCGTCAATGTTGCTACCAGCAGCATAAGTAACAGCAGCAAGCCCGAGGACAAGCATCCGGATGTGAATCTTAAGTCAGACATTATAAAACCGCCCGTGTTTGGATGAGAGCTGGCGAACCTGTTCTTGTGACCGGATTAAATGGCGAACCTGTTCTTGTGACCGGATCAAGTTTAATAAAAACCGGCCTGAAACATTTTTGTCTGTATATGCCACCACAACCTGACAGGAAGAACTGAACCCACATAGACAACGGGTATTGAAGAGCTCACTCCCGACCTATCAACCTTCCGCCGCAAGACCCGCAAAAGAACATCACACGTCGCAACAGACGATGTACGGCCTTCCCCGGAAAAACGGCCGTTTATACCGCCACCCGGAGGGCTCCATTTATCCGACAAGCCGTTTCTGGCACACACCGTTCTATTATGATAATTTAGCTACCTGTCCGCAACACTTAACTGAAGACCATGCCGGACCTGGCGAACACCGCCCCAAAGATCGCGCCACAACGCCCAAAATTTCCAGCCATTCCCACTCAACGCCCAACCTGATCCCGATAAAATGGGGGCAACAGGTCAGAATTTCCGAATTTTTTGGGCCCGCAGCAACCTCAAAAAGGTAGTTCAGACCCAAATTTGATTTCCGCATACAATATTGATATATTGAATTTTATATCCATTTTATTCGTTGAGGGGCTAAGGATCCACCAGAATCGGGGCAGTTGTGGTTTCCATGACGAGGCCGATCTCCACCCGGGGGTCAACTCAGACGGGTCATGACCCGAAAACGACGTCCTGCACACAAACAGTGCGGCCCGGGCAATCGGCTGTAACCATCCATGTTTCCCCGCCCGAGAAATCAGAAAAGGTCGAGAACACAGATCGCCGGGAACATCCAAGGGGCCGCTCCGATGCAGCGACTGCCCTGCTGAAGGCGGCCTTGTATTCCTTCCGCCAAAACTTTATGATGCCACACTGGTCTTCAGGTCCGCAGCTAAAAGTCATCACCCAGTGAGATGTCCTCCACTCCGGATAATCTATACAGGCTTTCGTTTTTGGTGTGGAGATAATCCCCCTAGATCGGGGACATTCCCACAACGGGGAATGAAGGCGGGTTCAACGGATGATTTAAATGGTCGCAACCTGCCATGACCGGTTGCGACGAGTTCGATTATGACACGGATGTTGCACTCGTCTTTGGCACCGGCGTAATATCATTTCATCAATACTTCAAGGAATAATCCCTTTCATGACCAAGTCCTGTGCGGACAACCCCGCAGGGATCAGTTTTTCAATCCGGATACTGACTGGCGCCACCACGGACCTAAAACCCCCTGATCCTGCCGGTTTTGGTCTGGGTCAAACCGGACAGGAACCATGCATTTTGATATACTGACCATCTTCCCGGAATTCTTCAGTTCCCCCCTCGAAACCGGTATCCTGCACAAAGCCATTGTCTCAGGCCATATCAACACCCAAATTCACGACATTCGCAAATGGTCGGCAGACCGTCACCACGCTGTCGACGATACTCCCTATGGCGGAGGTGGCGGGATGGTCATGAGTGTCGAGCCACTGCTCAGCGCCATCCGCAACGCAAGAAAATCAGCCGGCGAGGCGACTGATACCCCGCGAGCCCCGGTAATCTATTTCAGCCCTCAGGGGGAACCCCTGACATGTGAACTCGCTGACCAGCTATCGTCCCATCGGAGACTGATCCTGCTTTGCGGAAATTATGAGGGCATTGATGAAAGGGTCGTGGAACTGGAAGTCGACCTCGAAGTTTCAATCGGTGATTATGTCATGACGGGTGGCGAAGCCGCCGTCCTCGTCCTGCTGAATGTGGTCTCAAGGAGGATCCCGGGCGTGCTCGGAAACCCTGAATCGGCGATCAATGATTCATTCGAGAACGGGCTGCTTGATTTTCCCCACTACACCAGACCGGCGTCAATCGAGGGGAGACACGTGCCGGAGGTCCTGTTGAGCGGCCATCATGACCAAATCACGAAATGGCGTCGGCGCAAACAGGTCATGCGCACCGCCCAGAGGCGTCCCGACCTGCTTCCGATGGTCGAACTGACAAGCGAGGAACTGCAATTCCTGTCCGATCTCAACCTCCTGCCCGAGAACATGGAGCACCCGTGATGCTTTTCCTTGCGCTGGTCCACTACCCGACAGTCAACAAGGAGGGACGGACAGTCACCACCTCAGTAACCAATTTTGACATCCATGATATTTCACGGGCAGCAAGAACCTATGGCGTGACGAGTTACTTCATCATCACCCCCGTCGAACTGCAGCAGCAATTCACACGCAGGATCATGAACCACTGGCTTGAAGGATCCGGCGGCCTATACAACCCAAGCCGGAAGGAGGCCCTGGAAGGGGTCGATATTGCATCCGACCTGGCTGAGGCGGGCGACGTGATTTTTGGGAAACACGGCAGACATCCGGTCTGGATCGCCACTTCCGCGAAAAAATATCCCAACAGCATCAACTGCGGCCAATTGAAATCAAAACTGGAAAATGATCCCGAACAGCCCATCTGCCTCGTCTTCGGCACCGGTTACGGGCTGCATCCCCAGATCATCGAACTGGCTGACCATATCCTTGAGCCGATCCGCGGACGTGACGGGTGGAATCATCTTTCCGTCCGTTCTGCCGTCTCGATATATCTGGACCGATTGCTCGCGTCCACCTGACTTCTTCCCGGGTGAATAGACCCCATCCGTCAAAACCGGGCGCGTTTGGAGTCGATTATGGAACCGCATCCGATTCTTCGTCCCGAAATCGCCCGATACCTGCTCCTCAGATCGCGAGTTACGGGGCTGAAAGATCCTAATTCCAAAACCTCATTCCATGATCCGACTCGACCAGAATACCCTTTAAATCGTTGACCAAAACCGGCCCAAATTCCCTGGAATCATAACCGGAGGACATGTTGTCACAGACGACGTAAACATGGCCTGAGGGCAAGGAAAAATCCACATCCGGCATGTCCGCGGGGGAAGTCATTCCATTCGCATACACCCAGCGCTTCCCGTTGATGTACAGGATCCCTCGTTTCATGAGGATGTGATCCGTCTCCATTCCTGCCAGACGCGAAACCATCTCCCCGCCACCCTTGGGATCGGTCAAGACCACAATATCACCCGTCTGATAGGCCTCAGGCCGAATCATGATTCTTCGTGCCCCGGCCTTCAAAGCGGGCTCCATGGAGGAGGAGGCAATCTCGTAATAAACGACCTTTTTCGCCTCGACCAGGTATAGGATCCACAGCACGAGGACGAGGAGGAGCATGCCGGCGAGGTTTCTGTTCCTGGAAACATCCCTGGAGATGAGCATGACGATCAACCCATGTTTCCGGCACAAAAACATACCGATGGATCATTCATTCAAACGTGTCTCCTTGAAAAGCTGCACCATCCGGAATGCCTTCCCGATCGAATCCCGGGCATTCCCCAAATCCCCCGATTCGAGGGATTGCCGGGCCAACTTGAGGTAATAGAGTGCATGTTTGGCAGCCTCCGGCTCACGGCAAACACCCGCCTTGAGAAAAAGTCGCGGCAAACGTTCCCCGATGGGTTCCTGTCGGCTACATGTGATCCGAATCCTCGATAACCGGGTCGGCAAGGGAAGAAACAGGAAATGAGGACGGGGTTGATTCGCAGGGATGACCATGGACTGCGTGAATTCCCAAGCCGTCCCATTCTCATCATAAGCCATCAAAGAGTGAATCTTGACATCCCCATTCTTGACCTTCATCGAGACGGCCGTCGTCCCCTCAATGGGACGGCGCAGTTCGATCACCTGTTCCCGAATCCCGTGGGGGGGGACTTTATTTTTGGATACATGGTGCCATGTGTAAAACTGCAGTGACGGGTTTGCCCGATCCATATCCCGGACACAACGCATCACGGACTTGAGAGTCTTGCTGAGGGTGGCTTTGGAGGACGCTTCCCCAGCACCCGGCAGCTCGAGTGATTTCTGGCAGGAAGCCAGCAGGCTGAGACATTCATGGACAGAAAAGGGGGCCTGGATCGATTCGGGAGAATTCAAATCCAGAATGCCCGCCAGCTCCAGGGTCTGTTCCGAGGGTTCAGGCCACTCGTCGGTCGAATCCGAACCTGGGACACCGTAAACCCGATGACTTGCCGGGATCATCAAGATGAAGATCAGAAACTGGTAAAAAGGGGGGAGTGACATGATTTCCTTTGGGGCTGCTTCGCCTTATCGCTGGCATGCTGAAACCGGGTCAGTGAAAAACGAATATAAAACCAGAACATGAAGGCCGCGCCAAAACCGGCCCCGATCAGAATCAGCACCGGCAGGGCGGGTTCAATTCGCATGGCAAAGGTAGCGCGCGTATGGTCTGTCAGGCCAGCCATCTCGACATGTTCCGACTTCATCCACCGAAGCATCAGAAAAGGAACCAGCCCGCCCATCACCGCGCCAAGGACAACCATGCCGGAAGTCGTCCATATCAAAACCCTCAAATGTCCGGGTGGCCTGTCCTCCTCTATCTGATTCATGTTTGAATGTGCATAAAGAGCAGGAGCGGACCCTGAAGCGCCAACGGTCGGCAAAAACCTCATGGGCATTGCCATCCGCCACGTCCCAAACCCTAATCCCGGACCGACAGGCGCGAAGGCCAGGCCTGGGTGAAGCATCTGAAGGTTTACGGCCCCTGACTCTCTTCCTTTGATTTTTTCTTCGCATAATTACGCAGAATGACCTCGTCGACCGCCGGCGCTTCCTTGTATAGCTTCCGGGGGGAGGGATTCTGCCTGAGGAGCCGCAGATCGGGCTCATCACTGATCCTGAAATCAGGTGCCTCGATCACGTCATCTGTATCCCCGCTGACCGGGACCCACTTGTTCAGGCCCGAGGCATCACGGTAAATACGGTATCTTCCCTTGATCCCCTCGTAAGCAAGATCTTTATACTGGCCAAAGAGCATCGCGTTTATCCTCGGCTTGGCCTTCTCGAATGAGATGGGCTCCCCCTCCTCCCGATCCACAACCTTGATCACGTGGTAACCCGGCCCGGATTTGACAATCTCACCAGTTTTTCCCGGGTCAAGGCTAAACAACTCATCCTTGATCTGAGCGGGTAGATCATCATCATCCTCAACCCAGCCCATCTCCTGAAGGATGACTCCCTCATCCTGGGCGATGATTTCCCCAAGTTCCCTGTAATGCTTCGTTTTTCTGCAACGACTGAGCTTTTTCCGGTATTTCTCCAACATCTTCATGGATGCACGACGTTCCGAGTCGAGCATCCTTCTTCGAATCGGGAAATAAAGGTGCCATGCACTGACACGTGTCGGCTCAAGAAACATCAGGGGTTTGGCCTTGAATAGCCTGAACATCTGCCTGTCCGACATATTTTCCTCGATCAGTTTATTCACCAATTTCTCAACCAGGATGGAATCACGTATCTCCCTCCTCAACTCATCCTCTTGGATGCCGATCCCCTGGATGGCGCCCCCCTGTTTCACTCCAAGGCTGCCATCCATTCCCCCTGCAGTCAGGCCTGCAAGGGCCTCCTCAACCTCATCCCCCCCTACCGTGAAACCATTTGCGCTCGAATGGTGCGCCAAGGCCGCGATCTTCACCCAGTCCGCAAGTAATCGGCTTTCGGTGAGAATCCGCCTGTCCTGTGCCTTGACCGGATCTTCAAGTTGCGGTCGATCCGCCAGGAAAAGATCGGCCCGCCCCTGCAGTTCCGTGCGGGTCATGAATCGATCCTCGACGAAGGCAACCAACTGCTCCCCCGCCGGGCTCAACCAGGGAACGGGTTCAACATCAACATCCCGCCTGCGGCTGGGTTCACTCAAAAGGTCCTGTTGCTCAAGCGCATTCCGGAACTGTTCAGGCAGGTTTCCGTAAGGCAGTTTTTTCCGAGTGACAACCTCGCCCGCCTCACCGGGATTGACAAGGCAAAGAAACAACATCAAGGACAAACAGACAAGAAGGGTGGCGGGAATGATCAGTTTTGGAGGGCAGTACATCAGTCGATTATCCAATTCCGGATGAGTTCATACATCAACTCGCCGAATATCCCTCATGGCTCCGGACGGTATATTCTGCTTCAACCGGGGTAGAGGCACAATATTTTAATGTTGAATTCATGTTCTTCAGCACAGCAGACTGCTGGTCATGGATATGTTCCGCTTCGCACAGAACTGGTCCGGGCTGAAAAATCAGGTTGCCAGACGGGCCTATACCCCTGGTCCGGTTCTGATCATCACGGTCCTGTTCATGACACTGGGCTGCGTCAATCTGTTCGCGGGGCTGTTCTCATTTCAGTATCAGCCCCGCAACGGGATCGTTGGCTTGCCCCTGTTTCTGGATTACCCCCCCGGACTGGAGCTGTTTTTTTATCTGGGATCACTTTTCTCGGGAATCCTGTTGCATTACCTGGTCCTGTACCTGATCTCGCTGTCGGATCGGCCGGTTCTCGCATCCCGTTGCCTAGCCTGCCTGGCAGCCGTCTTTTTCGCGTCAAGCATGCTCATGCTTCCCACCCATGGCAGTGAACTATTCATCAGGATGATCAAAGAACCCGCAGCCCTCACACAACTGCTGGCCCTGGTACTCATCCTGGCTTACCTGGCCGCTGATGATCCTTCATCAGATCGGCCCGGTGCCATGGCCAAAACATCCCCGTCACCGGGATTGACCGGTAAAAATCTTGCGCTGCGGTCGGAACAAATCCAGAGAAACTGCCTCCTGTTCCTCTACCTGATGCTGGTCTTCTCGATCTTCATGCCAAACCTGAAAATATCGGCCCTCCTGGCCACTCCCCTGGCCTGGTTTCTTGAGGGCCTGATGCGGTCGCCCTGCCCCGAAAAAAAACATGCACATGTTTCAGTCCTCCTGGAAAATACCGCCTGGATCCTCATGCTGCTCTTTCCGTGCATCGGATGGATCGGCAGGCTCATGCTGACCCTGGGCCATCCATTTCCGGACTCAGGAACAATGGCCTGGATAACTCTGGGCGCTGTCGCCCTGCTTATCTGTTCGGGAATATTCCGAAAACACTCCGGATTCAGCCCGCGGTTTAAAATTCAGGCCCTTATCCCCGCCCTGCTGCTGGGCATGATCCTCCTCGGGTCGGGATCCAGTGACAGATACGACGCGTTTCACCAGGGGGAATTCATCTACCCTGCCCGGGCCCTGCTGGCCGGACTGAATCCATGGGAGGGTGTTTTTTATGTCCACGGGTTTGGGATCAATACGCTGTTCGGGCTGCTCATGGGGGAGCCTTCGATCCCACTCCACTCCCTTGACAACACCCTATATAGCGCTTTGGCCGGAATCAGCCTGGCAGTCATCGCGGCAATCCTGACACGATTATGGGGGGGCGACTGGTGGTTGACCATCCTGGCGCTCTGTATTTGCTGTCTGCTTGCGAACGGCCCGCTCGGAGCCAGATATCTATTCATCTGGATTCAACTTGGCTTGATCCTCAACTTCATCCGCAAACAACGGCTACGCTGGATTTTTGCGGCGTCCATAGTTGCATTCCTGAATCTATTCTATTCGCTTGACACGGGCGCGGCTGCCTGCGTGTGCGGGTTCGCATGGTGTCTAGTATGGGACTGGGGCCACAATCAGAACATGTCACGGATCGGCCGCCTGCTGCCGGGGCACTGCACAGCGGCCTATGCCCTCGGATTACTCCTCGCAATCACACTTGGCGCCATCGTTTTCATGTCGGCGGGAATTCTCGACGATTTTATCACCGTTCACTGGGAATACCTGAAGATGAAACATCATTACGACAAGCTGCCCCTCCAACCAAACAGCGCCGCATTCCTTGTCTCGCCCGTCATCAGCTTCTTCGGGATCCGTTCGAGCATCCGAATCTTGCTGAAACGGCAATTCAATCCACTATCGGGTTCCATCATCCTGTTGACCTTCCTGAGTATCGTGTGTTTCGCACGCGGCCTGGACCGAGCCGATTCGGGACATCTGATCTATGCCACAACACCGTCATGGATCTTGGCAGGCAGTCTCCTGGTACGACGACGCAGCCCGGAACCGAATCCTGCTGAGGCTTCCCGAAATCATCCATCGACGACCCGCGCGCGAAAGGGGGTTCCTCTGTACTCATTCCTGTTTGCAATGCTTCTGTCCATATATCCTGCGTGCAACCCCCTGTTGACAGGGGGACGCGGACATGAAGCCCTGACAATCACGCCGCTGACCTGCCTGAAATATCTCATGGAAAACCGGAATCAACCATTTTGCCGGCCCATCCGTGATGCAGAAGGCATGAAGTTCTTTGACCTGTGCTCAAAGATCAGGTCTGACATTCCCGCCCATGAGAAGCTGTATGATTTCAGCAATCAGCCCGCAGTTTATGCCTGGACAGACCGCATTGCGCCGACGCGCTTCTTTACATCCTTCTACACCGCTCCAGTGCGCTGGCAAAGCGAGGTCGTCGACCAGCTTTCCCGGGAAAACGTCCACCATATCATCTGGAGAGGCCCCTCAAAAGACTGGAATTACCCGGATGATATTCCCAATTACCTGCGACAGTGGTGGATCGCAAGACATATCCTCAGGAATTACCATCCATCTGGAACAATGCCCGGAAACTCACTGTTACTGGAAAGTCATGATCATGCAGGCTGGCCCGAAGAAACCGGCCTAGACCACGGGGACCTGTTCACAAACAGGGACCGGGAAATCAACCTGTACAAAATGCCCCGAGTCCTGGGCCAGCATGATGAGTCCGGGTTTCCCCTTCCAGAACAGGTAATCACCGTCCTGAATGGGAGGCCCGATTCGATGGGCCAGATTTCATTGAAGCCCGTGGATCCCGGCCAAGCCATGGCAACAGATGAAATGTGGATTACATTCTCCAGCCCCGGCCCGGCAAAACAGGCCGTCCTGAGCTGGGAAGCCGGAAACAGGATGCCGGCGTTCACCCGTTTCGAGGTTATTTTTACATTGGACGAGGACATACCGGGACCCTACCGGATCCCCCTGTCCTGCATACCGGGCTGGGTCTGGGCAGCCCAACGAAAAGAGTTGCAAGCCATCCGACTGGATATACCGGGTATAGATCAGCCGGTCCAGGCTGAATTAAGGGCCTACCCGGATTCAATCAGGCGACATGGGGAGCCATGATCCCTCTTGGGTCGGCTAATGCCTGCCGCATCCATATTTTTTCAGATAAGCATCGATTCTGGCCATGACTTGGTCATCGAGAATAACCCTGTCATTGATCTTCTTGTTGTGAAGAAAACCACATATTTCAGAAAGCGTCACGATGGGTCGAATCCTGACCCCGGTTTCCCGTGAAAGTTCCTCCAGGGCACTGCCTCCATCCGGCCCACACTCCTCACGGTCCACCGAAACAATCAGACCCTCGATGCTGATACCCCCGAGGGTCTGAAAAAGAAGCATTGTCTCCCTAACGGATGTCCCGGCGGTGATGACATCCTCAAGGACAAGAACACGGTCCCCCGGATGCGGGTGATATCCGACCAGCGCGCCACGCTCACCATGGTCCTTCACTTCCTTGCGATTGAAGAAGAACGGGATTTCACGCTGATAAAGTGAGGCCAGCGCGGCGGATGTGGTGACAACGAGCGGGATACCCTTGTAAGCCGGCCCGTAAAGGCAGTCATAACGGCCATGGAAGTACTGTTCGACCTCCCGTGCGTAAAACATCCCGAGCCGGTTGACACGCAGGCCCGTATTAAACCGGCCCGTGTTGATAAAATACGGGGACTCACGTCCGCTTTTGGTGACAAAATCACCGAACTCAAGTGCCCCGCACTCGATCATGAACTCAATGAACTCGATTTTTTGTTTATCCATGTCCTCCCTCTTGACGACCCGAGAAGGCAATTGATCCTATGCGGGTTTCACATGGCATCTCGCCCGGAAAAACCAGGCGTCAGGGGGCATCGGACACCGGCGAAACCCATACATAAACAGTGTGTCCGGCAATGAAGTGTTCTATAATGAAAGTGGGCGATTATCAAGATTACCTGACAAGCGGAACCAAATAATCAGGGAGGACAGCGTCAATGAGCCATAAACTGCTGGTTATCCACCCTGACAACTCTATGGAAATACGGTTCGACCAGCAAATCACCATCGGTCGGGATATGTTCAATTCCCTGACCCTGCATGATGCCGGGGTATCGCGATCACACGCAATTATCTATGAACAGGATGGCCGAATCATCGTGAAGGATCTCAACAGCAGGAATGGGACCTATGTATGCGGCGAAAGGGTCGCGGAATCCACACTGAACCAGGGCGATGAGATCATCATGGGTACCACAGTCCTGCTCCTTGACCCGCCCGAGTCACCGGGTCTGGATGCCCGGTTATCCGAACGGGGGCGACAAATCCTCGAGAAGCGTGACGCCCGGCACAGAATTGAAAAACCCGGACCCGCAACAAAATTCACCCTGGACGATATGAGCAACTCGGTCGACCGGCTGTTCACGGACCACGAACACACCACGTTCTTTACACTGGAAAATGCCCTGTCCCTCCTTCGGGCTGTCCGCGATATGGACAAAACCTCTGACTCGGGCCAGTTGTTCGAAACAACACTGAGCCAGGCCCTGGCCATCCTTGGCGGGCACCGGGGCGTCATCATGGAAGCCGATGAGGGACGCGAACATCTCAAGGCATGCGCCATCCTCAGCGCGGATGCCTCAGAGACAATCCATATCAGCCAGTCGATATTAAAGATCCTCCTGAAATCCGAAAAATGTGTCTTCTGTCCTGATATCGCAAGGGACCGACACTTCGCCTCCATGCCAACGAAAAGCAGCCGGCCCGTCCACTCATTCGTCGCCGTCCCCATCCTTGCAAGAGAGGAGCTTTTCGGGTTTATCTACCTGGACTCCGAGGACAGCTCCGTTGCTTACGATTTCCCGGCACTGAGATCCCTTTATTTCATGGGGACACATCTCGGCTCACTGTTACGGGGCCGGTCCACCCGGTTCCCAAGAAATACAAGCGCCATTTCTGTAACCTCCTCCAAGTGACCCCCGAAGCCCGAGACCTGATCCCATACCTCGAACAGATCCTCATCTGCGTCGTCTATATCCTGGCATTATGCGATTACGGCCGCATCCCGACCTCAGATCCTGGGCAGACGAATCACCGAACGGACCTCCTGTGCCTGTCCGCCGTTTTCCTCGCGCTTGGAATCCTCTGCCTTTACCTGACTGAGAATGGCTGGGAAAACATGGCCGGATTTGATCAACTCCCGGGGCTCCCTCTCCTGGCCCAAGCCATCGGGCTGGCCTGGATCGTTCCCGCCGGATGCCATCATGGAAATAAAGCCAGTGTCAACACCTCACGCACATGGAGGGAAGCGGTTTCGCACGATCGCCTGAAAACCTCCCTACGGACGACACTGGGATTGGCTGCCTGGACAAGCATCCTGATGTTTTTTAGCAGTGGGGAATCCACGGGATTTTCCACCCCTGTCTCCCTTGACAACATGGCGGCTTGGTCTCGCTGGACATCAGCATTGATTCTGCTGACCATTGCGCCGATTCTGGAGGAATGTGTTTTTCGGCATTATTTGCAATATCGCCTCGCCGGGTTATTCAGAAGGTCCCGCCACAGTATCGCCCTGTCTATAGTCTGCTGCAGCATGTTATGGGGTCTCTGTCACAGCGGCATGATGGGATCTGCTGGATTAAAATTCATCCAGTTATTCCCGGCAGGCATCTGCCTGGGTTACATCTCGGTCAAACACGGCCTCGAAACTTCGATCCTTGCACATTGGCTTTTCAACATTTCCATTGTGATCCTCATCCTGTGCGGTCTTGCCTAAATCCCCCATCCCGGACCAAAACCTGAGTTGCTTCGGATTACCGGCGGACGACCGACTGCCAAATGCAGGTCTGATGCGTCATGACTCGTGCACCTTGAGAAGAGTTCCGCCATGTCATACGGATCACTGCCATATTCAATCGGCGATGGCCGACCCGTCCTGGGATACACGACACTGCAAGGCATATCCATTCCTACCTTGATCTCGGCATTCAATGGCATGACATCGATATCCTTCCCGTGGATAAACTATGAGGAGCGGACAACCTGAAGTGCTCCGTCCCCAAGTTATCCTTATCGCATCCGAAACCGGGAAACTTGAGTCCTAATTTCTGCGGCCGCCCCCCTCATGAAAGACGCATGCCGCGGATGAAAATCGGCGGTGCAATACCCCCGGAAGACAATCCAAAATGCACCAGGAGATTTCATGGTCATTTCAGGTTCATCCCCGCCGCTGGCTACTGATGTCACTGAGCCGGGCTTCCAGAAAATGATTTATTTTTGACCCGATTCATGGAAATAATGAATTGAAAATCCCGGAAGTGGAGGTTAATCCCTGCCAACAGGAAGGTTGTTCCGGCAGGGAGCTGCCAATTGACCCCCTGAACGGCACGTGTTCATTTCGTATCATCATATTGAATACATTTTTCATGATACAGTGATCTGGGATCTGCACCCCCATTACGGAAAACAGAGGGAAATTTCATGACAATGTACCGATGTTCCCAAACGGCATACGGCCGACTGAGAACCGTCCTGTTTCACCCGGCAATACTGGCCCTGTGGTGTTTCATGCAGGTTCACTTGACATCCCAAGATCTGGAGGACAATCCGAAACCTATCCTTAAGTTCCCGGAGACCTCGGACCAGACCATAAGCAATCTCATGGAGGGTGAAACCCGGCCCAGGGATACTGCCGAAGCCGTCACGCGGGGAATCGCCCTGACCTCAATCCGCAACGAAATGCGAAAAGCCTTTATCATGCAGGATTATCACCGGGTCATTGAGCTTGCCGGGATTATCAAGAGCGAATACCCGAATCAGCAATTAAACCTGTTTTATGATACCGCAGCCCAGATACGGCTCAGTGAACGTGGTAAAGACATCTCCGTTTACAGCCGACTCCCAGGTATAAACCCCCAGTTAAAAGAGAACCCACCATCGCTTGAGGATCCCGGGAAGACCGCGGTTCCCCCCGTTTTCACGCCGGTTCCCATGCTGACACCCGCCCCGGTCGAGTCCACAACTGACGAGTCATCTCGGGCAGGCCTTGAACCTGATACCTCAACCCGGGGGACAGAAAAGGGCGGTTCTGGAGCAAAGGTCGTGGCCTTGGTCGAAACCCCGGTTGCGTCCAGTTTACCTCACATGGCTGAAACGGGCTTGGGGGGAAGCGAAACCATCATGAATTTTGGGAAGATAAAGGGTATGGCCGGAATCATCCTTATCACCGGCTGCGCCGTTATCATCCTGCTGATTTTGCTCATATCCAAGCTCCGCCCTGGTGGTCACAAACGACTTGAGACGGCCGGGGTTTCAAACCGGCTGCACGAGGTAATCGATGACCCCATCCACACATCAAGGGTCAGCCCCGGTTCCTCAACGGCCCGCAATCAGGATGTGATCGATGATGAATCGACGGATTCCGTTCCGACAGATGATATGGAAAAATTGGGGGGGATCGGTGAATTCGAAATTCCACCCGAACCAGCGGGAGGTAACGAACCCACGGAGGAAACCAAAGCGCCGGCCAAGAACGCCGGCCCGGTTCCTGCAAGTGCCGACGATTTCAGTCTGGATGACATCTTGTTTGATTCCATGGATGAACCCGGTGATGAACCTGAGACTACTGAATTGGGGGCCGTCTCCGATGATCAAGATGACCCCGGTATCCCGATGAGTGAAAACATGGACCGGGAGTCCAATCTCGACGAAACGGGAATTGCGACCCCGTCGACCAGCGAAGACCCTTTGGACGATATTCCAGGTAGCCCCGTCGAGGACTTCAATTTTGGGGAAATCGGGGATCCCATGTCGCCGAGCCTGGAGAATGAGCAGAAACCCACAGGTGAAAGTGGATGTGATGGGGATGACCCGGGCAACGTGGACGAAGAATCATTGATCTCACTGGAAGATGCGGGCGGAGAGGGGGGGGAGGGCCTGCATGAGTTGGATGTTGCGTCGACCCAGGAACCTGGATCCGAATCTGCGGAGAAGAACCCTGATGTGATCAATCTGGGTGATTTTGGAACCCCGAATCCTGACTCCGCAACCGGGGACTCGGACATAGACGGAGATGTCCGAACCCCGGGGGGGGAAGCCGTCCAGGAACCAACGGACAGCCCGGCCGATTCTCCCGGAAATTACACGCCAAGCCTAGAGGAACTGACGACGGAAATGCAATCCTTCAGCATCGATGAAACCGTTGAGATCGACCTGAATGCTGATCTCCCTTCCTTAAATACGGTTGAGGAGACCGAATCAGCGAATGCCCCCCCAACAGACCCTCACACACCTGAGTCCGGACTGACCGGGGATGACAGAAAATCCGACATGCGCCCATCCCGGCCGGACATGAATGAACCCATTCCCGACAGGAGGCAGGACGAATCTCGGGCGGTCGACACCGTCGGGCTCGGAGGGGATTCACTTCATGGCCAGGAAATGACCCAAAATCCCCCACAGGAAGAAATAACAAATGTCCCCGGAATCGGCGAAATACCGCCTCCGCCCCCCCCAAGTTCCGGGGAAAGCCTGTTTGAGCGCGAATATAACGAGGGAATTCAGGCGTTTAATGCCGGCGACTGGAATACGGCCCATCATCATCTGTCCATCGCGGCGGCATTAAAACCGGATAATGGGAACGTCAAAACACACCTCCGCCGGGCACGGAGAAACAGGAATCAACCAAGCTGATTGCGAATGGGGTTTCTGATTTACTGCAATGATCCGCTGAGATGGGAGGGCTATCCTGGGCCCTCCGCTTCAAAAATCCCCTCGGGCAAACTTGAATGAATGATCCGTTCATCCAGCCTGACTTCCGGAAAAAATGCATCCACCCAGGGAATCCTGAACTTCCGGTCTTCCCCATCAGCAACAATCAGCCGCGTCTGGGCGGAGGATGTGTCCAGTCCTTGGACCACACCGATCTCACCCAAAACATCATCGAGAACCCGGCAACCCTCCAGATCTGCCTCCCAGAACCAACCTCCGGGCAGCTCAGGCAGGCTGCTCCTGTATGTACAGAGTTCGAACCCCTTGAGGTCCTCCGCCAGGCTCCGACTGTCGATACCCGACAACTTGACTAGCCAACGGTTCTTGTGGGGCCGCAGGGATTCACATGAACACGGCCTGGTTTCGCCCCCGGGCGAACGCAGATATAGATCACTCCCGACCATCAGATCTTCAAATGACAAGAGGTCCGGAATCACATGCAATACGCTGACCTCACCATGAAGATGGTGGGGCTGAAGAACATGCGCCACAGCCAGAAGGTCATGATTCGAATTCTGCGCCATGGCTCGATCCCGATCAGGGGGAACCTATTCGATGATCTGCAGTAGGGATTTTTTCTGGAGTTTGGTCGCCGCCGCCGAGAGGATCTTCCTCATGGCCTTGGCAGTCTGTCCACCCTTGCCGATGACTTTCCCGATATCATCCGCCGCCACCTTCAATTCGATAATTACGCTATTCTGGCTTTCCATGGCGACAACCTCAACCTGGTCGGGAAAGTCCACCAAGGCCTTTGCGATATATTCAACTAGCTGTTTCATCGTGATATCTGCATCAACGGGACCGTTACCCATCATTTCAGCTTCGCTCATCGATCCATACCTGTCCTTTATTCAACTTGAACTCGAAGCGGAGGGTATCCGACAGGACCGTGGATACCCGGCCAACTCCAAATCACTGTATAATAATGATTTTGCCACTGTTACACACAGTATACTTCTTTCAATTACATGGCAGTTTGTCAACTTTTATATCCGTCCCAACCGGTATTCGGACGAACATCCAGTTAAACCTTGGCAGCCAGCTTTTGTTCATGGAACTTCTTGAGAATACCCAACTTACGAAGCAAGGACCGAACCGTATCGGTCGGCACTGCACCCTGCCCGAGCCACTTGAGGGCCTTATCCTCATCAACCCGTAACTGATCTTCCTCGGCCGGGTTTAAGGGCTGGTAAATCCCCAAGATCTCGATAAATTTCCCATCACGGGGGCAGCGACTGTCTGCAACGACAACCCGGTAGCTGGGCATTTTTTTTCGGCCATGCCTGGCCAGTCTGATTTTAACCATTTTACTTCATCTTCCCTTCTTTAGATTCAGGTTCCACATGGATAACCCTTTTTGATGATCAAGTTCCCCTCCCACTCACCTCCTTTTCCTGTTTCTCTTCCCCTTGTTTTTCCGGCTCTTGGATTTACGCCTGTGCTTGGGCTTCTGCTTTTCTGAAAACGGGTCCCCGGCCGCGCGCCCGGCCTTCTGGTTGAAGGCCCCACCGGGGAAACCGCCGGCGGCAAGTTCGGCCGCCACATCTCCATCGCCCTGTTCTGCCTTGCGACCAAGCAACCCCCCGATCCCCTTTTTCATCATCCCCCCCATTCCCCCCATCCGCATCATCTGGCCCATCATTTTTCGCATCTGGAAAAATTCCTTGAGCATCCCGTTGAGATCGGCCGCCGTGGTTCCGGAACCGGACGCAATGCGTTTGCGGCGGTTGCCGTCTATGATCTCCGGATGGTCTCTCTCGGACGGGGTCATGGAAAGTATCATGGCCTCCATCGGTTTCATCATGTCATCACTGATTTCATCGCCAACCTGTTTCATCATGTCCCGCATGCCCGGAATCATGTTCATCAGGCTCTTGATGGAACCCATCTTCTTGACCTGTTTCATCTGGTCGAGGAAGTCCTGTAGTGAAAAGGTCTGCTTCTTGAGTTTCTTTTGCATCTCCTCGGCCTGGCCCTGGTCAACCTGCTCCTGCGCTTTTTCAACCAGTGTCAGGACATCACCCATTCCCAGGATCCGCGATGCCATACGGTCGGGGTGAAACGGCTCAAGGTCTTCACTCCTTTCCCCCAGGCCCACAAAATAGATGGGTTTTCCAGTGATCGCCTTGATCGAAAGTGCCGCGCCCCCGCGTGCATCACCATCCAGCTTGGTCAGGCAAACCCCGTCAATGCCCACTCCATCATGAAAGGACCGGGCTGAGTTCACGGCGTCATTACCGGTCATGGCATCGGCGACAAAAAAGGAAAAATAGGGACGAACCCCGGACTTGATAGCATGCAACTCCTCCATCCGCACCTCGTCGATGTGCAGACGACCGGCCGTATCGAAAATCACCAGATCCGAACCAATGCGCTTCGCATGCTCCAGACCAGCCTGTGCAATCTCAGGTGCGGGCGTGTCGACCCCCCTGTCAAAGACAGGTATCTTGAGGTTCCTACCAACCACATGAAGCTGCTCGATAGCGGCAGGCCTATGGATATCACAGGCAACGAGCATGGGATTGAAACCAAGGCCCTTACAGCGAAAGGCAAGTTTTCCGCTGAATGTCGTTTTTCCAGAACCCTGAAGGCCCAGCAGCAGGATGGTGTTCAAATGACCCTTTTTCAGGTCGAAATGGGCCGCCTCACCACCCATCATCGAGACCAACTCGTCATGGACGATCTTGACAAACTGTTGTCCCGGCTTGACGGATTTCAGGACATCCTCGCCGAGGGCCTTCTCGCGGACGGCTGAAATGAACTGCTTGACAACCTTCAGGTTGACGTCTGCATCGAGAAGCGCCAATCGCACCTCCCGAACGGCATCGCGTACATTTTCCTCGGATATCCTCGCCTCACCGCGAAGCTTGCGAAATGCGCCCGAAAGTTTGTCTCCCAATTCATCGAACATATGAAAAATGATTCATCCGTTTTATTTTGAATCCGGGCGGCTATTGGCCCAAGCCACCGGGCTCTTAGTCCACTCCGGATTCGGGCTTAAGCGACCGGACAACAACCTTCAGTTCCCTCAAGATAACGCGCATATCAACCTGCTCGCTGCTGCCCTCAATGCGTTCACAAATCTTTCCCAAGCTCCGGGATATAGCTTGCGGGGTCTCGTCAAGAGCCTCCCAAGCACTCCACCCGCTCCCGACCAAGCCCAGTGCCTGCTCAAACTGTTCCAGCCCCTCGGCTCCATGCTTCACCGCATCAAAGACAGCCTGACGTGACACGCCGTAATCGGTGGCAATTTCGCCGAAGGTCAGGTCTTCCTCGTAATAGTGCCTGAGAAAGGTCAATTGTCTCTCTGTCAACAGGCAACCATAAGCGTCAAGCAGAAGGCAGACCTCGTGATGCCTGACCTCGGGCATGGTTGATTTTGCCATCCGATCATCTTCCTTTCAGTAATCGGGCCTGTTTGCTTGTCAAATATTTATACTTTACACATGAAACCCAAACCTACCCAATTCATGAAGCGCTGTCAACCTGACAAGGACAGGCAACGACCCTTAAAAATGCCTCCGAATACATGGCTCCAAAAACTATATGAGATATAATATCCCGAAATGGTTATTAACATTAGGTTGAATCACCGGGCATTCCGTTATATAGTTAGCCTCGCATGCCGTTTGCGGAGGCAGGTGGGGTCAATCAACCATCCATCGCCCGCATCACACCACCTGCCCGGTCCCGACAACAGATGTTCAAAGATGGATAACCTCGGGTGAGGTCATCATTGTCTTCATCCGTCTGCCTTGAATTTATATGAAGGGAAGTATCATGATGTCTCTCAATATTTTGAGGGGAAGCCTGTTCCTGATCCTCATGTCGGCTTTTATCCAGGTGGAGTCGAGAGCGGACAAAGTTAGCGCCGCAATCCACCATCATCAGGCCATCAAGAAGAAACCAGCCAACAAATCTACGGCCGATCACACCGCGTTCCTCTACAGAAAAGGCGTCAATCCAGAAAATCTCGACAGCGAGGATTGTGCCCTTTATGTCAACGCCCCCTTGAGTGAGTCAGACAAACAGGACCTGGCCGCGGGTGGCATCATGGTCCATGAAAGCTATGTTCCACCCCTGCCGCCTGGACATCCGCTGGGTTTTTACCTAGCCACGGTCAGTTACGGCAGCCTCGACCAGGTTGAGACGGATGATCGAATTGCCCGGTTGGATTCAGCCGAATACTCAAGTCAACCCCAGAATGACATCGCCAAAGAGATCACGAATGTCGAGGATGTCCATGATGGAATCGATGTCTTGACCGCCCGGGACGGAACGGGGGTGACCATCGCGATCGCAGACTCGGGATTCGACATCAACCATCCAGATCTCCCCGCACCAATTGAGAAATATGACATGACCGACGGCACGGATACCACCACTTGGGGCACGGATGTCTCGAATCACGTGACAGGTCACGGCACCCACGTTGCCGGTTCCGCACTTGGACGGGGCACCAATTCGGGCGGGCAATACAGCGGCTCGGCACCGGGCGCCTCAGCCCTGTATTACAAGATCGGGGGCGACGTCAGCAGCAGCGCATTCATCATCGATGAGGTTGAGGCGATAGTTCGTGCCGGGGTCGCGGGCGCCGATATATTCACCATGAGCTATGGTGGACTTGGGAATTTCAATGACGGTTCATCGGCAATGTGCCAGGCAATCGACATCGCATTCTCCAACGGAATGGTTGTCTGTATTTCCGCCGGGAACGACGCCGACGATGAACAACACGATTCAATTGACGTGGTACCCGGCACAACTTCAGCCCAATTCAACCTCAAACTGCCGGCTGATGAGGATGCCGGGGAGGAGGATCTCAGCCTTATCTGGAGCGATCCAGGCGGTCAATATAATCCTTCTTCCGCTGCAAATGATATCGTCTTGAACTGCACCAATCTGGGCGCGGGTGAGGCCCTGACAAAAAATTACGGGGTGACCAGCTCGAGGGATACAGATTCCCAGTCCTGGACCTTGGACACAAATACCGCAGGTGCCGCGAAGACCTACAATTTCACAATCACCAACAACCTGGTTGCGGGTGACACTCCGACCATCCATTGTTTTGCCCGGGATTTGAGTACCTGGGATTCTCCGGATATGGCCTATACGGTCACGAATCCATCGGTGGCCGATGAGGCCATTTGTGTCGGCGCCTGGGTTCATCGGGCTTCGTGGGACAACTGGACCGGAAATGGTTATTCATATGGCCAGGCAGCCGGGGGCATCGCGGGCTTCAGTTCACGCGGACCCCGTATCGACGGGGCCAATTACCCGACTGTATCATCCCCCGGATCAGCCATGATCTCAACCCGTGATGACCCATACCAAAACAACAGCGCCCTTCGAATTGATGATGACGGAAGTAACGACGGGACAGGCCCGACAAGCTACTACGTCCTGCAGGGGACGAGCATGGCCTGTCCCTTTGCAGCCGGGATGTGCGCACTGCTGATCCAGGAAAAACCGGAAGCCACTCCCACACAGATTCGCAATGGGCTCATTGAATTTGCATCAAGTGCCGGAGCCCCCGACAATGATGTCGGCCATGGCCTGTTTGATGCAATCCTGTCCATCAACAACGTCGTGCCGGTTGAGTTCGCATGGTTTGACCTCCAGTAGGTTTATTCTACCCGTGATCGCAATCATCGTTGTAATCACGCACCCCGGTAGCAATCCCGCCTCGGATCAATCGAGCCGGATTCGCCGGGTAAAGGGGTGGGGTTGGGGGTAGGAAAGTCGACGGATACCGCATCCAGTGTTCCTCATGGCCATTCCCAGGACCGAATTTGTCGGGAAGTGCCCATTCTTCATCAATCCCCCAATGGTTGTAGATTCATCTCACTCTCCAACCACCGGACCGGGCCATGTAAATCCCCCGGCTCCAATGATTGCATGCGGACCGACTTCAGCCTGATCGCGCCCCGGTTCTCCACATCAATCACCACGAATCCGGGCATCCTGCCGGAACGCGTATCCATCATCCCTGCTGAACCGCAGTTCAGGTGAATTATTCCCGCGTGTTCCAGCGCCCAACCCTGGTGAGTGTGCCCGTGCAAATAAGCCCTGACACCGTGCTTTGCAAGCAGTTCAAGAACCCTGCTGCGCCCGGGTAATTCATGGTCCCAACCGACTCGCACCCCATCGGGATAAACCAGGGGATAATGGCCCATCACCAGGACATTCCTGGAGGCCGCCCCGGCGGCTTCCAGGTATCCGTCCAATTTTTCCATTTGTTCACGATCAATCTGGCCCCTCGAGGAAATAGCTCGTGGAACCGAACAGTCAAAACAGACCAAATTCCAGTTCCCCGACAGGCTCCGCATGAAGGGGTAATCCTGCGAAAACCCGAGAAACCTGGTCTCAAAGTACCCTTCACGCCCGGCCCGCGGGGTGTAACGGTCATGGTTGCCGGGAATGAAGATGCAATGGTCCTTCCATTGGCCCCTGATGTTTTTAAGCAATTCCCGTGCCCGGTCGAATTCCGACTTCAGCGAAGCTGTCGTGAGATCGCCGGAAAAGAGTACATAGTCAGCCTCCTGCCGGGAGATTTCCCCGAGCACTTCCTCGGCAGCCCATGGAGGGAATTTCCTGCATCTGCGCAAAAGCAGGTTTCCAAGGCCAAGAATCCTCTTGGGGTACGGGTCACAGTCCCAGCCGATATCCCAGACATGAAGATCGCCGAAATGAACGATCTTGACCGGGCTGAAAGATTCGGATGTGTTTTCCTGAGACATTCAATCGCCTGGAAAAATATCAACGCGGGAAAGTATCCTGTCGTGGGGCGGCATGTCCGGGTCAGGATGCCTCCCGGGCCTGCCCAGCGACCAACCCGCAACATTTCTTGTATTTCTTGCCGCTGCCGCAGGGGCATGGCTCGTTTGGCTTGATCTTGCGTTCAGCACGACGATAAGTCGTGGGGCGACGCGCTGTTTTCCCGCCGTTGTCATCCGCCCCGGCACCGGCAGCCTGCAGCCTGTGCTGCCGTTCCTGCTCCTCCCGGACGGTGTCGGCCACCGACTGGCGTCCCGTTTCCTTGCTGAACTGGATGCTTGACGCCCCGGTTTCACGTTCCTGGACGATATGGACCCTGTAAATCTTCTCGAAGATTTCACGCGCAACCGAGTCCTGAAGGTCCATGAACATTTCAGATGCCTCACTTCGGTATTCCGTCAGCGGGTTCTTCTGCCCGTAACTCTGCAGGAATATCCCCTGGCGCAACTCATCGATCGCGAGCAGATGATCACGCCAGTGCTGGTCGATCACATTCAGAATGACCACCCTCTGTAGAACGCTCATGATCTCGGGACCCAGCGCCTCGGATTTCTGGCGGTAGGCCGACTCGCAGTGGTTCAGGACTTCACGAAGATAGTCCTCCTGCGAATCCCCCGTGACCTCCGGAAGACTTTCCAGGTCACCCACCATCGCACAGCGCTGCACCCATTCCAGAAATCCCCTGATGTTCCAGTCCTGTTCACTCGGCTCGCCACAATACTCCTGCCAGACATACACGAGCGCCCTTTCGGCGAGACCCATGATCTGGGTCAGATTGTCATCTATTGATACCAGTGATTCCCGGCGCATCCTGTATATCGTCTCGCGTTGCTTGTTCATGACATCGTCATATTCAAGCGTTCTTTTGCGTTGTTCGAAGTTGATGCCTTCAATCTTCTTCTGGGCCGAGGCAATGGCACGATTGGCAAGGCCATGACTGAGGGGTTCGCCCTCGATAAAACCCCGGGACATCAGCCTGGCCATTTTTTCGGAGGCGAAAAGGCGCATCAGGTCGTCCTCGATGGACACAAAAAACCGGGAGGCGCCGGGATCGCCCTGCCGCCCTGCCCGCCCCATCAATTGACGGTCAATCCTCCGTGAATCGTGACGCTCGGTCCCGACAATCTGCAGCCCCCGGGGCGGGTTTTCCGGATTGTCCCGCCAGCCCGACGGCTCCTCAAGGACACCCGTCCCGAGCTTGATGTCAGTTCCACGCCCGGCCATGTTGGTGGCAATCGTCACGGCACCCAGCTGGCCGGCATCCTTCACGATCTGGGCCTCGTGTTCATGCTGCTTTGCGTTGAGAACATTGTGGGAAATACGGATGCGCTTCAACATCTTCGAAAGTTTCTCGCTCACCTCCACGCTGGTCGTCCCAACCAGGACCGGCAAACCCAGTTCATGCAGCCTGCTGATTTCATCCAGGATCGCGCTGTATTTCTCCCGCTGGGTTTTGTAGATCAGGTCATTCATGTCAGCACGGGTGCAAACCTTGTTGGCCGGAATAACAGCCACGTCCATTTTGTAGGTATGGGCGAACTCCGAGGCCTCGGTCTCGGCGGTGCCCGTCATGCCGGACAACTTGTTGTACATCCTGAAATAATTCTGAAGCGTGATTGTCGCGAGGGTCTGGGTCTCCTTCTCAATCCGGACACCCTCCTTGGCCTCGACCGCCTGGTGCAGGCCGTCACTCCAGCGGCGTCCGGTCATCTTTCTGCCGGTATTCTCATCGATGATCACGATCTTGTTGTCCTCGATGATATAGTCGTCATCCTTGACGTAAAGGATGTATGCCCGGAGCATCTGCGAGATGTTATGGAGCAGTTCACTACGCTCATCGTGTTCACGGTGAGCCTCATCGACCAGTTGCTCTCGTTCGGCGTCCGAGAGCCCGTCGCGGCGTTCAATCGCGGCAATCTCCTCAACGATGTCGGGAAGAAGATAAAAATCAGGGTTCTCCGGGCTGACCGATGCCCTTCCCTTTTCGGTCAGGTCGATGGTATGACCCCGTTCATCAACAACAAAATAAAGCTCCGACTCCAGTTCGGGCATCCGCTTATCACGCATGAATTCGTGCTCAACCTTCTCGATCAGGCGCAGCGTACCCCCGTCACTGGATGTCTTCATCAGACGCTTATGCTTGGGCGAACCCTTTCTTGCCTGAAGCAGCTTGATCCCCACCTCATAGCGTCTTTCCTCAAGTTGCTTGCCATCCTCGAGTTCATCGGCGGCCCTGAGCAGTTCCTCGGCCTCATTCACGATCCCATTGACCAGTTCGTTCTGGGTACGCACCAGCTTGCTGATCATCGGCTTGATATGGTCAAACATCTGCGTCGAACGATCGACCTGGCCGGAAATGATCAGCGGGGTCCTGGCCTCATCGATCAGGACACTGTCGACCTCGTCGACGATTGCATAGTGATGATGCCTCTGGACCAGTTGATCCGGGTGCCAGGACATGTTGTCACGGAGATAATCAAATCCAAATTCGTTATTGGTTCCATAGGTGATGTCACACCCGTAGGATTGCCTGCGCTGCTCCGGGGACATGTCGGTCAGGATGCAGCCGACCGTCATGCCCAGAGCCTCGAAAATACGGCCCATCCACTCACTGTCACGTCTTGCCAGGTAGTCGTTGACGGTGATCAGGTGTGCGCCGCGCCCGGGCAGGGCATTCAGGTAAAGCGGTGCGGCGGCAACCAGGGTCTTCCCCTCACCTGTTGCCATCTCCGCAATCGACCCCCGGTGCAGATAGATCCCCCCGCAGAGTTGGACATCATAGGGAACCATGTTCCATTCCTGATCGGACCCGCCTGCCTCCCAGGTCTGGCCGCAAAGACGACGGCATGCCTGCTTGACGGCACCGAATGCCTCGGGTAGAAGGTCATCCAGTCCTTGACCCTTTCCAAGCCGTTCGCGGAATTGTGCCGTCATACCCCCCAATTGCTGGCTGGTATATTCAGCATAGGTGGCATCCCACTCGTTGACCTTTTCAACGAGGTCTTTGACTCTCTTGAAATTCCTGTCGGGTGCATCACCCAGGAAGAATCGAAACAAGCGGGACAACATAAGGGAATCCAGATCCTGAATTGTGACAACCCGGCACCGGGCGGGTGACCCGGACCGCCTCAATCCGGTGCATACGGGCCTCTTATTATGCATACCACCAGCGCCAAGATCAATCCAATTGGTTCGTGCTCGTGGTCCTGGCCATCATCGCAACCGTGCTCCAACCCGTAGCATACAGGATTGCGATGATGATGATTACGGGCACAAGCAACGGGCCGTTTCATCTCAATGCATTCACACAGCATGGAGACAAGCACGCCTGCCTGCCAAGAAACATATGACCGGAACTTGTGCATCCTCGACAACAATCAACCAAACTGCTAGGTTTCAAGTCACGCCGCCCCTCCCAGCCCGCAGAGTGTATGTCAGGGCCGGCACCGTAAGGCCCGGGAAGTCCATGGATCCCCTGAACAAACTCATCGACGAACACCACCGTCCCCTTAAAATCCTCTTCTGGATGATCTTCACCCTGGTGCTGCTGTTCTGTCTTCATCAGGTCGGCCCGATCATCAGGACTGTCCTGTCCGTTGTTTCCCCCTTTGTCATTGCACTCGTCATCGCCTATGTCCTCTTTCCGATCGTCCGCCTCGTCGAGGTAAAAATGAAACTCGGCCGACTTGCAGGCATCCTGACGACGCTGATCGTTTTCCTGCTCATCTCGGGAATCTTTCTCGGGTTCCTGCTGCCGGTTCTATACCAGCAGTTAAGGCTTGTTGTCAGCGAGGTCAGTAATCCTGATTTCCTGGACGGAATCGCCGGAAAGTTCCTTGATGAAGACCTGCGTGTCGACCTGGTTGAATTCCTTGTCCCCTACCTGGCCGGGATCGAGAACCACCTCCGGGAGAATATGGCCAGCATCGGCGGGATGGTGAAACCCGTTGCACAAGGAGGATTTAGCGCCGTCAAGGGTGTTGCAGGCGGCGTTCTGAAGGGCATCAATGCCGGCATCAGCCTCCTTGCGACAGTAATACTGATTTTCACGATGGTTTTCTACTATCTGGCTGACATGGAAAAGATTTCCCCAATCATCCAGCGCATGATACCGGCCGTGCACCGCGGCCCGGCCTGGGACATGATCGTCAAGTCCGACAGGGCGATCGGGGGGTTCCTCCGCGGCCAGCTGACCGCCTGTGCAGGCGTCGCCATCCTCGGATCAACCCTGCTCTTTTTCACGGGCCTCAAACAGTATGCAATCCTGATCGGCTGTTTCGCCGGTGCGATGAACTTCATTCCCTATCTCGGACCCGTTGCGGGCGGGACTCCCGCCCTGCTCTGGGTTTTGTTCAACAACCAGATGACAAGCTGGGATGAACGGGGGATATATGCGTTGGTCATCATCGGCATCTTCGCCTTCATCCAGATGATAGACGCCCTTGTTTTCCAGCCTTTCATCGTCGGGGCACAGGCGAGCCTCCATCCTCTGGCCGTGATTTTTGCCCTGACTGTCGGGGCGAACCTGGGATTGATCGGCATGATCGTTGCAGTACCGATCGCCAGCATGGCCAAGGTTTTCTGGATGGAACTTTACTGGAGAAAACTGCCCGGATTGTCGGGCAATATCCTGAACGAATCGCAAGTCGCCGATGAAAGGTTTAAGCGGGGAGCCGATTAGTGATCCCGACCCGAATTGCATCGGGCAACAGGGTATTCAGGGGCTCAACCAAATATCACCCGAATCAGGACTGGAGATCTCAATGGTTCAATCTTCAATCAAGAGCATGACCGGCTACGGAAGGTCTCAAGGCGCCACCCCGCTGGGGAATTTTATCGTTGAGTTGAAGACCGTTAACAACCGGTATAGGGACATATCGATCTCGATGCCGCACGACCTGAACCTGATCGAAACCCGCATCCGGAACCACTTGTCGGAGAAAATCCCGCGCGGCAAAGTTGACTGCCGAATCCGATTTCAGCCGGGAGAGAAGGGTCAGCCGGAAGTCCGGGTCAACATGGTCCTGGCCGAGGCCTATATCCAGGCCATCCGCCAGCTTCTCAAGGCTGGCGTCCACGGCGAACCAACGGTCGAGCAGGTCAGCCGACTGCCGGGGATCCTTGAAGTCACAAGTGCGGAACTAGATGAAGACGGGCTGTTGAAAAACCTCGTCCCGCTGCTGGATCAAGCGGTCGACAGCCTGGATACCCAGAGGCAGGTCGAAGGCGAGGCCCTGATTGCACAGCTTGCGGAAATCATCGACGACATGCGCCGGCTCGTGTCGGGTATCGATGAAAACAAACACCGGATTGTTGAGCGCTACCGAAAACGCCTTCGGGACCGGATCGCCGAACTCGAGGATCAGCTGAAGATGAAACTGGACCCGGGTCGTATTGAAATGGAGGTTGCAATATACGCCGACAAGGCCGACATCAGCGAGGAACTGGTGAGGCTTAACGCCCACATGGACCGCTTCAGCAGCCTGCTCAGCGACCAGGATCCATCCCCAAAAGGCAAGAACATGGATTTTCTCGTGCAGGAATTTGTCCGGGAGGTAAACACCATCTGCTCCAAGGCCCGGGACACCCGGGTGATCTCATCCGCCGTGGAACTCAAGTCCGATGTCGAGCGAATCCGGGAACAGGTCCAGAACATCCAGTAGAAAACGCGTATCCTGTATCCGACATAGATATTTCAAGCCGACATCGTGAATAATCACCAGCAATGCCGGTCACGCCTTTGACCGGGACCCACCCGTTAACAAGGAAACCCGCAGAGACACTGGAACAGGCATGACACACATCGAGGCCATTGTCCTTGGCACATCACCTTACGGGGAATCAACCCTGATTATCAGGCTCCTGACACGGGAAATGGGCGTTGTGCGAGCAATGGTAAAGGGCGCACTTCGCACCCGCGGCCGAAACCCCGCATCCTTCGACTGCCTAGCCAGGATAAAGGCCAGGCTGCGCCTGAAGAATCCCGACGCGCTGGGTGTCATTGTCGACATACAGCCGCTTGACAACTGGCCCTGGCTGCATGCTGACGTGACCGGTTACGCCTATGCCGCGACCGGGGTCGAGATCATCGGCAGCGTTGCTGCAACAACCAGCCATGATTCCTTTTGTTATGAGGAATGCTGCAGGTTTCTCCATGGGCTTGAACACGCGGCAGGCCCCGGTTCATTCATGATCATCATGCTGATCCGCCTGCTGCATTATTGCGGGTTTGCACCCAGGGTCCCTGATCATTGGAGCATGAAGTCAATGCCAGCCAGCCTGGAATACCGGTTCGACACCCAGTCCTTCTCCGATGGCACTGTCCCCCGATCAGGGCATGACATGAACCTGACGGGCAGGGCCCTCGCCCCGCTGCTTCCCGTGATCCGTAATCCTCCCGAACTCTCGCATCCCTTCCAGGTAAACGAGACCGAGGGAATTCTTCTCTTGCAGTGGCTGGTCCGGGTCTGGGAAGATCACCTCAACACCCGGTTCAAGTCAGTCAAATTCCTTCGGAAGATGATCTGGAACAAATCACCCCGGAAAGACAATCCGGTCCCGAACCATGCATGAATCAGGAACCCGCGCCTTTATCCTGACAACGATCTGCATCATCGTGATGAGCATCCTGACGGTCTCGGTTCAGGTCAGGCATCTCGGCCTTGAATATATCATCACCGGAACGCAGCAAAAAAGGCATCTCGCCGTCATGGAGGGAAACGCAGGAAACCCCTGGCAATACCGCGTCCTGTCCGAATATGTCGTCGACACGGCTGTCAGGGCTGCCTGGAAATTCGGGGTCCCCAGGCCGGTGGCGACGGCATTCATCGGCTGCCGGGTCATCCAGAACATGCTGATTTTCATCCTGTGCCTTCTCTTCTATCGTGCACTTGGAATCGGTCATCTTTTATCGTTACTGGGCATGTCCCTGCTGGCCTGGAGCATGACTCATGCACTCTACGACAGCGACCTGCAGTATAACACATACTCAGACGTGATCTTCTACCTGTTCGCCGGGATTGTCCTTGTCCGGGGGAAATATGCCTGGATCATCCCCATCACGTTCCTTGCGGCTTTGAACCGGGAAACATCCGGCCTGATCCCGTTTCTTCTCCCGGCAGTCATGCTGGCCAGGTGCGACGGGAAGTCCATGTGGTCCGGACCCGGCATCATCATCGCGGTGACCAGCCTGATCATCTACATCACGATATTCACCTGGCTGCGGATGCATTACGGCGAACAGAGGTTCCTTGCCGGTCTGGGACACAAACCGGGGATGGACATGTTCCTCTATAATGTCGGGCGCTGGATCTCATGGGAGAAACTCTTTCTAATGTTTGGCATCGTTCCGTTCATCGCGCTTGTCCGCCACCGTGAGTGGCCCGCCGAATTGAAGAAAATGGGATTGATCCTCCTGCCTGTCTGGTTCATTCTCATGTTTCTGACTGCAATCGTCGCCGAGGCCAGGATCTTCCTGGTTCCCCAGGCGCTGATCTTCATTCCCGGTGCGCTGGTCAACCTCAGATCCATCACCGAACCAAGCCTCCCGGGTGTGGCCATGCAGTGACGCACGAGGGTTGATCAACCGGGCAGGTTTTCAATCTTCTCCACGGCCTTGCGCAGTTTGTGATGGGTGGTGTGGGTATAGACCTGGGTGGAGGATATGTTCGCATGGCCCATCAGCGACTTGATCTCGATCAGGTCCACATCGTTCGCATGGAGGAGTGTTGCAAAGGTATGCCGCAACTTGTGCGGACTGATCCCGTCCTTGAACACGCCCGACTCAAGCGCCCATTTCCTGACGATATTCTCGACGGACCGCCCGCTCAGCCGTTTCCCAAACCGATTTAGGAACAGGGCCTTCGAGTCACTCAACCAGCGGACGCTCAACCAATTGTTCAGGCCCTTGATGACGATCTCATTCAGAGGGATAATACGCTCCTTGTTTCCCTTCCCCAAAACACGGACAGTCCGGTCGACAAGGTCAAAATCATTGAGGTTGACCCCGGTCAACTCCGAAAGACGCATTCCCGTGAACGCGAGCATGGTCAGAATGGCACGGTCACGGAGCCCCATGGGACTATCCTCCGGCGGCGCCTGCAGGAGACTGGCCAGTTCATGTTGTACAAGATAAATTGGAAGCTTCCGGGGTTGTTTTGGGGTATGGATCCGGGCAGCTGGCGACACTTCAATCGCCCCACGATCAACACAGAAATCAAAGAAGCCGCGGATGGAGGAAATCACCCGCGCCAAAGTGGAACTCTTGTAACCCAGGTCAAGCTGCAGATAGTTCAGGTATTCACGAATGGCATCGGTATTGATCCGGTCGGGCCGTTCAACCCTGCCATGGACACGGGCGAGATATTCCTGGAATCGGTTCAGGTCATAGATGTAAGCACGGCGCGTACGATCGGACAGATTCCTCTCGACACGCAAAAACTGTTCAAACTGGCTTAACAGGTCAAAATAACCGGGCACGGTCGGGGTTCCTGCTTCCTGCGGCTCAACATGACCAGTCGGGGGCCTTCATGGATGCCCTTGGCCGGGGGGGGTAAGGGGGTGGGGGGACCATAACCAACGTTGGAACCCTACCTGAACACCCCCAAAATGTCCAAACATGAATGCCGGGGCATGACTTCGCCTCAGGCTTTGTTCATTACCGTCATTAATCTTTTGATCGGGATAACCTGAGGCGACAACACAAGCCTTCATGAAATCGGCGTTATTGATCACGGAGATTCATGGACCCATACCGCGAGGTCTTCACGGCGGGGATGCCCTTCCGGGACATTCCCGGCCGGTTTCCGCCAGGCCGCTTATCCCGTCCCTACTCACCGATCAACAGGAGGTAGCTTTCGTATCGGCTTGGGTCAATCCCCCCGCTCTCTAGGGCCTTGAGGACCGCACAGTTCGGTTCAACAACATGTTTGCAGTCCTGATAACCGCATCCCTCACGAAGCACCCGCATTTCTGGAAACAATTCATCGATCCGCCTGCAACCCTCATTCCAGATTCCCAGTTCACGAATCCCGGGAGTGTCGATGATATTTGCGCCGAAATCCAGCTCATGGAGCTCGATGTGTGTCGTCGTGTGTCGTCCCTTGCCAATCTTTCCTGTCAGGACAGCCTGGGTCCTCAAGTCCAGCCCCGGCTCCATCGCATTGATCAACGAGGATTTCCCCACACCGGATTTTCCCGTCAGGACAACGAGCTTCCCCCCAAGCCGGGATTTCAGCTCATCAATGCCCTCGCCGCTGACCGCCGAGGTGACAACAACCGGGTAACCAATTGATGAATAAACACGCCGAACACGCTCGATCTCATCACGATCGGCAATGTCATTTTTCGTGATGCAGACCAGTGACGGAAGACCACACGCCTCCGCATCGACAAGATAACGGTCGAGCATCCCCCAGGATGGCCGTGGGCGTGATGCAGCAAAAACCGGGACGACCTGGTCAATGTTCGACACCACGACCTGTTCCAGTTCACGTCTCCCCGCGGCCCGGCGGCTGAACTTGTTCTTCCTTGGCAGGATCCCGGTGATCTTCCCCCGTCTGCCGTCACCATCGTGAAAGCGAACCCGGTCACCCACGGCAATCGGGTCCACCATCTTGATTTTCCGGACGGTATCAACCCGGCGTTTCCTGGAACTTTCATCCGCGGTTGAAAACACCAAGTCCTTTCTGAGGCTATTCGAAATCCTGCACAGGATCCTGCTGCCTCGACCTGCGCCGGCGGGCTTGACCCAGTAAAAGCCCTTGCTTTTCCGATGTACAACACCCTCGCGCGACACACTCGCGCCCGGATATCCGGGTGATGCACCTGTCGGGTCAGATTTTTCCGGGCCGTGACCAGCCATCTTCATCCAATCCCTGCCAAATTTCAGGCGGATACCATGCCTGGACAGGACATCCCGGCATTCGAGACAACCGCACTCCCCCCACCCAATCACACAGGCAGGCCGGTCAGGATTTACCAGACAAATTCATGATAAACCCGAACAGCCATCCACCCGTCAACAACTCCATGCTGACAAGGAGAAGAAACAGGTAGACGATAAAGTAGAAAACTTTCTGGCTCACACGCCGGTTCAGGTATAAACCGAGATAAATCCCGACGGGCACCAACGGCATGAAATACAGGCTCATCATGAGGTTGGCATGGGACAACATGCCAAAGGCTGCATAAGGTATGAGCTTGACCAGGTTGAATATGGTGAAAGCCCAGACAATCGTGCCGACATAAACCCGGCGATCCATTTTGCGGACCAGAAGATACATGGTGACCGGGGGGCCCCCGGCATGGGCCAGCGTGGACCCAAATCCCGCAGTCCAGCCCAATATCCGGCCCCAGCTTTCCGCTTTCCCCTGCATGAACCTGTTCCGCAGAAGTGCCGGGCTGAACGCCTGGTAAAGGATGAAGACTAGGGCAATCAGCCCGATGATGAATTCCAGCAGTCGTTTCGTAAGCAGTATTGAGTCGTGCACCAGCCACAGCAGGATCGAGCCACAAATGATGCCGAAAATCCCCGGGGGGATCAGGATCTTCAGGCTCCCGAGGTCATAAATTCTGCGGTAGTGCCAGATCGCAAAAAAATCGCACACGATCAAAATTGGAAGCAGGATTCCCGCTGCCTGCATGGGCGACATGACCAGGGACATAAGCGGCACACAGACCACCCCGATTGCCCCCCCAAAACCGGTTTTCCCGATCCCGATAATCAGAACGCAAACCGAACAGATCAGGATCAGGAGATAGAGGGGGACATCTGGAACCGGATTCATTAAACCAGTAAATAGAAACAACCAACGACAGGCAACCCCGAACTGGGAGCCTGCAAATAACAACGTGTTGACAGTTTCATTTGCTCTTCAATAACACGGTGTCTAAGGTTGTCGTGATACGATGGAAAACTTCTCATTCAGCAACTTCATCCAGGACCTCAAGGACCAGACGGACCTCGAGGGTGTTGTCCGCGAGCACGTGCCCGGCCTCATCCGCAGCGGGTCCAATTTCAAGGGCCTGTGTCCGTTCCACAACGAAAAAACCCCCTCCTTTTATGTTCATCCGGAACTGGGTTACTATAAATGCTTCGGCTGCGGGGTTCACGGGGACGTCATCAACTTCATCCAGGAGATTGAACGGGTCGATTTCAGGACTGCCATTGAACAGCTTGCCCGCCGACTCGGCCTTGAAATTCCCTCATTCCAGGGCATTGAAACCAGGACGGACGAGAACCAGAAGAAAAAGGACCTGCTGAGGGAGGTCAACACCTGGGCACGTGATTTCTTCACTGAGCAACTGCGCAGCCACCCCCGCGGGGCTGCGGCCAGGAAATACCTTGCCGGGCGGGGGTTGTCCGGCCAGGACATCCAGACCTACCGGATCGGCTACGCGCCCGATGGCTTCGATGTCATACTCAGGGCTGCCAAGGTGCGCAACTGGCTACCCGAGACACTGGCGGATGCCGGATTGGCCTCACGTACGGAAAAGGGGCAACATATTGACCGGTTCAGGGACCGGATCATGTTCCCGATCACCGACCGGCTGGGTCAGGTCGTTGCCTTCGCGGGCAGGACCATCGAGTCCGACGACAACAAGCCGAAATATATCAACACGGCTGAAACGGCGGTTTTTCGGAAAAGCGAACTGCTTTACGGACTTTCCGAATCGAGGGAGTCCATCCGTGAATCGAAGGAATTGATCCTGCTCGAGGGTTACATGGACTGGATTGCCATGCACCGTAGTGGGCTGGGAAATGTCCTTGCCGGCATGGGGACCGCCCTGACCGAGGGCCAGGCCCGCATGATCAAGCGCATCTGCCCGAAAGCCGTCCTGCTGTATGATGGTGACGAGGCGGGACGTAAGGCCATGCTGCGCGCCTCAGAACTCCTCCTGAAGCAGGGGTTGGATGTCAGAGCCGCTGTCCTGCCGACGGAACATGACCCGGACACCTTCCTTTCGGCAAAGGGAACCCAGGCAATGCGGGACCTTTTGTCATCGGCACCCGCGACCGTCGATTATTTCGCAGGTCACCTCGCCGAGAACTCCAGCCTGATTACACCCGAGGCAAAGGCGGAAACCATCGGTAAAATTGCCCCCCTCCTGCTGGCCATTCAGGATCCCATCATCAGGGACGGTTACCTGAAACGAACTGCCGATCGTTTCGGAATCAGGGCTTCCATTCTGGATGAAGTACTCAGGAGACGAGACAAGTCACGCCGAGGCCCGCGCCGACTTGAGCCAACGAACAGTAAGACCGGTCAACAAGAACAGGTGGAATTATCCGGTAATGAACTCCCGGATGCACCCCTCCCGGAACAAAATTTGCTCTATATTCTGCTCAACCATCTGGATCGATTTGATGTGCTGGACCGAATTGAGTCTGGGTGGTTCCGACATCCGACCCTAAGGTCCATATTTGAAAGGATTCATGCCATTACACGTGATATCCGGGAAGGGGCGGAAGCACCCGAGGACCTTTTCGAATTATTCGACACAACGGATGAAAAGGAATGGTTAAGTCGCATTATGTTCCTCTGTAACCGACGATTCGGTGGCGAGGTCAGCAATTTCAAGGAACATATGCAAAGCGGCTTCAACCTCCAATGCCTGAAATTGCAAAGAAACGCCGTGAGCCGGCGAAAAAGGGAACTGAAACTTGATATGCAGGTCCTGTCGCATGACCCGACAAGTCGTGATCAACTTGATGAAATCCATGAAATGACGATGGCCCAGTTGAAACACACCGACCAATTCCTTGGGAAGTCCCCCGACCCAACCTGAGGGTGGAATCCATCCCGGGCCTGCTGCATGGCAGGAATCGTCGGATGGGGGTTTTTTTGGTTGGAGTCAACACCAGAAAATGATACATTGACTATCTCTGTATCCTGAGGGCATTGCCCGACCCCATCCTGTTTAACACCCAGTGTTGGAATCTGTCAGAACCCTGAAAAGGTGGAACTTCCATGCCGGCCACAAAAAAAGTTGCCAAGGCCATGCCGGCCGCAAAAAAAGTTGCCAAGGCCATGCAGTTTGAAAAAATCATCGAGTTGGGCAGGAAGAAGAAAAACCTAACCTTCGGCGAAATTTCCGAACTGCTGCCTCCGAATCACACCACCGCCGAACTGGAGGAAATGTTCGAAAAGCTGGCCTCGATGAAGGTGAGCGTACACGATGATTCCGCAGGCAAGACCGAGCGGGACAATGGCAAGAATTCAACACCCGAAGGCAGGGGCAATTCCGGCAGGCTACGCGATGACCAGCAGTCCGCCGACGCAGAGGAAGCCAAGATCGATGACCCCGTTCGGCTTTACCTCATGGAAATGGGCAAGGTTCCCCTGCTGACCCGGGAAGAGGAGGTGACACTGGCCAAGCAGATCGAGCATGGTCGGCACATGATCACCAAGGCGATCGCCCAGGCATCGGTAACAGCCGATGAAATCCGGCAAATTCGCTACCGGGTCGAGAACCTTCAGATCAACCTCAACGACCTGCTGCGGGCCAACATCGACGAGACCAACCTCGACGAGAAAAACAAGGTCATCACCAAGACATGCAGCCAGTTGGACGAGGTCAACTCGCTCTATGAAAGGATTGATCTCGACCTTGATCGGATCGACGATGTCTCCTTCACGGGCGAGGACCCGGAACCCATCGAGGCACGGGTGGTTGAGAACCGCGAAAAGATTTACAACAAGCTGCTCGGGATCGATCTCAACTACAACATCATCGAGCAGATCGCCGCGAAAATCCGTGCGGTTTTCATCCGCATAGACAATGCAAACCACGAGATCCGGTCGGTCATCCTCAAGACTGCCCTCAGCGAGGAGGAACTGCGCCGGATCGTGAAGCGGACCAAGCGGAATTCCCCCGAGGCGCGTTCCCTCGACAAGAAGTATGGTTTCAAGCTCGACGATTTCATCCGGATGGACAAGCAGGTCCGCAACGCGCAGAAAATGATCAAGCGCATGGAGAAGGAGGTAGGCAACAGCTATGAGGAACTACGGGAGACCATCCGTGAGATCAATGTCGGGGAAAAGGAGGCCCACGAGGCGAAGATGCAGGTCGTCGAGGCCAACCTGCGCCTTGTCGTCTCGATCGCCAAGAAATATACAAACCGCGGACTGCAGTTTCTCGACCTGATCCAGGAGGGCAATATCGGCCTGATGCGTGCGGTCGACAAGTTCGAATACCAACGGGGCTACAAGTTCTCGACCTATGCGACATGGTGGATTCGTCAGGCCGTCACCCGTGCCATCGCCGACCAGGCACGGACAATCCGGATCCCGGTCCACATGATTGAAACGATCAACAAGCTGAGTCGCGTCAGCCGGTTCCTGGTGCAGGAGTACGGCCGTGAACCCACCCCCGAGGAAATCGCGGTCAAGATGGAAATGCCTGTCGACAAGATCCGCCGGGTGTTCAAGATTGCGCAGCAGCCGATCAGCCTTGAGACGCCGATCGGTGAGGATGGCGACAGCCATTTCGGCGATTTCATCGAGGATCAGGATGCAACGAGCCCCGTCATGGCGACAGCCTACCGGCTGATGCAGGAAAAAATCGAGAAGGTCCTTCACACGCTCACCGATCGGGAGGAAAAGGTCCTGCGACTGCGTTTCGGCATCGGCGGGAACGACTTCCCCCGCACGCTAGAGGAGGTCGGCACTATCTTCAACGTGACCCGTGAAAGGGTCCGGCAGATAGAGACCAAGGCCCTGAACAAGCTACGCCACCCAAGCCGCCGAAAAAAACTCATCGAATTCATGGAGTAATCCGCGTCGCCCCCGAACCGGTCGGGCCAAGACCACCCGGTTAAAGACACGCGTCTTCCCCTTCATTTCTTCGTGGCCGTGTATACCCTGCAACCGCGGCGTAACAGGACATCGACCCGGCCGTAGACGGCAGAAATTTTCTCATGCAACCCCGAATCCGCCTTGCAGACCATCCACGCCTGCCCGCCGGTCTTCAGCGCCTTGTATGAGGCGCGAACGAACAGGTCCGCAATACGGCGATCAGCTGCGTGGGGCGGGTTCGAAATGACCGCATCATAAAGCCCCTCCTCACCCCCTGAATCTAGGATACTCTCGCAGTTGGCTTCATGCCTGAAGGACGTGCAGCCTGACAATCCGTGCCGTTCGACATTACGCCGGGCCATCAAGATCGCCCGGGCACCTGACTCGATCAGGGTCATCTGGCCCGCCCCATGAATCTGGGCCGCGAGAATCGACGCCCCGCCCCATCCACAGCCCAGGTCAAGCATCCGCGCCAGGGGTTTTTCCGGTTTCATGGTCTCAAGCAACGCACGGCTTCCCTCGTCTAGGGCCTCGCCATTAGGCACCCCGTAACATGTGTCGAAAACCAGTTTCCGTGAGTAATGTACAACCTCGACCTGCCTCACATAAAAGCTTTTCGCCTCGAGGTTCTCCCTGTCGCTGTCCGCGAGTTTCCCTTTTTTTCCGCAGTAGACATTTCCGTGTCGCGAATGCTCGAGGATGGAGACATCGCCGAAAATCGTTTGGATTTGTTTCCGGATCCAGCGGTCCGTCTTGTTTGGGGTCGCCACCAGGAGCCTGCCCCCCGGAGCCAGGTGGAGCAGCGCCTGGCGAAACCACTCCAAAGTGATGCCCTTCTCGCTTCCTGCAGAGTTGTAGGAGATGACCAGATCCGGAGGTCGCAGCAGACCCGCGAGCGTCGAATCGCATTGATGTCTGACCGAATCCATGCCGTGCTTTTCAGCTAGGCGACGGGAAATGTCCGTATGATAGAGATCGTGGTGAAAGCAAGTGATTGTTGACTCGGGTTTCAACAGGGCCAGTCCAAGCGCGGGGATCGGGGTCGGGCAACTCACGGTCAGGATATGCCCGGCCTTTACCCCGGTGGCGGATTCAAGGAGCATCCGGTATCCCCCCTGAAGTCCCTTGGGGGTAAGAATCGTCAACCGCCCGCCCAGGATCACATCGCTGCGGACACGTCGACCCGGTGCCGGATCAACCAGATTCAGCTGGAGCTGGCTTTGAACCGTCATGATGGTCAGCCCGGATAGATTTTGGCCATGCCGTGGATGTTGTCATCCCCGTTTCCGGCCTCGACGGATTGAACAATGATGGAGTGGGCAAGGTTTAAGCCGGGAAATTCAGGCTGTTTCCCCGATGGGCCCGGGCCATGGATGGCCTCAAGGCAGAACTCCACATCCTTCATCAGGTGTTTCAGGCGAAACCCCGGCTCAAAGTCACGCTCAAGAAATCTTGGGCCCAGGTTACTCAGCGACCACGATCCACCCGCCCCCTGGGTGACGGCCTGGAGAACCTTCTGCATGTCAATACCCATGTGTTCCCCCAAACGCATGGCCTCGGTTGTTGCCACGCAATTCACCGCACAGAGAAGTTGATTGATCATCTTGGTGCGCTGTCCATCGCCACTCCTTGTCCCGACATGGACAATGTTCCTCCCCATCGCCTCGAGCAGAGGCTGTGCCCTTTCAAAAGCCGCTTCGGATCCCCCACACATGATCGACAGGGTCCCCTCCCGGGCACCCTTGTCACCACCGCTGACCGGGGCATCCAGTAGCAACGCGTTGGCCGATTCCTCCAGCCTCCCGGAAAATTCTTCCGTACTCGTGGCTGAGATCGTTGAATGATCGACGACAAGCACAGGCCGGTCCACTTCACCGGATGACCCGCCCCCGATACCCTCGACCACTCCATCGGGCCCGAAGATTACAGCCTCCACATCCGGGGTGTCCGAGACACACATCAGGACCGCCTCGCAGCCCCGGGAAGCTTCCGAGGGCGTTGAGGCCACGGTCGCTCCCATCGCAGCCAACGGTTCGCATTTTGAGGGAGTCCGGTTGAAAACAGTCAGCTCATGCCCTGCCTTGAGGCAGTTTGCTGCCATGGATGACCCCATGATCCCCATGCCGAGAAAGGCGATCTTCATTCTTCACCTCATCTTTCATCATCATTTCGTGTCGTCATGCCAGACATTTGGAACTAACCTCCATAAAATCATATCCTGACAGGTGTCATCAATCATTAAATCCATTCCGTAATCGCGAACCATCCCCGTGATTCGGCTTGATTTTAATCCCGATGAATCCCAACATGTCTGCCCCGGAAACGAAACGGGTCCGGCAAATTCCAATCGCCATCAACCGAAACACGCGAGGGTCAGCCTGACTGGATAAACCATGGAACCCCAGGCTAAAGCATTAATCATGACGATCGGTCTCCCGGGTGACCAGGGCGGCGATGTACTTGACGCGCTGATCCTGGATTTGCGGGCTGTCGAGCCCGAGTATCTTGCGCTGATTGCATCGACCCAAAGTCTCCCGAATGCTCGGCGGATGATCGGGCGGACCGGGCTGGATCAAGGCCGGTCTGAAATTGTCGAGCTTGAAAATGCCACCAACCTCGATGAGATTTTCCTGAAGATCAACCTGCTGATACGACGCCTGGCCATGAAGGGATACAACTCTGAGCAAATCGCGATCAATTATACCGCCGGGACCAAGGTCATGGGCTCAGGGACGGTATTGAGCGCCGTTTACAACCGGATCCATGAATTGAGGTATATCACGGGAATGAACGCCATCGGCGAGGGGAACCGCATGCCCAGGCACCGAATCCTCTCGACACGGCCCGGCGCCGTGTTCTCATATCAGGAACTTCTCCGGGGACGCAGGATGATGCTTGAGGGTCATTTCCGGACGGCACACGATACCCTTGAGCGTCTCGACACCGAACTTTTGACAAGGCAGGACCACGAGCTTTTCAGGTCATTAAAGCGGCTGTCACTCGCATACGAGGCTTGGGACAACTTCGACCCCGTGAGATTCCGCGACCTTTATGCCACGGTCCAGTTCGTCCACGAAGACCTGAAGTCCTTCCGCCTTCCCGACCGACGGTTCGAGGCGGTTAAGAATCTGATCGGGGAATTGAGGCGGGGACAACCCGGGCCATACACCATAGCCGATGTCCTGAACAACGCCCACCGTCGTGTTGACCTTGGCAGAATATCCGATGCCGTAAGCCGCATGTACCGGGCCTTGGAAATGTTTGCGCAGTGGATCCTGGGACGCGATTACGGAATCGACACGAACCAGGTCGATACACGAAGAATCCCCCCGCGCGACCGGGTCTCATTCGAGGCACTGCGATCCATCGATGATGGTGTTGTCAAGATCGGGCTGAGGAAGGCATTTGATCTCCTCAACATCCTTGAGGCGCCCATCGGGCGGGCCTATCATGAAAACAGGGAACTTGATCATTTCATCCAGGCCCGTTCAATGTCCATACTTGCCCACGGCATGCAACCGGACAGGCCGGAGAATCTGGCAGAACACCTGCACTCCCTGTCCGAATTGTTCAGGATCGAGATTCCCGACTTCCGTGACCTCGCTCGTCAGCTGGATTATCCCTGGGTGCCCAACCGACACGAGGAATGATCATATGAATCAAGATTCACCGAAACCGGCCTGTCCCGCTTCATGAACTCCGCCAAAACACGCATGATGAAGGAAAGCGCCGTCCTTTTTCGAACCGGCGCGGTCTCGGCCGGGCTAGTGACCGCGATCCTGATCGCCGAGATCGCGATCCGGATCATCTTTCCCGTCAAGTTCCCGTATATGGCAACATATCCGGACGGTTTCTTCGTCACCTCCGATGCGTGTGGCTATCATCAGGCCCCGGCCTACCCTCCTGTCGAGAGAAAACACAAGGACGGAATTCACACCAACCTCTTCATGACAAATTCATATGGGATGCATGACCCTGAACCCAGCAAAACGGAATCGGGCGATTCAGTGAAAATACTGGCAATCGGCTGTAGCCAGACCGAAGGCGTCGGGATCAGGGACCTTTCAAAGACCTGGCCCAAGCAGTTGCAACAAAAACTGGACATCCTGGATGACAGCCCCCGTCGTTTCACGGTCATGAACGGCGGGGTCATTGGTCATAATACCTGGCAGCAGACGGCCCACGCAGCCGAGCTCGCACAACGGGTCAGGCCCGACCTTTGGCTGATGGCATACTACGGCCAGGACCTGATAGGGATGTGGGGACGGAACACCTTCGGTAAAAACGGGCAATACAGGCTGCAATGGAACTGCCTCTGGGAAGCGGATTATATCGAGCATTTCCTGGGCAAGCGGACAAGACTGAACCGCAGGCTGATGGATTATTCCGTCCTCTGGCGCTGGCTGATGTTCATCAGCACGGATTTTGACCTCAAATCCGAGGTTGTTGAAAGGGCCTACCGCGATCATCCCGTGGCCAACCTTGACGCGATCCGCGATTTCGTCCGCACCGCCGGTCAATACGGTGCCAGACCCGTTCTTGTTTTCATGCCCGGCCTGGGGGGCCTTGAAATCCTGAAACGGAATGCCGCGGCCAGTGACTGGATACGCAGCGGCATCGCAAAAATCTGCGAAGATGTGAATCTCGAATGGATCGACCTGACTGAAGATATGCTGGGCTCATTGAAGTCCGGATATCCCGGCCGGACCGCCCACGAAGCATGGTCGGTCTCGGAGAAGGACAGACCTCACTACAACACGGATGCCCATGAGGTCTTCGCCACTCACCTCGCACGCCGGCTCCTGACAGTCCTTGAAGAACCCGATACGATGTGACCAGGATTTGCATGCCGGTTAAACCCACCCGTAAAAACAGAGGGGGGCTGGATATGCCATGGAATTGCGGAAACTGGGGCTTGACCTGCAAGCTTAAAACTGCTCAACTTACGATGAGAATCGGTCTGTTTTTGACCTGAATAAACAGATACCGGAATGCCTTGAATCACACATGGAGCATGATCATGAATGTTGCCGTCATCGGAACCGGTTACGTCGGTCTTGTCACGGGGGTGGTCTTTGCCGACCTCGGAAACGACGTGATCTGTGTCGATAAAGACCCCGCAAAGGTGGAAAAGCTGAGCGGGGGAACCCCGACGATCTACGAACCCGGCCTGCAGGAAATGCTGGAAAGGAATATCCAGGATGAACGCCTCTCGTTTACGGGGAACATCCGGGATGCCGTTGATGCCAGCGAAGTCATCTTCATCGCAGTCGGCACACCGCCAAGCGATGACGGGTCTACCGATTTGAGCCAGGTTGAGGGCGCCGCCTCAGAGATTGCCCGGGCCATGAATTCCTATCGGGTCATCGTCAATAAATCGACCGTTCCGGTCGGGACGGGCCTTTTTGTCCGTAACGTCATCCAGAAGAACCTGAGGCAGAAATTGGACTTCGATGTGGTATCCAACCCCGAGTTTCTGCGTGAGGGATCGGCCATTCAGGACACCCTGGTCCCGGACCGCATCGTAATCGGCGCCCCAAAACGATCTGTAGCACTGAAACTTCTTGATTTATATGCAGGCCTCGAATGTCCCATGCTGATTACGGATGTTGCCAGCGCCGAGATGATCAAATATGCCTCCAATGCCTTCCTTGCAACAAAAATCTCCTTTATTAACAACATTGCAAACCTCTGTGAACAGGTGGATGCCGATGTTGTCCAGGTCGCCAAGGGAATGGGTTATGACAAGCGGATCGGTCCGGCCTTTCTGCAGGCCGGGCTGGGTTATGGCGGATCCTGTTTCCCGAAAGACACGTTATCGCTAATCCACACCTCCCAAAAGTTCGATGTAGATAATAAGATCCTGCGTGCGGTGGTTCAGGTCAATGATGACCGGATCGGCAGGTTCTGTAACAAGATCGAGGAACGGTTCGTGTCTCTGGAGGGACGGGAAATTGGGGTTCTCGGCCTTGCATTCAAGCCGAACACCGACGACCTCCGAGAAGCAAAGAGCCTGGAGATCCTCCGCTACCTGCTGGAGCGGGGCGCAAGGGTGAAGGCCTACGACCCGGTTGCGATGGATGAAGCCAAAGAGATCATCCCCGAACTGGAGACCGTGGATGGCGCGTATGCGGCGGCACAGGGGGTTGATGCCCTGGTTATCGTGACGGAGTGGAACGAGTTCAAGTTCCTCAACTTGGAAAAGATCAGGGACGCCATGGCCGGGACGGTCATTTACGACGGAAGAAACATCTACGAGCCAACACGCATGAAACAGTTTGGATTTGAATACTACAGCATCGGCAGGGCCTGAGACGGCATGATCAAGCTGGAAGATCTCCTCATGGAAATGGTGGAACGCGGCTCCTCGGACCTCTTCCTCAAGGCCGGAAGTCCACCCAACCTGAGACTGGACGGCCAAGGTGTGATTTCCGGGACCATCCACAACCAGGAAAGCTGTACGGATCCTGAGTTGTCATGCCCGAAGGGAGCCGCATGGGGCCACCCCGGGGTAATTCAGGCAACCTGACGACCCAATTCCAAAATTGACATTCCCGGCGGTTTTTGCCTGAATATCAGCTTGTAATTCGGTTGGCCCGTTGACACCTTGCGAGGGTCCTGTTCACCGGGCCTCGTGGGTTGTTCTCGGTTTTGTTTAATGTGGGGGTATAGCTCAGCTGGGAGAGCGCTTGACTGGCAGTCAAGAGGTCAGCGGTTCAAGCCCGCTTACCTCCACCATTTCAAATCATACAGGTTCAAAATTGAATGGTCGGCCTGAAATGGCGGGCCCTTGCCGAAGATGTCGACCCAGTACAGGTTTCCGTTGCTGATGGTTCCGTTGGCGGTCGGGTCATAAGGCGGATCGAAGGGATTCCAGGCTGTTACGCCCGGTCCTTCAGTCCAGGCTTAACCAGAGTGATGGCGGCACTTTGTTATCCGCGGCAACAACCTAGATGCGATAAATCCCGGAGAAGAGAAGTGTTTCCCCATCCTGGTCAAGACTGTTCAACCGCAATTCCTTCTCACCAGGTTCTCAAATGCATGGGTCACGGGATCTTCATGCTCCTGGCCCTCGATAGATCCATCCGTGTTGACTGCCGTGGGGATCCAAGGGTATCCATGACCCCCCCCCGGCCCCTGCAATACAACCATCCCTCTTCCCCCCAGTCAGGGAACCTGTTGAAATGAAATGTCTGACGCCTTTATCCCGGGTTTTGGGTCTCATGTTATCCCCGTTGATGCTCCATGCCTCCGGCCAGAATGAGATAAGCAGACAGAGCGTACCCGTCCCGATGCGGGATGGGGTGATGCTTGAAACCAACCTTTACCGTGACTCCGGGATTCCCGGCCCGATGCCTGTACTCATGCTCCGCACCCCCTACGACCAGGAGTATTTCGAGCCCCATGCACGACGGATTGCCGGGACCGGATATATTGCGATCACCCAGGACTGCCGAGGTCGGCATGGTTCCGGCGGCGAGTTCAGCCTTTATTGGGGGGAGGGACGTGACGGTTTCGATGCGGTCGAATGGATCCGGGAACAGGACTGGTGCAATGGAAGGGTCGGGACATGGGGTGGTTCCTACATGGGTGGTGTACAATGGCTGGCGGCCGCCGAGGGAACGCCCCTGGACGCATTGTCCGCATCCGGCTCCGCCATGAATTTCTATTATAATATTTATCTGGGCGGCACGTATCTGCTCGCACTGGGTCGGGAAGGGTTCAACGGCAACCTGCTCAATCCCCCGCCGGACCCGGAGAAACCCCAGGACTGGGAAAAGTGGTTGTTTCATCTTCCGATTACAGAACTGGACCAGGCTGTCGGGCGACCCGCCCCATGGCGGATGAGCCTGATCAGGCACAACAGGCCGAACGGGTTCTGGAGGGGAACGGATGCATCCCTTCACGTTGAGCAGATGAATTTTCCCGCACAGCACTTCGTCGGCTACTATGATTTTTTCCTTCGCGAAACGGTCAGGAACTTCCAGCGAATGCGGGGAAGATCGGCAACCTCCTTCTCGCGCGATAATCAACAGCTGATCCTCGGCCCATGGGACCACGGCGGGCCCGCTGTCACCCAGGTGGAGGACGTGAGCTTCGGTAAATCAGCGGCACTTGATGAGCTGGGGGAGAACCTCGCGTGGTTTGACCGTTTCATGAAGGGTATTATTGACCCGGACCTACCCTACCCCCGGGTCCGTTACTTCATGATGGGCTCCAATACCTGGCACACAGCTGCCGACTGGCCACCTCCCGAATCAACCCTGACACCACTCTATCTGCATTCAGGCGGTAACGCCAACACCCGGGAAGGGGACGGGAGCCTGAAGCATGCACCCCCCCGGACCCGTCAACCTACGGACCAGTTTATTTCCGACCCGGACAACCCCGTATTGGCGGCCCCGGCCCATGGCAGGGAATATCTCCACCGGTTCGGGCCATTCGACCAGCAGATTGCGCAGGACCGTGACGACGTGCTGGTCTATTCCACTGAACCCCTGGATGAACCTCTTGCCTTTGCCGGGGCACTGCATGCACAACTGTATGTTTCAGCGGATACACCGGATGCAGACTGGGTGGTCAGGGTCATCGATACGCATCCCGACGGATTTGCACATCCCCTGGCAACCGGGGTCCTGCGCGGGAGCGCAAGGGACTCCGAACTTCACCTCTCACCCATGGAGCCCGGAAGGATATACCAGATCCATGTTGACCTCGGCCACTGCGCGGCACGCATCGACCCCGGGCACAAACTTTCCGTGCAGATTGCGGGAAGTAATTTCCCCGTCTATGACCGTAATCTTCACACGGGTGAGGGTCCTGCCGGAACTCGATCCATGATTTCCACCGAAATGGTTTACCACACGCGGTCAAGGGCTTCCCGGATTTTCCTGCCCTTGATCAATCTGGAGGGAAAACCACCCGGGGATCATCCCATCAACCCGCAGAAGTAGCGACATCAGGCCTGGACATAAACAGGTCCATTGGCTGGGTAACGCGGAGCCTCGAAACCAGGCTTGCTGCACAGCAGACCCGAAATGAAGCACAGGTCGACGCCCTAATGAAACGCCTCACGGCGCTTGAGAAACAGATCGCAAAACCCTGAGTTACGTCTGGCCCCGATGATCAGGCCTATTGTATCATGGGGGCGGATAGCAGGACTTTCACGTTATGACCTGCCCGTGATTCTGCGGCCTGCCACCACATGGAGGTAACATAAATGTTCAGGAAGGCATTTACACTGATTGAACTTTTGATCGTCGTGGCGATCATCGCGATCCTTGCGGCGATCGCGGTGCCCAATTTACTGCAGGCCCAGACCCGTGCCAAGGTCGCGAAATGTGTCGCGCAAATGCGGACCATCGCCAATGCGGTCGAGATTTACCGGATGGATAATCATGAGGTCCCGATCTCCGAGGATATCTCGAATCTCGGGTGGCCCTATTTATACGGGAACTGGCTGATGATCTCCCCCTACCCCCCTCCGCCGTTCGTCGACAGGAGACTTTTCGGGTCTCTGTTGACAACCCCTGTCTCATACCTGAGCGCCGTCCCCTTTGATCCCTTCAACTCGGATCTGAACGAATTTATTTTCCAATATCGCAACGCCACCCAGGACAGTGAATGGGCGATCCACATGTCCCTTACACCCAAACAATATGAGCCATTAGTCGCCCACCAGCCCGTCGGCGACCTGAACCGGTCAACACGTTATAAATATATCTTTGAAAGCTGTGGGCCGAACCTGACGTGGGAAAGCCAGGGAATTCCCAATGCCGGCGGGCCGATCGGGCCCTATGACCCGACCAACGGCGCAATCAGCAATGGGAATATCATCTATTATGATGTCGGCGGTTTCACCCATTTATACTGATGGCCCCTATGATGTTGCAGTGGCCAGGATGGAGATTATGAAAAAGTATAACTTCATGTTTGTTGATTTCCTTTTTATCTGCGCGACCATTACCGCGGCGGAGAGACGCTTTATAAAAAGAAGAGGCACTTCGTCTCCGACGAGAATTTCTCCTGGTGGTAATGATTGCCCCCCGACGGACCAGTGACCTGATCTCCTGACCGACATGGCAGCCCCAACAGTTGGTGAACGCAAATGATGATACACGGCATGTTTATGCTTGCATTGGCACTGGTGACATTCCTGTCGCCGGTTATCCGAGCGGACAACAAGGTGGACATTCCAACGACCAGTCTGGACTGGCCGCAGTGGCGTGGTCCAGACCGGAATGGACAGGTCGCCGGACCCGAATGGCCGGAACGGCTCAATCAAGAATCACTCGAGAAAATCTGGCGCATCCCGCTCGAGCCAAGTTATTCCGGCCCGATCGTGACACGCGAACTGGTTTTTACAACGGAGACAAAGAACCGGGAAACAGAAGTTGTTTATGCTCTTGATCGGGCAACCGGTCAGGAACGCTGGCGTGCGGAATGGAATGGGTCGATGACGGTCCCGTTTTTTGCGGCATCGAACGGCAGCTGGATTCGCTCGACGCCGGCATACGACGGGGAAAGCCTGTATGTGGCCGGCATCCGCGACGTGCTGGTCTGTCTCGACGCTGAGTTCGGGAATGAGAAGTGGCGTGTTGACTTTGTCCGGCAGCTGAATACACCCTTGCCGGCGTTTGGTTTTGTTTCCTCCCCGCTGGTGGATGGCGACGCGGTCTTCGTACAGGCCGGCGCCTCGGTGGTCAGGCTCAACAAAAAATCGGGGGAAGTAATCTGGCGCTCGCTGGAGGACAGTGGCGGCATGCATGGTTCGGCATTCTCATCGCCGATGATTGCTGAGCTGGCCGGCAAACGTCAACTCGTTGTACAGACCCGTGAGAAGCTGGCCGGGGTTGATATCGAGGGCGGGCAGGTACTGTGGACGCAGAAGGTCCCGGCTTTCCGCGGGATGAACATCCTGACACCCCTAGTCTACGGAGATGCCATTTTCACGAGCAGTTATCGAAACAGGTCTTGGTTATACGAAATATCCGGGGTTGACGATGAGTTTCGGGTCGCGGAAACGTGGAAAACCAGGGCCCAGGGTTACATGTCCACGCCCGTGTTAATTGGCGGACACGCCTACCTACACCTTCAGAGCCAGCGGTTTACCTGTATCAACCTAGAAACCGGGGAACGGATCTGGACCTCTAAACGTTTTGGAAAATACTGGAGCCTTGTGACCCAAGGCGACCGTATCCTGGCTCTGGATGCCAATGGTAGTTTGCTGTTGATCCGGGCGAACCCGGAAAAGTTCGAGTTGATTGACCAGGTAAAAGTCAGTGACGCCGAGACGTGGGCGCATCTGGCAGTCAGCGGCAACGAGTTGTTCATCCGGGAATTCGGTGCACTTACCGTTTATCGCTGGGGACATGCAGTGAAATCGTGAAAACACGGAAGCAGCGGAAGATTTTATTCCCCGATCACGAATGTAACCGGGGAATAAAATGCCAGGAATATTTGCCAAGAATATAGCTGGTATTCAGCCCAAACGTCGAAGGAACGTACCTGAAGGCGGATTCATGGAAGACTGTTAAGTTGATTGTTTTCAGTGATGATCAATGGTGGACCTGAGGAGGATCGAACTCCTGACCTCCGCATTGCGAACGCAGGACATAAGAATATCTATTGAAAATAAAGGACTTATAGCATCATTAAGGGCATATAAGCGCCGTTTTGAACACTGCAGAGGGGTGGAAATGGATTCGCCTTGATCCATCAAAATGATTAATCCAGAAAGGGCGATCTTGCTTAAAAAAGCATACAACTCGGAGAAATATCTATCTATCTTCATCGCATAAACTCTGGGCGCGTTTCAGGGGATCAGGTCATCACCCGGCATCACCCCTTACGGATAGGGGACGCCGTCTTGGATGCAATGGACGACCGTGGGGCTGCCGCTTGTTGTGAAACTCGATGATCCGCCGGAGCAGAAATAGAACTTTCCTCCGTTCGCCGTGCCGCCTCTGCCGAAGGAAAAGTCTCCCCCGATGCAGTCGGTAAAGGTGCCGCTCGCCGTGCCGGCAACGCCGAAGGAAGAGTCACCCCCGGTGCAGTCGGTAAAGGTGCCGCTCGCCGTGCTACCGTTACCAAAGGAATAACTCCCCCCGGTGCAGTTGGTAAACGTGCCGCTCGCCGTGCCGCCGTGGCCGAACGACCAATCACCCCCGGTGCAGTTGGTGAATGTACCGCTCACCGTTCCACCGTAGCTGCCGAAGGAATTATCCCCCCCGGTGCAGTCCTCGTAAACGCCGCTGTAATCTATTGCCAAACGCGTGGAATAACCATAGAACGGAACGGTATCATCACCCTTGAACAGACAATTTCGAATAACGGTACTGACCAGTGCCGTGTCCGGAAAATAGGCCGCCGGGTCCTGATCAATGTTGCTAACAGTAAGACCTGTGTCCATTAATTCAAAAAACAGGTTCTCTATCTTCACATCATCCGCCGTTTGTCTCAGCACGCCCGTTCCATTGCCATTGGATGTTCCGTATATGTGCTGGTTCTCACGCAAGGTGGAAAGCCCGGCCACATCCACAAACTCCGTATCCATCTGCAGTTGCCCCGTCCCGAGGTCATACTTTCCCGGCGGAACAAGCACGACCGCACGGTTGTCTGCCCCCAGAGCCTGACCGTGTGGGGTCAGGACCTTAGCCGTTGCGTAGGCAGCAATTAGGTTTGTCCCGTTGGTCGCGGCATTGTCGGTTATCTCCACGACGACATAGGCCGGTGCAGAGCCTTTTATAAACGTCGAAGCATTCAATGCTGCTATATTCATCGTGTTTGCTGAGATCGATGTCGCCATGTCGGAAATTCCACTGGCGTCGCCAGGAAGACCCTGTGGCCCTGTTTCGCCTTGTGGACCCGTCTCGCCTTGTATGCCCATCGGCCCTTGCGGCCCGGTTGCACCGGTTGCACCATCGGCACCATCATTGCCATCGGCACCCGTTGGACCCTGCGGCCCGGTTGCACCGGTTGCACC
>CAYYNQ010000015.1:0-13666 GCA_964473105.1 uncultured Candidatus Sumerlaeota bacterium | reverse complement strand
CATCCTACACCTGGAGTTCCGGCACCAGTCATGCGGCCACTATTGTTGCCGGTGCTTCAGCACTATTGATGCAGTATTACCAGGACAGGCACGGTCATGCTGCATCGCCGGCCCTACTCAAGGCATCTTTGGTTGTCAATGGCATCGACATGCAGGGAGGGCTTTTGAATGATCCCCCTGTCAATAGCATCATGGATTTTCTGCCAAACCCAGATCAGGGGTGGGGGCGTCTGAGCGTCGAGGCAATACTAGCTCGCCAGGCCGATATGCAGTTTTACGATCAGCAGCAGCTCCTGACATCCAATGGCGAGGAGCATACTTTTCGCATCGAAATCCCAAATACGGGCCAGCCGCTCCTGATTGCTTTGGTGTGGACCGATCCGGCCGGTTCAACCGCTGTCTCAGATACGCTCGTGAACGATCTTGACCTTGTCGCAGATGACGGACTGAATGCCTATTGGGGAAATGTATATGTGGAAGGCCGGTCTGTGGCCTCGGATCTGAACCAGAGGGATTCGGTCAACAATCTTGAAACCATCCGCTTAAATCCGCCTCATGAACGCTTTGCCTATGACGTGACGGTGAGGGCCGCATCGCTCAACGATGATGGGGTCCCTGGTTCAGGTGCTGATATAGAACAGGATTATGCGCTGTTGATTCTCAATGGAATCGACCGGAGCGGACAGGGGTCAATTGCCTTTGATCGGTCGGAATATGACTGCACCTCCAACAATCGGGCGACTGTTCAGCTGACAGATCTGGACAATCGAGGCCGGGAAAATATTCAGGTCAACATATCCAGCCTGACAAAGGGGGACAGCGAGACGGTCACGTTACTTGAAACCGAGGTGAACAACGGGATATATGCGGGAACGATAGAGATCAACCAGAGTGCGGTCCCGATTCCGGAAAGTGGATTCCTGAGCGTGGATGCATTGGATACCATCCAGGCGACCTATATAGACAATACGGATGGGTTAGATGTAACCGCGGAATCCGGTGTTGACTGTCGGTTTATCATTGATCCCGAACTCCCGGATCTTCTGGTCGGTGCTGCCGGAATCACGGACCCTGATTTTCTCGTCGGTGAGGGTTTCAGCACCGAGGTCATATGGCTTAATGTGGGGGGGTCAGCGGCGCCCATATCATTGAACAGTTTCTATGCAAGTCCTGACCAGGTGATCACGGGTGATGGGAATGATGTGCTGTTGCGTGATTATTACATTCTCGGCATTGATGCGAGTGAGTCGATCAACAATTTCGAGTCCAATGGCACTGCAGTTGTCATCAGCACCAATCAGCTGGGCGCGGACCGTAATCAGGAACTGGAGCCGGGTGTGTATTACCTTGGGATTATTGTTGACTCAAACAATGCCATCGATGAGGGCAATGAGGATAACAACATATTTGTCCTTGATTCCACGTTTGAGGTTTCGGCAGTGTCTCCGGGCATTGCGCAGGAACTGGTGCCTCCGACAGACAGTATCAATGTTGCGATATTCGATACCAATCCCTTCAACACAATTCAGTCCAGGCAATCGAGGCCGTTGGACCAGTCCGACAGGATCATTTTTAATGCATCCGGCATTGGACACCCAGCACCCTGGAAATTGGATTCTCATCCCCTGATTCCGGGTTTCGGGGGCGCGACTCAGGGGCATTGGTGCCAATATCCAAAGGGTAAAAAGAAGTCCGGTGTAGTTGTTTCATCATCCCTGATTCCGGTTGATGAGGTGGAACCGAACGATGACCCTTCTAGTGCACCCTTTCTGCCATTGACATTTGATTTGGCCGGAGACCGGGATGTCGATATCACGGGCCGGATCGAGGGCGCCGCTGATGTTGATTACTATGCCATCAATCTCTCCAGGGGTGATGTTCTGGGTGTGGCGTGCATTGGGGATGCCCGACTGGATCCTGTCCTTGCGCTTACCAATGAATTTGGCACCGAACAGGTTAGCAATGACGACCATCAGGGTATTGCTACCCTGTATCCACCGGAGTCCCCGCTTCCTGGAGGCGAGGGTTTCCTGGATTCGGCATTCAGCTACGTCGTTCCGGTTGATGGTGAATTCAGGCTGAAGGTCAGCGCATTCCAGGGCGGAAGTTCCGGTAATTATACCCTCAGGGCCAGGTTGCGTCGCCCGGGATTTCAATCGAAAGGGTTGCCTGCTGCACAGAAGGTGTTCCTGGATTTTGATGGAGAAACCATCAACGCCCTTGACATGTTCGGGGTGGGAAGTGAAGTGGCGGTGCTTTCACCTTTGTCGGCGTTTCTTGGGGCTTGGGGCCTCACGGCTGAAGATGAAGATTCAGTCATTGATGCGATCATCGCCGGACTTGAGGAGAATTTCACGGACCTGCGTCTTGAATCACTCAACGGCGACCGTGATGTTGACGGGATCAATGGTCATTTCGATATCGAGTTTCTGAACAGCCGGGATCATGAGGATCCATTTGGTGATCCAAACGTCAGCCGGGTCATCTTTGGCGGGACTGTAGAGGAAATCGAGATTGACACCATCGGGATCTCTGAGTTTATTGACCCGGGCAATTATGGCGGTGAGGATACAGCTGTTGTGCTGCTTGACATGCTCAGCGCCGCTCCTCCGGATCCCAATTCCGTGAACTCGATTGCCCGAGCTGGCAACTTCAGCCTGATCGACGCGATCGGCCTTGTGGTCGGGACAACCGGTGCGCACGAAATCGGGCATTACATCGGGAACTGGCACACGGAAAATGGCAATAACAGTCGATGTGTCATGGATGCGGGCGGGTTAATTGACGAGAACATCGCGGGTGTCGGTAATGATGGAATCCTGGGGACCGGAGATGATGTTGATTCTGCATTCATTCGTGATGTTTATGACCTGTTGGAAGGAGTCAGCGTCAATAACACGTCGGAAAACACGGACGTGCGTTCCGCGTTTGGCCTGTCCACGGCTAGCGGTGTCTCGGCCGGGGGCGGGAGAACCCTTCGCTGGCAACCCGGAGAGGATGCATCACAATATGACGTCTACTTTGATGCACTGGCCGATATCGAGGTCAACTACGTGTCCCACCTTGTCGATGATGCCCCGATCTCTCCGGGCCTTGTGCCTGTGGATATCGCATCGGGTCTGATCCTTGATCCTGAAAATCAGGGGGTCACGGAGGACCCGGATGATGATACGATCATCACCGATAACAATGACCCGTATCCTGATCTCGTTGTCGCATGGCACGGGGGTAACAGCGGTCCGACAGAATATGATGACCAGGTGGTCCTGTATCTTCACAATGGGGACTATCAGAATCCCGGGTTCACGGCGCAACCGGTTGCCCATCCCACAAAGGGCGGCTTCCCTGAGGTTTCATCGCTATCCATTGCGACAGTCGACAGTCCGCCCCTGCCGGGTCAGGGGAGGATCCAGTATCCCCCGGATTTTCGCTATGAAAACCGGTTCCCGATGTATAGGCGACCGCATGTCCTGATCACCACCTATAATGATGGCAGCCAGCGTATGGATGGGGATCGAGACTGGAATCAGGCGGATTTCCCGTGGCCTGATGAGTCTCAGATCATTCCGCCGATTGGGGTCCCGGGATCCATTTATCTGCTCTCGGTGAACGCCGGTACCAATGCATTGCAGACCTTGCAGGTTGCCAATGCGATGGATATTGCCGTTGAAAACCCGGACGATCCGGAATTCCCCGATTATTTCCCGATACGACTTGCCATACCGGAGCAGATCAACAGTGTCGCTGTGAATGACTTTGATGGCGACGGTGATTTGGACCTTTGCGCAGGGGCGGACCGTGGTGACGTTGTCCTCTGGTATGAAAACTTGCAGGCCGAGGTCATTAACCACAATAACGGATCAGCTGTGCTGGATATTGAATTTCCATATGAGGACCCCACTCTGTTCAAAGACGGGGTGATTCTGGCAATCCTGATCGAAATGGCGGAGGAGGCAGGGGAACCATTGCCCCCGCTGGAAAGCGCCATGATGAAGCATTTCAGGGCGCTGCCCATCGCCCAGAGTTTCGATAACCCTTACGGCGACGCGCATGACATCGCCGCGGAGGATATCAACGGGGATGGACATCCTGATATCCTTACGGTGTCTGTCCAGGACGATGCCATTTATTATTTCCAGAATGATGGCTTGGATCAGACTTCCCCGCTTGGAAACAAGCCGGTCCTTTGGGGTGAACGGGTGCTGCTGGCAGGCAAGGCGGATGAGAACCCGATTATCGAGAGTGATCTTGATGGCGTGAACAATATTGAATTGGTCGACATGAACCGTGATGGGCGGATCGATATCATTGTCACGGCATTCAATGCAAAGAAAGTCAGCGTTTTTAGAAATGATGGGGACATGCTATTCTCGGAGGTCATCCTGACGGAGGATCTCGATGAGGTTGAGGATGTCCATATCAAGGATATCAACGGGGACAGTTTTCTTGACGTCATCGCCGTTTCGGCGGTTGAGGACCGACTTGAGTGGTATGAGAATGATGGGAACCTCGGGTTCACGTCATCACAGGTTGTCGTTGATATTGATCGTCCTCAGGGGATCACGGTGACCGACCTGAACGGTGACCATTTGCCCGATGTTGCAGCGGCCTCCAGTTTCAATGTCAATGTCACATGGCTTGAGAATTCACCGCAGGTTGTAACCGAGCAACACTTGGTTGGCGGCAGCTTGGTCCTGCCTTACACCGAGGTCCCCGAATTGGATTTCAACAAGGTTTATGTGTGGAATGTTGTTTCCACCGCCGGTGAGTTTGAGACGATTGGCGATACGTGGACCTTCCGGACACAGCCTACAAGGATGGATCTCGCACCGGTCGTCGGGCCGATGAATGTCGAGTTGGATGGTTTTCTGAACATTGATATTCCATTCCAGAATGTGGGCCCTGCCTACCCGACGTTACCCGAGTCCTCGGCCCTGGACCTGAGGGACTGGCGCGAGGATAAGGATATCGGGCCGTTCCCATGGTATATTACGGTTGTTCTTTCGGGGAACAGCATTATCGGTGATGAGGATGACATTATTGCTGTCAACTTCATCAATTCGGGTCTCTATGGACCGGGTGAGGAGGGTGAGGCCAAAGTCACGCTCTTCATGCAGGAACTGGTCGCGGAGAATGATCTTGAGGAGGGTGAATACCATGTCTTCATCATAATGGACGGGGCCCAGAGCGGAGTTTCATTAAGAACAGAATACTTTACAAATCACTCGTTCTTCGAGGACATCATCCTGTTGGAGGACAAATTGGTTGTGGCCAACGTCCCTGATATTCCGAATGATCCAACGCCTCCACATGAGTCTGTCGAGATCGACAGTGCAACGAATTATGACTGGGGTGACTCACAGTTTGCCAGCCTGTATGATTTCTACATTGAGGAGGGGGCATTTGAGTCGACGACCTTTATCGAGAGGCCGATTTCCAGTAGCGCGACGGATATCCGGGCGTTGGTTGCTGCCGACATGACGGGTGACGAGCAACTGGACGTTATCGGCGGATATTTAAGCGGCGGTGGGAACGTCGACTTTTACGTGAATGATGCCGCCTTATTGATCCCGGGTTTTCAGGCCCTTAATCTCAGCCAGGAACTCAACAGTCCCGAACAGATTGAAAGCGTGGATATCGATTCGGACGGTGACAATGACATACTGGCCGTATCCCTTGACGACAGTCAGGCTGTCTGGTTTGACAATCAGAACTCTATGCCGCACTCGTTTATCAAGCGGGATGTGACATCACAGGCCTTTGGCGCTCGGGCTGTCAGCGCGGGCGACATTAACGGTGATGGACTCATGGATGTCCTGACCGGTGCCTCGGTCAGTGGCGGAGTCAGGATCTCGATGCAGCAGTGGACACAGCCGCCGGAATTCAGCGATATCGTCATCGATGGGGATAGAGGAACGGTTCTTTGCGTGAAAGCCGTCGATATTGACTCGGATGGTGATGCGGATATCGTGGCCTCGTATCAGGAAACCAACGAAATTGTTTATTATGAAAATGCTGGAAATCAGTTCCTTCCGTTCAATTCGCATGTTGTTTCGGAGGCGGCAGGTGGAGCGAAGTCCTTTGAGTGTGGGGATGTTGATCATGATGGGGATATCGATATCGTCAGTGGAAATATCAATGACAGTCAGGTCGTGGTGTACCGTAATAACGGCGGAAGCCAGCCTGATTTCACGGCTGAGATTCTGCCGGGCGTGGCATCCGGGATCAGTTCTGTGGCGCTGGGCAACCTGGATGAGGACCCCGAACTCGAGATCGTTGCCGCATTGAGTGGGATCAATGAGGTATGGTGGTATGATTCATCGTCTCAGGCCGGTTACACGTCGACCATCCTGAGCACCACACATCAGGAACCCAGGGCGGTTTTCATCGGGGATATTGATGATGACCAATTGAGGGATATTGTCGTGGGTTCAGCCAGTGATGGAAAAGTGGCCTGGTATGAGAATACACCAACTCACACGTTTTCGGGGATTGACCTTAAGACCCCGGCGAAGGCCGATCTGCCTACTTCAGATTATGACCCGCCCTCAACCGCGAGTTTGAAATTTAATACACAATACAACTGGCAGGTCGTTGCCCTGAACCAGTTAAGGGAGGCCCAGGGTAATGTCTGGGAATTTACCACGGGTCTGCCGGATCTTGTAATTGACCAGATCGGGTTCCCGTTTGTGTCGGTCGGTTCCAGCCACCCTCTCGATATCAATCTGACGATTCGGAATCGAGGTTCCGCAACATCAAATGCGGTCAGGGCCCGGGTCTTCGGAAGTTTACGCTCTGATCTGGCCTTGACACCCCAGGATATTGTCATCGGGGACGTGTCCGTTGCCTCTCTGACCCCCAAGGAGTCGGTGGTCGTCACGGCCCCGGTTAATCTCAGCCTCTTGACCCAGGGAGACGCCCTAGGTGAGTTGAAGATTTATTTTGTTGGGGCTCAGGTTGATTATCTGGATGAACAGCCTGGTGAATTCAGTGAGGAAAATATATTCAAGGTCCACCAGAGGCTGATTGTTGAGGTTGAGAATCAAGCCGGACACTGGTCGATCTACCGGTAATCAGCTTGCAGGACAGCTGATGAACCGATATAGTGTTCGTCACAGGTTTACAACTGGATCAACCAATGGGGTCATTGTGTGCATCGTGACATTTGCCGTAATGCCGGTATGCACTATCCTGAAAAGGAGACCGAAACTTGCGAGTCACTGAAACAAGCCAAGTCAGAAATGTTGCGCTGGCCGGACATACCCAGACAGGCAAAACCAGTCTGGCCGAGGCGATCATCTGGACCCTGAAACAGACAGATCATCTGGGTAAGATCGAGGACGGCAACACGGTTTCGGATTATGACCCAGAGGAGATTCGGAGGCATGCCTCGATCCAGACAAGTTTAGTGGCGGTTGAATATGAGGATTTTCGGGTCAATCTGCTGGATACGCCTGGTTATCGTGATTTTATCGGTGAAATCAAGCAGGGAATACGGGTTGCAGAAAGTGTTGTTCTAGTTGCCGATGCCACGGGGGGGCTCGATACAGGCACTGAAAGTGCGGTCGATATCGCCACCGAATATGAAAATCCTGTCATTCTATTCATCAACAAGATGGACAAGGAGAGTGCATCATTTGAAAAATCCCTTGGTGGGATCACAGGGGGCCTTGAGTTACGTACCGTCCCGCTGACACTGCCTGTAGGTGAGGCTTCCGGATTCAAGGGTGTCATTGACCTGATCCGGATGAAGTATGTTCAGGAGGACGGACAGAAGGTATCCTACAGCGATATCCCTTCCGAACAATCCGGTGCGGTCGAGACGGCGAGGGCCGAGTTGATTGAGATCGCCGCCGAGGGGGATGAAGCTCTACTTGAGAAATTCCTTGAGGAGGAGACCCTGTCGCCCGACGAGATCCTGAGCGGCCTGAAAAACGGCTTTGAAGAAAGACGCTTTGTCCCGGTTTTTTGCGGTTCGGCAACTGCTCTGAAGGGAATCCGCCCCCTTGTCGAATTTGTTCATTCCTGTTCATCCGACCCGGGATCTTCGACTTCATTCCAGTTTGAACCCGAGGAGGGTGCGCAACCCGATATCATCAGGATCAAGCCCGAGGGGGAAGCCCTGATCTACATCTTCAAGACAGCGGTTGATCCGTATGCCGGAAAACGCAGTTATTTCAAGGTTCTTCAGGGAACGATGGTTTCGGATACTGTATTGTCAAACCTTACGCGAAACTGTGATGAGAAGGCCGGTCATTTGCTGGTCTGTTCAGGCAACAAGTCCTTTGATGTCGGAAAAATAGCGGCAGGGGATATCGGTGTGATGGCCAAGTTGGATAATGTGAAGACAGGAGATACCTTGGCCGTATCCGGATCTCCCAGTTCTTTGGTGAGCCAGCCTCGTTTGCCCAAGCCGACAGCTTTCATGTCCGTGCACGCCCGGTCCAGGGCCGATGAGGACAAGGTGGGCATGGGATTTCATCGCCTCATAGAACAGGATACGACGCTGAATGTCAGTCGTGACGCATCTATTTCCCAGACGATCATGTCAGGGATGGGCGACCTGCATCTACAGGTTGCCGTTGCTCGGCTTAAGGATCTGGCAAAGGTCGAAGTCGACCTTGAAGTTCCCAGGGTGCCCTACCGGGAAACCATCACTCGTTCTGCCGAGGGTCAGGGTAAACACAAGAAGCAATCGGGTGGGCATGGGCAATATGGTGACTGTTGGATTCGGTTCGAGCCCCTTCCAGAGGGGAGCGGGTTTGAATTTGTCTGGGAGATTGTCGGCGGTGCCATCCCAACCAATTACAAATCGGCCGTGGAAAAGGGCTTGGTGGAATCCTTGGAGAGGGGGGTTATCTCGGGTCATACCACGGTCGATGTCAAGGCCACGTGTTATGACGGGACATATCATGCGGTGGATTCTTCAGATATGGCCTTTAAAGTTGCCGCATCCCTTGCATTCAAAAATATCATTCCCAACTGTGGTCCCATTATTCTGGAACCCATCTACAAGGCGACAATCACCGTACCGGAGGATTATACGGGTGATATCATGGGTGATCTGAACGGTCGTCGTGGGCGGATACTCGGGATGAACCCGATCGGACGCAAACAGGTAGTTGAGGCGCATGTGCCGCTTTCTGAGTTGTATACCTACGGGCGCCAGTTGAATTCCATATCTCAGGGTCGTGGTGTCTGGGAGATGGAGTTCGATCACTACGATCGGGTCCCATCCGATGTTCAGGAAAAAATCATCCAGTCATGTAAACAGGACAAGGAAGCCGAATTGGCGGCACACTGAACTGAATTCCTTCCCGCGGCCGGATCAATAAAGAGAGATGACACTACCCGAGACCGATTGGATGGCAGTTGACCCCGCCCTGGATTTGGGAGTGTCTTTCGATCCAAAGGTGACCTTAGAATTGCCCCTACCGGCGCGGGGCAGGTGGCATTTTTATCTTGAATACACTCGGTTTATCTGATAATTACCCGGTCATATCCCCGATGGATCGGGACGTTTCCCCTCAGATTCCCCTGTTCTTTGATATTCCTTGGCGACTCACTAGTTTCACCCTGTTTAGAGCGGGTCTATTTGGGGTGGTTCATCTGGACACGAGTTCGCAGGCTCTTGCGCCATTATCCAACCAGCTTTCCTGAATCAAACGCAGTATCTATGGGGGGCGGGATGCATTCAGTATGAGTCCCGGCCATGTTCTTCTATCAATACCGGATTTCGGGGAGGTGCCAGTCAATTCTTTTCTTCCAGTCGATGTTCCATCAGTAAGCTGCCCAGAGGAGGTCGTTTGATAGCCATGCCAGATCGGTATATGGTTCAGGAATTTGCCAGTGCAACAGGTATGAATGAAGATGAAATCAGGTTTTTTGAGCAGGTCTTCCATGAGTTCCTCGTATTCAGCCGATCCGGTCCAGGCAGGAACGAATTCTCAAGGGAACATGTTGACATGCTTTCGCGTATCAGGAAATTGATCCATGTACGGGGCCGGTCCATTGATGAGGCCAAACTTGAACTGAAAGGTGTTCCGGACAGGTTCGATTCGCCACAGAATATTTTTCCTTCAATTGAAGGAAACAGAAAGGAATCAGCATTATGACCAATAAACACGAGGAATCCGGTTCTTTGGGTGAAATCTCGCCAGATGCAAGCCTGCGTTTCAAACCACGGGCCGGGGGCATGACTGGCAGTCAGGAAGAAAAGCCTGATGAGGCCCTTGCGAAACGTAATCAGGCGGAGACCTATGATTCGGTCAGGACTGATGCTGCCAAGGTCGTTGATTTGTAGGACTGCAATTGATTACGAAATGGAACTTGCTTGATTTATCATTGTTTTGGATGCCTTGGTTTATTCTTTGAATGCCGGTCACTCCTTTCCTTCCGATGATTCATTCATCTGGTTGTGCTGATTCCATGCAGAGTGACAAGAATGCCACCCCCACGGTTCTGAAAAAGCCCGGGCATTTGTTCAGGGCCATGCCGTCTTTCGTCACCCGGGATGACATCCATGGTTGCCTGTCCGTTGGATCCCCGGGATCTTGCAGCAGGAAGGTGGTGGAAGGAAAACCCCGATCCGATTATAACTGAGATCATCGATGGCCCTTCCATTTTTATCAAGCCTTATGGATCAACAGCAATTGAACTTCAAAAGAACCCCGGGATTCGTTGAGCGAATGGATCGTGGCTGGTGTGTTGCGACCATCACCGGAATCTATTACCTGGCACTGGCCCTCACACGTTACATTGATGCCGATGAGGGATATTTCCTGTATGCAGCCAGGCTTGTGTCCGAGGGAGGTGTCCCCTACAGGGATTTCTTTTATCCGCAGATGCCGATGCTTCCATACATGTGGGGGACGATCCTGGGATATCTGGGCGGTGTCGACTGGATCAAGGGCCGTTTGCTTGCTGCCGTCATGGCATGGGGATGTGCGATGATTTTTCGTTTCCTTCTCAAACGGGAGGGAATCGGTTCATCTATGACGCTGTTCCTGTTTTTTACTTATCTTGTCAGCGATTTCGGAATGGAATGGTCGACCACTGTAAAGACTTATCTCCCGGCGATGTTCTTCCTGTTAACCGGCTGGAGCCTGGTCCCGGTTGACCGTTCCGGGTTGAGCTCGACCCGTGGCAGGGCCTTGTATTCCAGGCTTTTTCTCTCCGGTGTATGTCTTGCCTGCGCCGTGATGAGCCGCTTGACCGTGACCCCTGTATTTCTTGTCATGGGGATATATCTCTTTAGACATTTTCAGCGGGATTCCCGTCCCTTCAGGCGGGAGGCAATCACGTGGTTGACCGGGCTCATGCTTCCGCTCGTGGCGCTATGGTGTTTATACTTGCCTGCCGCCCAGTCCTTCTCGTTTTGCAACTGGTCTTATCACCTGCTGGCATCAGAACATGACCGATTCAATAGCGTCTCCATGAAGTTTCCGGTGTTGTTTATGCAATTGGCCAGTCCGATTTGGTTGTTTATGTTGATACCTATTCTGTCAAGGTGTGTCACACGGGTTAAGCCTGATAGCCGTGAACTCCTTTATCTGGGGTTTATCATCACGTTTGTCCTGGCAGCCTTCCTGCCCGTCAGGTCATTCGAGCAGTATTACTGCCTGGCAACCCCATGGCTGATCCTGCTCTCTGCGCATACATGGGCCAAAACCGGCGCCAGCAGTCGGTTTGGGAATAAAATGAGGATCTATGGCAGGCTGAGGACCGTGCAGTGCGGGATGATCTGTATGATGTTGATGATAATCGGGCAGTTCGGAACTGTTCTGGACCGGTGGCCTCTGGGCAGGAATTCACGGCCTGGAGAACGTGTGAATCATGTGCGTGATGTTTCACAAGATCTGGACAGAATCCTGGGGGATGATGAATATCTCGTCACCTGGTGGCCGGGTTATGCTGTCGAGACCAAGGCCCATGTTGCTCCCGGTCTGGACAATCACTTTGCCCTACGTGTTGAACCGCTGATGACAGGTTACCGTTATGGTCCCGGGAAACCGGTTCGACACGATCCGGAATTTTCCCCTCTTTACTGGCTGGCGATACGTGAGGGACTGGCGGATAAGCCCTCGACACTGCGTTTTCCGGCCGAAATCCTGTGGAGCGAATATTTTATTCAGGGGATCATCCGTCCGGGTGACGCATCATGGATGGAATGTCGACCTGAAGACCCGGTATGGGCTGGGCGGGAAATACTTTGTCATACTCTTGTTGACCTTTTTCACGATGAATATATAGATCGATACAGGACTTTTGTCCCGGGTCTTTGGACAGGCAATGAAAGCGGCCTGGGGCCGGATTATTATCTGGACTTGTTGGCTTCGAGCGAAAATTGGGTCCGGATGGAGCAGGTTGGCCCGGTCCCAATTTTCAGGCGGAGAGATGGGGTCGGAAACTAAATCCCGACACGGCTGCGACGAGGTAGCATAAGGTACCTGTCAAGAATGCGGCGTTCAGGCCGATGCTGTGTCCCAATACAATCACGAGCACCGACGCACATACCGAGAATGCCCCATTGATTCCCCAGTACCAACTCAGGGGCGGATTCCGGTCCCGTGAAGCGATCCGGATGGCGAGTGGAAATGGCATGCCCATCAGGAACCCTGCCGGGGCGAATATGAGCGATGTTATCACAATTCTCAAAGCCGTGGAGCCCCCCGAAAAGCAGTCTATGACGAAAAGTCCTGCGGGAAGTGTCACAATCAGTGTCAGGAAAATGAGACCGTTCGTGACAACAAGTTTCTTCTCGGACCCGGATTTGCCGCCCGAAATGAAAATCGAGTGGGAGTACATAGCTCCCAAGCCGCTGGCCAGCAGCATGGTGAAAAGGCAGACGGTCAGGCTGTATGCCGGATGACCGAGGAAGGTTGTAAATCTTTGCATCAGCGTAAGTTCGATCATGATGTAACCCAAGCCAAGCATCATGAAGTAAAGGATTCGGCCCGGTTCCATTCCTGCAACTGATGCCGGGGGATATTTTCCCTTATGACGACGTTTTTCCAGCCACAGTGGGAGCACGATGAACCCGAAGGCCATCAGGGCAACTGTAAACAGGCAGGTTCCGAGCATGACCAGAGGTTTGAGGTTGATGGAATATATATAGCTGCTTCCTTGGCGGAACTCCCTCTTGAGGATATCGCGCCAGCGAAGGACATTGAAGAAGAAGGGCTTGTTGTCTGTAGGCGGTGAAATGTCGAAGGTGTGCTCGTCGACGAATCTTTCCAGGTTCCCGGACGACAGCACCTCTTCAAGTTCCGGGGCATGGACGTGATGAGGACTAACCAACATTCTCAGGCCTGACTCAGCCGCCCATGTAGTGATCCTGTTGACCTGTCCCGGTGTAAATTCGGATGGACTGATCAGGATCGTTGCCAGCGCTTCCATGTTGGGGTGGGATGGACGACTATTTCTGAGCATGAGGATATGTTTCTGCGGCTGCCGAATCCCTCTCCGTTCCAGAACAGCCCTTGCAAGGACCAACAGCCGGATGGATTCCACATGATAACCCTCCGTGTACCAGCGGCTCATGGTGAGGATACCATCCGGCTTCAGGTGATCGAGAAAGACATCCCATCCCTCCATGGTGTAAAGCCCGTTTTCCGTCAGCACAAATGCCCCGGCTGCGGTTGCAGCAAAGGTATCAATCAGTGAA
>CAYYNQ010000014.1:0-3810 GCA_964473105.1 uncultured Candidatus Sumerlaeota bacterium | reverse complement strand
TCCTGGATCCTGGGGTAGGTGCGGAACCATTCCACGTCCCCGTTGGGCCGTGTCTTCATCAGGTATGCGCCGTCGTTGAATTCCTGCGCGACAAAAGTTCCGCAGGACACGTGGCCCTGGTCATTGGTCTGGAAAAGGTCTCGGGGAAGAATCCTTCCCTGTTCTTGGTTGTTGATGGTGGCCGCATAGGCCTTGGTCCACTGGATCGTGAAATCCGGGTTCAGGTGACTGATGATCATCCTGGTACGGAAATCAGATGACTCGGGATGGTAAATCCCGGTGTAGCTGTACTCGTCATGGGAGTCATACGTGAGCGCCGTGACCCTTGATGTCCCAAGGGGATCAAAGACCTTCTGGAAATTGTTGAGATACGTCTGGGCGTATCCCATGGAACTTGTATAGAGACAGATTGCCAGTATGGACAACCTGACCAGTGTGCGTGGTGCCAAAAGATACATGGTCCTAATCTTCCTTTGTTAATTTTGTGGGGCGATCCATCCCTGAGCCTTGTGGGTCCTGTCGCCTTGTTATTCCAGACCCGCTGACAGCTTTTTTTATTTCACTCGATTCCTGTTCAGCTGGCAGACAGGGGTTATACAACACGCATACCCATGGATGGGGCGACTCACGAGGTCAGACTTATATTCTTGATTATCAGCTATCTATGTTAGAATTGATGGCGTATTCTCCCGGAGGGCGAGTGAATCATACTCATCCACTAGATTCCCAATACCGCCCCATCTCATCACCCGTCTGGCGCTCAATATGCAAATACAAACCCGGGTCGGGCAACCCGTTTCATGGACACCGGGGCCGGGATCCATATACTTCCATGTCACGGATGCCTCAACCCTTCAAAATATTTCTGAGCGTCCCTGATCTCCGCCAGGAGACCTTCCCGGTTATTCAGAAAAACATCCCGGGGAACCTCCTGGTCATTGCCCCCCCTGAAATGCATCGCGACGTAGTCGATAGATTCGGGAGCGAGCATCGCCTCCATGTCCTGCAGCCTGGCCAGCCAGTCCGTTGCCACCTCCCCGGACCTCCTGTTTTTCCCGATAACAGGCGTGTCGGCTATTGAAACATAAATGGGGGCAGAATGAAAAATGGTCGTGGCTCCCCACAGGTTGAAATGGTAGGGGTGCACAGACCGGTATTCCAATTTGTTCTGACCATATCCACGGAGGGCATACCAGGAAGATTCATCGACCGGATGCCCGAGGCTGAAATCCATCCTGCCCCGATCATGGGTCCGGGAAATACGGCTGACAACGCGTCCATCCTGGATGATTTCAATCATTTCCACATTATCCCTGTCATGATCGAACAGGACACTGCCCTCGATCCGGACTGAAGATGGCTTTTCAAGAAGGATTTCATGGCCGATATCATGGCCATTGATCCTGAACTCAAGCATCGGGCCGGTGGTGACAAAGGTTCTGCCTTTCCGGACACCCTCCAGCCAGCTGTCATAGGTCAGGGGACCATCCACCCGCGTATAAAAACGCTCATGACCGGGAATGTTCTGGTCCGCGCACGGATAATCGGAACCGGCGGTCGGGCTCACCCGGAACCCCAGATTCAGAATATCGTACCATAATTCATAATCGTGACGGTTAAACTGCAACACCTCGATGAAATGCATCAGGTCATGAGGCAGGATGACGGCAAGCCCGTTATGCGGCGCAACGGCCGACCCGGGCCGGGCCCAAGCATGAGCATATCCATTGATCCCGCCCTGCTCTGCAGCTTTCTCCCAGAACAACCTATAAATCAGGTATTTCTCGGGAAAATGCAGGGCCGTCCTCGCGCCCAGCGTGATGGCATGACCCATAAAATGGGAACGTGGATTCTCGGTCCCGGCTGCCAGGATATATCCCTTCTCCTGGTAATGCCCCTCATCTCCCTGTGAATGCTGGGGCGCGATCCCGGGATTCAGGACCTTGCCCATTTGAAGCAGGTTGGCGACATGGATATCTTCAGCCTGCATTATCTTCGAGATGTGGGGATCCAGTTCGCGGACAGGGCGGGGTATGTGGAGGTGATCATCCGATCCATACCATCCCCTGGCCGGCATGTTGATCCACCGGGAGAGGGTGATTTCGTGCCGGCTGGTTTCTCCAGCATCGATTTTGACATGACTGACATGCAATTTATATTCAGGGCCCTTGAATACCCTGACAGCCGCAGTCCCCACCGGCAAACGAACCCTGGAACTTCCATCACTGTAGAACTGGATAGACCGGGTATAGGGGTTATCGATTTGTCGCGAGAAGCCGGCCAGCGTCGATTCCAGGTCCGTGTAGCCGGACCCTTCATCACTCGTGTCGCAATCACCACCCACCAGCAGGGCGTCCTCAGCAACATGATACACCCCGCCAGAGCCCCGTATCTCGACGCGTGCGGGAACCATCTCACCGTTTGTCCCGTCCAATATCCTCAGTTCAACAGTGCCGGTCCGGGCAGAAACAGAACAATCATGGAAGATCGAACAAAATACGACCATGACAAGGATGGCGCATGAACCGAATTGTCGGGAAATAAATTCTGTATTTCTCAACGGATGTTTCATGATCATATATTTTTCCCTCACTGACCCGCCTTGTCATATTCTGCCCGTTCGCGCAAGGCCTTCAGTCCCTCCAGCAGGGCATCGATCTGCAACTGTTGACTTGCGCTCCGGCTCCTCTGGGCCGCCAGCTCGGTCTCCAGGCTTACAACCATCTCGTCGCGTTGACGCAGGCTGTTGTCGAGCTCCTGCACGGCGCGGACCAGCGGCACCGTCAGCGCCCCATACTGGATGCCCTGCTTGCCGTCGGATGTGTTGGCCGACCATCCGCTCCAGTCCAGGCCCAGCCGGTCCAGCACGTCGCGAACCTCCTGGGCAATCAACCCATCGTGGACCGTATCATTATCGGCGGGGCGCGTGGCCGTGTCCCCGGCAAACCGCTGCTCGCGCAGTTCCGGGGGATAGTCCGCAGGGTTCTTCCACCGGTAGCTCACCGGTCGCAGTTCCCTGATGAACTCCAGACCGAGTTCGCTGTCGCGGACGTCACGCTTGATGCGATTGTCGGAATAGCCCGTGATCGATGTGACCTGGGCCTTGATGTGGGTGATGTTCGTGTTGCCGAGCGCGATCTGGTTGTCTCCCGTGCCCAAGGCGTTATAGCCGATCACGATCTGGTTCTCTGCATCGGAGTTGCTGGCCTCGGCCAAGGCGCCGATGATGGTGTTCTGGCTGCCAGTGGTGATATTGTCCCCCGCATCTCTGCCGAGGGCCGTGTTGTAGTCTCCCTCGGTGTTGTATCGAAGCGCGTCTTCTCCGACTGCTGTGTTTGTATTCCCTATGGTATTATGGTAGAGTGCGTCTTCTCCAACCGCCGTGTTCCAGCTTCCCGTGGTATTATGTTGCAGAGCCTGATTTCCGATAGCCGTGTTTAGTTCCCCCGTGGTGTTTTCTTTGAGCGCTTAGGCTCCTCTGGCAGTGTTGTAGTCTCCCTCGGTGTTGTTCAGGAGAGCAGAGGCGCCGCTGGCTGTGTTGTCGTTCCCCGTGGTGTTCTGTTGGAGCGCCTGGGCCCCGCTGGCCGTGTTCGAATACCCCGTGGTGTTGGAAAGCAGCGACGCGAAGCCGTTGGCCGTGTTGTAGTCTCCCTCGGTGTTTCCCTCGAGTGCACGGGAACCGTTAGCCGTGTTGAAATTGGCGCGCGGGGGTTGTAGAGGGGCGGGAGGACGGCTGGCGGCGGGGTGGGGCCCTGGGGTGGTGGGAGGGGGGGCGGAAACACGCAAAATGACCTTTACTCGAGTAGGCCG
>CAYYNQ010000013.1:0-3803 GCA_964473105.1 uncultured Candidatus Sumerlaeota bacterium | reverse complement strand
CGCAGTGATATGTATTTGGACGCGAACGATCCTTCAGAGAATTTCATTTCTTATGATTCAGAAGGCAAGCATCTGCCGGTAGAGGATAAGCCGGAGATTCTTTTCAACCGTCTTTTCAAAGGTTTCCACAACGGAGACTTTCGTAAACGCACTACCAGTGTACTCGATGAGGTAAAGGATAGTTACGCAGCCATCGCGCGTAAGGCGAGTAGCCAGGACAAGCAGGTCTTGCAGCAATACCTTCAATCAATCCGCGATGTGGAGCGGGACATTGAAAAATTCAAAGCACAGAACAACCCAGCCCGAAAAGCGAGACTAAATGAAATCCGGCCAGTATCTCCTGCCAATAATATCGGTGAACGCACCCGTGCCATGCTTGAACTCATGGCACTGGCTTTCTGGACAGATATGACCCGGGTTAGCACACTGATGATGGCTCATACTGAAAGTCGTTCTACCTTTGAATTTCTGGGCATCAATGATGAGCTTCATATGCTCTCCCACTTTGTCCGCACTAGAAACCGTTCATCGGGACTATCGGGTTACGACAAAATAAACCATTGGTACATACAACAGTTTGGCCGGTTTATCGATCGGCTCAAATCCCTCAAGGATTCTGATGGTACTGTGCTTGATAATTCAGCAATTCTATTTGGTTCCGGCATCAAGCATGGCGATTATCATTCGGTTAGCGATCTGCCGCTGGTTTTGGCGGGTCGAGGAGGCGGCAAAATACTACCGGGCCGTTATGTGGAATATCCCAATGTACCAAATGGAAATCTCCACTTGAAACTCATGGAAATCATGGGGGTCCAGCGCGAACAATACGGCAATTCCGCGGGTGTACTCACTGGCATCTCGGAGAAGGCCAATTTTGCACCGCGGTATGTAGATGATGGCTCATGGAAAGTGATAAAGGAAACAGGCAACAAGATCGTGCTCAAAGGCATGCTCAAGATTAGCGTGAAAGCTGATGACCTAAACCTTTATCTGATACAACTCTCCAACAAACAACAACTGGAAATTCGACCCAGCTTTGGCAACGTCCACAACCTACGACTGGATGCCTGTGTCGGTTCAGTAGTGGATATGGAAGGTGAATTTACAGTCAAAAACGGCAAAAAAATTATCACCAAAGTAAGCCGCTGCAAGCGGCTCTAAGCCTATAAAGTAAAATCTTTCCAGAACTGCTTTATGGATCGAAAATAATCCCCCAGTGCGGATGACACGCCTACTTCAGGTTATTTTTCTGATTGCCCCTTTGGGCATTCTGACAGCCGAGTCGATCTCATACGATCGGCAAGTACGCCCTATCCTTACCTCTAACTGCTACCAGTGCCACGGACCGGATGCCGAATCACGCAAAGGAGATTTACGGTTGGATGTAGAGTCCGAAGCAAGGGAAGCGCTAAAGGAAATTCTTACTCGTATCACACATACGGACCCAAAGGAGATCATGCCTCCGGCTAAGAGTAGCAAAAAACTTTCAACTTCAGAGATTGCCACAATTCGCACGTGGATTGAGGAAGGCGCCAAGTGGGAGAAACATTGGTCCTTGAAGCCGCTAAAGCGCCCTACTCTTCCCAATTTAACTGAATCACAAAAAGATTGGACCCGTAATCCTATTGATCAATTCATCCGCGCAAAACAGATTGAAGCTGGAGTCACACCATCAGCGGAAGCCGATAACCGTACGTTAATTCGCCGAATGACTTTTGACCTCATTGGCTTGCCTCCTACTCCAAAAGAAATCGCCGATTTTGAAACTGCAGCCAAAAAAAACCGCGATCATGCTATATCCAATCTTGCCAAACGACTCTTGGCTTCACAGCACTATGGTGAACGGTGGGGAAGGCACTGGCTTGATGTAGTCAAGTATGCTGATACGTGCGGTTATGATAAGGACAAGCTCAGGCCAAATGCGTGGCCCTATCGAGACTACGTCATCGATTCCTTCAACAAAGGTAAACCCTACGATCGATTTGTTCAGGAACAAATTGCCGGAGACGCTCTTTTTCCTGGCACAGCCGACGGAATTCTGGGACTGGGCTTTATTGCCGCTGGGCCGTGGGATTTTATTGGCCACGTAGAAGTTCCTGAATCCAAAATCGACGGACGAGTAGCTCGCCACATTGACCGTGATGAAATGGTGAGTAATACCCTCAATACCTTTACCAGTGCCACCATTCAATGCGCACGATGCCACGATCACAAGTTCGATCCCTTTACCCAAAAACACTACTATAGTCTGCAATCAATCTTTGCAGCCGTCGACCGAGCTGAGCGCCCCTATGATTCACAACCCGGATTAGCCAAAAAGAAAGCTAACCTTTCTCAACGCGTAACAGACTTTAAAAAGGACCTTTCAGCTTTAGATGAGGAAATCAAAAAGGAAGGCGGAGCACAACTTGCTTCAATGGATAAAGAGATCGCCACATTGCGCTCCAAGGCCAAATTAAAAAGTAAACGCCCAGAATATGGCTACCACAGTGCTATCGTAAAATCGGCAGAAACCACCAAGTGGGTGCAAGTTGATTTAGGGAAAACCGTAAATATCCAACGCATTGCACTACGCCCTTGCCATGATGAATTTAATGGCATTAATGGCGGATTTGGTTTCCCCGTACGATTTAAGGTGGAAGGCTCACTCACTGCCGACTTCAAGAAACCTATTCTTCTTTTTGATCAAACCAAGAATGATTATCCAAATCCGGATATTGCTTCCGTCAGCTTCCAAACTAAAAACAAAGTCCGCTGGGTGCGCGTCACAGCAACACAACTAGCTAAACGCAGTAAAGACTACATATTTGCCTTGGCTGAACTGGAGGTGTTCGATGACACAGAAAAGAATGTTGCACTCAAGGCCAAGGTCTCCTCCCCTGATTCAATTGAGGCACCGATCCGCTGGCGACGAACTAACCTGACTGATGGCCATTTTCCCATTGCGGCTGATGAAAAAGCCATTGGAGTACTTCAAAAAGCACAAGCTGATCGTGAGGCAATCGTAGCCAAGCTTCGCAAACCAGAACGCCAAGCCCGGCGCAAAAAACTGCAGGATCAAATTACTGCTACCGAAAAAGAACTTAAGGGTATTCCCAAAGGAAAGATGGTCTATGCCGCCGCTACCGACTTTAAAGTTCAGGGGAATTTCAAACCCACAAAAGGCAAGCCCCGGATGGTCAAAGTATTGCACCGGGGTAACATTCAGGATCCGCGAGGTGATGTACAACCTGGCACCTTACCCATTTTCCCAAAAGAGAACTTTGAATTCAAATTAACTGCCAATCATCCCGAATCCGCGAGGCGTGAGGCCTTGGCCAAATGGATTACCCGAAAGGATAATCCGCTTACCTGGCGCTCCATCGCAAATCGCATCTGGCTATGGCATTTCGGTCAAGGGATTGTGGAGACACCCAATGATTTTGGTCGCATGGGTCTACCGCCAAGCCATCCGAAATTACTCGACTGGTTGGCACTGGAATTTCGAAATTCAGAGGGAAGCTTTAAACACCTTCATAAATTGATTGTAACCAGTAGCACCTATCGCCAATCCTCCTCACAATCAGAAGAATTTGACCGGATTGATTCTGATAACCGACTTCTTTGGCGTATGAATCGACGGCGACTAGAGGCAGAGGAATTACGCGATAGCATTCTTGCCACTAGTGGGACTTTAAATCTCAAACTAGGTGGTCCAGGTTTTTATTTATTCAAACTGGAAAAAATCGCCCATTCACCCCACTACGAATACCACAAGTTTGACCCGGCAGACAGCGACAGTCACCGACGCTCAGTATACCGAT
>CAYYNQ010000012.1:0-3233 GCA_964473105.1 uncultured Candidatus Sumerlaeota bacterium | reverse complement strand
CCCCCCCCCCCCCCCCCCCCCCCCCCCCCCCCCCCCCCCCCCCCCCCCCCCCCCCCCCCCCCCCCCCCCCTTCCTTTTCTGGGTGCTTGGGCACCGGACGTAGCAGGCGATTTTGTGTCCAGTTCGCAGGAGGGCGACGCTGCCCCTCCCTCGGAGGATGATCCCAGGAGAGGGGATAAGAACTTTTGATTGAAATCAGGATAGAGGAGGTGCTGAGTCCCGCTTCATTTTAAGTCAGATTCTTTGGTCAGGGTGAAATCACCCGGCTCTGAAATTTATGTGTTTTGTTACAGCTTCAGGAGAGTTCAAAATGAAAAATCTGTTTAAAGATATCATGGTATGCGCATCTGTCGCTATCTTGTCCCTGATGGGGACCATGGCCATGGCCGCGACCACCATTTTCTCGGAGAATTGGGATTCATCCGGGGGGGTGTTGTCGGGAGACTGGGTCGCCACGACAACGGGTCACCCGAACGATGCGGCGGAACTCGAGGAAATCGCCCCGGGCGACTGGGCGATGTACACGCGTTCCTCGGTCCAGCCGGATTCCAATGACAACCACTTTTACTCGACGGCCACTTACGCGCGGGGTGACGATATCCGTTGCCAGTTCCTGGTCTGGATAGATCCTGACAAGCCCGGTTGGCAGGCACCCTTCCCGAATGTTGCCACAGTCAATGGGCCTTGGCGTCAAACGAGCACAGGGCCTGCCTACGCCAATCAGGAGGCAGCTGTCTCATTATGGATCAATCAGCCATTGCGTTTTTCGCAGAATGAGTGGAATACCGGCCATGTCCTGTCGGGGGCCTATAATGCAGCCTGGGCGTCGGCAAATTCGAAGGCCAACGGGATTCTTCACCAGGTCGGCCTAGATGATACTCTCGGCGCCTATTTTCAGTGGTCGACCGACGGCGGGAATACCTGGAACCTGGAGCAGGACACACGCGGTCAATCCGGGAGTAATCAGGCTGCAAACCTGTATCTGGGTTGGGCGTCGGGTGGCTATGCGGTGTTTATCGATGATATCGAGGTCATTACCGGATCCGGGTCGGACCTGCCGGGTGCACCTGATCCGACACCAACTCCTTTCCCGGCTCCGGGCCCGCTGTTGTTCGATGATTTCGGCGGACCGCCCTGTGCCCTGAGCAATCTTTGGCTGGTCGCGGTTCAGGAAGACATGTTCAACGGTGATGGTGTCGTGGGTATCGAGGAGGTGAATCCCGGTGATTGTGCCTATTTCCTGGCCGGTCCGCCCAGTCCCTCAGCCGGCGGCTCGCAACATAAGACACACATTCATTCACAATTAAGCTTTGATCGCGGGGAGGATCTCAGGATCACCTTCCGTTTCTGGGGTGACCCGGAGAAGGGCGGAGAATTTTGCTGCTGGGGCGGTGCTTTCCCGACGAACTCGATGTTCGGCGGTCCCTGGCACAAGGGCCAATACGGCCTGCTGTTTGATCAGGAGGCGATCGTCCGTTACTGGGGATGGAATGATAACGACAGGCCCCACTTTGCCCAGCCGGGTGATCCCTGGGTCGGTACTGAACGTCAGGAAACTTGGATGTCGGACAATTTTAGAAGTGCCTTCGATTCCTCGGTATCCAAGGAGACATCCATGCTGATTCAGGTCTGGCTCGATGATGTGGACGGCGCCATGATGCGCTGGTCGGACGATGATGCGCATACCTGGAACCTTGAGCATGATTTCCGGGGTGTTGCGCCTCTTGCAGCAAGCAGCACAAAGGTCTTTGCGGGTTGGGGACCCTATTCCGGGGCGATTTTCCTTGATGATATCCAGATCGAGAACAACTCGCGTCTGGGATCGACGGTTGGGAATCCCCCCCCCAATGCTGCGGACTCCTGGATGCTGTATTAGGGGTAAGAATGATTGGGAATCGTCTGGATGTCCCTTGACGGGGGATGTCCAGGCGGTGTCAAACAGCTTGCGAATCGGGTGAAACATGGCAAGGCATGGGCAAGCCGCCCTTGCCTTGTTTTGTTGAATGGCGCCGGGCAGGAACCGCATAGTCGGAGAGAGATGGTACACTCGGGGGAGAGGATCCTTGAAAAGAAGCGGACCTGGATTCACGCTGATTGAACTGCTGATCGTGGTTGCGATCATTGCGATCCTTGCGGCGATCGCCGTCCCCAATTTTATCGAGGCCCAGAACCGTTCCATGGTGACCCGGAGCATCGCGGATATGCGATCGCTCGGCATCGCGGCCCTGTCCTACGTGATAGACTGGAATGAGCCACCACGACTCTCACCCGTCAAGGTCAATGCAACGGGTGTGCTGATGATCTATAATATCCACCCCCTGGATCCGGCGAACAGCTCGACCTGGATGGGCAGGTTGCTGACAACACCCGTTGAGTATATCTCGAGGATCCCGGTTGACTGGTGGAATACCCGGATGATCCCGGGTTCGAGCCACACGCGCTGGGGGCACAATATTGAAATGTCGGTGCTGGGGTCCTACGTTCCCTCGGGAACCAAGTCCGCCGGGTCCATCCCGTGGAAAGAGTGGTGGGAGGATCAGTTCATTGGTTCCCAGGGCTATGATTTCCCCAACGGTGATTTCATCTTTGCCTTCTACAGCGCAGGCCCGGACCTGGCCTGGTGGAATACGGATCCCGATGGCGGTGGTCCGGCAACCGCGGAATTTTATTATGACCCGACCAATGGGACGATCTCACAGGGAGATCTCTGGTATTTCTCGCATGTTGGGAATCAGCCCCCCCTTTATAGTCAGTAGGGAGCGTTTTCCGGTCACCTCGATCGACAGGCAATGTTGAGTCAAGTTTCCATCCCAGACAGCGATGCCTTCAGGCCGCGCGGGTTCACGCTGATTGAACTGCTGATCGTGGTTGCGATCATCGCAATCCTTGCGGCGATTGCCGTGCCCAATTTCATTGATGCACAGAACCGTGCCCGGGTCACGCGGACCATCTCGGACCTGCGCGCGCTGGGGGTGGCCGCGAATGCTTACATCATTGATTGGAATATCCCGCCGAGGATCAATAATGTCAGGGTCAACTCAACAGGTATCCTGATGATTTATAACATGCATCCCCTGGATCCGGCGCCAAGGTGGATGGGCCGGATGCTGACCACACCCATTGAGTATATCTCAAGGATCCCGGTTGACTGGTGGAATACCCGGATGGTTGCCGGCTCGAGCCATTCGCGCTGGGGGTTCAATGTTGAAATGTCGGTGCTCGGCACCTACATC
>CAYYNQ010000011.1:0-54610 GCA_964473105.1 uncultured Candidatus Sumerlaeota bacterium | reverse complement strand
AGGGGGATGTGGAGGTTGGTCGTCGCATAGAATACATGCATGAAGAAGCGGTTGGTAGGCTGGATGATGGGGACGTACGTGGCGCGAGGTCAATCTGGGAGAGGATTCTGGAATTGGATCCCGGGAATGATCTTGCCTCGACATATCTTGCCAATACCCTTGACAGCCTGAATGATCTTGAATCGTCCGAGGCGAGAGATACGCAGGCAGCCGAGCTGATTAAGGAAGGGCAGGCGCTTTTGAACTCACCGATCAGCATTTCAACCGATCGTAAGATTCCGCTTGAGGACTTCATGAACGCGATCTCATTCGCGACACCGGTCGAACTGCAATACTACATAGCCGAGGGTGCTGAAGCCGACATTTATGCAAACTTTGTGGACAAGCCGCTGAGTGAAGTATTGGATACCGTATTGATCCCAATCGGTATCAGATGGTCGAAGGATAGCCGGAATGTCATCACGATTAAGCCAGCGTTGTTCTCCAAGACCTATTCCCTGTCACCCGTCCAGATCAGCAAGCTGCGGGAATTGATGGACTCTGGTACATTGCAGAAGATTATCTGGAATCAGAAGGAGCCTCCCGCGAAGGGTGTTGAAATCATTCTCAATGAACGCCAAAATGTCCTGATCGTTACGGGATCAAAGGTGCATCTGGACAAGATTGAAAGTTTTTTGCCATCCGTCGAAATTGCAGAGACACCCGATCTCGTTATGAAGATCTACAAGATTCGAGAAGAAGATGGTCCCAGGATCAAGTCGTTGATCAATAACATCATTCGTTCCAGCGGGGAGACGATCTTTGCACTGGAACGGAAAGTGCTGATTGACGGAGATGACCTGATCGTCCGCGATATTCCCGAGAATATCACCAAAATCGAGGAATTGCTTCTGGATCAGAATTTCATTTCGAGCCTCCGCGAAGAAACCCTGAATATCGAGAATTTCAGTCTGGTACCCAAGGATGTCGAAAATGTCCAGTCCGACCAGATCACGGTTTTTACGGCTAGAGTTGTTGAGGCGATCAAGGTGTTTCTGTATGCCCAGGAGGGGGAGAGAAGGGCGGCGGAGGCAGGCCGGCGAATCTGGTTTGATGAAGCGACGCTCCAGTTGACCATTGTTGATACGCCCTCGAATCTGGAACGGGTTCGTGAGTATATCGATTCGTTGCCAGAACTCGGGGAACAAGTTCACCAAAAGGTGATATTCCTGAAGTATCAGGAATCTCAGGAACTTGGTTCGGACCTTGAGCGCATACTGGACATCAGCGCGGGGGGGTCGGGAGGTAGTATTGGCGGTCAGGAGGTGTTTATCAAGCTTCGTCGAGGTGATGAACGCCAGATCTTCAATAATATCCGGTTGCGTGTCCTCCGTGTGGAGGACAACGATGAAGAGGACCGGAATGACGATACCGTTGAAATCAGCATCTCAATTCCTGGTCTGGGTCCTCAGAATACAACCCTTCAGGAGCTTGATTCCCAACTGATAGATGATTATGAATTCATTGCGGAAGATGTTCTTCCCAGCGCGGGACTTCCCGGGGAGGGGTCAGCTAGGATCCGGGTCCGGGCCGTGACGACGGATATTGACTCGCAGCCACTTGCTGAGGACTCGGCAAATGAGGATGCCGTCCAGTTGACCGAAGATCGGGGGATATCGATTACGCCCTTTGGTGACCTGAACGCCCTGATTATCCGCTATACCGACCCTGCCGTATACCAGGACGTACTTGACTTGCTGGATCAACTCGATATTCCCACTCCACAGGTCTCGATCGAAACAAAATTTGTGACGGTCAATGAAACACGTGCCAAGGAGTTCAGTGCGGAATTTGACATCCTCGGTCTCGGACATGACCGGGACGTCGACTGGACCAACACCTTGGTCAACACGAATTTTGCCGACAACGCGAGTGAATTCAGGGATCCTTTCAGCCCCCCGATTGAGAATTTGCTTAACAGCAACTTGATCAAGGGTACGACGATCCTGGACGCCGTGATCGGTACAATACCCAATATCCAGTATCAGTTGCGCTTGCTTGAGGCAGAGGGAATCCTGAATCTCGTCAACGGTCCTAAGGTGCTCGCCTTAAATGGAGAAGAGGCTGAATTCCGGATCGAGTCCACTGCCCGTGATACCGAGGATGAGGAGATCAACGACCTGGTCGAGGTCATTAATCCATTCGAGGATCTTGAGGGTATCGTTGCCGACACTGACGAGGCCACCGAGGATGAGCTTGTGGAGGCCGTTATCCTGAGGGTTACTCCGTCAATCACCTCCGAAGATTCCATTATCTTGAGGGAACTCTCGGCCGAGATCATCGATTTTGAAGGATTCATGGCTGAGGGTCTGATACCAGAGGTTGAAGATGTGGATGACATTACAGAGAACACCTTTTTTCTCCCTGTTGTGCCTGATGTTGCCGTCGGCACGAGCTTCAACATGGTGCAGAAAAGAAAAAAAATCGTAACCGATGCCCGAATAAAGAATGGCGGAACCATCATTATCGGTGGTTGGACCGGTGAGAGGACACAGGAGCTGACATCCGGTGTGCCGGTTCTGAGAAACCTTCCTTATTTCGGGAAGCTTCTATTCAGTCGAAACCAAAGGACGAAGGATCGGACAACGTTGTTGATATTCCTGACCGGCCATCTGGTTGATTGATCAATGAGAATTTGAAACGTTTGGGATTTAACTCATGAATCGTTGCACTCCTGCCAGTCATTTACGTGATGGAGGTTACACTCGGGTCGTGTGCGGGATCTGGGATTGTAACAATTTTATATTTGTAGTCAGGGTGCCTGCCCCCAGTTGTGTATGTGGGCAGTTTCAGCCAAATTCGATTGGCCATAGGGTTGGGGATTAGAGGGGGTTCATCCTGGTTTCCGGTCTTCCCCCCGTCCAATTTTCCCTTCAGTCATCAAAAAGTCCAGATACCTGCTCCCAGCCCGATTACAAGGTCGCAGGCCAGTCGCGTAACATCTTTTGAATCATTAGGTAATTGAGGGAAGTTGATGGCCGAGTCGGCTTTACATCTCCTTGACGGTCATTCTCTGACTTTCAAGGCATACTATGCCATTCGCAACCTCACTGCGCCTGACGGAAAGAGAATTGGCGCCGTCTACGGGTTTTTGAGGATGTTGCTTGGGTTTATCCGTGATCTTCAGCCCAATCACCTCGCAATTGTCTTCGATACGGGGAAACCTACTTTCAGGTCAAAAATATATGCGGACTACAAGGCTAACCGTGAAGCCCCACCACCCGACTTCGGCGAACAGATGGACATGATTTATCAACTTCTTGAAGTTATGAACATCAGGGTTTACCAGTTGGACGGTTTTGAGGCCGATGACCTGATAGGCACGATAGCTTCATCGATTTCATCAGAAGGGTCGGATGTGATCATTATATCCGCGGATAAGGACCTGATGCAGTTGCTCGATTCAAGGGTTAGTTTGTTGAGGCCCGGGGTAAACCGAAAGATAAAACCTTATGGCCCAGATACCGTCAAGGAAGAGTTGGGTATTGAGCCGTCGCAGATGATCGACTGGCTTGCGCTGGTTGGGGACAGTTCAGATAATATTCCCGGAGTGCCGGGTATCGGGGCGAAAACCGCAACTGCGCTCCTCCAGCAATTCGGTTCACTCGATTCGATGCTTGCAGATATTGAGAGTCTTCCAAAGCCCCGACAGCGGCAGGCCATGTCCTTGTCAAAGGATACGGTTTTGATGGCACGGGAACTGGCGACCATTCGCCGCGACGTACCGTTGGATTGGAGCTTCGAGGAGTGTCGTTTACCTGAGGATCCCCTGACGACGGAGGCGTGCCAGCAGCTGAGGGAATACGGTTTTGAATCGATCCTGAAGGATTATGGAAAGGATATTTCAGGGGAAGTTACTAATGGAGTTCACGATGAGGGCAGGGAATCGGAACCGGACTACCGAGTGATCTATCGGGCTGATGCCTTGCGACAGTGGTGTCGGCAGGCCGAAGCCTCTGGATGGTTGGCATTGGATACGGAAACCAACTCGACCAATGCCATGCGGGCCCGACTGGTCGGGATATCCATGTCCTGTTCTATAGGATCTGCCGTTTATGTCCCGGTCGGGCATCAGCCGGCGATGGCCAATGAGGAACAACTTCACCTCGACCGGGTTATTGATATTCTAAATCCCTTTTTCAGAAAGATAAGGTTGTCGGCTCATCACGCCAAATATGACTGGAAAGTCATGATGCGGGCGGGGTTCGACATGCCTGAACCCGGATTCGACTCCATGATTGCCTCCTATCTGTTGGAACCAGACCGTAGGGGGGGGCATGGCCTGAAGAACCTGGGTCTTGATCGGTGCGGTTGCAAAATGCAGCCGATATCGGATCTTATCGGTAGTGGGAGGAATGCCATCACGATGGACGAGGTGGATGTGCATTCCGCCGGCCGATATGCCTGCGCTGATGCGGATATCACCCTGCGCCTGACCGAGCATTTCAGGGATGAGTTGCGCCGGGTCCCGGAATTGGAACAGTTGATGTATGAACTGGAGCTGCCCTTGATCAGCGTCCTGATCAGGATGGAAAGAGGGGGAGTCAGGCTGGACAGTCCTGTGCTTCAGAGGCTGGGATCCGAGGTTTCGGCTTTGAAAAAGGCGGTCATGCAGAAGATTTGGGAGGCTGTTGGCCATGAATTCAATATTGGATCACCACGTCAGGTGGCGGGAGTGCTGTTTGATGAACTGGGACTCAAGCCTGGAAAGAAGGGAAAAACTGGATATTCGACAAATGAGGCCGAACTGCGGCGGTTGGCGCCCCATCATCCGGTCCCCCGATTAATACTTGAATATCGTGGATACGAAAAGCTAGAATCGACCTATATCGATACGCTCCCCAGACTGGTTCATCCGGAAACCGGGCGCGTTCATACCTCTTTTAACCAGACTGCCGCGGCAACAGGCCGATTAAGTTCCTCCGAGCCGAATTTGCAGAATATACCCATCCGGACCAAGCTAGGCCGTGCCATTCGGAAGGGTTTTGTTGCCGATACCGAACAACATGAGCTGATCAAGGCGGATTATTCCCAGATAGAATTGCGCATCTTGGCCCACTTCAGCGGAGATAAGGCACTCTGCGAGGCCTATACTGAGGGCAGGGATATTCACCTGCAGACCGCATTGGAAGTATTCGGGGTTTCTCCTCCGGACATTACGGACCGCATGAGGGCAGAGGCGAAGATCATCAACTTTGGTATTATATACGGTATGAGTCCTTTTGGTTTATCTCAGCAACTTGGAGTCAGTCGGCAGAAGGCGGCAGAATTTATCGACCGGTATTTCAACACGTATCCAGGCGTCAGGGAATGGATAGACCATATGCTTGTTGAGGCCGCGAAATCGGGAATGGTCAGAACATTGCTTGGCCGCAGACGCTGGATTCCCGACTTGGGTGCGGCCAACAGGACCATGAGGTCGAACGCTGAGAGAATTGCTGTCAATGCACCGATTCAGGGCACCTCTGCGGACATGATTAAGCGTGCCATGATTCGGGTTCACCAGGGGTTGGCGGAACTGGACTCCGAGGCCCGGATGGTATGCCAGGTACATGATGAGTTAGTTCTTTCCGTCAGGGAAAATCGCCTTGAAAAGACCGCGAAGTTCGTCGTGGAATGCATGACGCAGGCTTTGCCACTGAAGGTTCCGGTGGTTGTTGATATCAGCAGAGGCCCCAACTGGGCTGCGTGCCGCCCCCTTGAAATTTCCTGAATGACCTCGATCTATTTGGGTTCAGGATGGTCGAGATGATATACGTTCTTGGAATCACCGGTTCGTTTGGGAGCGGGAAGTCGACCGTTGCAGGGATGTTTGGCGATGCGGGCGCGATTCTGGTTGATGCCGATGAGATTGCCCGGAAAGTTGTCCAGCCTAATAGCCCCATCATGGGGAAGCTGGCAGATGCCTTTGGAAGTGATATTGTAACGGATGACAACAGGCTTGACCGTCAGAGACTCGCCGACATTGTTTTCGGTGACCCGCAAAAGACTTCATGGCTGAATGCAATCATTCACCCCGAGGTCAGGAAGGAAATCCTTCACAGGATGGAGGAGGTAGATAAAAGTGTGTCCTTGCTGGTATTGGATATTCCCCTGCTTTTTGAGTCGGGCATGCAGGACATCATGGACGGGATCGCGGTGGTGGTGACAGAAGAAGAGAGGCGGTTTGAGCGCCTTCTGACACGGGGGATCGGCCCATCGGAGGTCGAGCGGCGTTTGGAACACCAGATGCCTCAGTCTGAAAAGGTCCGAAATGCCGACTTTGTGATCGATAATGCTGGAAGTATTGAGAATACACGCTCGCAAGTAAAAAATCTGGTCCAATCATTGAGGAGTAATGAGATATTAAATTATGAGTCCCAAAGGCACTACCCGGAATCCGGAAAAAAGCATGAATAAAGGTTCACGCAAGACCACGGTCAGAAAGAAAGACAGGGGTCCCAGACCCCGTATCCGTCAGGATGTGGACGGTAATACCGCGTCTGCAAAGGTTTCACAGCGTCGACGAACCACGAGAAATTCAGATGATCTCAACGGAAGAAAAGATGAGATTTCCGTCGAGGAGGTTGCCATGGATCAGATGCCCAATACCTCGGAAGGCTCAGGGCTCAATGTTGACACTCTGAAGCAGATGAAAACAAATGAGCTTTACGACATGGCACGGGGTCTTGGGCTGGAAAATTACAGTGCGATGCGCAAGCAGGACCTGATTTTCAAGGTCCTGCAGACCCATGCGGAAAAGGAAGGCAACCTCTATGGCCAGGGCGTCCTCGAGATTTTGCCAGATGGATTCGGGTTTCTGCGTTCCCCGAATTATAATTACCTGCCCGGACCAGACGATATCTATGTGTCACCGTCCCAGATTCGAAGGTTTAGCCTGAAAAAGGGTGATTCGATCACCGGCCATATGCGTCCACCGAAGGAAGGAGAGCGTTATTTCGCCCTGTTAAAGGTCGACTCGATTAATTTTGAGGCGCCTGAGATAGCCAAGGAAGTCTTTCCGTTTGAAAACCTCACCCCGTTATATCCCGAGGAAAAAATAGGTCTTGAAACGAACAGCACGAGTTTCACCTCACGGGTGATCGACCTTATGACCCCGGTTGGCAAGGGGCAGCGTGCATTGATCGTTGCACCGCCTCGTACCGGCAAGACCATGATCCTCCAGGATATCGCCAAAGGTATCACGACCAATCACCCCGAAGTCTATTTGATCGTCTTGCTGATTGATGAACGCCCTGAGGAAGTCACGGATATGCAGCGTACTGTAGATGGTGAAGTCATCAGTTCGACCTTCGACGAACCCGCTGAGCGCCATACGCAGGTTGCCGAAATGGTGATTGAAAAGGCCAAGAGGTTGGTCGAGCGAAAGAGGGATGTTGTGATCCTACTCGATTCAATCACCCGTCTGGCCAGGGCCTACAATACAACGGCTCCCCCCAGCGGAAAAATCCTGTCCGGCGGCATTGATTCCAATGCTTTGCATAAACCCAAACGGTTTTTTGGGGCTGCGCGAAATATTGAGGAGGGGGGTAGCCTGACGATCATTGCCACGGCCCTCATTGATACCGGGTCACGCATGGATGATGTCATCTTCGAGGAGTTCAAGGGCACCGGCAACATGGAGCTTCATCTCGACCGCAAAATGGTTGAGAGGCGGGTCTTCCCGGCAATCGACATCAATCGTTCCGGTACTCGTAAAGAGGAGATTTTGCTGGGTGATTCGGTTCTTCAGCGGGTCTGGCTGCTGCGTAAAGTTCTGAATGAACTCAATACGGTTGAGGCAATGGAGTTCCTTCTTGAACGTATGCGTAAAAGTGATGACAACGAGGATTTCCTTGCTTCGATGAATCAGTAGGTGGCCCGTATCGGGTGATTTACCATATTTCCCCGTGACGTGTGAAGCTATTTTATCTGTATCATTTGAGAGCGGGGTGTTGTTGTCCCCTTTTTGTTCTGCGGCCGGGATCGAGACATGGTGTCGATCGCAATGACTCCCGCGACCTGCCCCCTTGGGAAATGGCCTTTCAGCGGGGTCCCATGTCAATTCTTGGGCGATGTTCGTGTGTGGGTAAAACACATATCCGTCAGCCGGCTGGTTCCAGACGGTTTGGCCAAGTAGCGGGGACTCAGCGAATACTCCACTCACGGGGGGATTACCCATGAATGATTACCGAATCGGGCAAGGCTTTGATGTACATCCCCTCTGTCAGGGCCGGCCGTTGATTATCGGTGGCACGTGGATCGACTATAAGCAGGGGCTCGATGGCCATTCCGATGCGGATGTCCTGACACATGCGATTATCGATGCGCTGATCGGGGCCGCCGGTTGTGGTGATATCGGTCATCATTATCCGGATACGGATAAGCGCTGGAAGGATGCCAACAGCCTTCGGTTGTTATCCGATTCGGTTTCATTGCTGAATGAGAAAGGCTGGCAGGTTATCAATATTGATGCCACGATCATTGCCCAGGCCCCGATGATGGCACCCTATCTTCCCAGCATGATCAGTCATCTTGCAAAGTCCATGGGAATTGCGTGCGACAGGATCAATCTCAAGGCCACGACAACGGAGAATCTCGGGTTTCCCGGGCGTGGTGAGGGAATTTCGGCCATGGCTGTGGCGCTCCTTGGTTCTAAGGCTGAGTGACATTGCAGCGCTCGGGATCAAAGCCCCCTGGATATTTTCGGTGGAACGTTTGTCAGACCCGGGTTGCACCGGATTCAGGGTATTGACAGGTGAGGGGTGAGTAGGATTCCTCAAGAGTCGGTCATGGTTTACAGGGCTGACTGAGGGTCAGTAAGCGGGAGTCAGGTCCTTGACGCCCAATCACCTGTATTGTTCCTGTATCGGGTGATAACCTCGAGTGGTGAATAGTGGTGAATTGCCAGAACCCCGGCATGCCGATCGACTGACCGAGCAACGGAATCCTGCTTCGATGGCCATCGACCGGTTGTCCATAGCTGAGGCTTTGGCAGTCATGCAGGATGAAGATCGTCGCTGCATTGAGGCTGTTGAAGCTTGTCGTGAACAGATTGCCCTAGTTGTGGAAAGTGTATCTAAGGCTTTCCGGAACGGGGGCAGACTCATCTATGTCGGTGCGGGGACATCGGGAAGACTTGGCGTGCTTGATGCCAGCGAGCAGCCGCCGACGTTCGGTGTGCCTGTGGGGATGGTAAGAGGGATCATTGCCGGGGGGGCGGCTGCACTGACCCAGTCCATCGAGGGCGCCGAGGATCAGCCTGAGGAGGGGGCCTTGGCGGTTGTAAACACTGAGGCAGGAGGGCATGACGTTGTTTTTGGAGTAACGACCGGAGGGCGAGCCCCATTTGTCATCGGCGCGCTGACGGAAGCCAGGAAGCGCAATGCCTGCACGGTTCTTTTGACCTGTACCCCGCCGCTTCAGAATGAGGAAAATCTTGCGGATATCCAGATTCACGCCCTGCCCGGACCGGAAGTGATTACCGGGTCGACCCGTCTAAAGGCTGGGACCGTTACCAAACTTATTCTAAATCAGATCACTACGCTGTCCATGATCCAGTTAGGAAAGGTCTATGAAAATCTAATGGTAGACCTGAGGCCGGTAAACAGGAAACTTGTTGATCGAGCCCACAGAATCCTGACTGAGTTGACAGATCTGGATGGGGCGGGGGCTGAACGTATGCTTGAAGAATCGGGGATGGATTTGAAGGTTGCCTTGGTCATGGCAATCACGGGTTTTTCCGCTGATGATGCACGTGATCTTCTGGATGCCTCCGGGGGGCATGTTGCAACGGCTATTCAGAGAGCTTCCCGGGAATCATGAATGGGGTGGGATTCTTCCTTTCATCGCGCTTGTGACCGTCATCGCCTCCTATGACATGAGGGGGGGAGGTGACACTCTTGATTGGAATGGCCACCACAATCGCTGGCCCTTGATCGTCGGGAGGGGGTTTTCCTGGGCTAGAGCACGGATGTGATTCAGCAGTTGTCATGTGGGTTCCTGCGAATTCATGTGGAGATTCTTGTCCAGTGAAAAGCTTTTCGCTGTTGCGCGTGCATTCATGGGGGGGAATTGCTAGGATGGATTCAGGTTCGGTTCAACGGTAATCGTGCGCGCCCTTTGTCGTCCCGACATCCGGAATATATGTATGATTGTTGGTATTGTGCTTGTGGATTATTTTTGACCTTTCGGCCATTCGCATCTGAGTCCTTTATCGATCGATATTTCGATGATGGCGGGCGATGCCCGATTTCAATAATCTTTGTTTTGCCCAATCAGTATGACGGCATTTCAGGTCATATAGTGTGCGTTTTGATCGCCCACCATCTAGGGGTTAGTAAATCTTGTCGACTCCCGAAAAAACCATACGAATTCCCCTCATCCTGATCATTGTCCTGACTGGGGGGGGCGTTCTGACGGGTTGTTTTGGAAACCTTGCCAGTCGTCTTGCCGACCGGGAAGCCTACGGGATAATCGAGCAAAAGCAATCGGAGGCTTTGGGTCATTCCGATAATTTCAGCATCGATGCAGTTGCAGATTCTGATTCGCAGGGATTATCCCGAGATATGGGGTTCTTCGCAGATGAGATGACCAGCGAATCCACCGTGATTTCCCTTTCTGATGCACTTGCACTAAGCCTGAAAGCGAATCGAGAATACCGGACCCGTAAGGAATCACTTTATCTCACTGCCCTTGACCTGACCGGTGAGAGGCATGAATTCTCACCCATATTTTCCGGTCAAGTGACAGCTAGGGCAGTCAGGGATAATGTTGGGGGCGGTGCCATTGAGCGGTTTGGAGAGGCCCTTGGCGATCTTGCGGTGACCCAGATTTTCGCAACCGGTGCTCGAGTGACCGTGGGTTACGCGACGGATGTGCTTCATATCTGGTCATCCGATCCGGAGGTTAAGACGGCGACCGGGGCGTTCTCGGTTTCTTTGGTCCAGCCGCTATTGAGGAATGTGGGTGCGCTGGTGACGTTAGAGAACCTGAGGCAGGCCGAAAGAGATGTTATTTACGAAGTGCGGGATTTTGCAAGGTTCCGGCAGGGTTTTGTGATTGATCGGATCGGCGATTACTACCGTGTGCTGCAGGCCTTGGATGCTGTTGATAATGAATGGCGATCCTACCAGCGTTTGCGGATTGGCAGGGAACGTGCCGAGGCGATGATGGAGGCAGAGAGGACGGCGAATTTTCAAGTGGACCAGGCACGTCAGGACGAAATACGTGCACGTAACCGCTGGATTCGTGCCAAGACCAGCTATGAAACATCCCTGGACCGGTTCAGGATTGATCTCGGAATGCCGACAGAGCTGCTCGTTAAAGCAGATCCGCATGAACTGGATGTCCTACGTCAACGTGGTCCGGTCAAACTTGGGCTCAGCCTGCAACTGTCTGAACAAGCGGCATTGGGCGGCCGACTCGATTTCCTGACTGTGAAGCAGCGTTGTGAGGATTCGCAGCGTCGACTCGAGATTGCCGAGAACAGTTTGCTGCCCGTGTTGGATGCACGGGTCGAGTATCAACTGGAATCAGAGGAGGATGCCAACAAACCTTTGAAGCCTGAGGGCAGTCGGCGGGATTACGCGGGTGAACTTAGCCTTGAACTGCCGTTGGATCGTAAAGGGGAAAGGAATAATTACCGGCGTTCCCAGATTTCTCTCGAACGCAGGAAGCGCGATGTCGAGGCGCTGCGTAATGGGATTCTGGCAGGGGTCAGAAGGACATACAGGGAGGTTTCCGAATCACGTGAGAGTTATGAAATTCAGCTAAAAAGCCGCGAGCTCGCGGATGACCGCGTGAACAGCGTCAACATGCTGCTTCAGGCGGGACGTGAAGGGGTAAATATTCGTGACCGACTTGAAGCGGAGGATGCGTTGTTGGAGGCCGAAAACAACGTGACGAGGGAACTCGTCAATTACACCATCGCAAGACTTGAATTTTATCATGCGATAGAGCAGCTTGAAGTAGATGAACAGGGTAACTGGCATGAAGAAACTTCAATATCCAAAACAGCCTCCCTGCGCTAGCCACTGCATAGCGGGTGTTGGTTTGTACCGCTGGCTGATCGGGAGTGTCGTGCTTTTGGGGATACTGGGGGCCATTGGCGTCGTGTCGGTGGGCGGCTCGGATGGGGACCCGGAGCCCGCGCCGGGGGACAAGAGCCGTTATTACAAGGTCACGCGTGGTGAATTGAATGTCTCCCTGCTGACGCCCGGTCAGGTCAAGGCACGTCAGACGACCACCATTCTCTGCCAGGCTCAGGGCAATGATAGCAAGATCAGCTGGCTGATTCCCGAGGGGACCATTGTCAGGCGGGGCGACAGGCTTGTTGAGATTGAGATTGCAGGAATTGAGGACGAGATCCTGGAGCAGCGGGTGAGGGTGGAGGAGGCGCATGCAGATTATAAAAGTGCGCAGGAGGATCTGGAGATCCAGTTAAGCGAGAACCGGTCTGATATTCTGGAGGCGAGGAACGAGCTGAAACTCTGCATTTTGGATTTGGACAAGTATATCAAGGGTGATTATCCGCAGAAAGAGCGTGAATACCAGTCCGATATCACCTTGGCAGAGGCCGAACTTGAGAGGGCCCGGGATCGACTTTCGTGGACAAGGAAACTGGTGGCCAAGGGATATGTCAACAGCGGGGAGGAGGAAGTGGACCAACTGGCCCTGACCCGTAGTGAAATTGATCTGGAACGGTCAAAGGAGGACCTGAGACTTCTTACGGAATTCTGGTGCAAGCGTGAAAAGATCAAGCGTGAAACCAATCTGGCCGAGGCCGAGGAGCAACTACTCAGGACCGAGAAAAGCAACGCCAGCAAGGAACGAAGCCATCAAATCAAGGTTGAATCAAGCCGGGCCAAGCTGGATCTTGAGAGGAAAAAGCTTGAACAGAAAGAATTTCAGTTGAAGAACTCAGTGATCCATGCGCCGGAGGCCGGCATGGTTGTCTATTCGCGTGACCGCCGTCGTCGCAGCCAGTCGGAACAAATCAAGGAGGGGGCTCAGGTCAATTACCGCCAAAAGCTTATCGAGTTGCCTGACTTCTCGGCCTGGAAGATGGAAGCGAGGGTCCATGAGTCCATGATCCAGCGTGTAAAAATGGACCTGAATGCGCTGGTTACGATCGATGCCTATCCCGAAAATACTTTGAAGGCCTCGGTTTCCAAGATCGCGGTCCTTCCAGAGCAGGCGCACTGGTATCAGCCGGACCTAAAGGAATACATAGTGGATCTGGACATCACGACCAACACGCTGAAGTTGAAGCCCGGCATGAGTTGCCAGGCTGAGATCCTGCTGGACAGGGTCGAAGATGCACTACTGCTACCGATTCAGGCTATTCACCAGCTGGACGGCAGTCACTGGGTCTGGATAAAAAAGGGTTCTTCCGAGGAAATGGTGGAGATTGAGGTTGGCTCGAATAACGAACGTTTTGTTGAGGTGTTATCCGGCCTGAACGATTCCGACACGGTCCTCCTCGATGTACCCGATTATGTGGATGTTCCTGATATCATCCGGAGGCCTTCCCGTAATGAAGGATCCGGATCGAAGAAGCAATAGTTCATCGCCTGTTCCGGCCCTCTCTTAATGAACAATTTACGACTATCGTTGATGTTGCGAACTATCGGGCTGGGGATCCGTAATATCCGTGCGCATTCGATGCGCTCAGCCCTGACCGTGCTGGGGATCGTCTTTGGGGTCTGTTCCGTCATCATCATGCTGGCGATCGGGGAGGGAGCCAGCCAGGACGCTCAGGAACAGATCAGGCGTTTGGGTAGCCAAAACGTCATCATCCGAAGTATCAAGCCGGTGATCAGTCAGGATGCACAGGAGGAAAGCAGCTGGTTGATCAAGTATGGCCTGACCTACTTGGACGCCGAACGTCTCGCAGAAACACTTCCGGCGGTTGATGTGATCATTCCGGTCAAGGGGAGGCCCATCGATCTCTGGCGTGAGAACCGTCGTGTTCGGGTGGAGATGATCGCGACGGTTCCATGGTTCACGCGCAGCCGGAAGATCGAGATCCTGCCGGGTGGACGATTTATAACCTCGTTTGACATCCACAGGCGTGAGAATGTATGTGTCATCGGACAGGAGACGGCTCGTAAACTGTTCCTTTATGAGGAGGCCTTAGGGAGAACGGTCCGGATTGAGAAAGATACTTATCGTATTGTGGGGCTGATACGCGATGAGCCAAGCGAGGTGGGTGAACTAGCCAATGGACTCGGTAGCCAGACGGCAACTTGCTTTATCCCACTGACCACGGCCCGGAGCCGGAACGGGGACAAGTTTGTCCATCGTGGGAGTGGGGGTACTCGTGCAGAGGAATTAGAACTCAGTGAAATAATCCTGACGGTCGACAAACTTGGTTCGGTTGTTCCGACGGCGAAACAGGCCCGCAGGATGCTTGAAGCCCATCATCCCCGTAAGGATTATGATATCATCATCCCGCAGCGTTTGATTGAGGAGGCAAGAAGAACCCAGCGCCGCTGGTCGATGATGCTAGGTTCCATCGCAGCCATATCGCTGCTTGTTGGGGGTATTGGAATCATGAATATTATGCTTGCCTCCGTCAGTGAAAGAACGCATGAGATCGGTCTGCGACGGGCATTGGGTGCAAGGCGCAGGGACATTCTTCTGCAGTTCCTGATTGAGACGATGATTCTCTCGATTGGCGGGGGCATTCTGGGGATTATCCTTGGGGCTGTAATTCCCGCGCTGATCACTTGGAAATGGGGTTTCAACACTGTATTGACACACGAACCTTTTCTACTTTCCTTTGTTGTGTCCGCTTTGGTCGGGGTTGTGTTTGGTTTGTATCCCGCGCAACGTGCCGCAAAGATGGACCCTATCGATGCCTTGCGGCACGAATAACAGGAATTGGTGAAATCAAGTTCGCGTGATCGGGGGGTGACTTTCACTTGAAATTGCGCTCGAATCTCCCGCGAGATATCTTGAGTGACCGGCCCGACAATGACTATGACGGGAGGAATGATCGGCTCCCGGAAATTTCGTGATATTCATCCCGGGCGGCTTGGGGGAGGGAAGGAATATCTTGTTTCCCTTGTATCTGGCCATGTGTTAGGAATAGGACTGGGTATTCCCAATACCTCGAGGATCCACATGTTTGAAATGCATGGAGTACTTGTGTGACAACAGGCTCGCCATCATCCCGCCGGTATGCCATCTGGACGATTGCCTTCACGGCCTGCTCGATGTTGATGTTCGAGATTCTTCTGACTCGTGTCTGTGCCTTGCGTTTGATTTTTCATTTCAGCTTTCTCGTCGTTAGTAACTGCATGCTGGGTATCGGGGCAAGTGGCAGCCTGATTACACTTATGAGCGGACGGTTCAGTCGAAGGCCGCGTTATTGGATCGGGATATTTTGTCTCCTGTATGTGGGATCCCTCTTAGCCACCTACGTGTTCCTCTCTCGCTTTCATGTCAACTCTGATTTCACGCGTCTGTGGACATTTGATACGGTACGCTTCTTCATCTATACATTTTTTGGCGCACTCCCCATTTTTTTCGGGGGGTGTGTCATTGGACTGATCCTGACATTTCATGCGGACATCGTGAACCGGGCCTATGGTTATGACTTGATCGGCGCTGGTTTGGGCTGCTTGTTATGCCCATTGTTTCTTTCCCTTTTCGGGTCGGGGGGATGTCTGGTGGTCGTGGTCATGCTTGGGATCGTTGCCGTCTTCTGCAGTTACCGTGGCAGGTTGGCCCGGCTGGTTCATGCCACGGGAGGACTGACAATGATTGTGGGGATCCTGATACTTCCGGATCTCGACCGATATTTTCCGGTCAACGGGAAGAACGATCTGCAATTGACCCAGAAGGATCATGCGAGGCTGATACGCAACAATATCGAGTTTTCGGAATGGAGTGCCATCAGCAGAATCGACATGCAGCCCGTCCGTGAAGAGGATCGCCTATTGTTTTGTCGCGGATCAAATACTGAGAAACTGCCCCTGCCCGATGAGAAACTGATAGTACAGGATTGTGTTGCGGGAACATGGATGCTGAATTTCGGTGAAAACCCGGAAATGCTGGAAGCGATACGGCAATCACTCTACTCCGCATCGGTAAGACTCTGTGAAAATCCGAGTGTATTCATCATAGGAGTTGGTGGAGGAAATGATGTCTGGGCGGCAAAGATCGCCGGCGCGCGCCGGATTAAGGGGATCGAGTTGAACGAACAGATCCTCAGAATTCATAGGGAGATCCTCCCGGACTGGTCAGGGCCACTCATCAACGATGAAAATATCGAACTGGTCCATGGGGAGGGTCGTAGTGCCATCATGCGCGAGTCGGAATCCTATGATATCGTTCAAATGACCGGAATTGACACGTGGACGGGCCTGACCTCGGGAGCGTATGTGTTGGCAGAAAATTACCTGTATACCATTGAGTCTCTGCGTGCGATGTATGACAGGTTGAATAAGAACGGATTTCTTCAGGTCACACGCATGGCGGCGGACATGGAGACATTGCGGATGTGTGCGAACATTGCTGCCATGCTGGCCACTGAGAATGGTGGGCCCATGGACCTCTCAGTCGCGCTGATGAAGACCCGTGAGCCCCTCATGACCATCATTGTCAAAAAGGGGGATTTTACCGGGAGTGAAGTCCGTAAACTTGAAGCTTTCTGCACCGAGGGGGGTATTGTTCCCGTGTACCTGCCCGGTCGTCGTACGGGAACGACCGTTGAGGAGTTCATTCTTTCGGACGACAAGAAGGACTTCATTGAACAGTTTCCACGAAATATACGGCCTACGACGGACAACATGCCGTATTTCTTCAATTTCACACGCTGGGACAATCTGTTCGAATCGAAGAAATATATCCGTGATGTGACCAGTGTTTCCCAAGGTAACCCATTTTTTCTGTTCCTGCAGCTTGTGGTCAGTTCATTGATGGCCCTGGTTTTGATTTTGCTTCCTGTCCTGTTCTCCAGGCGCAGTGGAATCAATAGGGATTATCTGGCCCGATTCGTTTTCTTCTTTGCGGGTCTGGGCCTGGGGTTCATCTGGATAGAGATGGCCATGATCCAGAAACTGACTTTGTTCCTGGGTCACCCTCTCTACTCGATCACGGTAACTTTGTTCTCCATGCTGATTTTCACCGGGGTTGGTAGCCTCATCTCACACAACTGGTTTTCAGGTCCCCGACCGAGGACGTGGGTGATACCGGCCTGCATTGGTGTTTTTGTTTTGGCTGCCATCTGGGGTTCAAATGATCTGCTCCACCGATTCATGCATTTTGCACTACCAATGAGAATCATGATCACGATCACTCTTCTATGCCCGCTCAGCCTGATGCTTGGGATACCATTTGCCTGGGGAATCAGGTTGTTGAACCGTGTCAATTCCACCCTGATTCCCATGGCGTGGGCGGTCAATGGTTGCCTGACGGTAGTCGGGTCCATCCTGACTGTCATTCTGTCGATGAACATCGGATTCAATGCCGTGATGGTGCTTGCCGCGGTGGTCTATCTGGCTGCATTTCTGGCGATTCGAGGCCTGGAAACAAAAGGATGATCAGGAATCTCTCGGGACCTTTGTGAAAATATAACACCCCGGGACGATCAGGCAGGGATATTTATGTTTTCCATGCCGCGATCTCTTGAAACATGAAGCCCTGCGGGATCATACCGGATAATTACACCTGCATGTGGAAGCATTAAATGGGCCCATTATCATCAGCATCGTCCTGTCCGGATCCACCCTGTTCATGGTTGATCTGGTCGAACACCTCATCCATTCTGATTGCATAACGGGTTGAATCATTATAGGCAAATTTAAGGCGTGGATGCCGTCTCAGCTTGACGCGTTTGGCAAGTAAACTACGGACATGGCCGGAAGCCTTATTCAGTTCCTTAATGGTCTTTTTGATAAGTTCCTCGGAGGATTCATTGATCAGGCTCACCAGGACGAGTCCTTCACTCAGATCCCTGCTGACTTTGACTCGTGATACGGTGATGAAGTTTGGCAGGCTGGGATTGTCGAGTTCATAGTCAAGTATGCCGGCTATCTCGCTTCTGAGCAGGCTCTCGATACGGTCAATACGTGAAAAATCAGCCATTAGTCCTGCTCCCTGTGGAGGTCCTGCTGGATTTTCCCGCAGCCAGCATGACCGGAATCATTTTAACAAATCCGATATCCAGTATGAAACATATATCATGGAGAAATTACCGGTTGTATTATGACAATACCGTGAAGACTTGAAAGAGGACCTCGTTTCGGGGCCCGCTATTCGTCCGGGTTCGTTCTTTTATGACCATTGTTTTTATCTGCACCTGTCAGTTTCATGTTATGTCCCCATGTATTGAAATATCTGTCACTCGCATGGAAATTATCCGTGTTGCTAAAACACAATATTTAAGTTCACGTTGGCAATTAACCTCCGGCCCGGTTAGAATCTGCCATCATGCGTACGCCCGGCCGGAAACAACGTGATCCTCTCCTGCGGGAGATTGATGAGGCATTGGACTCAATCGAGGAGAGCAGAGATTATGCCCATGAGGACCGTGACCTTCCGATGGTCGCCATTGTCGGACGGCCCAATGTCGGAAAATCAACCCTCTTCAACCGGATCATAGGCAGGCGTAAGGCTGTGGTGCATGATCGGCCCGGTGTGACACGGGACCGGAACATTGATGTCGCCGAGTGGGACGGCCTGCGTTTTCTATGTGTCGATACCGGTGGTTGAGGCACGAGGCTGGACGACCAGCTGCTTGAGAGTGTCGTTGAGCAGGGTCGGGGGGGGATTGACGAGGCCGATGTGATACTGCTCATGATGGCGGCATCCGAGATCAACCATCCGGCTGATCCGGAGATATCCTCAATCCTGCGAGAAACGGACAAGCCTGTTTATGTTGCCGTCAACAAGGCTGATAACGAAGACTCCCGACTGGCAGCCCATGAATTTTACCGTTACGGTTTTGAGCGGATCATTCCGATCTCGGCCCTTCATGGGTTCGGTGTTGGAGACATGCTCAGTGATATTGTTTCAACCCTGAGAAATCAGGAGGCAGGGGGGTCACACGATCATGCGCATGGGACGATCCAATTGGCGATTGTCGGTCGCCAAAATGTCGGAAAGTCAACCCTTGTCAACCAGCTTGCCGGTTCGCAGAGGGTGATCGCCTCGCCGGTTGCAGGAACGACACGTGACTCGATCGATCAGGTGGTTCATTCGCCGGAGGGCAGGAGGTTCACATTGATTGATACGGCGGGGATCCGGCGTCGGGGAAAGATTGAACGTGGTGTCGAGAAAATGTCTGTTTTCTCTGCAATCATCAGTATGCGCCGGGCTGATGTCGCGGCGATTCTGATCGATGCAGTCGAGGGGATCACGGATCAGGATTCACATATTGCGGGATATTGCCAGGATTACGGTCTTGCATCGATGGTGTTGGTCAACAAGTGGGATCTTGTCGAAAAGGATCATCGTACGGCGGATGTGTTTACACGGGACTTGGAGGACCGCTGGAAGTTTATGCGCTATGCACCTGTCATCTATATCTCGGCGTTGACTGGCCAGCGTGCATCTCGGGTCTTTGACGTGGCTGAAAAGGTCTACCTGAATGCTGCAAGACGGATCGAGACACGCGAGTTGAACGAGCGTCTGGTGGAATGGGTCGGGCGGAAACCACCGGTTTCAAAGCGGGTGCAGAAACCCAAGGTCCGTTTCCTGACACAGACCGGGACACACCCCCCAACATTCACCTTGTTTGTCAATGATCCGAAACGGTTTCATTTTTCATACCGTCGCTATATCGTGAACCGTTTGCGTGAAGCTTACGACTTCGAGGGTACCCCGATCCGACTGAACTTCAGGACAAATCGCACCCGCCGTGAAGACGACCCCGAGGATATCAAGATCACCTGATCCCAACCGGAAGATATGATCTTCCTTTTGGGCCCGGAGATTCGTGCAGCGTGGATGACCCTGTGTCAGGATGCGGGTGCGCGGTATCCGGCGCAACCCCGGATATCTTCGGATGTCCTTTGATATTTTCGGGATCAAGCCAAAACTCTGAAACAGTCAGAATTGTCGGGGCTGGTTTCAAATAATTAACCGCCATCCGTCATTTTCGTGGATGACTTTCACATCACGATCGAATATCCTGCCCAAATTCAAGGGTGTTAACATTTTCTTGACCGGTCCGGAGGCGGTTATTCTTCCGTCCGTCATCAGCACGATTCCGTGTGTCCCGGCAGGAATGTCCTCAACGTGATGAGTTACAAGAAGGATACTCAGGTCGTCCTTCCGGGAGTTGATCAGCCCATCCAACATTAACCGAAAATCTGCCCTTGCCACAATGTCCAGCGACAGGGTTGGTTCGTCCAGGATCAGCAGTTCCGGACGGGATACCAGAACCCGGGCCAGCAGAGTCATCACTTGTTCTCCGCTCGAGAGCAGGTCGAAGGGTGTCGATTCACGGGTTTGCATGCCGATCCGTTCCAGTTCATTCGCGGCAGACTCCCACTGGTCCTCGGTCGGGCGTATGTTGTTTGGGATGACGATTGTCCCCCAGTGTCCTGCGACAACCGTTTCCAGCGCGGTCATTTCCGGGTTGTGATTCGGCATGCGCGAATGACCGACCGTCCCGATTCGTCTCCTGAAGGAGAATAGGTCGACAGCGCCGAGGGCCTGGCCAAGAACATTCACTTGTCCGCTGTTCGGCCAGAGATAACCTGTGGCCAGGCCCAACAGCGAGGATTTCCCGGCGCCATTGGGCCCAAGGATGACATAGCAGCTATTCCGCGGCATTTTCCAGTTGATGGCATGCAGAATATCACGGCGGTTTCTTGCCAAGGAGACGTTTTCGAATTCAACGGCCCAGTCCTGAGAGGGGTCGACAGGTATCATAACCATTGATTATGGCCGGAGATGGTCTTTCATGCCAGCCTGATTTCAGTATATTTGAGAGAATCCATGACTGACAGTAACGTTGCTTGTCTCGTGCGTGATATGTTACGATGCGGGTGTCCCTCCATTGGGATCAACAGACTGATCATCCGGCAGGACGGACCTGAAATCGGGATTATGGAGTAGTTTCAATGAGCCTGAACAAGAAAATTCAAGGAAGACTGGGCGCACTGGAGCAGAGGCTTGCTTTCTGGTGCCTGATCCTGGCGTTGATTGGGCTGGTCCTGATTTTCCAATTACCCTCCCGTATCGAAGCAATGGAAAATGAGCGGAGATATCAGGGTGAATTCAAGCAATTTTCCGAGTTGTTTAGCGAGATCTATGGTTTGATCAAGGAAAAGTATTACACGGATGTCGAGAGCAGGCAACTCTTTGAAGGTGCGATCAACGGGATGTTTCAGTCGCTGGATGCCCACAGTTCCTATCTGCCGCCGGTCGCACAGGAAATGCTATCGAAGGATACCGAGGGCGAATATTCCGGCGTGGGTCTGCACATCACATTGAGGGACCGGATCTTGACCGTCATTTCACCCATTGCGGGTTCACCGGCCGCACGCGCCGGTATTCAATCATGGGACAGGATCATAGAGATCGACGGTAAGTCCACCAAGGATATCAGCTTGATCGGGGCGGTCAAGAAGCTGACCGGCCAGACCGGGACCAAGGTCAAGGTTACGATCTGGCGGGCATCACAAATGGGTGAGGAGCTGGAGTTCGAAATAACCCGTGAAAAAATAAAAATCAAGAGTGTCTGGTCCAAAGTTGTCGATGACGGAATCGGCTACCTTCGGATATCAAAGTTTCAGGAGAATACAGCCAAGGAGGTCAGGGGTGTACTCGACCATTTCAACAACGAAAAAGTCAAGGGGGTGATCGTTGACCTCAGGTATAATGCCGGAGGACTTCTCGATCGTGCGGTTGAAATATGCGATCTGTTCCTGGAGGAGGACCAGTTGATCGTCTCGATTCGCGGGCGAACCAGGAGCAATATGAAGGAATTTTTCTCGCTTGAGCCGCCGACATGCAATCAGCCACTGGTTGTGCTGGTCAACAATGGTTCGGCATCGGCATCGGAAATATTTGCCGGTGCGGTCAAGGACACCAATCGTGGGGTGATCATAGGATCGGAAGGTCACAAGGGCGCGCGTACATTCGGCAAGGGGTCTGTGCAAACCATCTCAAATCTCAAGCATGCACTCGGAGGATCTGCCGGACAGGAAGGAGAGGTTGGGCCGGCGGGTTTGCGCCTGACAACGGCTCGTTATTATACGCCTTCGGGTGAATCGATCCACGAGAAGGGAATTACACCTGATATCAGCGTCCAGTTGCCCGACGATCATGAGGGAAAACTATTTCGGCGAGGATTGCTCGGTGATCCCAGTATGATTGAGCCGGATGATGGGAGCCCCGAAGCCGGTGGGGAGGATAGGGGTCAGGATCCGCCGGATGAAACAGGTGGTGAGGACAAGGGGGACGAAGTGGAGTCCTTGGTCAAGCGCCTGATGAAGAAGGATGACAACAAGGCCGAGAATGATGAAATACGGGATATCCTGCTAGATGAGGGAATCAAGTATATGAAGGCCATCCTGATCTACAGCTCAAGGAAAGCAGCCTGATGTCAGGCTGCTTCGGGCGACCGTTGTCGATCCGGGGTTTTATTGCGGTTTCGGAGAGGCTTTGGGTAAACGAAAATGAACGACGACAGGGGCTGTGAAATCCCGGGGATTTCAACTTGGTTGATGGACGATGATTGATCGGGAATATGGTGATTCTGAATGCAGGGACTATTACGGTGACACATCCAAGCAATGACAAAGATGAAATATGCCTAGAACACTCATAACGGGAGGGGCGGGATTTCTTGGATCCCATCTTGTTGACCGGTTTCTCCGGGAGGGACATGATGTCATCGCCATCGACAATCTCCTAACAGGCAGCCTGGACAATATCGACCATATCCGGTCGGAACAATTTCGTTTCATCAAGCAGGATGTCACGGATTATATTTATATCACGGGCCCGATCGATTATGTCCTTCACTTTGCTTCACCTGCTTCTCCCATAGATTATCTCAAGATGCCGATCCAAACGATGAAAGTCGGGAGTTTGGGGACACACAAGACGCTGGGGCTTGCGAAAGACAAGGGGGCACGCTATCTCCTGGCCTCGACTTCCGAGGTTTACGGTGATCCGCAGATACATCCGCAACCCGAGTCTTACTGGGGGCATGTCAACCCGATCGGACCGCGCGGAGTCTATGATGAGGCCAAGCGATTCGCCGAGGCGATGACAATGGCTTACCACCGATGCCATGGGCTGGAAACGCGGATTGTCCGGATATTCAATACCTACGGGCCCCGTATGCGCCTGGCTGATGGTCGTGTTGTTCCGACCTTTATCGACCAGGCACTGAAGGGTGAGCCCCTGACGGTTTTCGGGGACGGCGGTCAAACCCGTTCATTCACCTATGTCCATGATCTTGTTGACGGGATTTTCAGCCTTCTCATGTCGGATGAAAGGGACCCGGTGAATGTCGGGAGCCAGGATGAGATGTCGATTCTGGATTTCGCGAAGTTGATCACGAAGTTGACCGGCTCGGGGAGTCAGATCATATTCGAGGACTTGCCAGTCGACGATCCAAAGACACGCAGGCCGGACACCGGAAAGGCACGTCGTGTCCTGGGATGGGAGACCTCGACCAGCCTCAGGAACGGGCTCGAGAAAACGATCGGCTATTTCCAGTCGAGGATGGGATGACTGAGTTCCTGGGATCGAGGTTATTACCAGATTGGTTTTAATTTTTCGGGAATCCGGAGGGGATGTCGCCAAACTGAAGTTCAAAAATAGGGCTTTTGATATCTTTGCTTGAGGCCGGACAGTGTCCGCGGGAAGCAGACGGAGCAGGTCGTCGGTATCCCGAACTCAGTGGGACGATGATCAAGGTTCTGATGTCAGTGGAAGAGATATTGTGAGATGATGAAGGCGATGTAACCCAGCACGAGCAAAACCCCCTGCCAACGCCGGAACTCATTCTTGTTCAGCAGCAGGTAGACCTGAAAGAGCAGGAGCATGCCGATCATCATCGGGGCCTGAATCCTGTAGAACACGGGTGCCACCGCCAGAGGGGTCGCGGTGGCGGAAACTCCGATCACGAACAGGATATTCAGGGCATCGGCACCCATGATGTTCCCCAATGTCAATTCAGGGTGTCCTTTCCGAATGGCCGATATGGCGGTCATCAGTTCAGGAGTCGAGGTTCCGAAAGCTACGAGTGTCGCGGCGATCACCGCTTCGGGGATCCCGATCCTCCCGGCGAATTCATCCACGCACGGAATGAGCAGATCACTGGCGAGGATCAGGAAAGTTAGCGCGAATATCATCCAACCCAGTGGCTTCCAGTTGCTATTGCGGGGATCTCCGACCTGTTTTCCGGTTTCCCCCGTATCCTCCCGGGGCGTTATATCAGATGTTTTGTTTTGGGACATGCTGCATGCTAGCCGGTATGAAAAATAGAGGTACCCGCCAAGGCCCAGCACGAGCAGGATACCCATCCATCTGGCGATGACCTGACCCGGTGCCATCCAGGCAAGGACAAGGAACACCAGCGCGGAAGCCAGGATGATCCGGGACTGGATTTTTAGGATTCGGGGTTCATAGGCGATTTTTGAAACCGTGATGGACAGTCCGAGGATGAGCGCGAGGTCACAGATGACCGAGCCGATTCCGTTGCCGATGGCCAGGCCACCGTTGCCCTTTAGCGCCGCCATCACTGAGACTGCTGCTTCGGGACTGGTTGTTCCGAGGCTGACAATCGTTGCGCCCACGATCAGTGTCGGGATACCCATTTCACGGGCAATCTCCACGGCCGATTCCACGACCCGGTCTGCGCTCCTGCAGAGGATAAACAGCAAGCCCATGATCATCGCCAGCAGACAAATGAGGCCCGTAGATCCGTCAGGAATGTTGTTTTGGATGAAATTTTCGATCATGGATACAGGCTGAATTATCGGGTCGTGCAGGCGGTAACCCAACCATGAAGAATAAGTCGGGGGTTGTCAATTGCCGGATGTCCCGACAGCTCTTGGGGAAGCAGGGTTTGGGTTGGTATTGTTGGAGCCTCGGGGGTGATTATGGGCCGAGGAACGGCAGTTGTTGTGTCATCGCCGGGAGGGGGTCAGCGCTGTTTCGATACATACATGGGAAATACCTGTTTTACTCAAAAATGGGGCGGGTGCCGGTCGAGATATCCGCCGGGGGCTGGGTGCTTGTTCTCTCGGGCCGGCCTTGACATCGAATCATTCCGGGGCATAGGATGAGTTGTTTGGCCATACCTTGTATGGCCCGGTGGGCCCTTAGCTCAGCTGGTCAGAGCCGTCGGCTCATAACCGATTGGTCCCAGGTTCGAATCCTGGAGGGCCCACCACCTGCCCCTGTTTGTAGAGCGAAAAATTCTGGATACGAATCCGATTCCAACATGAATATTTTCATTGATTACACCCATCAGCCTGCCGGATCGATCACGTTTTGAAGATCCTGGGTATTCATGACGGCCACAATGCGGCGGCATGCCTTCTCGAGGATGGTGTGATTCTCGGGGCGATACAGGAGGAACGCCTGAGTCGCATCAAGAACCACGATACATTTCCTTTACAATCGATCCTTTGGCTACTGGATACTTTTGGTACGGATGTCGAATCGATCGATGCTGTAGCGATGAACGGATTCCACATGCCGCTGCACCGTAATTCCCGGCAGCTGATCGAAGACACGCGACAACGGGGATCGAGCCGTGCCGAGCGCTGCATACGCAGTTGGGCAAGGGCAACAACGCCCCTGCTCCGCAGGTGGAGGCGGAAATGCCGCGAACTCAGGGAACGTGAGGCTGCCGAGGCAGGGATAGCCCCTGGTCGGCTGGTTTACATTGAGCATCACCGATGTCATGCCGAGGCGGCCTACTGGGGAAGTCCATTCAGGGGGAAACCTGTCCTGGTCCTGACGGCTGATGGTTCTGGGGACGACCTTTGTGCAACGGTCAACACCGTGGATGAACAGGGTTGCATTCGTCGTCTCGAGTCGATCCATGAATCACATTCCCCGGCACTGGTCTATCTTGCCGTTACGACACTTCTGGGCATGGTGCCCAATGAACATGAATACAAACTGATGGGAATGGCACCTTACAGCGGGGATGAGTCGGCGCGTGAAGTGTCCTTGATATTCGAGAAGTTGCTAGAGTGGGACCCGGGTCGGCGAATGAAATGGCGTCGACGCCGGGGTGTGCCAAGTTTCTATTATATCTATGAATTGCTCAGGGAGCGCCTGGACCTTAGGAGGTTTGATCATGTATGCGGTGGATTGCAGCGATGGACTGAGCAGTTGTTGTCGGAATGGGTGCGTCGTGCCGTTCGTGAAACCGGGATAAAGACGGTTGCCTTGAGCGGCGGAATCTTCATGAACGTCAAGGCCAATCAGGTGATTGCTGCGCTGCCCGATGTTGAGGAGTTGTTTATCTTCCCTTCCTGTGGCGATGAAACCAATTCAATGGGCGCCGCGTTTGCACATTATGCGGGGGCGTCCCCGGCCGGTGCTCCGCCAATCAGTCCTCTCCGGGCGATTGACTGGGGCCCGGACACCGAACGGTCCGAGATCGAGGCTGCTCTCGAGGGACGGGATGACCGGATCCGGGTGGAACAACCGCCAGATATCAACCGCCGTGCAGCCGAACATCTGGCGAGAGGGGAGGTTGTTGCAAGATATGCCGGACGGGCTGAATTCGGTGCACGAGCTCTGGGCAATCGTTCTATTCTGGCCGATCCGTCACGGCCGGGTGTTGTGCGGGAGATCAATGACATGATCAAATGCAGGGATTTCTGGATGCCTTTTGCCTGTACGTTGCTTGCGGAGAAGATGTCGCAATATGTTTTGAACCCGAAAGACCTGTCAGCGCCCTACATGATCCTGACAATGGACACCACGGACAAGGTTGAACAGATTTCCGCAGGCTGTCATCCGAGGGACCGCACGGTGCGGCCGCAGATATTGGAGCGTGAATGGAATCCGGATTACCACGACCTGATCCGGGCGTTTGATGAGAGGACAGGAATTGGCGGGCTCCTGAATACTTCCTTTAATCTTCATGGTTATCCCGTGGTCAATTCACCAGCGCAGGCGCTGGATGTCCTGGATCAATCCGGGTTGCGTTTTCTCATCCTGGGGGACCTGTGGATTACATCAAAGCAGGCGACAGGGCTTGATAAGTGATCAACAGCGAAGGCAGCACGGACTTGAGCCTGGTGATACCCACATTGAATGAGGCGGGAAATATCGGTGAATTGGTCACCCGGGCCTCCCGTGTACTGAATGAACTGGATATCTGTTATGAAATTATCATCATCGACGGCAATTCAACCGATGGTACCTGTGAGGAGGCCGAGACGGCTGGGGCATGCGCCATTCGTGACGGTGGCAATTCCTACGGCGACGCACTTCGTTCAGGATTTGATGCGGCGCATGGCGGCGTGATCGTGACAATGGACTCGGACCTTTCCCATGAACCGGAGTTTATTTCGTCCCTGTGGAGTTCGCGTGATGAGGCGGATATCGTCATCGCCTCGCGTTATGTCAAGGGTGGACGTGCTGACATGTCGATATTTCGTTATATCCTGAGCAGGATTCTCAACAGCGTCTTCACGTTGATCCTCCGCATCCCGGTCCGCGATATCTCAAGTGGGTTCCGGTTGTACCAGCGATCTGCGCTCGACCAGATCAGCTGTCGGGCGAGGGACTTTGATGTTCTCGAGGAGATCCTGATCAAGCTTTATGTCCGGAGGATGCGTGTTTTGGAGGTCCCGATGCATTATAAACCACGCAAACATGGGCGTTCGCATGCAAAGCTGTCACAGTTTGCGGTTGCTTATCTCAAGACGCTTCTCAAGATGTGTCGCCTGAGGTATGGTAGGGACGGAAGACAGTAAAGGAGAATCCGGCAGGATCCGGCTGCCGGTGCATACCCGATCCATGTCAAGGACTCTGATCATCATACCCTGTTACAACGAGGAGATGCGTCTCAGGCAGGATATGTTTGACCAGTTTGTTTCGGTATTTACCGGGATAGACTTTTTGTTCGTGGATGATGGAAGCCGGGACGGTACGCTTGAATTATTGAATGGCCTGTCAGCACGGAATCCCGGGCGCTATCAGGTTCTTGTCATGAAGCACAACATGGGCAAGGCTGAGGCTGTCCGGGAGGGAATGCAGGCGGCACTCATGCAGGGGGATGTTGGATTCATCGGGTTCTGGGATGCAGACCTTGCGACCCCGCTTGGGGTGATTCCGGATTTTGTGCAGGTCATGGAGGGAAACCCGGACATCGAGGCTGTCATTGGTTCCCGTGTCAACCTTCTGGGCCGGGATATCCGAAGGCGGTCGGCCCGGCATTATCTCGGTCGTTTTTTCGCGACGGTGGTTTCCCTGATGTTCAAGCTGCAGGTGTATGACACACAGTGCGGCGCGAAGATTTTCAGGAGGACGGCCCGGTTTGCAGACTTGGTCGAAAGACCATTCATATCCCGGTGGATTTTTGACGTGGAACTGCTTGTGCGCTATCAGCAAAGCCTGAACCCAGTCAACCTGAGAACACTTGACGGGCATGTGTACGAGTATCCCCTCTCACGCTGGGAGGATGTGGAGGGGTCCAAGATCAGCCCGGGCGATGGATTACGGGCTCTGCTTGATCTTTTCCGAATCTACCGTAGCCGGACGGGAAAAACGGAATGAGGATGGTGGATATGTTTTTGTGGATGAACAGGGCGAGGTGAATTTCCGGAATGTCTCACGGGGTAAGCAGCCGGAAAAAATCACTGAAGTATCGCTTCAACCCGCGGGAACGGGGAAGCCCCGAGGTCCGCGTTTGATCATGGGTTGAAAGGCCCGGGTATTTCATGTGGCAATATTCGATCCGCTTAGAATATGATTGCCCGGAGGCCTTGGTTGGGACAGGTCGTTTCTGCTGATTCCCAACCGGGCGTTTTCGATTTCGGTCCAGCCAAAGGAGCCAGCCAGCCCCATGTCCAGAGCAAAACAGGTTGTATGTTGCGAGCCAACCAGTGAGGGATGTGAAGAAAACCTGGAGGCCGAAGTCCGACGTCGTTATGCGGATGGAGCCCGTGAACTTGAGGCTGAACTGTGCTGCCCGATCACCGATTATCATGGCGAGTACCTTGAGGTCCTGCCCGACGAAATCATTGAAAAGGATTATGGGTGTGGCGATCCCTCCAGATGGATCGACCCCGGTGAGAGGGTTGTTGACCTCGGGTCCGGTGCGGGAAAGATTTGTTATATCCTGGCGCAGAAGGTGGGCCGGGAGGGTAGCGTCATTGGGGTTGATTTCAATGAAGTCATGCTTAAACTCGCCCGCAAATATCAGAGTGAGATTGCAGGGAAGATTGGTTTTTCCAACACGCGGTTCGTCAAGGCGAGGATCCAGGACCTTGCCCTTGATCTGGACCGGGTGCAGTCTTGGTTGGATGATAACCCCATTGGCCATGTCGAGCGCTTGACCGCCTGGGAAGCCGAATGTGACAGGCTGCGAACGGATGATCCCCTGATACCGGACAATAGCGTTGACGCGGTTGTTTCAAACTGCGTGCTCAATCTTGTTCGTCCGCAGGACAAGGTCATGTTGTTTGACGAGATATTCCGGGTGCTGGACCGGGATGGTCGTGCGGTTATTTCTGATATTGTCTGTGACGAGAACCCGACACCCGCGATACTCAACGACCCGGAGTTATGGAGTGGTTGCATCGCCGGTGCTTTCCGCGAGGACGAGTTCCTCGGGATGTTTGAAAGTGCCGGATTTCATGGCATTGAGATTCTCGCCAGGCAGGAGGAACCCTGGCGTGTGATCGACGGTGTGGAATTTCGCAGCCTGACAGTCCGTGCATGGAAGGGAAAACAGGGCCCCTGTCTTGAAAGAAACCAGGCTGTTGTCTATAAAGGCCCCTGGAAGCTTGTCTTCGATGACGACAACCATAAGTATGTCCGAGGTCGACGCATGGCTGTATGTGACAAGACATACAGGATTCTGACGGACTCCAAGGGCCCCTATGCGGGGGATATTTTCGCGATTGACCCGCATCCTGAGGTCCCGATCGAGGATGCCATGACCATGGATTGCCAGCGTAAGGAGTATCGTGACCCGCGGGAAACCAAGGGCCGGGAATATCGGCTGACAACGGAAGACCCGGGCTGCTGCAACCCGGAGGACTCTTGCTGAGGACGGGGATGGACCTGATGGTTCAGACGACTGTGGAACACAGGAATGAATTTGATCGTCGGGTCGTGGATTCACAGGGCGGATTACTGGAGTCCAAGGATATTGATGTCATTCAGGTCAATATAGGTCTGACCTGTAACCTTGCCTGCCGTCACTGTCATGTCGCCTCCAGTCCCAAGCGCAGTGAACAGATGAATCGTGAGACGATGGAGGCAATCCTATCGGCTGCAGAAATCAGCCGGGTCAAGCTGGTTGACATCACCGGTGGTGCACCCGAGATGAATACGCTTTTCCGGGAATTCATTTCACGGCTGCGTGAACAGGGCAGGGCGGTTCAGGTCCGTACGAACTTGACAATCCTGCTGCAGGAGGGATATCGGGACATCCCGGGATTCTATCGCGATCATCGGGTGCAATTGGTTGCATCACTACCTTGTTATCTCGAGGAGAACGTTGATAATCAGAGAGGTAACGGTGTTTACTGGGACAGTGTGGATGCCCTGAAAATTTTGAACAGCCTGGGCTATGGCATTGCCGAGGACTTGTCACTCCATCTAGTTTTCAATCCCCAGGGCCCCAGTCTTCCACCCGTCCAGGCGGGGCTTGAGGCGGATTACCGGCGGGAACTGGCGAAGCGTTTCGGGATCCGGTTCACGGGACTGTATGCCATCACCAACGTGCCGATCGGCCGGTTTTGGGGTGACCTCAGGACGGCAAGGAGGGACCGGGAATACCTCGATTTGCTGCAGGAATCCTTCAATCCCGGTACGCTGGAAGGGCTGATGTGCCGACATCAGGTCAATGTCGACTGGGACGGCAACCTCTATGACTGTGACTTTAACCTGGCGCTAAAGATAGGCCTTAGCGGTAATTCGACCCCGAAGAATATACGGGATTTTAACGAAGAGGCCCTGCTGGGCCGCCGGATCACGACTGCGAATCATTGTTTTGGCTGCACTGCCGGTTGTGGTTCTTCCTGCGGTGGGGCGATTGTCTGATTATCCCTGCTTTCGCCTGATCTTCGGCACTTGATAGTCCAGAGGATCTTCCAGCCCGTTCTCGTGGAAACCCTTGAGCCGTAGGAGGCAGGCATCGCAGCGGCCACAGGCTGTTCCATTGTTCGATGGGTCGTAACAGCTGTGTGTCAGGGCGTAATCAACCCCCAACTCGATCCCTTTCCTGATGATTTCAGCCTTGCTCATCTTGATCAGCGGGGTATGGATCCGGATCGCATGATTCCCCTGTTTGGTGGCTTCCACCCCGATTTTTGTGGCAAGGTTGGCTGTTTTCTCAAAGGACTGGATATACTCCGGTCGGCAGTCGGGATATCCGCTGTAATCCAAGGCATTGATACCGATAAAGATGTCGGTCGACCCTAGAATTTCGGCCCAGCCCAGTGCAAGGGAGAGGAAAATCGTATTTCGTGCGGGGACATAGGTGGCCGGTATTTCATCATCCAACTGCTCGACTGAATCCGCTTTGGGAACCTCAGACCCGCCAGTGAGGGCCGATCTGCCAAGTTTCAGGAGGTCAATTTTGGAGGTGATGTGTTCCTTGACACCCATCTTGTGTGCCACGATCGCTGCCGATTCCAGTTCAAACCTGTGTTTCTGGCCGTAATCGAAGGAAATCGCATGGCGCTGGTAGCCCGCGGCCCGTGTGATGGCGAGAACCGTTGTTGAGTCCAATCCGCCGCTGGCCAGGATGACCGCTTTCCGGGACATATTCAGTCCCTGCCCTTTCCGGGCGCCGTTTTCAACGCCGCATCGATAACCTGCATGAGATCCGCGATACCGCTGCCTGTCACCGAGGAGACCGGTACTAGTGCTGAATCATTCTCGAGTTTCAGTTGTTGCTGCAACCTTCTGATCTCCCGGTCGCGGTGTGCGGCAGTCAACTTGTCGACCTTGGTGACCGCGAAGATGTAGGGATGCATGCACGCCTCAAGCCAGTTGATCATTTCCTGATCATCAACGGTCGGATTCCTGCGGATGTCAAGGATGAGCACAACAAGGCGGACATTGTCGGCATTTCGAAAAAAATTCCGCATCATGGGGGTCCAACGGCGCTGTACGCTCTTTGACACCTTTGCGTAGCCATAGCCCGGCAGGTCAATGAAGTAGAAAAGATCATTAACCAGGTAGTAGTGCTGCTTTTGGGTCCGTCCGGGGGTCTTCGATGTTCGTGCGAGCTGTTTGCGGTTGATCAATCGGTTGATCAGGGAGCTTTTGCCGACATTGGATCGGCCCGCGAACACGATGGAGTTCCTGGGCTCGGGTGCATGCCGCAGATGCGTGATCCCGATTACGTGTTCAGCCTGAGATATCTTAAGAACCACGAACATGCTCCGCGGGTTCGGCCCGGGTGGGGCCGGGTAAGCACCCGTTCAAGTTTACGGGCAATCCCGGGTTGGAGGTGACAACCCGGATTCAGCCTGAATATTATGCAAAGTTGTCAATTGGGGTCAACGCACGATCTTCATCCCACTCCCTACCCCTCTTAGGAATTATTTCAAGTCAAGGCATCAGTTTGCATCCCTGGATGCTGTTGTAACCATATATTGATTGATCGGATCAGTTACGGGCGGGAAGGTGCAGGCGGGATTCTGCATCTGCCCCAATATTCAGTTTGGCATCGTTTCTGCAACACGGCTATAATGGGCCGAAGATCACCATGGAAGGCGGGGAGGAACCTAAATGACCGGTAATTTCGAGCAAAGCACCCGGGGGGAAGCCACTCCCGATGTCACGAGCCTCCAGATTGAGCATGCGCTGTGGAGGATGGACCACGGGTTCGCCCTGACCAACAATGGTGGCAATGTTTGCTGGTGCAATCATGACTTGGGTGAAATATGCCTTGCCCGGTCGAGTGAGCCGTTTGAAGGCCGGAATTACGAACAAATCCTTGGAAGTATTTTTCTGCTGCCCGAGGAATGGGTGCGTGTCCAGAAAGCGTACGAGGAAGTTTCCGGCCGGCGTACTGACCGGGTCCGGATTGACGGGCTGTCGATCGGCAGGAACGACCAGCCCGCACGAATGATTGATCTTGTTCTCGACGTGCTGGTGAACCCGGCGATCTCGCCTGAAGAGGTGTGGGTGGCCTGGCACTTCTATGACGTCACGAGTTACCGCTCGACGGAGGAAAATCTTCAGGCCTTGCTGCGCCACTCATCCGATGGAATTTACCTGATTGACACATGCTGCCGTCTGCTTGTGTTCAATCCGGCATGTGAACGCATCACGGGTTATGACGCGCAGGATGTGATGCACCAGAGTGGGTCTTTCGCGGCGATTTTCATTGGTGAAGACATCCAGACGCGAGCGTACGGCCGCGTGGCCCTTTTCCTGAGGGAGGGAGACAAGGTGAGTGTCAATGTTGACCTGTTCAAGAACGATGAATCAGGGTCAGTTGTCCAGGAGTCTCTGATCAGGAAGAAGGATGGTGAATGCCAGTGGGTCGAGATCAACTACGGCCCGGTTATGGACGAAACGGGCGAACTGATCTACCTGATCGGGATCGTGAGGGATATTTCCCGTCGTCGCCAGATGGAGGAGCAGTTAAGGATTGCCAGGAAGCTGGCCACCCTGGGCGAGCTGACATCCGCGATGGCACATGAGATCAAGAATCCCCTAGGGATTATACATTCATCGGCTGAAATCATCATGAATCCTGACCGCCCGGAGGAGCAGAGGAGAGAGGCGGCCCAGTTTATCTGCGAGGAGTCACGTCGCCTGGACCAGCGGATGCAGGTTTTCCTGAAGTTCTCAAAACCCAAGCCGCCAATCTTCACTCTGCAGAGCATCCATCGGGTTTTGACGCAAACCATCATCGCTTACCGGACGCTGGCACGCCAGGGGTTGGAGGTCGAGACCCGTCAGGGGAAGCAGCTGCCCCATGTCCTGATCGATGCGGACCAGATGCAACAAGTTTTCCTCAATCTGCTTGTCAATGCGGACCAGGCCATGCCCTCAGGGGGATTGATTGTGATTGCGACCCGGTTGTCCAAGGACCAGCACCATATTGAGATTGAGGTTTCCGATCAGGGGCCAGGTCTTCCGGAGGAGGATCTGAACCGTGTTTTCGAGCCGTTTTATTCCACCAAGTCCACGGGTACGGGGATGGGGTTATCGATTGTCCTGCAGATCACCCAAGCTCACAACGGGGAGGTCATGGTCACCAACCGGGATGAGGGTGGCGCTGCATTTGTTGTCTCCCTCCCGGCCGCCGCTGATGCAACTCGTCTCGATTCGGGATAACAAGACGTTTCCACGGAGACGTGTTCAACCGCCGCGATGCTCAGGGGAATGATCCAGCGATCACTCTGGAGTTCGATCGGAACGGGGGGCGAAGGCTGTTTTCAAACGGCAACCTCGCTCAGTGCATTGGCAAAAAGCGTGTGCCCGTTGGCATCGTGGATCCCCACATCGATGGTCTGTCCTATCCACTCGGCTGGTCCCGGCAGAATGACCATCTTGTCACCCCGTGTTCGCGCGAGGAGGTCGCCGGGTGTTCGGGTAGCCTTCGATTCGACCAGTACGGGTAACACCTGCCCGATACAGCCCAGGTTTATCTCACGGCTGATAGATTCCTGGAGATCAATCAGACGGGCGAGCCGGTCCTTCTTTACCTCCAGGGGAATATGGTCCCGGAATTCCTCAGCCGCCGGGGTGCCCGGCCGGCTTGAATACATATACATGTATGCCGCATCGTAACGGGTCTTCCGGACTAGATCCAGTGTCTGCTGGAACTGTTGTTCCGTTTCGCCGGGAAAACCGACGATGATATCCGTGGTCACGGTTGCGTCGGGTACTTTTTCCCGGACCTGGGTGATCAAGTCCCGATAAGCTCCGCTGGTGTAGTTTCGTCGCATGCGTTTCAGGATTTCATCATCACCGGACTGAACAGGTAGGTGGAAGTTCTCACATACATTTTCGCAATCGGCCACCGCGTTGATATGGGCCTCATTGCAGTCACGGGGATGGGATGTGATGTAACGGATCCATGCGGTGCTGGCATCCGGATTGTGGTGGTTGCTGAGGACATCATTGATTCTTCGCAGTAGGTTTCCGAAACTTCTTGTCCCCTCATTTTGCTGACGGTAGCTGTTGACATTCTGGCCGACGAGGGTGATTTCGCGGTAGCCGTGCCCGGCAAGGTGAATGCATTCACGGGTGATCTCCCTCCATGGGCGACTCATCTCGCGACCGCGCGTCTTGGGAACAATGCAGTAGCTGCAGGATTTGTTGCACCCGAAGATGATGTTGACGAGTCCCTTAAGGGGCCTTTGGCGGACAGGGATTATATCGGCGGGGTATGACTCATCCAGGATCTCTGTGCAAACCTGGGGTTCACCCGATGCGATCACCCGGTCGAGTAGCGGACTCAGGCGTGCGATGGCCCGAGTGCCCAGTACAAGGTCGACGTGCGGCATCTTCTCAACCAGCTGCTCGGCCTCCTTCTGGGCCATGCAGCCGGTCACGCCGATCACGAGCTCCGGTCTCAGGCGCTTGAGGGTCTTGAGCTGTGCGATCCGGCTGATGGCACGCTGTTCCGCGCTCATCCTGACCACGCAGGTATTGTAGATCAGGACGTTGGCCTCATCCACGCTCCCGGCCTGTTCCCAGCCTTTGGCCGCCATGATTCCCTCCATGAGATCCGAATCATAGGAGTTCATCTGGCAACCGAATGTTGTGATGTGATACAGGCGCTTCACCCCGGCATTTTAGCGACTCCGAGCCGGACCCCACAAGACAATTATGCCCAGCTTGTATCCGGGGCCATTCGGTATTCAGGACAGGTGCCCCACCGGGATCATCATGACGGATTTCAAATGGATGCAGAAAATGGAGGACTCCGGTTAGTGGTCCCTTGGGTCGGTTGGTTCTGGACAGGAAGGAATCCTCTGCTGCCGGTGGGAGTCTCCGCGAACCCCGGCGAGGATGTCGGGATTAATTCATAATTTCTCGAAGATTTCAGGGAATTTGCTCTTCGACAGGGCCGTTTCGTAGCTGATCAGACCCTTGTGATAGAGCTGCTTGAGGGACTTGTCCATGGTGATCATCCCAAGTTCGTGACCGGTCTGAATGGCAGTGGTCAGCTGTTCATTTTTTGCAGTCCGCAGGATCTTGCGTATTCCCATGTTCGCGATCAGAATCTCAGTGGCCGCCACACGGCCTTTTTTTTCGGTCACCGGCAGCAATTGCTGGGCAATCATGCCCTGGATCGTGTTGGCGAACTGCAGCCTTACCTGATTTTGCTGGTGTGGAGGGAAGACATCGATGATCCGGTCGACGGTTTGGACAACATCTGGGGTATGGATGGTGGCCAGGACCAGGTGGCCCGTCTCTGCGGCTGTCAGGGCGGTGCTGATTGTTTCGAGGTCGCGCATTTCGCCGACGACGATGATATCGGGATCCTGGCGGAGGGCCTCGCGCAGCGCGATCGCAAAACTTTTCGTGTCCAGTCCGATTTCACGCTGCTTGATCACGCTGTTCTTGTGTGGGAAGACGAATTCAATCGGGTCTTCAATCGTGATGATCATTGACCGCCGTTCCACGATGATCTGCGACAACATGGCGGCCAATGTGGTGGATTTCCCGGATCCGGTCGGGCCGCTGATCAGGATCAGCCCCTGTTCGCTGCGGGCCAGTTCCTCGACGACCGGAGGGAGCCCGAGCTCCTGGATTGAGCGGATCTTGTGACAGACCACCCTGAATGCGGCCTCAATTGCCCCGCGCTGACGGTGGATGTTGACCCTGAAGCGCCCGATGTTTTCAAGCGTGATGGAGAGGTCCAGTTCCCAGTCACGCTGGAACCGGTCGCGTTGTTCCTCGGTCAACAGGCTCACGATCATGGGGGCAATGTCCCCGGGTCTCATGGAGGGCTGGTCCAGGGGCACCAGTGATCCGTCGACCCGGAGAATGGGCGGGCTCCATGATACCAAGTGCAGGTCCGAGGCCCCCTGCTTGACCGCTTCGGCGAGTAGTTCCTTGATTTCCATAGTTGATCGGATTCCGTTGCCTGATCGTCCGGACCATTATGCAGATCTTGCCGCCAAATGAAAGCGAATGCTTTTTCGTGTCCGCGTTTGTTCCTGCCATCGATCCTATTTTTATATTGCCGTGTCTTTAGCCACAATTTATCGTCGGTTTGGATGATCCGTGGTCGCCCGATCGGCGGAGCCGCCTCGTCAAGGCCCACCGGAATCATCAGCCAAGCCATGGACCGGGAATACCCATGCGATCCAAATCTGCTTTCCAGATGCTCTGGTTCTTATGCATGATGTTTGTCATCGGGATCCCTGTCTGGACCGCATCAGGTCCACACGCCCGGTCATCCAGCTTGAGGAATCCGGAAGAAATACCGGGGAAACAATTCAATATCGGGTTTCTGCTTGAGGGGACGGATTTCGGGAACAACGAGGGCCTGTTTGAAGACCTGAAGCATCATCTATGGAAGCAGGGAAATATAAGAAGTGCATTTGTGAAGCAGGGTTATCGGGAAATCATATTGTCGCGGTGCGACAGCCACAAGGACATGGTGCAGCGGCTGGATGTCGGTGAATTCGACATGGCTTTCGCAACGGCGGTGATTTATGCATGGCAGAATAACCCGGCATATCGTGAGCCGTTGCTTGTCACCCAGCGTCCCGGGGATTTCAAGCAACCTAACAACGTGGCCGGGGCATCGCGCCGGGGTGTTGTGATTTTTGGGCCGGGTTGTCCACTATTCGGTCGACAAGCCGCAGACCCGTCCAGTTTGAAAAAATTGTTAGAAGAATCACCGCTGGCCGTCCCCTCCTCCTATTCCGCGGCGGGATACATATCACCCCATATCAGGATGGGTCGTGATATGGGGAACATTCGTCCAGCCCAATATTGGTTTTGCGGCAGTGACACGGAGGTTGTTGAGCATGTGATAACCGGGCTGGTTCCGTTTGGCGCCTGCCGCGAGGATGCGCTGAGGCAGGTCCTGGGTGGTAATGAAGGCGCGCTGGAACTGATACTTGAAAACAAGATGAACCCGTTCTGCAGGATATGGTGGCGCACCAAGTCATTCCCGACCGATCCCGTTTTGTTGCACGAGATGCACAAACCGGAAAAATCAGGGCTCGGCACGGAACTCAAGGCCGGGTTGCGCTTGTATTTCAACAGGGGCATCAAATTGCCGGGTGTGAAGCTCATTTCGGCGGATGAACGGGGTTACCTGCGTCTCTCCAGGGATTTGGCCGACTGGCTGAAGACAGGGGATTTCTATCGTAATCCCCCGGTTTCCGCACGGGGTGGGATGAGGCCTGAGCTGATGCCTCAGGGCATGGGGCGTAAATCCACCGGAACCAACCAGCCCGAGAATGCAGGAGACGGTGGGATGAGTCGTGGCAAGGAGGATTTGAAATCCGCGCCCGGGGAGGACAGGCCGTCCGATCCCCCTCCTGTCCCGGCTATTCCCGATGATGAGTTCAGTTATGATTTTCAAGGCGATTCAGATGAGGGCAGCCCATGGGCCGGATGAATCGATGGCTGACCGTGTTGGCCATGGCGGTCATGATCCTGACCATTTTCCTGCTAAGCTGGGTCAGCCACCAGCAGAGTGCAGCGCTTGATCGGGCCGCACGTAATTCAGTTAATCTCCTGAACGAGGAGGAACTTCTTCACGGTCCAGGGGACCGGATGTTCCGTTTTTCAAGATGCAGGAACCTTGTGAAACAGTGTCTGCAGAGCCCCTTTATCAGGGATGTCGTGGTCACCCGACTGATTTCCGATCCTGATTTACCTGGAGAGCCGGCGGCATACTCGGTGCCGGTTTTCCCATCCGACATGCGTGGGAAACATGGTGCGTCGTGGAGTGAGGCAGTCAGGGGAATGAACAGATACCCGCTGGGTGGCGGGGGGGATCCATTCGGCCATCTTTACCTTGCCCTCGATCGTTCAACCATCACCACGATGAGGTGGGCAATCTTTGCATTGAGCATCTCGATCATCCTGATGCTGGTTGCGCTCCTAGCCCGCCTTTGGAAGCAGGCATCCTCCCTGAACCGCACGACCATCGAGCTGAAGGAACGGAGGCAGGAGTTGATTCGGATCGAGAGGCTGGCCCTTGCCGGACAACTGGCCGCGGGTCTGTTGCATGACCTGAAAAAACCCGTGCTGAATGTCCGACACACTATTGAGGATCTCGATAAAGATGCGGGTGATTTCACGACGACAACGACGGGACTTCGAGAAATCCGTGAACAGACGGCGTTGTTTTTCGAGATGCTCAAGAACAGTCAGATCGAGAGGTTCGTACAGTCCGACCGGGTTCCCGAGGAATATGTCAGCATCGCACCCGTAATCGAGTTTTCGTTGAACCTGGTTCGTTATGAACAACGTGAGGTGCGGGTGGAACGAACCGTTTCACCCGGGCTTCCGCCCTTGATGGCTCACCCCTACAAACTGATCCAGTTATTCTCGAATCTCCTGCTCAATGCCTATCAGGCCATGGATGGCAGGGGGATAATCACGGTGAATGCCGTCGAGGGGGAGCAGGGCGGGATCCAGGTTCGGCTTACCGATGACGGCCCGGGTATTTCCGAAGAGTCCATTTTGAGGATATTCGACCCGTTTTATACCACGAAGGCCGAGGCGGAGGGCACCGGGCTAGGCCTCTCGATCTGCAGGATGATTGTCGAGGAGATGAACGGTGATATCAGTGTCCAGAGCCAGCCGGGCGGTCCCACCACGTTCAAGGTGTGGTTTCCATCCGATGTGGAAACGGGTTCATGATACGTGAAGGATGATGTCTTGACGATTTCGCCGGAGATGTGACGATGCATGAATGCCAATATGGGGGTGACAACCGGCCATGAGCCCTGAATCCGACAGCATCCCTGAAAAGGTCTGCCGTTTTCGCGTGATTATCAGCGGACATGTTCAGGGTGTCGGTTATCGTTACTTCACGAAAAAACAGGCCGATCGATCGGGTGATATCAAGGGCACTGTGCGGAATCTGGAGGATGGGCGCGTCGAGGTGGTTGCAGAGGGTCCCGAGCAGTCCATGCGCAGGTTGCTAACGATTCTGGAGAAGGGCCCGGTGTTTTCCAGGGTCACCGATATGAAGGTTGTCTGGAATGCCGCGACCGTTCCGACCGGCGGATTCGAGGTCCTGTTATGACTTGCTTTTGCGCCAGACGGGGATATTGCTGACGGATGTTTCTCTATTCCGACTTCACGAGGCTACTTATCTCGGACATCGCACGGCGGGTCCCGGGATTCTCCCACCTGGTCGCGGAACAGATCGGGGTGCTGGCCCATCGTCGGGCGGCCCACGGTTGTACCGGCAATTATGCCGCATGTCATGGACTGAGGGAGCATCCCGAACCGACCTTTTCCGTCTGGGTCCGTCGCCGCTCGAGGATTATCGAGGCTGTCAGCCCGTGGTTTGTCGAGCAGCCATTGCATGTTGATATCAAGGGGCAACGGGCAAAATACCTGATCAGCATTCGGTTGCCCCGGATGCTGCAGAATGATCCCCTAACAACTCTGGTCCACGAGTTGTATCATGTGGCTGTTCCATTCGACGGGTCCCTGCGATCTGCACGTCACGGCCGTGCATTCGATCATGCAGTTGGGAAACTGAGGGATCGATACCTTTCAAATGCTGTGCCGGAGGTCGCAAGGGTGGCACGGATGAATCTTCCACAACTTACTGCCGAGTTTGGAACCGTCTTCTGCTTGGGTCTTCCGGATCGTTTTCGGTGGGTGGTACGGCGTGCAATTGCGCCAGTTGAAAGTCATGAACGCGGAGTTGCGCGCCTCTATCCCAGGCACCGGCTTGACAGTGATTACCATGTTCGTCCGTTGATCGGCGGTAGCGGCATGGGGGGGCGTGTGTTCCGGGAGGAGGACTGTCAGCTGTTCTCGTGTACGGACAGGGGACTGAAGACCGTTCCCGGGTCATACCTTTATTATGCCCGTAGGTCGTGTGAGGCGCGTAAGCTGTTCGGGGCCAGGGAAATCCTCGAGAAAGGGGAGGTGGTTCTGGCAAGGTAAGTCAACGTGCCTGGATTGCTCCTCTGGCGGCACTTGATTGCCTTTACCGCAGACCGAGGTATCATGCGTCAGGTTCATCCCCATAATTTGTCTCCCGGGCATAATGTCAGGCCGCCCTGTTTTATCCATGTCGACCTCGATGGATTGTGGACGCTTGCCGGGTGCTACGGCTTCCAGGAAGGGAGCAGTTTCGAGAAGGATCCCGTCTTTGAGACGGGACTTCCCAGGTTGCTCAACATTCTCGACAAACTGGATATTCGGGCGACCTTCTTTATTGTCGGCCGGGATACATTACATCCGTTCAAGGCCGGATTGATTCGGGAGATCCGTTCCACGGGCCACGAAGTGGCTAACCACAGTTGGAGCCATCGGGGGGACCTTGAGTCGATGCGATCGACGGAACTCGACGAGGAAATCCGTCGAACATCCGAAGCGGTCCGTGAACTGACCGGATATAACCCGAGGGGTTTCAGGAGTCCCGGTTATGCTGCCGGACCTTGCATCTTGTCCTCATGCGCCCGCATCGGGCTGGAATGGGATGGGTCATGGCTACCCACGAAATGGGCGCCGTTGCTCCGGTGGTTGGCCGGACGTTATCGTTGGAAAGTCTGGAAGGAACTGAACCCGGACAAACCGGGTGAAAATATGTGCCGAGGGTTCAGCAACCAATACGGCCGCAATGAAGCCGGCGAACCCGGGACGCCAGTTCCCTACCGTTACCTGACAACGGCGGGTACCGCTCTCGACACCAAACCCCTGACCAGGGCCATCATCCGCTTGCCGCTTGCAACCTCACCCCTGCTTGGTATTCCCCTCCATGCGAGCATGGGGATGTTGCTTGGTGAATCCGCAACGCTCAACGGACTTGAGAAACTCATCCGAGAAGGTCGGCCGTTGACATGGCTGCTGCACGGCATGGATTTCCTGGGTGTCGACGATATACGCGGGCGGTTGCCGTCATCCCTGTCTTCGTCACGTGCCTTCAGCATGTCGTGGGAGCACAAGCAACAGTTTCTGGTCAATGTCCTGAAAATGTTGAAGGGGAAAACACAGGTCCAGCTGACGTCGCAATGGCTGGAGATTCCGGGCGGGCTACAGCCTCCCGGGATGGGATTTCAGCAATGACACCCGTGCGAGGCAAGACACGCAGGTCTGTTTTATCGCGGCAGGCATCCCCCGGTTCCGCCGTGCGTCGTTTCAATGCGCTGGTTGATCATTATTATGAAAAGACATTTGAAATTTTCCCCGAGCGTGGAACATCTGCGGGGATTCATTCATTGGATTCGGAATTGAGCCGGCCTTCGCCGGATTTGTTTGGGCGGCATGGGCGGCTGGTCACGCGAGTCATGCACGCTATCGAGGATCTGCCCCTGCAGGAATTCGGGCCATCGGACCTGTTGAACCGGAGGGGCTTCATTGCCGGATTAAGGCAGGCGGATCTTGAGGTCAATATCCTGAAACGCTGGCGGGACAATCCGCAGTTGCATCTTCAGTCAGTCGCGGACTCGATCTACACGCTGGTTGTCCGGCATGCGGATGACATCACGCCGGTCGCGGATCCGGTTCTTTCACGCCTGAAAAAGGTCCCGCGTTATCTTGACTCGGCGCTGGGATGCATTCATCATCCCGATCCACTCTGGAAAGACCTGGCCTTGAAGTCGGTTCCGGGGATCCAGGACCTGTTCATGTCATTGGTGGATCCACTGGCCGGGGTCCTTGGGCGGCGTCCTTCATCGATCGGTAAAATTGCCGGCCGGGCCTCGGAGGCCGTGGCCGATTTTGCAGGGGGGTTGCGGGGGATCAGGGCTTCCGCTGCCGGCCGTTTCTCGATTGGTGATCGTCATTTCCGTATGCTGATCCACGAACGGTTGGGCCTGAACCTGGCGCCGCGTGAGGCCGTTGCACTCGCCCGCGATGAGATCCGGCGGCTGAAGCTTCTGATTCGCGACGAGGCAAGGATATTTCACCCCAAAGCCTCCCCATCAAGGATCCTTGGGGAGGCTGCCGGAGAATGGCATCCGCGGGGGAAGAATCTCCTCGACGCTTACCAAAAGATGACGGGGAAGATACGGCACCGGTTCAGGGAAGCGGGCTGGGTAACATTCCCGCGTGGCGACCGGTTGCTCGTCAAGCCGGTGCCCGGGTTCATGCGTGACCAGTTTCCAACGGCGGCCTATTCGATGCCCGGGCCACTGGACCCGGACCAGTCCGGTATCTTCTGGGTCAACGACCTGTCCGGCGACGCAGGGGACGGGCCGGCGGCAAGGGCCGAGATTGCCCAGCACTTTGGGATTGAGTTGACTTGTGCACATGAAGCCTATCCGGGTCATCACCTGCAGTTCATCATCCAGAACCGTCATCCCTCGCTGGCCCGGCAGATGTCCCACCATGCGGTTTTCTACGAGGGCTGGACGCTGTGGTGCGAGGAAATGACCGCAGAGTTGATCGGCGATGACCCGGCTAACCCGTGGTTGCGGCTGCAGCAGCTTCACGATGCATTGTGGCGGGCTTGGCGGATCGTGATAGACGTCGGGCTGCATACGGGTGAGTTGAGCCATGACGGGGCCTGTCGGCTCCTGATGCGGGAGATGGGATTCACGCGTGCCCGTGCGCAGGGTGATGTGAACTGGTATACCTCACACCCGACGGTGCCCATGAGTTACCTGATCGGGAAGATGGAGCTGTTGCGTTTGAAACGGCGTTATGTGGACCGTGGTAACCTGGAACTGCGTGAATTCAATGACTGGATCCTGGGTTTCGGCGCGATCCCTTGGCGCTGGATCGAGGAGTGTGGGACCCCCCCGTGACACAGGATGTTATCGTGTCACGTACATCAGACAACACGGGTGGCTTGAAGAGTGGCTGGACACGTGACCTGTGTCAACCGGGGGGCAGGCGACCCCGTGTTGTCAGGGGTCAACCCGGGCATGAATCATGAATCTGGTTGTTGTGGACAGTTTCGCCGTCATGGCCTGCCCTTTGCCCCTGGCTCGGGTTTCAGAAGGGATTGGTTCCCCAGATATCCATGTCGCGAATGAGTGTGCGGCCGGGGAGGCAGGCGAGATGGACGATGGTGTCCGCGATATCCGCTGCATGCAGGTGCAGGCCTGGGCCGTGCTCGGCACCCGGAATATCCGAGGTGTCCACGGAGCTTGGATTCAGGACCATCACCCGGATGTTGTTTCTGCGAACCTCGTGGGTCAGTGACTGGGCAAAGCCCTGGACCCCGAACTTGCTGGCCGCGTATACACCCGCACCGGGGTCGCCCTTCTTGCCACTCATCGAGCTGATGAAGAAGATGTCCCCGCGGTTCTTCCGGATCATCGGGGGCAGGAATGCCTTGGTCATCAGGAACGATCCTGTCAGGTTCGTCTCGATCACGGTATTCCAAGCATCGAGGTCCGTCTCAGCAATGGGTCTGGAGCGCATGTGACCGGCATTGTTCACCAGGATGTCCGGCCCGTCCCATTTTTCGATCACTTCCGTTGCCAGTGATGTGACGGCCGCCGGATCCCTCTGGTTGCAGACGATGGCATGACATCGTTCACCCAGCACATTTGCCGAGTCTCGGAGAGCCTGCATGTCGCGCCCGGTGATGATGACCTCCGCCCCGGAGGCATGGAGGGCACGGGCAATATGCCGGCCAATCCCACGGGAACCGCCTGTCACGACAGCGGTTTTTCCGTTCAAGTTATATTCTAGACTCATGATGCGGGTCAGCCGGGTCAGTTTGTTGCCGGGGACTCGATCACCCGGGCGCTCGGCTGGTTCATGGCGGACTGCTGCAGAGCCGGGTCCATCAGCAGGCCAATGAGGTTTCCGATGATCTCACGGTGGTTATTGCGTGTGGCGACAATATCGATGAACCCGTGATCCTGGACGAACTCTGACTTTTGAAACCCCGGCGGGAGGATCTGCTGGATCGTCTGCTCGATCACGCGTGGCCCGGCAAAACCGATCAGGGCATCCGGCTCGGCGATGCAGACATCGCCGAGCGATGCGAAGGAGGCCATCACCCCTGCGGTGGTCGGGTTTGTCAGGATGACAAAGTAAGGGATGCGGGCCTCGCCGAGTTTCGCGACCAGAGCCGAGGTCTTGGCCATCTGCATCAGGCTGAGGATTCCCTCCTGCATGCGTGCACCGCCCGAGGCGCAGACAATCAACACCGGGATTTTATGCTCAATCCCGCGCTCCATTGCCCGGGCAATCTTTTCGCCGACGACCGATCCCATCGATCCGCCGTTGAACTGGAAATCCATCACGCCCAGCGAAACCGGGTGATCCAGGACCCGGCCGATGCCGCAGACAATCGCATCGGGTTCGCCCGTCTTTTCCTGGGAGGCCTTGAGTCGTTCCGGGTAGGGTTTGCTGTCCACGAAACCCAGCGGATCGGCAGAGGTCAGGCCCCGGTCGAATTCCTCAAACGTATTCTCGTCGACAAGCTGCAGGATCCGTTCGCGTGCGATCAGCCGGTCATGGTGGTTGCACTTGGGGCAGACCTTGAACCGTTCCTCCCAGTCTTTTTTCGTGACAATCTCGAGACAATTCGGGCATTTCAGCCACAAGCCTTCAGGAATACGGTCGCGTTTGGCCGGAACCTTCAGAGTGGTGTATTTGGGTTTTCTGAACCAGGACATGGACGCTGGGGATCCTTTCTGCGGGGCGGGGGATATCTCTTGGCCGCCAGACATTATCGTTGATCAGGTGTATGACTTCAAGGCTCAAGCGGAGACAGCTGGTTTAAATCCCGGTTTGGCGCCCAGACCTTAAAATGGGTGACAGCAGCATGATGGATCGGTATATCGGACTCAGGAAGCAACAGGGGAGTGAATACGGGATACGATGACTGACAGCGGTGACCGTTTCCAGACTGCCATTGGGGCATTCGACGAGGCCAACAGCGGGGATCCCAGGCTTGTTGCTGATGGGGGATCGGAACGCCCTGCCGAGCTGGTCTATGCTGAGCGGATGACCCGTTGCCTGCATGACTTTGCGCCGGACTCGGCGGAGCCGGTCCGGCTGGCGGCACGTTCGCAGCATATCTGCCGATGGATAATCCCCAGGTCGGAATATCCGATGGACCGCCGGGGTTATCACCGGTGGCGCAAAAGGTTGGCGGCATTTCATGCCGGGAAGGCGGGCGGGATTCTGGAGCAGGCCGGCTATGATGAAGGGGTTATCAGGCAGGTTCGGGACCTGCTTGAAAAGAGGCATCTTGGCAGCGATCCCGACGCGCAGTTGCTTGAGGATGTGACCTGTCTGGTGTTCATGGAATTCTATCTGGAGGCCTTCTCAAGGAAGCACGAGGAGGCCAAGCTGGCCGGGATCCTGAAAAAGACCTGGGTGAAGATGTCGCCGCGTGCCCGGGAGAAGGCGCTTGAGTTGGATCTTTCACCTGAGTGTAGAGAGCTGATTGGGCGGGTCGTGGGATAACCAGAGCTCCACGAGGTCGTGTCTACGGGCTGTTGCCGTCCGGTCGGTTCATCAACCCATCATGGACAATGAGGGAATCAGGGACCACCGGCCCGTGCTGGTGAAGGATCGGGGTGTCGGCCAGCGACTGGGGGGGGCTTGTCAGGACATTTTCAAATTGTAACTGCCGGTCAAGCCCGTATTTTATCATGGTATGTCGTCCTCCTGTGCAGGTTCCGTCACGCCCTTTGCAACATTTGGATGGCTGCGCCCGGCTTCCTTCAACTGTAGCGAGAGGACCTGGATTATCGCCTTTGCGGTCGGTCTGGCGGTCCTCACGACACTGCCCTATCTGTTCTTTGCGGCCCAGATTCCGCCGGGCCGGGTCTATACTTGGACCGCCGCGTTCCACCATGATGATTATTTCCAGTATTTCGCCTGGGCGCGTCATATTGCCGACGGCGACTGGCTGATCAGGAATTATTACACCTCGAATCCGGAAGCTTCGTTTGCGTTGTTCAATCCATTCTTCCTGCTGATGGGGTGGGTTCATAAGGTCACGCAAAACGTCTATTTTACTCATCACCTGCTGCGGATCCTTTGCCTTTGCCTGTTTTGCCATGTCAGTTACGCGTTCATCGCCCTTTTTCTGCGCGTGCCCCGGACCCGGATCACAGCCCAGATCCTGCTTCTGGGTGGAGGCCTTGAATACCCCTGGTATTTATGGATTCATCCCAGGGTTGTTTCCCCGGTCGCGGACATGTTCCCCTATCGGCTGCTTTACCGGTATGCGCACCTGGTATTGTGCCTGTGCATGATCCTTGTGATTTTTGGGGCCATGCTTGAGGCTTACGGGTGGGTCCGGCGCAGGCGGAGGGATGGGCCCGGTCCGGTTGTCGGGTTCCCGTGGGCCGTCTATGCGACCATGACCGGGTTGACCTCCCTGATGCTGGGCCTGGTCAACCCCTATTATATCGTCCTTGTCGTATCGGTGACTGTTTTCTGGACTGCATGCTTGTGTGTTGGTGAACGCGGATGGTTCCCAGTCCGGCTTGCAGCCGGTTCTCTGGCCGGGTGTATGCTGGCGGGAATCCAGTATATAGGGCAGCCGGTGAGTGGAAACCTTGCCTCGGTGAGTTTTGATGAGGGGGTGGGTATGGGTGATTTCCTGCTGTTCTTCATGCCGATTCTGCTGGGGGCACTCCCGGGTTACTTCCTGATGTGTAGGCGTGATCGAGAAGTTGAGAGTCTTGCCGGGTTCCTGCCGGTCTGGCTGTTTGTTGTCATCTGCCTTGTTTTCTCACCGTTGGCGTTCCGTGTCAGGTTGTTGATGGGAGTGTGGGTAGCGTTGGCCATTCCGGCAGCCGAAATGTTGTCTTCAGTAAGGTTCGGGAAGATAGCCATGATTTTCATGGGCGGGGTCCTGCTGGTTGACCCGGCCTTCAATTTTTACAAGGAAGCGATGGATTTTCGTGACGGTAAAACGGGGACCGTCAGTACGTCGTTTCATGAGGCGATGTACTGGCTGGATCAACATGCCGGTCGGGATGATGTCGTGCTCGCCCTGGATGAGACATCGAATATGATCCCGGCATACTGCCGGGCACGGATGGTAGTTGGCCACAGTTTCCAGACCGACGACTATTATCGCCGTCGGCGGGAGGTGAAAGCGTTTTTCACGGACTGGGGGACTGAACAGCGCGGGTTATTCCTGAAGGAGCACCGTGTCAGCTACATCGTGGCGGGGCCCCGTGTGGAGGCCCTGTCGGGTCGTCCCGGGATTGAACTCGAGGGGTGGCAAAGGATCTACCATGCAAGGGGCTGGCAGATCCTGACGCGGGAAAAGAAGAACAGGATTCAACAGGTTCTCTAATTTCTGACCGGGGGTCTTGTTTTCTGTCCATTTGTCCGGGCCCGTGCTGTTGGCTGTTCATCATGCGCAGCGGTGAGCGGGGTTGTCCCGGGGGGCAGGGTATGTTATCACGGCTTTCAGGGAGCCTGGCTGTCATGAAACTCGAGGACATCCTGTCCGATCCACCCCTGTTGCACCGCACTGGTGGGGGAGATGCCGTCTCGTGGCAATTCTCCGATGAGGTTCTCCGATTCATGGAGGCCCATGTCGGTTGTGACAGTGCCACGCTGGAGACCGGCGCGGGGCTCAGCACCATTTTGTTTGCACTGCTACGGGCAAGGCATCTCTGTATCGTGCCTGACGGGGAGTTAGTGGGGCGAATTCGAGAATATTGCGCGGGCCACCGGATTGCCCTGGACCAAGTCCGGTTTGAGATCCAACCCTCGCAGAGTGTTCTCCCTGTGCTTGAGGATTGCCCGAAGCTGGATCTCGTGCTGATCGACGGCTGTCATGCCTTTCCGCTCCCGTTTCTGGACTGGTTTTATAGTGCCCCGTACCTGAAGGTGGGTGGCATCTTGATCGTGGATGACACCCAGTTATGGACAGGGCATACCCTGCGTCGGTTTCTGCGGCAGGAGCCTGAATGGGAATGGATGGCGGATCTGTCAGGACAGACCTCCGCATTCCGTAAGATTCGTGAGTGGACGCATCCCAAGTGGTGGGGCCAGCAGCCGTTTGTTACCCGGCAGAGCAGGTTCCTGAACCGACGGGCGCGGGTGTTGCTCGGATGCAGGCTATTGTTGCAGGGCCGATGGCGGGACTTTTTTCGCAGGATCAGGACCAGGGGTTTCTGAACCGTGAAAATACCAGCGGGCACACTGGATGACGGTATGCCATGTCTTTCATGCCCGTGAATCGGTGCGCGATAAAACCCCCGCCCGGATGACAATGGCCATGGTTTTTGTCCCGAGGATCCCTCATTGTTCCGGCTTGACAATGCGAGGGAGGATTTAGCATGGTGGGAGGGGTCTGTCGTCACCCGGAACCTGTCTTCGACGGGTATGTGGGGGGGGTGGGCTTGCGGGGTCGTAGCTCAGTTTGGTTAGAGTGCCGGACTGTCACTCCGGAGGTCGCGAGTTCAAGTCTCGTCGGCCCCGCCATTTAATCATAAATTTTCAGGGCTTGGTCGTGGGGCTGGATGCGGTTGAAATCCGGCCCTTTTTGTTGGGTTCAATAATACCCAAAATATTAGCCCCGTCGCCAGGTAATATCCAGATAGGTTCTTTTCGTCTTATAGCTGTTAAGATCAGTTAACTCTCCTTCCCGGGCCATGTTATGGGGCGTGCTGGGATAGTCGGTGACGGGCAGGTTGTGGCATCCAGGGGCATGCCAATTTCCCGTGTCAAGCTGGGCCCAGCCCAGATGTCGGCTGCAGATAATGTAGCCTAGGGTATATCAGGCTGAAGATGGAGCAATGAGTTTTGACATGGCGGCTGGATTGCTGAAGGTATCTGAGGATGAATAAGCCCATGGAAATAAGAATGACGATCATAATCATAATTTTGTTCTTGGCCGGGCCAATGGAATCTTTTGCCGACACAAAGAGAATTAGTGAATTAAGCCAACACTTTAATGAACCCGACGGAAGACTTGACCCCTGGATCTTTGTCCCGGAAGAGAACATAAAAAAAATCACGACGACAGAACATCCAGGCATGGTGAAGATTTTACAGGCTGGAAAAGGGCAAAACATCAAAGGGCTTTTGAAAGAGCCCATCCGTATGGATGATTATCCTGTGCCATGGGAATTTCACCTGGGGCTGGCTCAGAGCGCTTACATGATGCATGGTCTGGGAGGACCCAGTCAGAGTTATGCCGTCGGATTAAATGTGGCGGTGACGTTCTCAGATCCCTCTACGTGGCCGGAAGATCGATCTGAGTGGCCACCCGAAACGTATTGGATTCAGCTGCTGAACGTTCATTTGGGGGATAGTCCGGGTATGGCCCAAGGCCTGCCTCAATACATGTCACCACCGGCGAGGACTGAAACCTATTTTGTTTGGGGACGAGGGAACCTCGGGCATGGTCAGCACATGGGTAACTGGGAGATCCCCTACAATACCATTGAGTATGGGGGGGGGAGAAACGGGCCTGCCAGTGACATGATATACTTCAAGTTTGTTTTGCTGAATGCGAATTGGCTGCAAATCGGTATCCGGTCCCTGGATATTCAGGCATATTCCTACACCATGCAGGATATTCATTTCCCTGATCTGGGGAACATTACAGGGATCTGGGAAATTGGTCCTGTCTTTATCTGTGACCGTTGGATCCCTGACGAATTATGTCCGAATCTCCCGCTTCAGGAAGGGTGGCACATCCCCGGGGAACTTCGGGGAACTTTGGATCAGAATGGGCAGTATTCCTACGTGTGGGAGAAGGTTGTACAGCCGTTTGAGCCCAGGCCCACCGATCCGATATTCGAGTTTTACTTGGATTACAGCGTGTTCTTTTCGGCATGGCCGCAACCCTTGGACGAGTTATCCGATGATTTCAACATCCCTGGATTCATGGCCAATTGGCGAACACAGTCCGAAGGGACGCTTGCCGAGACCTACAGCAATCCAGGTTATATGACCATTACCATGCCCGGGGCAAGTTTTGGGACGGGAGTGTGTCCCAACTCTTTGGTATCGGACGGACTCGATCTCTCCGTGTATGAACCTCCCCTGGAAATCGAGTGGGCTTTTGTTGGACCGGACGACTCCGAACCCTGGAATCTTTTTTTGTTCTGGATGGTGTTTGACCGAGATCGCAACAATAGGGGGGGGTGGACTCCCGGGGTGCAAAATTTTCCTGACGAAAACAGGCACCGTTACTTTAATGAAACGCATCCGGGGGCTTCCTTGTTCAATGTTCAATTTGAAGAGGACCCGCCTGAGTCCATCATGGCTTCCAAGCCGTTGTATATGCTCATCCAAGTCATCGATCCCTATCACCTTCGGGTCGGGTTCCGTGGAGATCCCGGGCAGCCGTGGTTTCTTTCCGAGGTTTATGATGTCACCGAGGCATTTGGAGGGCCGATTGGAAGGTTCGTATCAGGATGTATGGACACCGCCACCGGTGGTGCATGGGGCGGCATGTTCGGTCATCCAACGTTTCAACGTTTCAAGATCGATTATATCCACTATCGACAAGGATTAAGCACCAGCGATTAGTTCCCCCGGGACATGCGGCGCAGGGGTGAGGAACAAAACAATATGACCCGGATGAAAGTCTCCTCTCTGTGTGTTTGGATTTGCCTGGCATTCACCCCGTCAAATCATGGCCTGACCGAACCTTCTGAACCTCTTTCCACATTGAGTCAATACTATGATGAACCGGATGGTGATATCTCGCCATGGATGTTTGTCCCGGAAAACAACATCAGGAAGCTATCCACCCATCACCGGCCGGGATTGATTGCGGTGTGGGAAGACGGGAAAGGCCGCGACATTAAGGGGATTTTGGAGGATCCTGTCAGGATAGAAGATTATGCAATGCCATGGGAGTTTCATCTTGGCCTGACACAGAATCTCGATGCAATGATGGGAATAGAAGCCGCAACACAGGCCAATTATGCGATTGGCTTGAATGTCGCCGTGACATTTTCCGACCCTTCCACATGGCCGACCGATCGAGTGCCATCGGCATCATCCACGGTGATTTTTGAAGAGCACTTTGATGGTGCCAGTTATCTGGACAATGTAACCATAGACACCGGTGTGTGGACTTGGTCTGGCTATACCGAGAGCACGCAGGGTTATCCAGACTTTTTGGATGTTGACGAAACGGACGGGGATGGAAACTACAGCCTAGCACTTCACGGTCATGCTGCCTCACTGGCTACCAATTGGGTTCGTAGCATCCAGTCTTTTGCAAGGGGTAACAATCTGAGGGTTACTTTCAGGCATTGGGGCGATTCTACCGATACCAGCCACGTCCATGCTTATCCCGATTATGCCTCGATTGCAGGACCGTGGCATGCAGACGGCCCAGGTATGCCAGAAGGAGGGCTCTCCTTCTACAAAGATTCTCCAGCGCATTCACAGCAGTTTTCAGAGAACGGCTTGTGGAATTCCGGGAACTGGATGTCAGCGGATTTCAGAGATGCTTATGATGCCGCCACTTCTCGTGCGAATTCCATGTTAATACGAGTCTGGCTTGGTGACGTAAGGGGTTCGGCTGTCGAATGGTCTGCTGATGAAGGTGTCACCTGGACTATGGAATACGATTCCAGAGGACAGGACATGGCTTACGGTCAGACTACGGGCAGCGCAGGTAGAGTGCGGCTTGGTTTTGCCGGTTGTAATGGACGTACTGAAATCGATGATATTGTGGTCGAGATAGACGGGGCCCCAAAACCAACTCAACCTCAGGATCTGCGATGGTTCCAGCTGTTGGCGGTCCATTTGGGTGCGACAGGTATGGAGGGTCTCGGCCTTCCCCAGTTCTCGAGATTGCCGACTCCCGAGACATACCTGGTCTGGGGTCGTGGTAATTTCGGCCTTACCGTGCGTGGGGATTGGCAAATACCTCATTTGTGGGCCGGAGATGGGGTGAGAAAGTCCGGACCCGCCAGTGACCAACTCTATTTCCGGCTGCGGGTGGTGAACTCGACGACACTCGATGTCGGCCTCCGTTTCGACACGTCACACCCATTTAACATGAGAAGGATTGACTGTTCCAAATACGGTGAAATCACGGGGATCTGGGAAGTGGGCCCTGTCTTTTCCTGTGACCGGTGGATACCGGATACATTGTGCCGGAATCTCACCTGGAAGCGACGCCCACAATCCTCCATGGGGGAATTAATTGGAAGCGTCGATGAGAACGGCAAGTATTCATCCAGATGGATGAAATACTACAAAACCCCAGATCCCGTCCCCCCCCAAACGAAATATGGATATTACGTGGATTATTGTGTTTTTTACGAGCGTCATGGCGATTACCTTGAAGAGTTTTCGGATGATTTCAATATCCAGGGACAACTTTCCAAATGGCAGGCTTCCCCTCATGGCGCCACGATCGACACCCATAATCATCCCGGATACATGACGTTGAATATCCTCAACACAGGACGATTCGCCGGGTTTTTACCCGTTGGCGCACCCGATCTGGACCTGGATGTGATTCAGCCGCCCTGCGAAGTTGAAATCGGATTTATTCCTCCCGCCGACAGGGATCCGTGGAATTTTTTCATGGATTGGCAGGTTTTTGACCAAAATGGGGAAGAGGGGAGACGGTGGAGGCCTGGTGTCCTGCATCTTCCTGGAGAAAACAAGCATGTTTTTGTGAACGGAATTCAAGACACCGCTTCGCAACGAAATGGCGATGTCTTTCAGGTCCGATTTACCGATGAACCGCCTGAATCGATTCTTTCAGCTGAGCCGTTGTATATGTTGGTTCAGGCGGTTGATGCCTCCCATGTTCGAGTTGGCTTTCGCGCCAAATCGACCGACCCATGGTATCTGTCGGAGACATGCGACGTTACCCCATCCCTGGGCGGACCAATCGGGAAGTTAGGCAAGATTGCCTGGGGGACCTTTAACGTGGGAACTTCTGTGGGAACACCCCACCGCCAGCAGTTTCTGGTCGACTATGTATATACGCGCAAACACCTGACGACGGAATAGAGGACTTTTCCGAAGGAGGGAATGAACTTATTGTGGTTTACGGGCCTCCTGGAAGCCATTGGCAGACCCCTCCCGGAACCACCCGGCATCACCCCTTACGGATAGGCAACTCCGTCTTGGATGCAATGGATGACCGTGGGGCTGCCGCTTGTTGTGAAACTATATTCTCCACCAGAGCAGAAATAAAATTTACCTCCGCTCGCCGGATCGTCGGTCGCGAATGACCAGTCCCCCCCGGTGCAATTGGTGATCGTCCCGCTCGTCGTGCCGCCGAAGCCGAAAGAATGATCCCCCGCGACGCAGTTGGTAAATGTGCCGTTTGCATCGCCACGGGTGCCAAAAGAAGAGTTCCCGGCGATGCAGTTGGTAAATGTGCCGTTTGCATCGCCGAAGTGGCCGA
>CAYYNQ010000010.1:0-47627 GCA_964473105.1 uncultured Candidatus Sumerlaeota bacterium | reverse complement strand
TCGTTGGTCAGGTACTCGCCCGATTCAAAATTCTCATCGGCCCCCAATTGCCGGCCCAACAACTGGCAGATCCACGGATAATCAACCGCAACTTCAAAATACGGCACACGATCGGGTATTTCCCCGGCCAATACGCAGTGGACTCTCTCCCGTGGTTTCATATCGCTCATTGCCCTGAGGCTCCCATCGCGAACGAACGTGACGCCCTACTACCGGCCCGCATACCCGGAAACGTCCATCCAACTTCAATGATGACATGAGGTTACCATCCATCCTGGGAAACTATCCAGTATATTTACCGTTATCTCACCTGCAGTGATGTCGGCCGGCCTAAACTGCATCATGCAATAGAACGGCAGTTTTTCCACATGCAGGAATCATGGGGATTTTTGCGGCAGGACCCAGCCCTGCATGGGAGAAAACGCTGGGATGATTGGAATGCCGGTTCGCCTATGGGTTACACGACGGGTGGATCCCCGCAAACCATTCGTTGGCCCTGTATTCAAAGGACCTGCTCCCAGGAATTCACAGGGTCGGGTAACATCGGCATCAGGTTACTGATCCCAGCTTGTTGCCCAGGCTGATGATGAAGGTTGAAATAATCAATACCCCGATCCCGGACCAGACCAGAGCCCATGTCTTTCGACTGGACCCGGTCCATTCTCGGCAAAAAATCCCCCACAGATTGCCGAAGATAATGATAAACGCCATGTGCACGCTGAAACTGGTGAATCCGAACTCGCCCATTTGCGTCTCGCCCATTCCATAGAAAAGGAACTGGCAGTACCAAAGAAGACCAGCCAGCGTGACCCAGCCGTAATTAGCGGTCAACCGATCCGCCGGCCCCGCGCAATAGTCTGCCAGCGATTTGTTTCGCCGGTTCAAAAACAGGCAATAGAAAAGGTTCGTAGTGAACCCACCCAGGCAGATGAAGACAAAAATCGGGCTGTTTTGAAACAATACCGGGGCTCCGGCCTTCAATGCCTGCTCAGCGATGGGTTCGCCGGCGGCGATCCCGTATGCAAAGCAGGAACTCATGACACCCGCAATGATCGCCACTATAATACCCTTGCCGAGCGCATACTCCTGGACGCCGACCTCCCTTTCCCGGTCGGTCTGTTCGCTTTCCTTGCGGACACCGGCCCAGCCGCAAAGGGCTATACCTGCAAGACAGACCCCAATTCCGGACAGGATCACCCATCCTGATTGGGTTGTAATCAGTTCTGGAAAATCCCCCTTATAAATCGGGGGGATGAGCGTGCCAAACATTGAGCAGAATCCCAGGGAAATTGCATTCCCGAGCGACAGGCCAAGATAGCGCATGGTCAATCCAAAGGTCAGTGCGCCGATCCCCCAGAGTGCCCCCCAGATGTAACTCCACACGATATTCCTGAGGGGGCTGTTCGCAAAGACTTCAACCAGGTCGGGGACCGTGATCCAGGCTGCCAATACCGGGGCCAGCACCCAGGCAATGAGACCCTGGGCCAACCAGTAACTTTCCCATGCCCATCCACGAACCCGTCGCAGAGGCACGTAAAAGCTTGCCGAGCCCATTCCTCCCAGCGCGTGAAAAAATATACCCAGAAAAGGAAACATCAATCACCATCCCTCAACAGGATTCTATCCTGCATAATCAACCGTCAACCCCAGTGTTTATTCTGCACCGCCGCGAATTTATCGTAAATCCCCGCATTTTTGAGCGCCAAGAATGTGTCCTTGATCATAGGGGACCCCTTGATCCCGCATGATGTCAATTCAAACCGAAACGGCCCGACTCGTCGGGCCGTTCAACGAATGGGCGCCTATTGAGGCGAGTGGCCCGGATTCCCATCTCGAATGGGCTGATAAACCTCCAGGTAAATCGGCTCGAAGGCCCGCGGTCGGGCAAAGGCGATTTTCCCGTGCGATCCCCTGCGGGGCTCCCTGTCAACAAGCTCAACCCTGTTGTTTGCCAAGCCCTGCAGCCCCATCTCGATATCATCCACCTCAAAGGCCATGTGCTGGAGTCCTTCCCCTAGATTATGCAGGGCATCATCAAAGAAACTGTCCCCCCCCGGTTCCAGGAACTCGACCTCCGTCCCTTCAATTTCAAAGCGGGCCACATGAACATGATACGACTCAACCCAGTCACGCCGCATCATGCCCGGCCTTTCACTCATCCGTTCAAACAAGACGTCGAGTGATCGATCGATATTCGATACGACAATGCCATAATGGCCAAAGGAGGCGTTCAAAATCCCATTTTCAAGCAGGCATGCCTCCATCTTCCCCTGTAGCTGCACCCAGGTCTCCCGCCTGTTCATCCCGCCCAATGGCCAACAAGCTTCGAGGCTATCACAAAGCGATGTCATATGCACAAATCCCGGGGCAATATCGCATCAGCTCATCCAACCCCCAGCAATATGCGTCGTCGGGCGATTTCATCAAGTAATTTTTGGTAACCGTTTACAAATTCGTTGCGAAAGTGCTGCACGGGCCCAAATGTCTGGAATTCCTCCACGGAAAGACCATCCTCGTCATACGCCTTGCGAAAATCGGGCAGTTTGCTGCGAAGTTCCTCGACAACGCCAGGAGGTGCTTCAGCATCAATACGCGAGGCGACAGGTATCTCCGCATCCATCAGTTCCCGGGCCGTGCTCCAGTTGATCGTGATGTGGAAATTGCCGCCGACGAATTCCGTGAAATGGTGAACTCCCCGTGCACCACCACCCATCAGCGTCGCCTCATATCCCCGTTCCCGGATGATGTCATGAACCCTGCGCGCCACAATACACCCCGCCTGATCAAGCACGCCCGGATCAATGTCAATTCCGTTGCTCTGCGCGACACCCCTGAGATATTCGTCAAAGATACCGGTTATGTGGGTGATATAAAATACTGGATGCTTCCCGCACGCCTGGCTCGCGCCCTGATAAAGCTCGCAAATCTGCAGGGTCTGGGCAACGGAGAACATTTCCGTGGCACACACGGCCATATCACGCCTGACCAATTCCCCGATACTGGCAATCCCCGATGAAATCACGGGTATTTTCGCCATGTAGTTCCTGCCAAGCTTCGCATGCCGCAGGGTCGCATCCATGATCGCCTTCGCATCCTCGTCCCGCCGCGGATCATCCTGGATGGTGACCCAGCCGTCGACCCTGCCGCTCTGCTCATGGAGAGGCAGGAAACCCTTCATGATTCGTGCGGCACACTCCTGGTAGACCAGATCGGCCGCCTCATCGTCATTGTCGACTGTTGCAATGACCCGGTCGATAACGCCATGAATATACTGCGGCTCACTCCTGAGCAGCTTTGAACAATAGGCGGGATTGGTGGTGCAGCTTATTGCACCGGCATCGATCGCCCTTTCCATCTCCCCTGCACTGGGGTTGTTGATCCAGAACCGCGTCGGGGTTGTTTCGGTCACCTGCCGGAAATAATCTGAACCCATTGTTCGTGTCCTCCTACCTGGTTTCCTTTTCTCTCAATCAATGATGATCACGACCCCCTTGCCCGGCACCTGAAAAACCCGTCAGGCAATATCGCCGCCAGAATAGCGGGTCTCAAAAACGCGGATGGCGTAAAGGGTCTTGTATAAGTTTTTCAGTATGTTTTTTGAATGCATGACGGACACCCGGACATGGATGGAAGCAGGCAGGATATTTCAACAGGAATGTCCCGTGTCACGGCCCGGCGGCAAACACCATGTCCCAAAATACGCGTTTCATTTCTTGTTTTCCAAGCCGTAGGACCAGACTATATGCGGTTGCAGCCCGCGTCAAGATCATACCTCGGAAAGCTTCCCCCTCACCAGAATGCTGCCAACGCCCCGGTGACACGCCTCCTTGTTCTCTCCGGGAGGGTTTCGCGAAAAAGTGCGTACCCGTAACACCCTGCTAGAAAATACGGCCGCCCCCGGGCGTCGCCCGGGAGGATCAGGCGATGGCGGAACCAGTTGTATCCCGACGGATTGGGAATATGGACCGTACTGCCGGCTGCCCCGTGGTTCAATTCCCAGGGGGAGGCTGCAAAGAACTCGATTCAGTATGGGAATCCAACCTTTGAATAAACAACGTTATGAAAAGGTATATAGTTATACTCTCGTTTGATGCTCATTCAGTCCAGCCCCAGCCAAAACGGGGCCTGGACCCTGTTATCCGATGCCAGCACCTGGATACGATAAATCTCGGAATAGAGCAGCGTTTCCCCATCCGGGGCAAGCCTGTTCAGCCGTAATGTCTCCTCGCCAGGCGTGTTGAACGTATAGGTCACGGGGTCATCGTACTCCGTATTCCCGATAACCCATTTCAGGATCTGCAACTTGGGAACATCATCTGCCACCATGGCTGTGACCTGATCTCCGACCTCGACCTTGCGACTGGATATTTTCGCCACCGGACTCTGAAGGGTTACCGCCTGATCGACCCCGATACCCATGACGAGGGTGGCGTCACCGTTGACCCACTCGGCCCTGACCTCCTCAACAACCATGGCCTCACCCAGCCCGAAATGCGCGATTCGGCCCGCCTCCTGTGCCATATATCCAGAAGATGCATGAAGCTCACGCATCTGTAAACCCGAAGAGGTCCGGATGTAAACCCGGGAACCGATTCCATGCGAATGGAAAGGCGGGGATCCTTCCAGCCCTACCTTCAGCCAGTGGTTGCCATTATCGGTGTCATTGCGGTAGAGAACGGGCAGGGCGGGCAGACGATCCCATGTCTGTCCGTTACGGACCAGGGCCTGGTTGTTGGTCATGAAGATGTCGAGTTTCCCGTTGTTGTCCGGGTCAAAAAGAATCACCCCCCGTCCCTGACCGTGATGATCAACGCCCGATGTCATTGCTGTTTCCGTGAACGTACCGTTGCCCAGGTTTTCAAAGAGAACGGCGGGCTTGTTATTCCATTTCTCGATGATTTCATCCCCCGCCCAGTCATCGGGCCAGCCGTTGACCTGGTAAAGGTCCAGGTCGCCGTCGTTGTCAAGATCCCCGAAACCGCTTCCCCATCCCCAGTTGCCGTTACGGACACCCGCCATCTCGGTTACGTCCTCGAATGTACCGTCACCCCTGTTCCGGTAAAGGCGGTTGCCGGTGATTCCCCAGTTGAACTCGGAATTGGGAACGCTGTCGAAGATGCTGGAAACAAACCAGTCCAGGTCGCCATCGTTGTCATAATCCCCAATGGCTGAACCCATGCCGTTCTCGTCTCTGCCGGTTCCGTTGATCGGGGTGCCCCGCTCGAAGAGACTGTCGCCCTGGTTCATGTAAATTTGTGATCTGCGAAAATCATTGGTGACCGGGAGGTCCTGGCGGAGGTCATTATTCAGGTCTGCAAACCGTGGTGTGAAACTGTAAACTTCACGATAGGGTTGAGTCCTGAACGGATAGGCCATGAGATCCCCTCCGCCGTTGTTCCTGTAGACGACCAGATTCCCGGGATTTTCCCCACCCGCGCGAGAAGGGGACCAGGCCGCGATGACCAGGTCCAGCAGGCCGTCATTATCAACATCGCCCCAGCTGGGGCTCGCCCCCATTTCCGCGGGCCAAGAAAGTTGCGTCGTGCTGCTGGGCGCGAAATGTCCCCTACCATCATTGATCAGAAGATAATGCGGCCCGAACTGCTCGGTGACACAAATATCGATGTCCCCGTCATTGTCAAAATCGGCCGCTGCCGCGCCAGCGGGTGTGAACATCTGAAACTGGATCCCACGCAACACCGCTTCATTGGAAAATGTCCCGTCCCGATTATTCATGTACAGGTACGGGGGACGCTGATGCCCCCCAAGCACGAGAAGATCCAGCCACCCGTCCCCATCGAAATCCTCGGCCGCAGCACCGCCCGTGACCATGTTGTGTTGCCACTGTAACGGGGACCCGGATCCCAGGGTGCTCGGTACATGCGGATGTGTAATCCCTGCCTGAATGGTGACATCCGTGAATATCATTCCGGCCGGCATCACGGACGAATGGACCCAGGTGATCGAAAAAAGACCCAGAAATACGAGCGGGTTGCCTCTCATCAACTGCTCTCTTCACGAATCGCCGGGCTGATCTTCTGAAGGATCTTCCAATGGAAGCAGAAACTTGAATCCGGTCATGTGTTCCAACTCCGCTTCCACATCTGCCTCTGCCGCGGACACAAGACGCATCGTCAGTTCCTGGTCGATCTTGTCAAGAACCTCCTCCATGGCCAGAATCCTCCCCGGCACGCGCTCGGTAAGCAGCACGGCAGCCACCCGGTCAGGACCCAGGACAAAGGGCCTTGACCACTTTCCCGGATCGAGTCCGGCGAGCGGTTCACGGTATTTGATCGGGACCACCCTGAGCTCCCGGGGCTCGATGGATTCGAACGGCCGTTTCCCGCGGGCACGCAACTCCTGGTTCACGAGTTCGGCCCAGGCCATGAAATCCTCGGGGCTTTTCACGTCCTCCAAAATCTCGGCAAGCGACAGAGCAAGCTCTGCCAGCGCCTCTGCCCGGGCTGCCTCGTGCTTGAGCAGCCTGCGTTCGACAAGACCCATCATGGTCATTTCAATGCTACGAAAACCGATTTTTCGTGGCACAACATACGCTGACTGCTTGTTTCGCTCGTAATATTCCCCACGCATCTCCGGGGTAATCCGTGCCTTGGCCTTATCTGCGGCCCGTGAACGCATCACCATTTCACCAACCATCACGGTGCGTCTTCTGCCGAGTTGCTGAGCCAGACCGGTGTATTCATGATCGAGCATCGGTTCGGCCCAGCTATTGATCAACGCTGCCTGAAGGGAGTCCAGGGTTTTCAGGATTTCCCGGATCTCCTGATGTCCCTCGGGCTGGCCATGCTCCACCCAGATGTCCCTTAGGCTCTGCCAGAGGATCTGCCTCTCGCCAATCCGGGCAATCACCGTGTCTGTGGTCAACTTATAGCCACGGGCAATCAGGTCGTATGCAATGCTGAGATCAGGGTCACGCATCTGCATTTCCTCGATCTCGCCCCAGAACGTGGCCTGTTGATGGGCAATGATCTTGCGTCGAACCAGATCACGCACTTCCTCCAGTGGCTTGGTCCCCCTCTCCTTTTTCGAGACGACTTCCAGCACCTGGTAGCCATGATGGGTCTTGATAATGGGTGAAATACCCCCCACGGGGGTCCGCTTGACCGTATCGATAAGGTCCTGGACACCCGACTCAAGCATCCCTTTGGTCGGCAACGGACCGGATACGCGACCCTTGTGGTCGGATTCGGAGTATTTGTCGGCCAACTCCTTGAAGCTGGCCCCCGCGTCCAATTCCCTGAGTATGTCCTCCATGCGCCGACGAACCGCCCCCAACTCTGCCCCGACCATCGGCACCAGCAAACGCTCACCAGGAAACAGCGGCCTGAAAGGCTTGTCCTCCTCATGACGCGGGGGGCGATGGACCAGGTCGGAAAAGACCAACCTTCGCAGGGCAGGGTCACCACATAATCGCCCAACGATGGAATCCAGATCCCCGACATCATTGGTTTTGATATCGCTCTTTTGGACAATGTAGAGCTTGAATGTAAGCAGGACCAGATGCCGGATATAGAACTCGTACTTCTGGGGAAATTCGAATGAATGGTCCTGATAATAGGCCCTGATCGCGGCCTCGGTTGGTTCCGTGACCCGTGCGTCCACATGCGTTTCACTGAGATGGCGGCCCAACTCCCGCGTCCACTCATCCTCGGAGTATTTTTCAATAAATGACTTGGATTCCGGATTCACCAGGCTGGCGATTTCCTCCTCGGCAGCCATGCACTTGGCAATCCAGTCGGTGATCTCATACAGCTTCCGGCTGGACAGGGCAGGAATGTCGTCCTGATCAATGAAATTGAGCTTCACGGGCTGGGCCGGGTGATACTTGACGATATCCTCGACCGTCAACACCCCCCAGTTGGTTTTCGCGACACGCGTTTCAGGCGGGCGCGGTTCAACCGCGAGCTCGTCCGTGTCGGCCGCGCCAAGGTTGAACCCATCGCCCCCCCCGAGAACCCATAACATGGCCAAGGCGGTCAAACGCGTCCAGGACGATCTCCCAAATCGAGGATGAAGCTTGAAACAAGACATTTCCCTCTCCCGCCGGCAGCCAGATCACAATGACATAATCGACGTAATTTAACACTAAAGGGGGGAGAGTTTGGAGCAAAAAAATATCATCGTGCGGACCTGTCGAAAGAACCACCCGCGGGATGGTGGATCAGGTCTTTGCCCGTGAATGGACTGGTTTTATCGGGATGTTTCATGCAATACTGCTCCACCGGATGGATCCCTGTAGAAACCATTCACCTGACCCTCATATGATTTGGCTTGCGGATCGATAACTGGGGCAGTCGCCGCTATTGGAGACGATAACATGAATGCATCCCGTAGATTAGCCGGTGCCTGGATCACGGCCTTCATCCTTCTGGTTTTACCGATGGGCAGTGAAGCTTCCACGACCGCGAAAGATATCCTGAAACGGATTGGCGTGTCGCGTGGTATCTGCGTGGTACTCGGCGATGCGACAGGTGAAATGTCCGTGGAACTGGCACGATCGAGTGATCTGATGATCTATCTGCAGTTGCCACGCGGGGATGAGGTTGAAAGCACACGACGAGCAGTGGACAAGGAGGGCCTTTATGGAACGCGAATTTTTGTGGAAAAGGGTTCGCCGACACACATCCACCTGGCCGATCATCTGGCCGATGCCGTGGTCGTCGTGGACGAGACCACATCGAAGTTGAGGGAGCGTGAGGCATTGCGGGTCCTGCGCCCGCGCGGCAGGGCCTTGTTGGGGGACCGGATGCTGGTCAAGCCCGAACCCGAAGGTGTCGACGATTGGGCCTACCCATTTCACGGCCCCGACAACAACCCGCAATCAAGCGACCAGGTCGCCCGTGCGCCCTATCTGACACAATTCCTGGCCGAACCACGCTGGGCGCCCGTGCCGCAGGTGGCCGTATCATCGGCAGGACGGATCTTCAAGATTTTCGGTGATTCGGCTCCCCATGAACGGGAGGAATCATTGCTCAATACCCTGGCGGCGTTCAACGGTTACAACGGGACGCTCCTGTGGAAGCGTAAAATAATGCCCGGGATCATGGTCCTGCGCAACACGATCATCGCCACGCCTGACACGCTTTACCTGGCTGATGACAAGTCCTGCAAACTGATCGACGCGCAAACGGGCCGGATCAAGGGCGAAATTGCCCCGTCGCCGGAAGTTTCCGGCGGGACGTTTTGGAAGTGGATGGCACTGGAGGACGGCGTGCTTTACGCCCTGATTGGCGGGCAGGAGCAGAAGGACCGTGTCCCACGCTGGCGTAATCTGGGACACGGCTGGGGCGGAAATCAGCTTGGGGGCAGGGGATTCACGCAGAAGAAATACCCCTGGGGGTTTGGCCGTGACATCCTGGCGATCGACGTCAAGTCCGGGGAGGTGCTCTGGCATTACACCGAGGAAGAGCCTGTTGACAGCCGCGCCATGGTCATGAAAAACGGGCGCCTCTTCCTCTTTCGACTCGAATCCCTCCTCACATGCCTCGATACGGAAAGCGGTGAAGTGCTATGGCGCAAGACCGCCGAGACAGCACCGGACCTGTTCGAGGCCTTCGGCGAGGTGAACGAGAAATCCTGGGACGGATGGACGGCCTGGAAAACCGCCCCTTACCTCCGCTGCAGCAACGATGTGTTGTTCTTCAGCGGAATGCCCCTGCAGAAGCTCCTGGCCGTTTCGGCCGGGGACGGTCGCGTGCTGTGGGAGAACCCGACCCATAACTATTACCTGATCCTGCGTGACGACGGACTTTACGGGATCGGCGGAGGCGTGAACAAACAAAGGGACTTGATGAGCAGGAAACTGGATCTCCTGACGGGGGAAGTGCTGGCGGAATTGAAAGTCGGTCGCCAGGCGTGCACACGTGCAACCGGATCGATCGACGGGATCTTCATGCGCGCCAACGAGGGAACCACCCGCTTTGATATCGCCAGCGAAAAGTCGCGGTGGATTTCACCGATGCGTCCCCAGTGCAACGACGGCGTCACCATCGCCAATGGCCTGATCTATTCCTGGCCCCATGTATGTGACTGTCATTTGTCCATAACGGGGGTCTCGGGACTTGGTCCGGCCGGAGATTTTGATTTCAATCCCCACATCAGCCCGTTGAGCCGACTGGAAAGGTCCGGCACCGCCACCCCGGAAGTCGCAACCATGACCGATTCGGAGGCCGACTGGCCGACGTATCGGGCCGACAACACCCGCAGCCTGACCTCAAGGGCCGTTGTGCCGGAAACAAGCGAACAGCTCTGGGTATACTCGCCCAGGCATCCCGTCCGGCCGACGGCTCCGATTGCAGCCGGCGGCCTGGTCTTTGTCAGCGGCTCGGACGGCATCGTGCACGCCTGGGACGCGTCCACCGGTCAACCACGCTGGAAGGCCTATACGGGCGGCGAAATACGTTATTCACCGACCTATGAACAGGGGCGGGTATACGTCGGCTCCGGCGATGGATGGGTCTACGCTTATGAAGCGCAAAGCGGGGCTCAATTGTGGCGTTTCCAGGCGGCGCCCTACCCGCGCAAGATCCCGGTCTTTGGCACCCTCCTCTCGACCTGGCCGGCCGCCAGCGGCGTATTGGTCGAAGACGGAACAGCCTACACAGGCGCAGGAATCCTCAACTATGACGGGACATATGTCTACGCACTCGACGCAGTGACCGGATCGGTCCAATGGAAAAACACCACCTCGGGCCATCTGGATCCCGAGGCACGCACCGGGGTCAGTGTCCAGGGGCACCTGCTGCTTCATGATGGAAAGCTCTACATGGCCGGTGGCACGGTCGCTTCACCGGCGGTCTACGATATCACCGATGGAATCTGCCTCAACGACCCGGGGCCGATCCGTGAAATGGAGCCCAACGCGACGGTTGAGAACAGTCCGCGCGGTTCGGAGCTTTTCCTGTTTGATAACACGGTTCACGTCAGTGGCAAACCGTTCTACTCGGACCCGCAAATCCCGGTCTATGAGTTTAAAACCCTCAACCGGATCCTTCATGCATCCAGCGGCGGACGGGATATCGGATGGGTGCATTATCGCAGTGTACAGGGCAACGTCCCCAGCGCCTCGGCACCCATGGACAAGGTCATGTGCTTCAAGCAATCCGAGGAAAATCCGGCGGGAAAATATCTCGCTGCGTTCAAGGAAAGTTACATGACCAATCGCGGGCTCTGGTCCCAACCATCTCCGCTGTTAAATTCTCCGGAGCTGAAACCCCTCTGGGAACGCGAGTGTCATGGGACAACCGCCCTGGCCGTCAGTAAAAATGCGGTATTGGTTGCCAACCGCACAGAACTCATGGCCCTGAACCTCAACGGCGGCGGGATCCTGTGGATCCAGTCATTGCCGGCGCCACCGATCCCCTGGGGACTTGCCATCGACCGCGATGGACGGGCCATTATTTCACTTGAAGACGGTCGGGTCCTGGGCTTTGGCCGTGACCCGCGCCAGTTAGCGGCCACCGAGGCCGCGCATACGCAAAACTGAAGGATCGTTATCGATGAAAATCAGACATCTCATTTTGTTACTTCCCTGCTTGGCCGTTGCCACCCATGCCGATGCAACCGCACCCCATGAAAAGGCCGGCCATATTCTCCAGCGCATGGATACCTCCCGGGGCGTCTGTGCGGTGATCGGTGACGTCAACGGAGAACTTTCATTGGCCCTCGCCCGGTCCAGTGAAATGTTGATCTATCTCCAGTTGGTCCGAAACAAGGACGTTGAAACCGTGCGACGAGCAATGGACAAGGCCGGTTTTTACGGAACCCGTGTTTACGTTGAAAGGGGAAGCGTGGATCGTATCCACCTGGCCGACAACCTGGCCGATGCCGTCATTGTGGCCGGTGAGATAACGAATTTCATTGAGGCTGAGGCATTACGCATCCTCCGTCCCGGCGGATTGGCCTTCCTGCCCGGGAAAGAATTGGTCAAGCCGTATCTTGAGGGGGCCGAAGACTGGAGTCATCCCTATCACGGGCCGGATAATAATCCCGCCTCGACCGACCAGCTTGCCCGTGCCCCTTATCTGACACAGTTTCTTGCCGACCCGCGCTGGGCTCCCCTGCCCCAGGTGACCGTTGCATCGGCGGGCCGGGTGTTCAAGGCGTTCGGCGACTCGGCGGTCCATGTGCGGGAGGAACCCTGGCTCAATACGCTCGTGGGTTTCAACGGATATAATGGAACCCTCCTCTGGAAACGCAACATGACACCGGGCCTGATGATCCGGCGCAACACCCTGATCGCCACGCCGGACACCCTCTTTCATGGCGATGACAAGTCCTGCAAGATGATCGATGCTCTTACCGGTCGACTCGAGGATGAAATCATCCCGCCCATCGAGATGGCAGGTGGGACATTCTGGAAATGGATGGCCATGGAAAACGACATCCTTTATGCGCTGATCGGCGAACAGGAACAGAAGGACCCAACCAAACGCTGGCGGGAACGGCATCACGGGTGGGGTGCGCATTTCACCAAGGGATTCTATCAGGATGAACACCCGTGGGGTTTCGGGAACGACCTGCTGGCCATCGACCCGAAGACAAAAAAAATCCTCTGGCGCCACCATGAGGACGAGCCCATGGACAGCCGTGCGTTATGCATGAAAAACGGCCGCATTTACATCTTTCGTTTCGGTTCGTATCTTGCCTGCCTGGATGCCGCGGATGGCTCGACGATCTGGCGCAGAACCCCTGAGACCACTCCGGAATTGTTTGAGGCGTTCGGGGATTACCAGAACAAGCGCTGGGACGGCTGGATTGCATGGAAGAGCGTGGTCTATGCCCGGTGTACCGATGATGCGCTGTATTTCGCCGGGCCGCCCATGTCGAAACTGCTCGCCGTGTCGACCCGGGACGGCAGCGTCCTCTGGGAGGATCCGACTCACAACTTCTACATGATCCTGCGCGATGATGCGGCCTACGGCCTTGGCGGGGCGAATCAGAAATTGAAAGACTATATGAGCAAGAAATTCGACCTGCTCACCGGTGAGATCATCGAGGAGTTGAAAATTGGACGCCTGGCCTGTGTACAGGTGACAAGTTCGATCGACGGTATTTTCTGCAAAACATGGGATGGCACCGTGCGGTTCGACCTGGATGACAAACAACAACGCTGGATCTCGCCGATGCGGCCCTCATGCAGCGATGGCGTGACGGTGGCAAACGGATTGCTTTACTGGTGGCCCTGGGTCTGCGACTGCCATCTCACGATCACAGGGATCGCCTCTCTTGGGCCTGCGGGGGATTTTGACTTTGAACCTGAGGTGATCCTCAGCGAACGCCTTGAGCGGTATGATGGGGACGGGACTGCGGTCGAGAAGCTCCCTGAGTCGGCGGCTGACTGGCCGACATTTCGCGCCAACAATCGATGCGATGTCACTTCATCAGCAACCATACCGGCAACGGTCGACCTGCTCTGGAATACATCACCATTCGTTCAAACGACACTCACAGCCCCCATTACCGCAGGCGGACTGTCATTTGTTGGAGGGGCCGATGGGATCGTCCGGGCCCTTGATATCTCCACCGGAAAGACCCGCTGGACAATGTATACCGGTGGCGCAATCCAATACCCCCCGACTTACTGGCAGGGCCGTGTGTATGTCGGGTCGGGTGACGGCTGGGTTTACGCCATTGAGGCGGCCAGCGGCAGATTGTTATGGAAATTCCAGGCTGCACCCGAGGAACGCAAAATCATGGTCTATGGTTCATTGCTTTCGACCTGGCCTGCCGCGAGCGGTGTTCTGGTTGAGGATGGTATCGCCTACGTTGCGGCGGGAATCCTGAATTATGACGGAACTCATGTCTATGCGCTGGACGCGACAACAGGCGATATCCGATGGCAGAATAATTCCTCGGGGCATCTGGACCCGGTTGCCAACTGCGGCGTGAGCGTCCAGGGTCATATGCTGCTGCATGAGGGCAAGCTCCACCTCGCCGGCGGCAACGCCGTCTCGCCGGCCATCTATGACATCGCGACAGGGCAATGCCTGAATAACCCGACGCCGGTCCGTGAAATGGACCCGCATAACACGATTGAGAAAAGTCACCGTGGATCGGAACTCTACCTGGTCGGGGACAGGGTGCACGTCAGCGGTAAGCCGTTATATTCAGATCCGGATTATCCTGTTTACGAATACCGCGTGTACAACAAGATGCTGCTCGCTTCAACGGGTGAACGCGATATCGCATGGATCACGTACCGCAATGTCCAGGGCGGTGACCAGGGGACACCCCTGCCGATGGACAAGGTCCTCTGCTTCGCACGCGGTACCGGAAACGAGGCCCTGCAGTTCCTGACCGGCTGGGCCGGGAGTTTCCTCAAGAATCCCCGGGTCTTTGACATCCCCGAGTATAAACCACTGTGGGAAACCAGCTGCCAGGTCAGCTCCCCCCCCACCCATCAGAACCAGCGTTATTACAACGCACGCTGGCTGGAGGGCCGTGAACAGGGTTTTGACGGGACGGTTGCACTCGCAGTCTGCAGGAATGCGATCGTTGTGGCCAATTCACAGGAGGTCTTTGCAATCGATATCGAGACCGGCGGAATACTCTGGATTCAACCCCTGCCCGCCGCACCGGTATCTTGGGGACTTGCGGTCCATGGGGACGGACGGATACTGGTGACCCTGGCCGATGGACAGGTGTTGTGCATTGGTTGAGTGACCTGGTGATCAACCCCTGAAACAAAACATGTGATTTCTTTTCTCAAAATACTTTTTGGTTTTCATCAACCTGCGAACAGCATCTTCATCGTTTCAGGCCTGCCTCGTTCGGGAACATCAATGATGATGAAAATGCTCGAGGCCGGGGGGCTGGAGATCATGACCGACCATGTCCGCGGGGCCGACGAGGACAACCCCATGGGCTACCATGAATATGAACGGGTCAAGGATCTCGACAAGGACATCGATAAATCGTGGTTGACCGGGGCGCGCGGCAGGGTGTTGAAGGTCATCTCGTTCCTGATCAAAGACCTGCCACCCGGGCATCACTACAGGGTTGTATTCATGCGCCGCGACCTCCATGAGATCCTCGCGTCGCAATCGGTGATGCTGAAACGACGGGGGGAGAAGGAGGATACGACTGACATGACGGAGACGGTCCGGATCCATGAGCGACACCTCAAGAAAGTCGATTACCAAATGCGTAACGGCCGGCACATTGACTTTATTTACATCGACTATCGTGAAGCGCTGGAGAACCCGCTGGAAGCCGCCCGTCTTGTCAGCCGGTTTCTTGGAGGCGGGGTGGATATTGAAAAAATGGCGGGGGTGGTTGACAAGGGCCTCAATCGGCAGCGTCATGATCCAGGAACGACGACCTGTCCTGGGGCATGATTAAATGTTGACGCCCAGGAGGTTCCTGAAAGCAAACCCGGAAGAGACCGAGAGCACGAAGAAGAGAACCATCCAATGAAGCTGCCAGCCGAAGATGGCGATGGGTAACGGCTGGTATCGGATCACCACTGAATCAACGACGGGACTTTGGATCGGGGACTCCCCCGGATAAAGAAGCAGGTCCACCGCACTGCGGCCTGTCCGAATGCCGGACAGGGGGCGCCATCCATCACCCACCACGACCTTTTTTTCAATGGTTTCGCCGCCAACCCTCACATTCACCACGTATTCACCCTCCGCGTCGGCCCGGATACGCCAGGCTATTTCATTCAGGCCCGCTATCCGCACCGGCGGCGTCTCGGCGGTCAATCCCTCGGGGACGATCAGTTCAATGGGGACCTCCAACACCCGGGAATTCTTCACATGGACCTTGAATACCGTCTGTTCCCGGGGCTTGAGCGGCTGAGTGCCAAGATGGTGATTCAGTTGAATCATCACGATCAAGACCGGCCCAATCATGATGAACAGCGGCCAGAGAGAGTAACGTATATAGGCCAATGTATCGCGCATGATGCGTGCCTGGATCCGAAAAATCAGGCCGGGATCGTCCCGGAACAGGCGCAGGGCAATCACATTGCCCTTGATCCTGTCCTTGATCAGGCCGATCGCCTGTTGGTTTGAAACCGTGCCGAATATCCGGAGCATCAGGAGGCCGGTCAAGAAGGACACAACCAGCAGGGGCCATATCGGCGGCACACCGCGCAGCGGACCGAAGATGACGCTGAACGCCATCACGCAAACTTGGTTGAACCCGTCGATGACCTGCAACATGAAAATACCTTATTCTGAAACCCGGTGGCAAAAGATCAGGAACGATAACCCAGACCCTGGAGCTTCTTCCTGATCGCCTCTTCCGAGTCGGCCTCCTCCATTTGGGCGACCTCCTTCTCCAGGGCATGGATCACCAATTCATCGACCGAGGAATAACCGGCGATTTCGGCATACATCTTCAGTTTCTCATGGAGTTCCTTATGAATCCTGATCCTGGGGGCAAACATCGGGTTGGCTCCTTTCCTTAATACGCGATGCAATCTCTGCCGATCATTTCGGGCAGGGGGGGGACGTCAAACTCGTCAAGCACAGACACGGTCAGGTCATACAGGGCCGGTGAATCCAATGTTATCTTCCTGTTGGTGATCAGTACACCGGGCACCCAGCGAGGGTCGATACAATGGTCCGCGCTCCATGCTTCATCATTATCCACGATGACGGCCCTGGGGAACTCGCCGACGGGGCTCTGCCACGAACTGCGATAGTTGATGTTGTAACCGATGATCAGGTCGGGCCCCTGGTCCTTGAAAGGTCCGTGAAAATCACGACGCGGCCGTACCACGGATGTTATCACCGGCCGGTTTTCACGCTTTCCATCCCTGAACGCGAGCAGGTCTTTCTCCAGTTTATCAAGCAGGGCGTCATACTCGGCGGGCTCGACGATCCCGTTCTTCTCACGCCCCTTCAGGTTGACATATAATCCATTCAGCCCCAGCGCATAGGCCTTTGTCCGTTTCCAGTCAACATTTCCAAAATACCTGTATTGCCCCTGGCGCCGCCGGTTCTTGAGACTGACGTAACCCTTCCGGAGCAGCCATGAATTGAGATTCACACCCCAGTAAAAAGGCGCGAATCCGTGGTCCGACATGATGATCAGCGTCGTGTCGGGATCCATCCTCTCCATGACATGACCGGCCGCCTCGTCGATTTTTGCATAGATATCGCGAATACTGTTCCTGAGCCGGGCTATATCCTCAAATCCGGGATGTCGGGGATCCACGTTACGCCAGAGCATATGCGACTGTTGATCACAGCTGGAGAAGTAAAAAAAGAGCAGGCCCTCATCGAAACTGTCCATGAAATAATCAAGTGCACGGCGGCGTTCGTCATAAACAAAGGTCGCCTGCCGCATAAACTCGGGCGTGGTGAAGATACCTGCGGACAGGGCCTTCGTATCCTCGGGTAGTTCCTGCGTGTAGAAATAACCTAGGTCCTCACACAGGTCACAGGCCCAGTCCCCGGGTGTGGAAATCGGCATCACGGGATCCGAAGGATTGATCTGCAATGGGGTGACATAGAGTTGAAAGGCCGGCCTGACCTCCTTGAGGTAGAAACGCACCGTTGCGCTGATATGGGCCAGTATCGGGACCGCCTCAAAATCCACCCGGACCCAGTCGCTCCATTCCCCCTGATTCAGGATGATCTCCCTGTCCTGGATCTCCAGCTTGGCGACATCATGCTCGGGATCCATATGGACCGTGAAATCAATCGTCAACTCCGGGTTGTCGTATTCGATCCGACCGGTTGATTCACCCACCCCCGGGCCGCCTCGGGCAACGCGGCGAAACGGGCTGGACGGGCCGATCAGCGTCGCTTCAACGCGGTGGTCCTGAACCCTGACCGGATAAATCTCCCCGCCGCTGATCTCTTCGGCGTCTTCGGGCGGTTTGGTCGTGTAGAATGAAAACGTCCCGGGCGTGCCACGCACATCGGGCGTTCCCATGCCCGAGAATGTCCGGGCAGATGTCGCGACAGGTGGAAAGTTGACCGGCATGCGGAAAACCGTGCAACGCGTCCCATGCTCCTCCAGAACCTGCCAGAACGCACGGCCACTCCTGAGTTGCTCGACTTTCCCGCTGCCCAGCGGCAGGGACCAAGACCCCAGATTCAAGGCCTTCGCGGCAGAACCGGCCCTGGACATCGACAAATAAGGTTCAAATGTCTCGGGATCACGATGCATGAAATCGTAAATCCCGTGGCCGCCCGGATCCATTCCCGTGATGAACGTCGACCAGGCCACCGGGCTCTGCGGCGGCATGATGGTCTGCAGAGGCTTGTAATCTCCCTCCTCCATTAGACGCTTGATGTTCGGCATGAACCCATCGTCAACAAACCGGTCGACAAGCCCGGGATCCATCCCGTCAACGCCAAGGACGATCACCCGGTGATTGGGCCTCGCATTCGCCGGCGTGATGATCAGCGCCATGATAACCGCGACGAGTAACCGACATATCATGGGGCAACGGGCCTCGCGGCCCGGGAGCCGGCTTGCCGGGTCAATCTTGACGGCTGTCACCAGGACCCTGGATTCCTTGTCAAGTTTCATTGCCCGGCCTCCAGGTCCGTCGGCATGATTGAACGTCCATCGCAAAATCCGGGAGTCGGTACGCCGAACAAATCAAGGACCGTCGGGCCCAGGTCCATGATATGAGCCTCATCAGCATCCACCCTGCGATTGATGAAAAGCATGCCCGGCACGTCGGCCGGGTCGAAGTTATGGTCGCCACTCCAGCGCCGCGTGTTGTCATAGATCACCTCGTCACTGAGACCGCCGGTCACCGACTCCCATGCCACGCGATATCCCGCCCGGAAACCGGTAACCAGGTCCGGCGCCTGGTCGACGTAGGGCCCTCGATAAACCTCGCGTGCATCATAAACGTTTCGGACGCATTTCTCCCCGTTTTCCGGGTCAGTTAATTGCGACAGCTGTTGCTGTATCCGGCGCCTCAGGGCGTCCGCCTCCCCGCCCTGCCCGACGATCCCCCCGGCTTCGCGCCCCTTGAGGTTCAGGTAGATACCGCCAAAGCCCACGGCGTAGGCACGGGTCCGTGACCAGTCAACATCCTGGAACATGTCTGCTCCGGTTCGCTTGCCGTCGTTGAGCACCAGCCAGCCCTCGCGTAACAGCCAGGTGTTCAAGTTGACCTGGCGGCGAAACGATTTGAAGCCATGGTCTGACATCACCATCAGGACGGTATCCTCGTCGATCTTCTTCATCGTGCGCCCGAGCAGGTCGTCCATCCTGGCATAGAGCCGCCGGATCTCGTCGCGGTATTTCCCGCGTGTCCCAGCGTCACATTCGCGAAGCGCAGGGTGATCATCCTCCATGAATCGAAAGAACATGTGTTGCAGGCGGTCGGTGGCATCGAAAACGCACGCGACCAGGCCGCGGTTGGTCTTCTCGAGGGCATCGAAGAACATCCCTTCTCGCTCCTCGTGGATCATCCAGGATTGTTTGAGGAAAGCTTCCTCATCGATGACCCCCTCGTTGAGTGCCGAGGTGTCCTCGGCAACGCCGAGCGTTGCGTAAGTTCCCCGTGTGCGGGCCAGGTAGATCGAGTATGCGAACGGATGGGAAATCGGCAGGGCCGGTCTTGCGGGGTCGATGTTGATGGGTGTCATGAACAGTCGGAAATGGGGATGGGTTTCAAGCAGCAGGAACCGGCATATCCCATGCACCCTGATGCCCGGCCCCGGCCTGAAAGCCAGGGAAATCCAGGAGGAGTATTCGCCTTTCCTCAACAGATGACGTTTCCTGTCCAGGACCAGTTCGGCATCGACCCTGTTCTTCGAAATCCGGACCTCAAACGGCAAACGCATCTCTCCCGTATCCTGGCCAAGCGTGTTCTCCGGGCCAGAAATGCAGGAGCGGATCACGCCGTCCTTCACTTCAACAGGAATCCGAACGCCACTGGTCAATTCTTCCCGCTCCTGCGCGTTGCTGCTGTAATAGAAATATGTCCCCTGGCTTCCCTTCAAGTCAGGCAAGCACATGGCCGAGAGGAGAACGCCGTGAAAGGGTTCCGGGGGGAAGGTGATCGGGACCCGCTGGATGGTGCTGAAAACCCCGTGTTCGCCCAACACTTTCCAGAAGGGCTTGCTCCTGCGGCCGACAGCGATGTCCGGTTTTCCGATCGGGATCCTGAACGGGCCGAGTCTGAACGTCCGGCGAGGAGCCGTGATGCGGGCCGAGGAGAGTTCGGGCAGATGGGTTTTCCGGTTGGGGACCAGGAAATCATAGATACGATGCTTGCCCGGGTTGCAGCCGGTCGCGAAGGAAGACCACGCTACAGGGGATTCAGCCAACAGGCTGGTCTGGAGCCGCAGGAAGCTGCCCTCATCGCGCAGGCGCCGGAAATTGGGCAGCAGGCCCTCGGCCATGAACTGCTCGGTGAGGTCGGGGTCCTGGCCGTCGAGTCCCAGCACGACGACCTTCCTGACCCGGGCCCGGCTCCGGGTCCTGCGATTGCGCACGGTGCGGAAAACAAAGTGGATCGGCCAGGTCAGCAGGGCCAAGAAAGCCAGCAGAGAGGTGAAAACAAGGATGAAAAAGGATGAAACAAATGCAAAACCCGCGCCCGGGCCGACGTAGGCGTGGGCCGGCGTTGCCAGGAGTGTTCCGGCAATCAGCAGGACAGGCAATCGCACATGATGGATCTTTCCCCGGGAAGTCCACATCATCGAAAACACTCACTTACGGAATGGTCAACGTTATGCCTCGTGACTTGACGGGATCTGTGGAGGACATATGCTCAAGGGTTCGTTCTCGTGGTTGCCAGATTAATTTTCAAGCACGCGACATCATACCGACAAAAGACCCACGATGAAAGGTTGAAGTCAAGATGGACGCCTGAGTTACCGGGGCGGGAATTTCTTGGTGACAGAAGATCCGTCCCATAAGACGTGTCCACCCGGCTCAGGGGGATTTCCCATGGAATGGGCCGTCCATCCGTTGCGCCAAATGACCTGTTTTCTCCCCCAAAAGAAGATCCCCTTCCCCGATGATCCGGGAAAGGGGATTGAAAACAAGGATTTGAAGCCAGGCATGACTTGGCCTCGCGGCCGACTCAATCATTCATACAATGTGAAATCGGACACGGCCGTTGGTGGATCGCTAAAAGGAGCCACGTCGACAAAAATGTCGTCCATCCAAATGGCCGGTTCAATTGAAGTGGAAAAACCCGCACGCAAACCTGCTGTGACGCTGTTGGGTGGATCCGGATACCCGCTGTTAAGCGGATCGGGATCGCCGCCGGCATCCCGTGAATCAATCGGTGACCCGATGACGAGTTTGGCAACTTCATAGGTGTGTCCGCCATCCAGTGAATATTCCAGCATGCCTCCGCTGACCAGACCCAGCGTCACCCTGAAATAAACCGCCGTGTTCCGATCCACGGCTGCCAGCAGGGCATCGATCATTTCCGAGGATTGCCCTACGGGCAACGGCCAGTCCTGGCCTTCAAGATAGGCCGTCGATTCGGAACTGTTGGCCGGATCGGTACTGTTGTTCAACTGATGCGGCCAGTGGCGCCTGCCCTCGCTCCACCACAACCGTTCGCTCGCATGAGCGCTCAAACCGGGCGGTTCCATGCCCTTGGCCTGCCAGTTCAGGAAATGCCACATCCCGTTGGCGAGATCGTATTGGCCATGAGCTCCTGAAAGCGGCGCACGCCAGTAGAACCCGGCGTTCAGCCCCAGGCCCTTCACCCCGGGCTGGGTCGCATTGTTGGTACTTTGATCCAACCAGACACACCAGCTCACCCGGACCTCGTCGGCCCGGCTCCACGATCGCAGGGTGGTGATGTAATCCAATTGACCATTGTTCATCCAGGATTCCTGGGTCCACAAGGCCAGGTTTCCATCGCCAGGATTCCTGACCTGAAACGTCGACCCAAAGGTTTCGTTATCAACGAAATCGTTCGCGACTTTTCTCCGGACCAGCCAGTGACCGGGGTCGGGAGTCTCCCCAGGGGTGTAGGTGTGGTTGTAGTCGCTCCAGTTTTCAAAGAAGTCTTCGACCAGCGTCGGCGTGGGCTCGGGCGTCGGCGTGGGCTCGGGCGTCGGCGTCCCCGGCTCGGGCGTCGGCGTGGGCTCGGGCGTCGGCGTCCCCTGTGGGGTGATTGAATCCTCGACCATGATGTCATCAATCCAGACAGCCGGCTCGAAAGAGGATGAAATACCGACATGCAACCCCGTCGCGACGCTGTTGGGAGGATCCGGATACTCGGAATTCAGGGGGTCAGCCAGCCCGGTATCCCTGGAATCGATTTCCGAGCCATTGACGAGTTTCGCGACCTTGAACGTATTCCCGCCATCGACCGAGTATTCGAGCAACCCTCCGTCGAACTCCCCCAGGGTGACCCGGAAGTAGATCGACTGGGCACGGCTATCGGCCGTCAACAACGCTGAGAGCATCTCAGGGGAGTTCCCGGCGGGCAGCGGATCGTCCTGACCTTCCAGGTAAGCCAATGATTGGGAGTTGTTGGGCGGATCCGTGCTAAAATTCAACTGGTGCGGCCAATGGCGACGCCCCTCGCTCCACCATAATTTCTCGGTTCCATGCAGGGAGTTTCCCGAAAACGGTCCGCCAATCCAGTTCAGGTAATGCCACATCCCGTTGGCGAGATCGTATTGGCCATGACCTCCTGAAAGCGGCGCCCGCCAGAAAAAACCGCTGTTGATCGCCAATCCCCGGACGCCCGGCGGGGTTGTCAGGTTAGTCGATTGGTCCAGCCACACGCGCCAGGTGACCCGAACCATGTCTGATCGACTCCACGTCTGAGCGCTGGCGATGTAATCCAGTTGGCCATTGTTGGCGAAAGCTCCCTGGGTCCACAATGCCAGGTTTCCATCGCCGGGATCCCTGACCTGAAATGTCGACCCCGGTGTGCTATGATCAATGAAATCGCTTGCGACTTTTCTCCGGACCAGCCAAACACCGGGATCGACCGGGTCCCCGGGATTATAGCTGCTCCAATCCTCGGTAAAAACCACATTCGGCACGGCCTGAAGCCGCTCCCCGCCCAAAACACCGGTCAACAAGGCCGCTGCAATCAAAAATCGCGTATTCTTCCACATCGCCAAAAATCCTATTCCGGACGCCATCACGTCCCCTCGCTGATATTTCATCCGCGGATTTCCTTCATGGGATGATGAATGTCCATCACCCTCCGCCCTGGACCCGATGTCAGGCGACTCCTGACAAAATACAATGTATCACACAACCGAACCGATGCGCCCGCCCCGAGTGGGGGAGCAGAGTATCCTGAGGTCGACATGGATAATTCCCGAAGGGGCTCATGCATATCCTTTTGCCTAGCTCAATCGCCAAACGATCGTAGCCCAGTGGCAACATACCTGCCACTCAGAATCACCGACCGATAGATAGATAGATAGATAGATAGATAGAAATAAGAGGTGAAAGGGACTGATCCCTTCCACCTCTTTTGGATTCTACTCCTACCGGACCTCCCGACAAACGTGTCGGTTAGTCAAGCATGAAGCCGGACATCTCGACCGGTACGACATCGACGCCGCTCTCGACGACGATGTTATCGATATAAACGCCCGGTTCTATCGAGGACGAAAATCCGACAGCCAAATCTGCATCGGAGTTAGGGCCGCCCCAATTGCCGCCAAAGGCGTTAATTGGGTCGGGCAGACCGGTGTCGGCCGTGATGACCTCTTCTCCATTGGCGATCTTGGCCACAACCCAGGAACTTCCTTGGTCCAACGAGTATTCCAGCGAGGCCCCGTCGGTGGCGCCGGCCGTAACCCGGAAATGAACTGCAGTGGCGCGGCTGTCGGCTGCAAACAATGCATCCCACAACACTCTGCTTGGGTCACCCACAGTCGTGTTCTCTTGGCCTTCGAGCCAAAGATTGGCCTTGGAAGTTGCCGATAGTTGATGCGTCCAGTGGCGACGTCCCTCGGTCCAAAACCATCTGTCGGTCGCATGGGAAACGGCGCTGCCGCTGCTCTGCCAGTTCAAATATCCCCAACAGCCCTGGATCAAGTCATACTGACCATGGGGAGAGCTCACGGTCGCGTCAAAAAGGCCGCTATTATTGGCCAAGCCGCGAACGCCAGGCTGACCGGCCAGGTTCGTGCCCGAATTCGTCCAGAGAATCCATGAAACACGCACCTTGCTCGACCTGGTCCAGGATGTGTTGGTCACGATGTAGCCTAACGCCGTAGAGGACCAACCTTGTTCCGTATACAGCGCCAAATTACCATCGCCAGGATCTGCAACGGCAAAGCTCGAGCCGGTCACATTTCTCTCGGTCCAATCGGTTGAGTTGACTGAATCACCGGCGGTGTAGCCGCTCCAATCCTCACTGAATTCGACCACGGCTTGGGCGTTATTCGTAAATACCGCCACACCCACAAACATCAAAAACAACATCGCGATCCTTTTCACCATCTTCCCGTCCTCCTTAATGAATTACTCTCTCAGGGATTTTTCCGAGTTCCCCACCCGTTTAAACTTCGCGCACCCCCCCAGGGGATTTGCGTCCCTCGCTCCTGATCCGGCCACAAGCCACACACCATGCGTCCACCGCATCGTGCACTGCCAAACCGTATCCATAAGCTAGATCTATTCAAGTGAGAGTTTGCCTAAAAATCAGGTGCAATGTCAAGAATTTCTGACGATACCCCCCCGATGGCGGGAGTTTCATTGGCCCGAGCCTGACAGATTGACCCAAACGGTTCTCCACAAAATCATAGATTGCTATCATCATATGAGTTAGCGTGTTTCGTCCGGTCTGAAGCCGGCTATTTTGAGTCATTGAGAACGAATCTCACGCCGGCCTGTTTCTTGAAATTCTCTTCAATCGCCCGGGTAAATTGACCAGCCAGCTCTATGCCCAGGCTTTGCTCCACACTGGACCGGGCCTCCTCGAAGGAGAAGATCCTTCCCGGCAGACGAGCGGTCAGCAACACGGATAAGACCCGAAAGTCGCCAAGCACAAAGGGTTCACTGAACTGGCCCGGTTCCAGCCGGGCGATCTGCTCACGGATCGTCTTGTCCACCAGGTTAATGTTCCTGTAATGCAATGACCGGGCTACCCCCAGGGAAACATTAGCGAGCGATGCATTGACGCGGGAAGCCGTTGCCTTGAAGCCCTCAGCCGATCGAACCCCGGCAAGATCTTTGCGGATGGAAGCCTTCAATTCATCCAGCCTCGCCGCCCGCTCCTCGTTCTTCAGGGTTTTCTGCTGATAGGGTGAAAGCCGTCGCTCGACAGATTCGAAGCGCACCTGCTCGGTCATCTTGAACAACGCCTCGCGGTTCTCCTCATAATGAGCCTTTAAACTCCCGGGGGTGAGATGTTCCAAGGTTTGCTCTTGAGCAAGGTGTTGAATGTAGGAGGACCCACCCAATTCGACACGCACCAGGTGAAGTATCTGCGAGAGGGTCGTGGACGTGTCCTCAATCCGGGGGCTGATCCATTCATTCACCATGATTTGCACCAAGGGGCGGGCATGGCGGAGAATAACCATGGCTTCCTCGGGTGACCCGGGCTGCTGGGGGGCCCGTATCCACCGGGGCTGGATGACCTCGAAAGGAATCTCCCGGTCGCCAAGCGTGGCGACGAGCGTATCCGGGGCCAGTTCATCCCCCGACAGCAGGATGTCGTAATTGATCCTCAAATCTTTATTGGAAAAGAGCATGTCAACTGCTTCTGCAACCAATTGCTTTTGTTGTTCCTCCAGAAGGATCCGGAAGATATCGTCGTATACCGCCTGCAGGGGCTGGGTGCCTTCCTCCCGCTTCTCCACCACTTCAATGACCTGCCAGCCATGCTTGGTGCGAAAGACGGGGCTGACCCCTCCCGCGGAGGTTTTCCTGCCCATCTCGATCAATTGGTCCAGCACCTTCCCTTTCTCGGGTGGCAACATCGGGCTGACCCGGCCTCGAACGACCTCCTCGGTGTCCGAATATTTGTCGATCAGTTCCTCGAACGGGACCCCGGCGGTGTGTTTCTTCATGATTGAAACCAGGCGACGGCGGACCTCCATGGCACGCTCCTCATTCATCGGAACCAACAGTTTCTCACCCGGTTCCAGGGGCTGGTTTTTCTCCGGCGTTTCATGAAAACGGGCGGGTTGGCCGGGAATATCAACACGGATGCCCGCCCAGCAGCCCGGGTCACCGTTGATCCGCCCGGCAATCGCCTTCAAGCCCCTGATCAAGGGCTCCCCGGGACCCTGGTCCCCCCCTTCCCCTCCCGGCAACGGGTCACTTTCCCCGACCACATACGGTTCATAAGTGGACAGGATGAGGTGACGCATCCTGAAACCAAACTTCTGCTTAAATTGTATCTTGTTATCCTCATAATAGCTGCGAATCTGATCCTCTTTCGGCATGGTGACGCGGCTGGAAACCTGTTGATGCACAAATTCCTTCATCAACAGCGGATTAGTCCTTGTCGTGTAGTAACGCCCGAACCCGTCCTGTTCGCTCCAATTCTCCAGGGCATCGGCCTCCCGGGCGGCCGCTTTCAACACGGCCACATAGCCCGCCATCTTTTCCAGGGTAAGCCGCGGCACGGCCGGCACCTGGTCGGGGCCGATCCCTCTCAGCCATGGGATGGGATTCACCCGTGTCCATTCCTGGATATCCCGGATCGTCAGTTCTCCGTTACGGGTCACGGCGACCACCGTCTCCGGGTTCCGGGGTTGCACCAGATCCTCCCTCGTCAGCGTGATCGGTTCGGGTTGATAGGGGAATCTCATCGTGGACGGTTGGGCCATGACCCCATCCCCGATGGCGTATACAAGGCTGAGCAGAAATAATGTGGCGTTTGGAACGTGAATGGAAAACTTCATGAAACGTCGATTCCTCCGTGTCCTGACGACAGCGCCGGTGCCGCCCTCAAGCGGGACGACACATCGTTTTGATTGGACGGCAAAAATTTACCCGTAATCCACAAAATATATTAAACCCAAATGGAATTCACTTGAAATAACCCAACGCCTTGAGCTGCCTGACCGCTTCCTCATGATCGATCACCTGATCCGACTCCAACTCTCCCGAGATCTCTTCTGCGTGCTGCTCATACCCGGCAAAGACTCCCTCCAGCCGCGCCTCGACGACAGGATCGTCCATCATGCAGTCAGCCTCCCCCTTTTCTGCCAGGGGTAACGACGTATCGATCAGCACGTTCACGTCCTGATCCAGGTTCAATATCAACTTATGCCGGTCATTCCGGACACAAGACATTTCATCACCATGGAGTTGATAATCAGCGAAGATACTTCTCAAATCCACGGGGCTTCGTTCCCCGGCGCGAATCAGTGATTCTCCGCCGATGAGTTCCTCCTCCCAATCCAGGCCCAGCAGGTCATGAACGGTCGGATACAGGTCGACAAGCGTCACGGGTTGATCGACCTCGCCGGGTGCAATCCCGGTCGATTCGGGATACTTGACAAGCAATGGAACGCGAAGGAGCACGTCCTGCATCGTGCTTCCATGGCCGCTGGCCGGCGCTCCGGGATCCTGGAGGTGCGTCCCATGGTCTGAGAAGAACACAACGAGGCTGTTCTCGAGTCCCATGACTTCATCCCATTTGTCCAGCAACTCGCCGAGAAACCGGTCACAGTCCTCGACACTGGCCCGGTAACGGTGAATCTGAGTGTCCTCGCTGCTTTGCGATTTTGCATCCGGATATTCACGATCCAGATACCACCTGTCATATTCATGCACGTCCATGTAATGAACCATCAGGAACAGGGGCTGTTCATTCCCCATGACATCCAGCACGTCAAAGGCGGCCCGGTTCACGAGGTTGCCGGGGATGGCGCCCGTGTGATAGGCGATGTCCGGCCCGTCGAACAACAGGCCGGACATGAAGTAATAGTGGTTGGATATGATCATGGCGGTATTGTAACCCGCCGGATGCAGTTTTTCGGGCAGCGTGACCACTTCCCTGGGATACGCCCCCAGAATATGATAAGTGCCGTGCCAGCCCGTCAGGAACCGGCCGGGGAGAAGCTCCCGGCCCCGGTCCAGGCTGTCGAAAGGTCCCTTTTCGTGAAGCATCCCGGTTCGATGGTAACGGGGGAAAAGACCCGTCAAGACGGACGTCACCGAAGGCAGCGTCCAGGATGCGTTACTGTAGGCGCGTGTATAGAGAACCGCCTTCTCGCTCAATTCCCGGAGACGGGGCATCAGGCGATTCCCCGCATCACCAAATGAATAATCATAGCGATGGGCATCGGAACAAATCAGGAGAATATGGGGCCTCCTGCCGCCCGGCCCTGACCTGGGGTGAAGCTTCAGGTTCCCGATCGCCGGGAGAGGATCCGTCTCCAGGTCCTCCACGATCCACTTCAGCGAGATTGTCCTGCCCTTATAGCTGCTCAGATCGACTCGAACGGGATTTTTCAGGGCATCGATTCGGGCCCGACCCTGCAATGTCGTCGACTTCGTCGAGATGGGCCGCGATCTGGCGGCCAATACTTCCTTCCCGCCATCGATGATGTAGAGGTCAATCGTGCAGTCCCCGGCTTCAGGATTGTCGACGATCGGCAGGAATTGGATTTCATATTCCTGGTCGAGGCGAAAGGGTTCAGGCGTCGTCAATTCCCCAAAGAACGGGATTGTCCGAAGGCAAATCAGGTCCCATTGATCGTCCCACTGGCTCTTGTCGGTTGTCCCGGAACCGAAGAACACCATCTCGCCATCCTCGAAGCCAAGGGAACGATCGAGCCCGGATGATCCCGTCAAGGCAACAGGCGTCCCCAGGATCAGGGAGGTCAGGAAAATCACACGTATCATCATATTCATGTCAATTCACACCGCGTCCCGCCGGAAGGCATTCATCACCATTTTTCGAATTCCTGATCATGGACAAAACGCGTCACCTTGCGGTAAAGCGTCTGGCCGCTGCGGTAGTGAGCACGCTTGTAGAGCGGGCAGATCCTGCCCGGCGGGTCGATTGAGACCACGTCGTTGCCGCGGAAAACCAGTGTATATTCCGACCCCAGCGGGTTGTTCGCGTCCTGGATCTTCGTCTTCATCGTCCGCTCAAAGATGGGAAACGTGATCACCGCCGTCTGGCCCCGACGCAGGTCGCCGACGATGGCGTAACGGCCGTCGAATTTCAACTCGCGTACGGCGCCATCCACCCTGCATCGCGCCTCATTGGACCTGACCCAGTCGGGGATGCGTATCTCGAGCTTCATGCCGCGCCGGGCCCTGATGTCCACACGGCCGGTGTAGGGGATGTGGCTCTCGATATCGGCCCACTTCGATGCCCGGTTGAGCAGCAGATGCACCCGCAAACGGCCGGCTTCATACGAAATCATCTCCTTCCACGCATAGAAGAGACCTCGTGCGCCGCTGCCGTTGCAGCAATTCATGATCGTCAGATACTGCTCTGGATGTCCGACCCAGTCGTTGGGCATCGGCCAGCCGGCAAACCCTCCGATTGACCGCTCCATGACACGATCCGTGGTGGACCATCCCTCATGATAAAACCGGCCCTTATGATAATCATCCGGCTGGTAGGCTGACCGGTCCAGGCTCGGGTCGGTCAGGTAGCTGACCTTTTCCGGCGTCAACTGGTTCTCGGCAAGCTGGTTCCTGACCCAGCGGTCCACGTCATCCCATTTGTCGATCCCCAACTTGGAGAGCAGGATCCCGATATGGACCATGTCGGACACCTCGCACGTTTCTGATGTCAGGTAACCATACGGGTGCTTGCCATTGGGTTCGGGTCCGGAGATGTGGACCGCTTCGGGAAAAAATCCGACCAGGCCGTCACCTGCCCTGATGCCGTAATGATAGGCCTTGAGGGCAAGATCCAGCAGCTCCCGGTCGCCGGTCTCCTGGACGACATGGAGCGCCGCGATGATGTTCATCCCGTGGGAATGAAAATGAGCCCAGTCGCCCACGGCAGTGAGGAATTGCCCGTCCCTGCCAAATTCCCCTAACTCCTCGCTCATCAGGTAACGCATCATCTTGGTTGCCAGCCGGGCCGCCTCGGGGTCGTCCAGCATATTGTGGTGATGCATGAGCGCCTCAGCCAGCCAGGCCTGCATGGCGGCATACATGCCGATCGGCCGGGATTCCGGCTTCCTGGCCGGCAGGTCAGGGAGCGTCCAGGAATTGAACGTGTATGCGATATCGCCATCCTCGATGATCGTCCTTTTGAACCCTCCCGACAAACGTCTTGCCGCTTCAGCCCACGGGCCATCCGGGTCAATGTGTGCGAAAAACGTCAGCGCGCTCAACGCCCGGGCGTTGCCGTAACCTATGTGGGATATGTGGTCCTGGCCTTCGTCCTGGGCCGGCAGGCCGTCGCCGGCGTTGGCTGTCAATGAAAGCATCCAGGGTCGACCATGGTCCGACCAATACATCAAACCGTCCGGCCCCTGCATCTTGAGCAGGGTCTTGAGCCATATTTTTTCAGTTTCAAGATTCTGTTGACTCCCGCACATGGCCCGCATCATGGCCACGGCTTCGACGTATTTCCCGAAACATGTGAGGTCCTGGTTGAAGTGCAGCATGCGCGGCGGGATGGAAAGGTGTTCATGGAATGAATAAGGCAGATATTCGCAATTGGGGTTGGCTGACTCGGTCATCATGTTGATGGCCAGTCTTGCCCGTTCGGCCAGGTCAAGCGTGGCCGGCACGACCGCCTCGTAATACTCGCCCTTGAAGGCCGGCTGCTTAAAATCCGGGACCTCCGAGTTGATATACTTGAATTCATAGGGCGGTCCGGCCTGCGGGGTCGGATCGGGGATCACGGATGCCTCCGCCTGCGCTCCCATACCCGGACCGACCATCATCAAGCCAGCTATCAGTAAGTGCAAAAACCGGATGCTACACATCGATCAACTCCTCAAGAAATATTCGATTCGCCGACAGGCGCACGAAATTTAATACCATTCAAATTCCTGGTCCGGGATAAAGCGGGTCACCTCCCGGTAAAGGGTGTCGCCACCCCGGTAATGAGCCCGCCGGTAATAGGGATAATACCTGCCCGGCGGATCGATCGAGACGACCGTGTTCCCGCGTCGCACCAGCGTGTAGTCCACGCCCTGGATATCGACCGTATCCTTCCTGTCAAAAATTGGGAAGGTCATGACCGCTGTCTGGCCTTTCCTGACGCGACCCACCTGCGCATAGCGCCCTTCAAAGGTCAACGACCGTGATTTACCGTTCACCGTGCATCGGACCTCGTCCGGCTCGACCCACTCGGGGATACGGATGGCCAATTCCAATTTTTGCCTGGCCTTGACATCGACCTGGCCCGTGTATGGGATATGGCTTTCCACGTCAGCCCAGCGGGAAGCCCGGTTGAGCAACAGGTTGACCGTCAGTTTGCCCTCCTCGTAGGACACCATGTTGCGCCAGACAAAATAAAGCGCGCGGGAGCTGTTTACGGTGCAGCACGCCGCCACGGTGATCACCCCCTCGGGATGTCCGACAAAATCGTTGGCCTTGGCCCAGCAGGCGAACGTCCCCAGCGAGCGTTTCACAACGTCGTCTGTGGTGGTCTTGCCCTCCTCGATGTTTTGACGCGTCAATTCATAATAGCCCTTGTAATAGGGCTCGGCGGCTTTCCCTCCCCTTGACTTCGAGCGATCCAGGTTCCCGTCGGTCAGCCAGTCGGTGTGGGTCATCTGGTTCTCGGCAAACTGGTTGCGGACACAGCGGTCGACATCGTCCCACTTGTCAATCCCCAAGCGTGAAAACATGACGCCGATCATCAGCATGTCTCCCACCTCGCAGCTTTCGCAGGTGGCAAATCCGACGGGATGTTGGGCCCAGTATTCAGGACCGTCCTCGTGAACGTTCTCGGGGTAGTAACCAACCAGCGGTTCGCCGGCCGTGAGCGCGTAACGATAGGCCTTGGTCGCCCGGTCCAGCAGGTGTTGATTGCCTGTCCGCTCCACCACATAGAGCGTCCCCAGGATATCCATCGTGTGGGTGTGGAAGTGACACCATGAGCCATTGGGCGGGCTGTCTTCCTGGAACCGGCCGTCCTCGGTGAAGTAATTCATGTCGCCCATCACCCAATGGACGATCTTCTCCGCGATCTCCACGGCATCCGGGTCGCCACCCATGATCCGGTCATACTGGATGAACGCCTTGGAGATCCAGGGCATTGCTCCGCCCTTGATTCCGATCAAGGGTTCGGCCTCGCGCCGGACTTCCCGGCCCGGCGCCGTCCACTCGTCGAATGTGTAGGCGATGTCACCCCGGATGTTGATCGTTTTCTTGAACCCCTCGACAAGGCGGCGGGCAGCTGCGGCCCAAGGACCCGTCGGGTCCTTTTGTGCGTAAATCATGAAGCCCGATAATGCCCTGGCCGTACCATAACCCAGCGTGCACACCTGGTCCACGCCCGCGCTGTCAGCAGGCAGGCCGACTCCCGGATGTCTCTGCAGCACCCACGGCCATCCCTGCGTCGGCGAGTAGAGCAACCCGTCCTCACCCTGCATCCGGAGCATCATTTTCATGAAGTCGTACTCGACGTCCATATTCTGGCTGCTTCCGCTAGCGCTTCGCACCAGCGGAAGATACGCGAAATACTTGCCCACCACCTGCAGGTCGCAAACCGTATGGGTCATGGAGGGCGGATCGGCCATGTGTTCGACCTGCATGTAGGGGATACCATGACTATTCTTGTTGACCGTTTCCGTCAGGGCATTGACCGCCAACCGGGCGCGCTCGGCCAGGTCAAGCGTGGCCGGAACCAGGGCCCTGTAATATTTGCCCCTGTATTGGGGCCTGCGCAAAGGCTCGATGTCCGGGTTGATGTATTGAACCACCGCCGGTGGTGTTGGATCCGGAAGGACATTCGCCCTGGCGGATACCCCGTCCGGAATGAGTCCATTCCCTGTTCCATCATCGCCATCTGCGAGGTTTTGAGATGGAAAGGTCTGTGTCTCGAATCCTCGACTGTCGCCTTGCGGGCCTTCCTCATCACCACCCTGGGCATCGATGCCGACCTGCAGGATCAGGGCCGTCATCCAGATCATGATCAATCTTTGCATCTTGGTTCTGTTCCTCCGAATCGATTCAGGCAATCCATGGACAGCACGCGCTTCACCACCATTCAAAATCCTGTTCCGGGACATATCGTTCGACTTCATGGTAAAGGGTCGGGCCGTTTCGATAATGGCCCCGTGATTACCTGCCGCGTCCCGGAATCTGTATTCCATTGCTGAAATACCAGATCTGTCCGCCGCTGGTGGCGCCATTGGTGGGATCATATGCCCCGCCCCAGTTCAAGTCCGGCCCGGCGCTCTGCAAACTGTAATCATGGCTGCCGACCTTCCCGTAATAGGGGCCAAAGTATATCTCATCGAACCATATGCTGTGAGCCTCCTGGGGCATGCTGGAGTATACGACCGAGACCTGGTGTCCTGAGGAGACCCCCCAGTTCTGGTAACCGCGCTGGTTGATCATCATCGTGTTGAAGTAGTCCCAGGGTATGCTCTCCAAGTAGGCGATCGGCGAGGTCAACCGATGACCCGCACGCACAACCGTGTCCCGATTGACCATCAAGAACCAGGCCGAGGGAGCGTCCGGGCCGAGGGGATTCCCATTGATGTCGTATGGGTTGGGAGGTTTGTGCCAGTCGACGCGATAAGCCTCGAAGCCCAGGCCGACGGTCCGCATATCAGCCAGGGTCCGGGTGACCTTCGCCCGAACCTGCGCCTCCAGAAAATTCGGGACGGCGATCGCGGCCAGAATCGCAATGATTGCCACGACGATCAACAGTTCGATTAACGTGAATGCGTTCCTGCCCGGATACGGACCTGCGTTGTAGGACATATTGCGGGACATAATTTTAATCTCGTATTCCTGTCTTTCATCGCCAACGATCAGGTTCATTATAAATGGACCGGCCTTGAATTTTCAAAAACAATTCAACGCAAGTAACCCCACAAGACCGCAAACCATGAAACTGGAAACCCATTACAGCGACTCCCCCCGGGGTGGTGGCACGACGCAAGAGGCCAACACTGTTGCAATACGGGGCCCGGCTATGCGTTGAAAGGGGGTGAGTGGAGTTGCCCATCTTTCAGGGCATACTCGAGATCCGGCTGGATCGCGTCGAGATGATGATGACTGACCAACAGGATCGTGATGCCCCGGGACTGGTGGGTCCGCAGGGTCTCCAGCACCTGCCGGGCACTTTCCTCGTCCAGGTTGCCGGTCGGTTCGTCGGCCAGGATAATCTTCGGCTGGTTGAGCAGAGCGCGGGCCAGCGCACAGCGTTGACATTCTCCCGTCGAGAGTTCACCCGGGAAGTGCCCCATCCGTTCCTCCAGGCCAAGATCACACAATAACTGCCGGGCACGGTCCTCGACTGGACCATGATCGCCATCGTGACCCTGCGTCATCGCAGCCACAAGCACGTTCTCCAGCGTGTTCAGGTAAGGCAACAGGTGAAACATCTGGAATACCACGGAAACCTCCCGTGCACGCAGGGCAGCACGCTGCCGGGCCGTCAGTCCATTCAATCGATGGCCCGCCACCGTGATTTCACCGCTGCTTGGACGGGCAAGGCCGGCCACCAGGTTAATCAGCGTCGTCTTCCCACTGCCCGAGGGGCCGCTCAGCAGGGCCAGTTTGCCGCTTGGGATTTCCAGGGTCACACCGTCCAGCGCCCGGACCGTCTGCTTGCCCTTGCGATAGTGTTGGGTGACATCTTCCAGAAGAATCATCCGGCCTTCTCCCTCATCAGGTCGTTCGTCTCCTGCATCAGCGCAGTTAAAACCGGCCCCAAACCAAAAAGGATTGTTGCCAGGGGGGTACCAATAACCAGCCCCGTGATCAGGTCCCACGGGCACTTGACCGGAACACCGGCCATGTTAAGTTCGAGGGCCAGAACATATCCCAGGATACAACCCAGCACGGCGCCGACCCAACTGTAGATGATGATCTTGCCGACAAACAGCATGGCGATGCGCAGGTCGGGCAAACCCAGCGCACGGTAAACACCGATCTCCCTGCGTCGATTTCGAACGTTCATGAAGGTCAATCCCCAGATGGCCAGCGCCGCAACGACCAGCACCAGCGCCAGGGTCACCGTGGCAAGCGTGCTGATCATCTTCCGTGACTGGTGGCGTGTGAGCAGGATCGAGTGATAGGGCTGGACCTCGACGCCGGGAATCACCTCATGAATACTGGCCGTCAGGGCTGCAACGAGATCCTCGGCCGAAACGGGACACTGGCAGGATAAGGCATCGATGGCATTGATCTTTCCCTCACGCCCCAGGAGTTCCTGGACATCATGAAGTTGCGCAAAGACCCGGATATCCTCGGGCATCACGCCCACCTGGTCCAGAACACGGCCCACGTTAAAAGAGCGTCCCATGATCTCCAGCGAATCGCCCGGTTCAAGATCCAGCGCCCCCGCTGCGGCGGAGCCGAGATAGACATGCCCGCGTGGCACCCTGTAGGCTGTCGGCATCGGCTTCTTCTTGCCGCTCTCGGACGCTTGCGGCAGCACCCCGGTCAAGACAACCATTCGACCATGAAGCTGAATCGCCTGCTGATACTTGCCGACAAAATGACGCGCCAGGATCGTGCTGTTTGCCATGCGTCGAACATACTCTTCCGGCATCTCGATATCCTGAAAGTCGAGGGCCTGATAGCGGGAAAGATCCGTGCCGGGTGGCGTGATCAGCAGGTTGAATCCCATTTCCTTCATCAGCACACGCATCGAATCCACCGAGGCGCGGTTCACAGTCACCATGGCCACAAGGATCATCACGGCCGCGAGGACCGTGACCAGGCAGAGCAGCGTGTTCCATCGGGTATGCTGGAGTTCACGTAATATGAGGCGGGGTAAATTCATCGTGGATCATCCGAAGCTGAAACCCGGGTGTCGCGCCGTCTTCTTCGGATCACGGCAAAACCCGTGACCGAGAGGACGATCAACGCCACCAAGCCCAGCGCCGACAGGGCGGCGAACAATAACGGAGAACGATCCGATCCCTGCATGATTGCTTCCAGTTCTTCCTGGCGGGCCTGTTCAGCCAGCTGGACCGTGTCTTCCGGGCCGTCGAGCGAGACAAACATATCGTCGAACCTCGATTCCCAATTCAACGGGATATCCACGCCCAAGCTCTCGGGGCGTCGCATGCAGGTGCACGGCTGCATCAATCCGTCAATCATCTGATCCAGATTTTCCTCCGTAATCGCACCCCCTTCCAGCGGCGGGACCATGATCTTTCCCTTGGCGAAGATCAGCCCGACCCAATCGGGGCCTTCCGCCGGCAGACCGATGAAGGATGTCAGGATACGCTCCTCGGGGGCCGTACGGTCCAGATGGATCAGGGTCAGGCCCGGAGGCGCCTTGGTTGCCCAGGTCTTGAGGGTTTTCTGGATCTCCGGCTCGGTTTCCCCGGCCTCGGGACCGGTGCCCGGCGCAAAGAGCAGTACGCCCCACTTGGTCACGACGTTTCGCTTGATGGCCTCGCGCACAGGTGAGGTGGCCAGAATTTCAAGGTCCTGATCGCCGGGCCAGGATTCCCACACATCGATCAGGAATTTCCTATGGGCCACCTTGTCCTCGCCGACGAGCACGGTCACCGGCGGATTGGGCGGGGCGGAGGGTACAGCGTAATCGAGCTCCCACTCAATTCCGGGCTGATCGATGTCGAGTCTCTCCAGGATGATGTTGATCCCGGTCGCATTCGTGTCCATCCAGTTTTTCAGGCGGGTCATCTCGGCGTCAACCGAGCCATCATCCTTTTGAGCCATCACCACCAGCCGGTGCGTGTTGCGCGAGCTGAAAAAAGTGGCCTGCCGAGCCTGGTCTGCCGCACAGGCATGGATCTCCTGATTCACCGTCCCGGCCCAGCAAAGGATCAGGACGGACAGGAGCCTCAGGGTGGGATGTGTTTTCCAGCCGGTCATTTTCTTTTCAATCGAACGGTCATTGGATCCTGGATTCTCCCGTATGGATCAAGAGCCTGGGACGTTCAGTGAGCAGGCTGAGGTCACATCTTAACTTCCGAGAAAACAGTCTGACAAGGACAATTGGCCGGTCGCTGAAAAACGGATGTCGCCCCCCTTCACAGACTGGAAACTGCAGCGCAGGAATCAGGTTGAAAACAGTGTCCTCACACCGGCCCCATCCATGATGTAGCCCATTGAAAAATATTTTTTTCAGTCTTTATTCACGGGCTTTTCCGGGGTATCCTGACCCAGGTGTTCACGACCTCAATTTGGGGGCCATGGATGAGGGGACGGACAGGCATGAAAAACCATTTCCATAGGGCGGAGCTGGATTCAATCATCCCCCGACCTGCGTGGGCCACCATGTTCCTGATCATGGTTTCCGGCTTCCATGACGTCGCTGCAATGCCGTCGCTTGAACCCGTGCCGGGAAAGGGTGTCTACCAGGGGGTCATCGCCACGGCGATCAATCCCGATCCCGAAGTTTATCCATCCATCGGGGTCTGGCTTGGCGCGAGAGACACTCCCAACGTCGTCGCGGTATTCCCCAATGTGCCTGGTTCCCGTGTAGACGGCTGGAACTATGAAGGGTGCGAAGCGTTCAGTCGGCTTGAAGATGTCAGGGTGACGGGGGAAAACAAGCTGGAGATCCGTCAACGGTTTCGGGAAGAACCCCATGTCGTTCACCTGACAACGCTCATCGCTGAACCGGGTGCTGTTGAATGGATCGGGCAGCTTGAACTGGATCAGGCCCGGATCGAAGCCGGGCTTGTCGATGAACAGGCCACAGAGGAAATGTTCGCGACATGCATGGATATTCTGGATAAATACACGCCATGGCATTTCGGAAAACGGAAGATGGATGATCCCGGGATCACGCATGATGTTTCACCTGACCTTTGCCTGCAGGTCAAGCGGTCACCGGCTTTTCAGAGCGCCCCCGAGCAGGTGCCGCGCTTTTCAACCATTTACGCGGCCAGCTATTATGAGTATGTCAAACGCTGCTTCATCTTCACGGATGCAGGACGGGTCTTCCTCGATCAAACCCATCGAGCCACGATCTCAACGTCGCACCAACTGGATCCAGGTGATCCGAGAGACAATCCACCCGCGACACAGGTCTACTATGGGGTCTGGCAGAGACAATCCGATCAACCCTTTTATCTCAGCCGGACGCGATATGTCGCCCCGGTGATCGGCGTTGTTTCAACGGACGGGGATTACCTGATTGCCCAGGCGGGTGACTCGCCGCGGTTCATGGTCCAGGCATGGATCGACTGCATTCATCATTATGCAACCTGGGGCCCCGAAGACGTCCCGCTCTCGCAACGGAGCTGGAGGCGGAAGATCTATGCCATGGAGAATGATCCCGAAGCGCTGCTGGAACGTGTCACGAGGGACTTCCCCGATGCAATGAAACTCCGGGAGAACCGCGTGCCGGGGATCGATGAAAATTGAAATACCTGCCTGTTATCATCCTGTATTTTTTTGGATGTTTCCGCTGCGCAAATGCTGAAGGCAGCGGGCGAACGTTGTGGGGAAAGTCACCCGTTTGGTCCCGAAAGATGAACCTGACTGGTAACGCATGCACCGGATGACGCACCCTGCGCTTGAAAGGAACGAGAGGAAAATTCAATGATCAAGCTTATCGCCCTGCTGATGATGGCAACCCTGGTCCCATCTGTCGGTTATACCGACCCGGCCCGGGAATTCCTGGACAGCATCCTCTACACGGAAGTCGAAGTGGATGACTGGCTTGGCGGCAAGGCTTTCCCGTTCGGCAAGTATGATCCGGAGCTGGGTTATCTATACCGGAGCCTGAAGTTCAGGCATGGCGTGGACAATTCAACCTGCACCTACACTTTTGATGCTTCCGATGCACGGAGAATGATCAACCACGCCGACTACCTGTGCCGCATCAACACATACGGTGGAAGTTTCACGCTGTGCGCGCAGGTCAGCGACGGCGAAACGTGGCAGGAATACCTGGCCGCGCATCTCCAGGAACCGGTCCGCAATTTCGGGGTCGGCGGTTATTCGGTTTACCAGGCCTATTTACGCATGAAGCGTGAGGAGGCGAAGACACCGGCAAAGGTTATCATTTTCAATATCTTTGATGCTGATCATTACCGCAATCTCATCAGCTGGCAGAGTATCCACGCCGGGAAGAGTCCGCGGCATATCTCCCCGACCATGCCCTCGATCAGGGCCAATCCATCGACCGGGGAATATATCGAGCGCCCCAACCCCTGCCCCACCAGGGATTCCGTTTATCGCCTGTGCGACCCGGACTGGGTTGATGAGACTTTCAGGGATGAGCTCATGTTGAAACTGGTCCTGGCCGGAAACAACATCCGGACGGGGACGCCGGAGAAATCTTACGACCCGATTGCGAAACTGGCTTCCGAGCATGGACTCGATGTGACGCTTGATACACCCGAACGACTCCAGGATACCATTGATGAAATCATGAATCATGCAGGTATGTTCGCCAGCATGAAAATCATTGAGAAGGTCGAAGCCTTTGCCGCCGCCCATGACAGGAGGGTTCTCTACGTCCTGAGCTACGGACACCAGCGGATTGAACGGAAAATGCATGAAGGGATGCGGATTGACCAGGAATTCGTGGATTTCCTGGATCGGGAAGGGCTGCCTTATATCGACACCATGGCCGCGCATATTGCGGATTATGAAAACTTCAACACCAGCACGGCAGAGTATTTCAAGCGATATTATGTCTGGCACTACAAGCCGGCCGGGAACTTTTTCCAGGCCTTTGCCATCAAGGACAGGCTGGTGGACATGCTGGACCCAAAACCAATTCCCTATTCAGATTGAAATTGATATATTGACCCGGAAACTGCCTGGTTCATCACGGGCCGGGAATTTAACAGCTGGATGGACCTCCACAAGATTGGAACCCAATTATGGTCAAGATGCGATTCACAGTGATGTTGATGTTGATGCTGGGCCTGGCCTGTATCCGACACGCAGAGGCAAGGCAGGACATGGATCCGCCCTCGGTTGACACGGTCCTGGATTGGATCGGCGTGCCGCGCGGCATCTGCGTGGTTCTGGGCGACCCGAAGTGCGAACTTGCGATCAACCTGGCACGCGTCAGCGAATTACGGATTTATGTTCAGTTGCCACGTGACGGGGACGTGGCCCTGGCACGCCAGGCCGTCGACGAGGCGGGTTATTATGGAACCCGCATCTACGTCGAGCAGGGTCCATTGACACAACTGCACCTGGCCGATGATCTTGCCGACGTCCTGATCGCCGTGGATGAGGCGGCCTCCATGGACCAAGCGGAGGCATTGCGGGTCCTGCGCCCGATGGGAAAGGCCCTGCTCGGCCGGAAAGAACTGACCAAGGCGTTTCCCGAGGGCGTGGATGACTGGAGCCACCCCTATCACGGGCCGGATAACAACGTGCAATCCCAAGACCTCGTTGCCCGGGCCCCATATCTGACACAATTTCTGGCCGAACCACGATGGGCTCCCCTGCCCCAGGTCGCCGTGGCTTCGGCAGGTCGTGTCTTCAAGTCCTTCGGGGACACGGCGATCCACGAGCGGGAGGAACTTTTTCTCAACACGCTGGCGGCTTTCAACGGCTACAACGGCACGCTCCTCTGGAAACGGTTGATGCCCCGGGGCCTGATGGTGATGCGCAACACGTTGATCGCCACGCCCGAGACTCTCTACGTCGGCGACGACAAGTCATGCAAACTGCTGGACCCTGCAACCGGCCGGATCAAAGATGAAATCATTCCACCGCGGGAGATCACCGGGGGAACCTTCTGGAAATGGATGGGGATGGAAGATGGTGTACTTTACGCGCTAGTGGGCGAGCAGGAGCAGAGAGATCGGGTAGCGGCCTGGCGTACCGGAAACCATGGCTGGGGCGGACCGCATCTGGGCCAGGGTTTCAGCCAGCCCAAACACCCCTGGGGATTTGGTAAAAACCTGCTTGCCATCGATCCGCAAACAAAAAAGATTCTCTGGCATCACCGGGAAAACGAGCCCATCGGCTCCCGGGCCCTATGCATGAAAGACGGGCGTATTTATATCTTTCGACTGCAATCATACCTGGCTTGCCTCGACGCGAAGACAGGCCGGGAAATCTGGCGCAAAACCCCGACAACCGGACCGGAGTTGTTCGCGGCCATCGGAGAAAACAACTGGACAGGCTGGAACGGCTGGACCGCTGTTCGACCGGCCGCTTATCTGCGCTGTAGCGACAAGGTGTTATATTTTGCGGGCCCCCCGTTTTCCAAGCTGCTCGCTGTCTCAGCCGCCGACGGAAGCGTGATGTGGGAGGATCCCACCTATAACTATTACCTGATACTTCGCGAGGACGGCCTCTACGGCATCGGCGGAGAGATGAATAAATTTGGCGATTATTTAAGCGTAAGGCTTGATCCCCTGACCGGCCAGGTCCTGGAAAAACTGCCACTGGGACGGCTGGCCTGCGCCCGGGCAACCGGGACGGTTGACAGCATCTTCGTACGCGGGCTGGTCGGTACAACCCGTTTCGACCTGGCGACCCACAAACGTCGGTGGGTTTCAACAATGCGCCCTCAATGCCATGATGGCGTAACCGTCACGAACGGGCTGCTTTACTGGTGGCCGTCGGTCTGTGACTGCGAAATATCGATCACCGGTGTCACGGCCCTGGGACCGGCGGGCAATTTCGAGTTCAACCCGGATGTAAACAATGCAGACCGGCTGGAAACAACCGCCGCCGACTTGACCGGGGTTGAAAGCTTTCCAATCTCACCCGCCGACTGGCCGACCTATCGTGCGGACAATACCTGCAGCGCGACCTCGAGCGCGGGCGCCCCGGAGACGGTTCAGTCCAAATGGGGGTTTCAGCCCGAAACCCCGTTCACCCCGTCGACCGCTCCCGTCACGGCCGGTGGGCTGGTTTTCTTCGGCAGCGCTGATGGTATCGTGCGGGCCCTGGATGCTGCTTCGGGCCAGTTGCGCTGGAAAGCCTACACCGGCGGCGCGGTACAATACCCGCCGACGATCTGGCAGGACCGTGTGTTCGTGGGTTCGGGCGACGGCTGGGTCTACTCCCTTGAGGCCGCAACCGGGCGACTGTTGTGGCGCTTCCGCGTGGCGCCGGCGGAACGGAAGATACCGGTTTACGACTCGCTGATCTCGACCTGGCCGGCCGCCAGTGGGGTGCGGGTTGAAGCGGGTGTCGCCTATGTCGGCGCAGGCCTCTTCAACTATGATGGGACGCATGTCTACGCGCTTGACGCAATCACGGGTCAGCTCAAGTGGCATAACGGCACCTCGGGACACCTGGATCCCGAGGCACGCACGGGAGTCAGCGTACAGGGTCATCTGCTGTTGAACGAGGGAAAGCTCTACATGGCCGGCGGCACACTCGTCTCGCCGGCTGTTTATGACACAACCAACGGGAACTTCCTGAACGATCCCGCAGGGGTCCAGGAAGTCGACCCGTGGCGAACCGTTTATGAAAACCCGAGGGGGTCCGAACTTTATCTGGTTGGCGATGCCGTACACACCAGTGGGAAACCCCTGTATTCGGACCTGAAGTACCCGGTCAACGATTATACCGTCCGCAACAGAAGCTTTTTCGCCGCCAGTCAGGACCGAATCATCACATGGGTCAAAAACAAGCATGTCCATGGCGGTGTGCCGAATGCGATCCCGCCCGTGGACAGGCTGATGTGCTTCACCCGGGAGCGGGAAAGTGAAGCCGTAAGTTTCCTGACCGACTGGAAGAGAATTTTTCTTTCCAGTCGGGGCTTGTGGGAAAAGCCGACAAAGATCACCGACGGACCTGCACCCCAGACATTGTGGGAATACTCAGGCAGTGAGACCGTCGCACTCGCACTCTGCCCCAACGCCCTGGTGGTTGCCGACCATAAGGAAATCTATGCATTAAGCCTGGAAGACGGCCGGTTGCTCTGGGTCAACGTCACAGCCAGCCACCCGATTCCGTGGGGCTTGGCTGTGGATCGTGACGGCCGTGTGCTGGCCACCCTTGAGGATGGATCGATAATGTGCCTGGGACCGGCCGGTTGATGCACCTGTCACCACCAGTCAAACTTTTCGTCTGAGAGGAAGCGGGTCACTTTCCTTGTCCCGGGCTTGCCCTGGCGATATTTTCCCCGATCGTGGTAGAGCGACAGGTATTTGCCCGGCGGATCGATCGACACGACGGTGTTGCCGCGAATCACCAGCGTATAATCCTGTTTGCCCTGGATACTCACGGTTTCGGTACGTTCGGAAATCGGGAATGTCAAACTGGCGACCTCACCTGGCCTGAGCCAACCCAATTTCGCGTAGCGGCCGTCAAATGACAATTTGCGGGCTTTCCCCTCCACTTCACAGCGGACTTCCGCGGGCTTGACCCATTCCGGAATACGAATCTCGAGGTCAATTTCCTGTTTGGACTTCACATCCACGCGTCCGGTATAGGGGATATAACTGTGAATATCAGCCCATTTGGAGGCACGATTCAGCAACAGGTGCACCTGCAGTTTTCCCTGGTCGCTCTCACCGCCTCCCACCCACATCCGCGGGCGGGTCTTCTTGTAGGTCAACATATCACGCCAGACGTGGAAGAACGTCCGCACCCCATTGCCTGAGCAGCAATTGACAAGCGTATGGAACCTTTCCGGATAACCCATCTTGTCATTGATTGATGGTTGTCCCGCAAAACCGCCGAGCCCCCTGTTGACAACGTTTTCAGTGGTATATTGTCCGTCCCTGTAAAAATAGTCACGATGATGTTGGGGGACACTTAGCTCGGGATATCCCTTCTTCTGTAATTCAGTGACCTGATTCAAGTCGGTGAACTGTGCCTCTGCGAGCTGATTCCTGAGCCAGCGGTCCACATCATCCCAGTGATCCCTGCCGAGCTTTGACAACTTGACCGCGGCAATGATCATGTCCGAAACCTCGCAGATTTCGGACATGACGATGAAAGCCTCGGGGTGTTCAAAATTCGGCCCCGCTATGACTTCAGGAAAATAACCGATACTGGTTTTGCTCATTTCGTGGCGTTTGTACCAATCAAAGGACTTGGCCGCCATATCCAGGAATTTTTCATCACCCGCCTGCTCATACTGATACAACCCGGCCAGGATGCCCATGCAATGGGTGTGAGCATGACACCATTCCGGGTGTTTCGGGAAATCCTCCAGAAATCGGCCATCCTCAGCGAAATATCCCATGTCGAACAGATTGTACTGGATCATCTTCCTCGCCAGTTCAGCCGCTTCAGCATGGCCCTGGGTACGGTCAAAATGAATCAAACCAAGCGCAATCCATGGAATCACGCCGCCGGCCATACCCGCCGGCCGGGTTTCCGGCTTGACCACTTCCTGTCCCGGGAGCAACCACTCGGCAAACATATAGGCGTTGTCGCCTTCCACGATGGCTGTTTTCTGATAACCCCCCACCAGTTTCCGTGCCGCATCGCGCCAGGGTCCCTCTGGGTTCTTCTGGGCATAGATGCAAAAAGCGGACAGCATCCGTCCGGTGCCGTAGCCCAGACAGCTGACCTGTTCGATGCTTCCATCATTGACGGGCATCGCATTTTGCGGATTGTCCGGACAGATCCAGGGTCGGCCTGACACGGGGGAATAAACCAGGCCATCCTCTCCCTGCATTTTCAGGCACATCTGCATATTGCCGTGTTCAATATCCAGGTTCTGTTTGCTTCCCGACATCACCCGCGCCATCGGAAGAACCTCGAGATATTTTCCCTGGGCCTGCAGGTCGCTGGTCATATGGATCATCGCAGGCGGAATCGAGATCAGTTGTACCGTTGTATAGAGTGTATAGTCCTGATTCGGATTCAGCGTCTCGGTCAGGAAATTGACCGCCAGCCCTGCCCGTTCCGCCAGGTCCAGCGTATCGGGCACGGCATCCTCGTAATACCTTCCTGGATATTGCGGTTGTCTGAATTCGGGGATATCGGGGTTGATATAATTGATTTTGGCCAGTGGCGTCGGGTCAGGCATGACGGCTTCTTCAAGAGAAGGCATGGAACCTGATGATTCCTCCGCCCGGGTCTTACCCGAACCGGCAATCACCACGACCAGCGCGATCGAGCCGAATATATTGATCAACAGGTCATTCCTGCGGGAAATGCTCATAACCAATCGAATTCCTCCCTGGAAACAAACCGGGTCACCTGCTGGTAGAGGGTTTCACCCGTGCGATAATGGGATCGCTGATAAAACGGGTAGTACTTCCCTTTTGGACTGATCGAGACAACATCATTGCCACGTCGTACCAGCGTATATTCGACCCCCTGGATGTTCACCTTGTCGGTTCGCTCGAAGATGGGGAAAGTCAGGGTCACCGTCCTGTTTTTCCTGACGGCGCCAACGATCGCATAACGGCCCTCGAAGCTTAATTCCCTGTCTTCACCATCGACTTGACACTTCACATCTTCCGGTCGGACCCATTGCGGGATACGGACCTCGAGGTCAAGTTTTTGCTTGGTCCTGACATCCACCCGGCCGGAATAGGGGATATGGCTGTCAATGTCAGCCCACTTCGAGGCCCTGTTAAACAGGAGGTTTACCCTTAACTTCCTGTTGTCATACGAAAGCATGTCTCTCCATACATAAAACCACGTCCGCGCGCCGTTGGGGCTGCAACAGTTCGCGACCGTGACCAGTCCCTCGGGACGCCCCACGAAATCGTTGGCCGTGGCCCAGCAGGCATATGAACCGACCGATCGCTCAGCGACCCGATCCGTCGTCGATTTCCCGTTCTGAACCTGACTCAAACTCGTTTCATACATGCCCTTGAACGTGCCCTCCATGGGTTGTGCCATGGATCGATCCAGATTGCCGTCGGTCAGCCAGTGTGTCTGGGTCATCTGTGCCTCGGCAAAATGATTTCTTATCCAACGATCCGCATCATCCCACTTGTCAACGCCCATCTTGGCCAGCGTGAGCGCGGCGATGACCATGTCCCCGACCTCGCAACTCTCGGCGGTGATAAATCCCCAGGGATGTTGATCCCAATTTTCCGGGCCATCTTCATGGACATTCTCGGGGAAATAGCCGACCAGGCCGTCGCCCGCCCGAATCGCGTAGTGATACGCCTTGAGCGCCTTGTCCAGAAGTTCACGGTTTCCCGTCGTCCGCGCCCCATACAGGACTGCAAGAAGGTTCATCGCATGGGTGTGGAAATGGGCCCATTGGCCATTGGGCGGCATGTCTTCCAGGAATCGTCCGTCCTCGGCGAAATAATTCAGGTCGCCGACCGCATAATGGGAAATCTTCTCGATAAGGTCTGAATTCTCCGTCTGTCCGTACTTCTGGTCGTACTGGGCAAGCGCCTTGGCGACCCATGTTCCCGCCGCAGCCTTGATCCCATCCAGGGGCGGGTCCATCTTGGCGATCGGTCGTCCAGGTTCCGTCCACTCGTCAAAAAGAAAGGCATTGTCTCCCTCAATGATGAATGATCGCTTAAATCCCTCGGCCAGTCGACGGGCCGCCATCGCCCATGGACCCCGGGGGTCCTTCTGTGCATAAATCAGGAAACCGGTCAGGGCGCGTATCGTCCCATAACCCAGGGTGCACACCTGTTCGATCTGTCCGTCCGAGGCAGGAAGTCCGACACCCGGGCTTTTCAGCAGGACCCAGGGCCAACCCACCGTGGGGGAATAAAGTAATCCGTCTTCCCCCTGCATTTTCAACATTGTTTTCATGAATGTGTATTCCACATCCATATTCTGTCTGCTTCCGCACGTTAACCGGGCCAACGGCAGGAATGCAAAATAATGTCCATAAACCTGGAGGTCACACACGGTATGATCCATCTTCGGCGGATCAAACATGTGATCAACTTCCATGTAGGGGATGCAGGACCTGGATTTATTCACCATTTCCGTCAGGGCGTTCACCGACATTCGGGCCCGCTCAGCCGGATCCAGCGTGGCCGGAACCATTGCATCATAGTATTTGCCTGGATACTCAGGTTTGCGGAAATCGGAAACCTCCGGATTAATCCATTGAATCGGCCCCGGGGGGGTCGGATCGGGAATCCCGGAAGAAACACCAGAGGATTTTGTTGTCACATCGAGATTCTCGGCGTCGAAATCCTGCGACGGAAAGGTCCGGGTGTCGGATTCCATCTTGTTGCCTGATTCCTGTTTGTCATCCTCGGCGGATGCTGAACTGAACATGGGCGCAAGCAGCAGCGCCGCCAACCACCATGCTGAACTCTGTTTTCTCATTCTAGGATTGACCCCCTCTTTATTGGATCCTGCAATATTCATGCTTGTCGGACAACAGGTTCACCACCAATCAAACGTATGCTCCGGTATAAACCGTGTAACTTTTCGGTAAAGTGTTTTGCCTTTGCGGTAATGACCCCTTTGTTGGTAGTGCGGCACGTATTTTCCCGGGGGATCAATCCAGACGACCTCATTGCCGCGGCGAACAATCGTATAGTCCCGCCCCTGAACCCGGATCCTGTCCGTCCGCTCCACGATGGGGAAATTCAATATGGCGGTTTGACCTTTCCTGATGCCGCCTACAATGGCATAACGGCCGTCAAAGGTCAATTTGCGTACCCGGCCGTCCACTTCACACCGGGATTCTTCCGGCTTGACCCATTCAGGAAGACGTAATTCCAGATCCAGGTCCTGCTTGGCCCTGACATCGACACGACCGGCATAGGGGATGTGGCTGTCAATGTCAGCCCATTTCGATG
>CAYYNQ010000009.1:0-63938 GCA_964473105.1 uncultured Candidatus Sumerlaeota bacterium | reverse complement strand
GAGAACCCCCATCCGTCAATGTCCACTGCCACTTCAAGCCACAAATGCGGAACCAAAGTAAAAAGATTCTCAGGAAAGGGTGTGATGCTCCCTAGATTAACACTGAACACTCCGTTTATGACCACGACCCGGTTGACGCCGTCGTGTAACTCCATCCAATGCATACCGCCGCCCGATGCCGCCCCCCAGATCTTGAACTGCATATCATAGGCGCCGCTGGCCGGAGGGTCACCGTCCTGAGTCACGAGGCTCCCCTGATAGGTGATGAAGCCCGGCCCGGCAGCATGGATCATTGCTGAGCATAACATCAGGCATAAAGCCCATGATAATGTAACTAGGTGTCGCATCTAAACAGACTCCTTGATATGAGTTTGGACGAAACTGCTGGTGAATTATGGCTGAATGGCAGCGGATAGTCAATTGTCGTTATTATCGTTACAATTCAAGTTTTCAAGAATTGTGATTTCCGGAGGCCGTGGGCTCAAACCCCATCACCCACCCCATCACAGATCACTGAATGACCTCGACATCTCTCCCCACCCTTGATAGTTCACTCGACTCTGTTCCAGCTCCATATGGTCTGAATATCCGGCCTGTTCTCGGAAACATTCCGGAAATATTGTCCCCGGCTGCTTCGACGGTCTGGGATCTCTTCATTCCGGTCCATCTCACAGGACAGACCCCCTGAAATCACCCGGCATCTACCCTTACGGATAGGGGACGTCGTTGACCAAGCAGTAAGATATTCCTTAACCACAGATGGAGCCTCCTATTGAAGATCTGTTTCATTTTTGTCCACAAGCCAGGAAGCGACGATGCCAGTAAATGTCCCAAATATCCCTACCACTGTGATCATAAGCAGGGCGGCAATGAATCGACCTGCTGACGTGACCGGGTAATAGACCGTTTTTATCGATCAAGTCTTGTAGGCTGTATTCCCCACCATTCTTGGGATCAATGTCCAAAACAACTAATCCGCTTTCTGATGGTAGATTCATCGCATCCAAAGTAATCCGCGTAATGGGCGATCGCGTTCCCATCTAAGGCCATATCCTCGACCACCTTCTCATCGATATCCAGCGGTGGGCGCCCGGTCCGCTTGCTGATTTTTGTCTGTGCCATTCATTATTCACTGCCTTTCATGTGCTTGACCAATATAGCATATCTTGTTCTAGGCGGGGCATGAGATCGATATTTCTGATTTATAAAAGAATCCCCGACCGCCGAAGCAGCCGGGGAATGCAAAGTGCCAAGAAAGTGCCAAGAATGTAGCTGGTATTCAGCCCAAACGTAGAAGGAACGCACCTGAAGGCGGATTCATGGAAGACTGTTAAGTTGATTGTTTTCAGGGATGATCAATGGTGGACCTGAGGAGGATCGAACTCCTGACCTCCGCATTGCGAACGCGGCGCTCTCCCATCTGAGCTACAGGCCCATCCGGCACAATCCAACCTTATATCGACCGCCAGAGGCGTTTGACAAGCTAAATTGGCCCCCGACAAACACCGATGCCCACCACCATCGCCGCAGACACACCGCCGATGGCGCCCAAAAGGCTGCACATCAGAAACAGGCGCACACAAACTTTCAAACTTGTTCACATCGGCTTTGTCTTCTATTCAACCAGGCTGAAGACCGCACCCAGCAACAACGGGAAGATCAGTTCCGCCTCCTCGGGGAATGAAAAAGACCTGTCCAGAATCGGGATCTGCCCCAGCGATGACTCACGTGCCCCCATGCCCAGTAGATCCAACCGGCACAGCGGCGCATCCAGGTTGCGCGCCATGGCATATGCCTGCAGGAAAACCTTGTCCAGCATCTCACTCTCATTGAGCGACACAATCAGGGCCGATGACGGCAGGTTCATCAGGAAACTGCTCAGGTGATTCGCATCCTTCAGTGTTCCCTTGCCAAGCAGCGCGCCATCGGCACCCGGGTAGCGATGAAACCCGTCCGCCCCCACACCCAAATGCACCGTGGTCGGGACCAGGTGCTTGGCGGCGGTCGCCAGCATGCTGCCCATGTAGTATTTCGGTTTCCGTTCCAGAATTCCACGCCCCAGGCACTCTCCAATACTGAACCCCCGCTTTACACCCTCATTCAGGATCGAGATGATCGTCTCGCAAGGCTCCCTCGACAAGCCCAGCCTGCCGTCATCCAATCCCGGCCCGACCTCCTCGTCGGTCACGCCATGGAAAGCCAACTCGTAATCGTGGACCGCCGCCTCGCCATTCATCACCAGGCAGTCGACCAGGCCGCGACGAATCAACTGGGCCACCAGATGCGACAGGCCGCGATCCACCAGCCCCGCATCGAGCAGCCAAATGATCGGCCGACCCTTCAGGGCAGCCTTGGCCAGCATGTCAGCTGCATCCATCAACCGGGCGGCAGACCCCAGTCGCGGCAGGCTCTGGTAGAACTGGTTCAGCGAGTCACCGGGGTCGGGCATCGAGGCCAGATGGCCCTGACCAAGCTTGAATTCACGGGTGCGAACGGTCCCGGCGCTGATTTTGGTGACATCGAGCGGCTTCAGACGAACAGCCATTCAGGGGGGTCTCCCGGCGGAGTGTCAGCTGGAACAGTGCGGCCGATGGGCCACATCCACGTCGTAGACTACCGTATTGATTTTATTCGGGAAACGCAAACGAAAATTCGGGGTCAACCGGGGTATCCCCCGGGAGCTTCCCGAACGTCCTGAAACCAAGCCTGTTCATCAAATCGTTGCAGGCAACGCACCTCCTCCCGGAAAGGAAACGCCCAGTAGCGGATTAATTTCTCCGGGCCTCGACAGGTGAACCATGACGCCCCGGTGATGACTGGGGGTTGACACCGGCCCAGCGTGGCCTCAGACCGGGTCGTCCCCCAGCTTGAACGCGCGGTGAATCGACTGCACCGCACGGTCGATGTCATCGCGGGGAATGATGACCGAGATCTTGATCTCCGAGGTCGAGATCATCTGGATATTGATCATTTCCTTTGCCAGCGCATTGAACATCGTCGACGCCACCCCGGAATGACTGATCATGCCAACACCGACAATTGACACCTTGCCGATGTTGTCATCCGTCTCGACCAGGCTACAGCCGTTCTCGGCGACCCAGGACTCTGCCAGTTCCTTCGCAGAGATGAAATCTTCCTCCAATACCGTGAACGTGATGTCGTTCCTTCCCCCGGAACCGACGTTCTGGATAATCATGTCAACACTGATCCCAGCCCCGCCCAATGCGGTAAACAGCATGGATGCCATGCCCGGGTGATCGGGGACGCCCAGGATCGAGATCTTCGCCTCACCCCGGTTGAATGCAACGCCACTGACGACGATGTCTTCCATATTGCCATACTCCTTCACGACGTGTGTCCCGGAAGTCCCGGTGAAACTGCTCAGGACCTGCAACGGGACATTGAAATTGCTGGCCAGTTCAACCGACCGGCTGTGCAGGACCTTCGCCCCGAGGCTCGCAAGCTCGAGCATCTCATCGTATGTGATGGTATCAAGTTTCCTCGCCGACCTGACAACCCGCGGATCGGTTGTAAACACGCCCTCGACATCCGTGTAGATATCGCAGCGGTCCGCCTTCAACGCGACGGCGAGCGCGACCGCAGTGGTGTCGGACCCTCCCCTGCCCAGGGTCGTGATCTGGCCGTCGATGGTCGAACCCTGAAATCCCGCAACGACCACAACAAAATCATCATCAAGTAACTGGTGTATTTTCCCGCCGTTGATGTCGCGGATCCGGGCCTTGCCATGGGCGCTGTCCGTCAACATGCCAACCTGTGGACCGGTCATCGAGATGGCCTTGTGTCCCATTGTGTGCAGGACCATCGCCAGGGCGGCAATGGAGACCTGTTCACCGGTCGAGAGCAGCATGTCCAGTTCACGGGGTTCCGGACATTCGGTAATTTCCCCGACCAGCCTGAGAAGGTTGTCCGTTGTCCTGCCCATCGCCGAGACGATAACCACCACGCGGTTCCCGCACTCAACCTCATCGATGATCCGCCGGCCGACGTTTTTCATCATGCCTGCATCAGCAACCGACGACCCACCGAATTTCTGGACAATCAAACCCACCGCGAAACCTGCTCACCCCAACACCCGAAGATTTCCGACACCCTGATGACCATGCCTGACAGGGCGTACAGATCCTGCATTCTTTCCCATTCAGAGTGCCATGTTCAAGGATGAAGATATGCGGGCCGGGTCGGGACACGATCCAAAATTTCCATGGACCCGGAAATGAATATGCCAAGCCGTGCGAGCCGGGGGGAGGCATCAAGCGCCCCGTCTCCCCGTTTACCACGCCGGGCTGCCTCCTGAAACATGGCGGCGCAACCCGAACACGTCTTCTTCTCCAGCGTGATGTCGCGCACCCTGACGCTGAACAACAATAACACGGCGAGGACCAACCCCGTGGCACAACTCATCAGGAGCACCCGGTGCCAGGTCATCCCGAATCGATGCCCGGGGGGAGTCACGGACATGAGAACCCCCAGACAAAGACCGGTCACCAGGCCCACCCCGTGCGCAAGATTATCAATGCCATCCACCATGATTCCAATCAACAGGGTCAACAAGGCCATGGGAAGTACAAACGTGACCAGAAACACCCGAACCCTGGAAGGCACCCGCCGATGATTAAACAGCAAGTAGCCCAACGAGCCGCCAAATATCCCGAAAATTGCGCCTGAAGCACCCGCTGATATAACCTCGGGCTTCTGAAGCATCCCCAGCATGCCCGCCACGACGCCTGAGTAAAGATAAAGCAGCCCCAGCGAGACACCGCCGAACAGGGGCTCCAGTTCCCTCCCGACGTACCACAACACGAACATGTTGAAAACGAGATGAAGAAGCCCGATGTGGACAAACAGGCTCGTGGCCAGCCGCCACCAGTCCCCCTCGATAATGGATGGGCCATGCCTCGCCCCCCAGCGAAGCAGGGTCTCTGCATCCGGGTCAAACGGACTCACACCCCAAGACATCATCACGATGTAGACCAGGCAGTTCAGCCCGATCATGGCATATGTCATGACAGACGTGTATCGTCCACCAGCCTTATCCCCCGGCGTTTTCCATGCTGAATGCTCTTTCTCACAACGTGTCGTCTCCATGCATTGTCATCTTCCGCCCCCGCCCCGGGAAGCATTTCATTTTCCCAGACAAAACCGGCTGAAAATCCTGTCCAGTATCGCATCACCGGTTTCGACACCCAAGACGGCGCTGAGCGCATCTACCGACTCCCTGAGGTCAACCATCACGAATTCGCCCGATCTCCCGGCATCAAATGCCTCTCGGGCCAGACCCAGCGACTTGATGCAGTGATTCAGGAGCCCGTCCTGGCGCAGGCTGATTGTGATCCCATCCGATGCTCCAGCCCCGTCGCCGCCCGTGAGCCGGTCCAGGATCTCCTTCTCAAGAACATCCAGGCCCGAACCTTCCATGGCGGAGATTCGAATGGAACCGGCAGGAACCGGATCGCGGGTGCTGCCGTTGATCAGGTCAGACTTGTTCAGCACCTCGATGACATGAACATCCGGGTCCCGGTCCGCCATGTCATGCAACCGGATGTCGCGACCGTCATCCGAGACATGGTGCATGCAGATCACGAGCCGGGCGGCCTCGACCGCCTCACGCGTCCTTTCCATGCCCTCCCTTTCAACCGGGTCGCGCGACGGCCTGATGCCGGCCGTGTCGACCAGCGTCAGCGGATAACCCTGCAGGTCGATGGTGCACTCGACGGTATCGCGGGTTGTACCGGGGTGCGGCGTGACAATCGCGCGTTCACGCCGTGCCAGCGCATTCAACAGGCTCGATTTTCCCGCATTGGGCGGGCCTGTCATGACAACCTGCGCACCCTCGCGCAGCAACTGGCCGCGACGTCCACCCTCGACCAGTTCCCCCAACCCCGACAACACGGACTCGAAGGTCTGCTGAAGCCGAATGAAATCCTCATCGCCCAGGTCCTCCTCGGGAAAGTCAATATGCGCCTCAATTTCTGCCGCCAGAGAAATCAGGTCATCGCGGAGTGGCTGCAGCGTTCGCGAAAATTCACCGCTGATCTGCCGGCGCACGCTGGCCGCGGCCGATTCCGTCCGGGCACTAATCAGGTCAGCAACCGCCTCGGCCTGCGCAAGATCCATCCTGCCGTTGAGAAAGGCCCTGCGTGTAAATTCACCCGGTTCGGCGAGCCGGCAACCCATCCTGAGCAACAACTGCATGATCACCCGAACCGGAATTGTCCCCCCATGGCAATGGAACTCGGCCATGTCATTCCCCGTGTATGAACGAGGCCTGCCGAAGAAGACCGCCAAGCCGTCATCAAGCACTTCCCGGGTGTCCGGGTCAACCCATTGGCCATGGACCATGCGCCTCGGGACTCGTGCGGGTCCTTCCCCGTGGAACGGGACAAAGACACGGTTCACGACATCCTTCACGCCCGGGCCATCAAGACGAACCACGGCAATTGCGCCCGCACCGTGAGCCGTCGATCGTGCGATGATCATTTCGCCGCAAGATGGATTTTGACCTTCGTTTTTCAATGCAATCCCACCACACACCGTATCCAGGGGGTTCCAGACCGACTCAACGGACGAAAACCGCAAGATATTTCAACGCAGCCAACATCGGGAGTCAACCCGGGATACTATAGTGTAGTCCATCCGATAACACACCCGCAACGGATCAACTCCGCGGTGACATCCCGCACGTGTCCGCCAATGGAAGGGACGACACCCGCCGGACATCCCCCCCCGCATCGATTCATATTCCCTTGCCACTATCCAAAGGGTGGGCGATAATACCCGTGACTTGGGCTGAAAGTTCAGTTCCTGATCGAACATCTGAAAGAGAGTGACCTATCATGCGCATCCATCCTGCGGGCCTTTTGCTGCCTGCCTGCCTCGCGATCCTGTTCCTTGCCGCCGGAAAACCGGCCCATAGCCACTGCCAGGTGCCCTGCGGAATCTACACGGATGAACTCCGATTCCGGATGCTTGAAGAACACTTCACAACAATCGAGAAATCCATGGGACAGATCGTGAAGTTATCGCGTGACCCTGCAAGGAACCAAAACCAGATTGCCCGCTGGGTCAGCAACAAGGATTCCCACGCGGATGAAGTGAGCCAAATCATCACATGGTATTTCATGGCCCAGCGCATCAAGCCGGGGCAGGATGACTATGAAGCAAAGATCAGCATCCTACACAGAATGCTGATCCTGAGCATGAAGTGCAAACAGACAACGGACAAGAACCATCTCAATTCCCTGCGGGGCCTCACGGTTGAGTTCGCCGCGATTTATCTGAAACCGGAAAACCAGGCCCGCCTGTCCCGCGACCTCCCCGCCTTCGGCAGCCTGGCCTCGACGACACCCCCGTCCGGAAAACCCGACCAGGGGGACAACTGATTGCGGGCTGGGCAGGCCGTGGGACATGATTCACCCTCGTCGTAATCTCCCGAAAAGACGCATAGTTGAGGATAAAAAAACAGCGGGGGACATCGACGGACCGGCATTTGTAACCGACAAGGTGCCACCGTAATCCCCCATCGGAAAAAAGGCGCCTGTCCATGAAATCACAACCGATGCCCTCCAGGCCCGACCCCGCTTGCCGATGAGGATCCTCTTCGCTTCATCGGAGATGGTCCCTTATATCAAGACCGGCGGCCTTGCCGATGTATCCGGGGCTTTACCCCGGGCGCTCGCGGAACTCGGGCATGAGGTCACGGTTGTCCTGCCCCTCTACCAGGACATCGACCGGGATGCCTTTCCCATGCAACCTGTTCCCGGGGAAGTCCGGGTCAGGCTAACCTGCGGTGAATACACGTTCCGGATCTGGCAGGACAGCCAGTCGGGGGCAAATGGAACCCGGGTTAAAATCCTGTTCTATGAGGAGGACCCCTTATTCGGCCGGCCCCGGCTGTATGACAGCCCTGACGGCGTGGCTTATCCGGATAACCCGATCCGGTTCGGATGCTGGTGCCTGGCCGTGCTCAAGAGCTTGCAAAAAATGGGCTGGAGACCGGATATCCTCCATTGCAACGATTGGCAGACGGCCATGATCCCGGTTTACCTGCATTTTCACCCGACACTCAACAACGACCCATTCTTCCAGTCCACGGGAATACTATATTCCATCCACAACATGGCATACCAGGGGCTTTGTCCCCTCCTGCAGACGACAACAAGCCTTGACCTGCCCGACTACTGCAGGTCGCCCGGGAGCATGGAATTTCACGGTCAACTCAACCTGATGAAGGGGGGGCTGCTTTACAGCAACCGGCTGGTCACCGTCAGCCGCAGGTATTCCGAGGAGATCCGGACTCCCGAGTTCGGATGCGGACTCGAGGGGGTCATGCAGGACCGATCGGATGCCCTGAGCGGGATCCTCAACGGGATTGACACCGAGACATGGAATCCGGCGGACGATCCACTGATCGCGGCGAACTATGACCCGGGTCAACTCGATGGCAAGGCAGCCTGCAAAAAGTCCCTGAAGAAGATATTCGGCATCAACAAGACGGATACGGGGCCGGTCATGGCAATGATCTCGCGACTGACCGAACAGAAGGGGCTCGACCTGCTCCTGGATGTAATTCCCCGGTTTCTTGATCAGGGCTGCCCGTTTGTAGTTCTCGGTAGCGGTGATGATCGATACCAGAAGCGGTTCATGCAGCTTGTCGAGAATTACCCCGGCCTCGCAGGGGTGAGACTGGACTTTGATGAACAACTGGCACACGAGATTGAGGCCGGCGCCGACATCTACCTGATGCCGTCGCAATATGAGCCCTGCGGGCTGAACCAGTTGTATAGCCTGCGTTACGGGACCGTTCCGGTGGTCCGGCGCACGGGGGGGCTGGCTGATTCCGTATCCCACGCCTCGCCTGAGAATCTGGACGGGGCAAACGGGTTTGTCTTCGATGACTACTCCGCCGAAGCTTTTGCAGACGCCCTGCAGATGGCCGTGGAAATCTACTGCAACGAGCAGGAGACCTGGACGAGGTTAATGCAAAACGGAATGAATGGGGATTATTCCTGGGAGAAGTCGGCCCTGAAATATGAACGCGTGATGACCGGGATCCTGGAATCCGGGTTTTGAACCTGCCCGAGCCACAAACACGCGGGAAGACCCCCGTTGACCACGTCATGACACAGCCAACCCGAGGCTGACAGACACCATGTTCGCATGGTATGAAGACTGGACAGCAGGTCGCTAATCCTGAAGAATCCTGCCCGGGCAACCGGCCGCAGGAAATCCATGGAGGATCAAATACAATGTCCAGTCGGGTGTTGATTGTCGGCTCGGTGGCACTGGATGACGTCAAGACGCCCCGGGGCCAGCACCATCGAGTCCTCGGGGGCTCGGCATCATATGGTTCAATAGCTGCGAGCCTTTTTTCCCCGGTCGACATCGTCGGGGTTGTCGGTGACGATTTTCCACCCGAACATATCGTCCAGCTCGAGACCTGCGGGGTCAACACACGCGGTATCGAGATCGTCCGGGGCGGCAAGACATTCCACTGGGGTGGCGAATATTCGGGTGAAATGAATGAGGCAGTAACCCATTTCACGGAGCTTGGGGTCTTCGAGCACTTCAATCCCACCATCCCTGACGACTACCGTGAGAATGACTTCATTTTTCTTGCAAACATCCACCCCGCCCTGCAGCTCCGCGTGCTCGAGCAGGTGAAGAAACCGAAACTCTCGATCTGTGACTCCATGAACCTGTGGATCAGCACCGAACGCGACATGTTGATCCAGGTTCTGAAACGGGTTGATGTCGCCCTGTTGAACGACCAGGAGGCGATGATGCTGTTTGAAACACATTCATTGCCTACGGCAGCCCGGCAACTCCTTGATCTGGGGTTGCGCCACGCAATCATCAAGAAGGGGTCCCATGGCGCACAGATGTTCTCCAACGAAGGCACCTTCGCCGTGCCTGCCGTACCGCTCGATACTGTGCAGGACCCGACCGGGGCGGGCGACACATTTGCGGGAGGGCTCATCGGTTACCTGGCATCAAGGGAAACCCTGGACGAGATGAGTTTCCGGCAGGCCATCATGGTCGGATCGGCATGCGCCTCGTTTGTCGTCGAGGATTTCAGCGTCCGGGAAACAGCCAGGATGTCAAAGGAGAAAATCAGGGGGCGCTATGAAAAACTCCAGGCCGCGCTCCACGTTGACCCGGTTGAACTTGGATAAAATCCACGAGCATCACCAGGAATCCGGTAAAATGACACCCTGATTGAATCTGGCCCGGGCCGGGCCGTGTCGTTTTATACGTGAGATTTCGACTGAATCTGTGGAAAAATGACCCCAGCAGAGCAACGGAAGCAGAATCCCCATGGTTCAAGGCAAAAAATCGCCGGCGCGAAAGAAACCCGTCAAAAAGCGGGCGTCCAAACCCTCATCACAAACCGCCTCGAAGGGAAAGGGCCTCCCCCGCACACTGGAGGGATGCCGCAAACGGATTGACACGATCGACTCCCAGATCATTGAACTGCTCGACAAACGCGCATGTGTCGCCCGCCAGGTAGGGCATATCAAGGACCGGGTCGGCCGGCCGATGTTCGACGCGGGCCGGCATATCCAGAAATTAAACACAATGGCACGTCGGGGGGCCGGTGATTTCCCCTCCGATGGCCTGCGGCTGGTCTTCGGGGAAATCATGTCGGCCTGCCTGTCGCTTGAAGCACACCAGTCAATCGGTTACCTCGGACCCGAGGCCACGTTCAGCCACATTGCAGCGACCCGGGCCTTCGGCCGATCCGTCTCCTATGAACCCATGGGATCCATTCGCGAGATTTTCGAGGCGGTTGAGAAGTCCTGGATCCAGTTCGGGATCGTCCCGGTTGAAAACTCGACGGGCGGGGTCATCCACACCACGCTTGACGAGCTGATGAACAGCAGCCTGTCCATCTGTGCCGAGATCCATACGCCCATTCAACACAACCTGATGTGCCGGGCAAAAACAATGGCCCGAATCCAGAAGGTCTGCACACACCCCCAGATCCTCAGTCAATGCAGGGAATGGCTGCAGAAAAATCTCCCCCATGCAGCCCAGATCGAGGTCGCATCATCGGGCGAAGGGGTCAAGCTGGCCCTGAAAAACAAGACCATCGCGGCCATCGGGCCCGATCTGGCCTCGAAAATTCACAACCTGCCGATCCTCAGGAGGCGGGTCGAAGACCGCAAGGATAACATCACACGGTTCCTGATCATCGGGCACCAGAGCCCCTCACCCTCGGGTCAGGACAAGACATCCATCATGTTCTCGATCAAGGATGAACCCGGGGGGCTGAAAAGACTGCTCGCGCCTTTCTCGGACAAGGGTATCAACCTGACGAAGATTGAATCGAGACCCTCCCGCAAGAAGGCATGGGACTACATCTTCTTCGTGGACCTGCTGGGCCATATGGATAACAAACCCCTGATCAAGGCACTTGAGGAAATGAGGCCGCACACCAACTTTGTGCGGATCCTGGGTTCCTACCCGCTCGACACGCAAAATACCACCAATTTCTAATCGATTTTCGTCGGCCAACCCAAAACCAGAGGCACCCCGATTCCGGTCGGGAGGGGGATGCCTTATCCGTGCCCGGGCTGGTCAAAAACCGTCAGGAACAGGATCTTGAGATCCAGCCACAATGACCAGTTCTCGATGTAGTAAAGGTCAAATTTCAGACGTTCATCGATCGAGCCGTGAAGACCGCAAAGCCCGTTGATCTGGGCCCAGCCCGTGATCCCGCTGCGGACATGATGACGTGCCATGTAACGCGGGATATCGTTCCGGAACTTATCGATGAAGTAAGGCCGTTCAGGTCTCGGCCCAACCAGGCTCATTTCACCCTTGAGGACATTGATCAACTGCGGGATCTCGTCAAGATGTGTTCTGCGGAGAAAGGAGCCCAGCCCCGTGCAGCGGGAATCACGATCCGTGGCGAAGACAGGGCCCGAATTCTCCTCGGCACCCGGACGCATTGTCCGGAACTTGAGAATATCGAACACCCGCCCGTCAATGCCCATTCTCTCCTGGATATAGAAGGGATCCATCCTGTCCTTGAGGATGACCAGAATGCAGATCAAGACCATCACGGGTGCGGACAAAAGGAGAACACAAGACGCAATACAGATATCGAGCAGGCGCTTGAGTGCGGCATTCCAGCCCTGCAAGGGGGTTTCCCTGAGGCCCAGCAGCGGGATTCCGTCGATGGTTTCCACCGTCATCCCCGACAACACCAACTCGGCGGTCTCGGGAACAATCCTGAAGGCCGCCATGGCACTTTCGCAGCGGACCAGAAGATCGATCATGGAAGACCTCTCAAGGTCGGTCCTGGCCACGATGACCTCCCCTACACAGTATTCACGGATGATTTCCTCGAGGTCATCAGAGACCCCCAGAACCGGCAAACCGGAAATCGAGTCAGGCCTATCATGATCCGACCGCCCCAACACCACGCCCACTGGAAGAATGCCGCGCTCGGGATGCATCTGGAGAATACTGATGAGACGGTCTGCGATCGGGCCGCTTCCAAGGATCAGGGTTCGCACCTGGCCAAGGCCACGCTTTAACATCATCCACTGGAAAACATGGTGCAGGACAACCCGGTTCATCAGGATCGCGAGGAAGACGATCATCGGCATCAACCCGGTATAAATACGCGAGAAATCATTGCTCGTCCTGCGGATATAGGTCCAAGCAATCAGCATCAGCATCGCCCAGCAGCAACCGATCAGGATCCTGCGCACGACACCAAAATCAAGAACCCTGGACCGGCGGCGATAGAGATTGTTCAGTCGCAGCGCGATGAACCAGATCAAGCACGCGGGCAAAAACATCCCGCGGTAGATTTCAGGATCATAGCCGACACGGATCGGCACCCAGTCCGTGAACGCCGAATGAAACCGGATAGCATAGGCGAAGTACATGCCAAATGCGATCGCGACCGCATCGGTCACGATGATCAGCACTGTTCTCCAGACGGGTAACCTTTTGCGATTCATGAAAGGCTGTTCTTGCTGCCGAAGTCGGCGATGTGATCCTGACCCGGAAATTCACACAGCCTCTTGATAATGCATACTTTGACAAAATCGGGTCAAAAGTTCAACATCTGTCAGGTCTGATTGTTCACCGCCCCGTGATCAGAGGAAGAAGTCTTGTATGACTGAAAAGAGATGCACCCGAACCAGGATGTTGAACACCCTGGTTCTCCTTCTCCTTCTTGCGTCTTTAATTGAAGCTGTTTCAATGATTCGGAATCAGGCTCTGCATGGAAACGATTTCAAGCACCTTTGGGCCGGCTCTTTTGCCCTGCAGAAGGATCTCAATCCGTATGATCCCGGGGTCCTGATTGCCATCGCAAAAGACAACCGGTTTCACTCGATCAATCCGTTTGTTTACCTGCCATCAACCGGCATTGCCCTCTTTCCTTACTCAACCCTTGAATACCCCGCTGCAAAGCTCCTCTGGTTCTGGACGAACTGGATCCTGACATGGGGGATGATCTTTCTGGGACCAGGCTGGCTGAGGCTCAAACGCCCTGGGGTCGCCCGACTCGCATGTGCGGTCCTGGTCACGGCGGGGCTTCCCTGGTTTCGACAGATGACCGCGGGCCAGATGAACATCGTTACCGCCGTGCTGATTCTGTGGGCGGCCGGGGCGATGATCCGAAACCGGTCCGTCATGTCGGCTTTCGCGCTTGCCTCGGGATTTGCCTGGAAGATCTCACCTGCCCTGCTGATCGCCTGCATGTTCCCAATGCGGAGACCCCGCATTGCCATACTCGGAATCCTTTTCAGCGTGGCCCTGCTCATCGCCTCCATGCTGGTCGTCGATATCCGCACCTACGGGGAATCCATCGGGATGATCTCCCAGATGCGCTATGGACATTCAACCTGGGAAGAATTTGGGAACGACTTTTTCCGGGACCCATTCAACCAGTCGCCCAACTCGCTGTTTCATCACCTCTTCACCGATAATCCGCACACGGAACCTTGGATCAGCTTCCCGCAACAGGTCGCAGATCGGCTGACACTCGCTGTCTCGGTGCTGCTGCTATTCATCTGGATCCATGCCGCCCTCAACATCCGCCGCAAGGACCCGCTGTCGATGTTCTTCGGGGCGACATTGCTGATGCTGATGCTGCCGAGCCTGATGTGGGATCATTACGTTGTCCAGGCCATGCCTGCACTGATGTGGCTATTCGGGCAGGACCGCACCCTCAGGCGGCCCCCGCGCATGGCCTGCGCGCTCCTGATCCTGGCGTGCCTGGGTATCCCATGGAACCACGGGCAGGATGAATGGCGATCCGGCGCGGGGATTCTTTGGATGTCGTTGCGGCTGTGGCCGGTCCTGGCACTTTACCTGTGGCTGACACTGGATGATGCCGAGAATGCACGACCCCTGCCTTCAAGGCTCAAGCGACTGTATGCCCGGTTGTTCAACTCGAGGCCGGAATCAGGAATGCCCTGACCTGAAAACACACCGGCCAGACCCTTGTTCGCCTGCATTGCTTCCTGTTGTCGCGGGGAGTTTCAATTGGCGCCTCCTCGCGGCGAATTGTCCCCCCCCGGCCCGACAGACAGGCCTACTTGGCGCCAAAATCTGAAAGCCGGTTCAGTGCACCGGCAATTTCCTTCTGCGCCCGGGAAGCTTCGCGAATTGCAGCCGCAATTTCCCGGTTTGACTCGGCAATCATCTTGTTTGACTCGGCAATTTTTGTCTGGCCAAACTCCGATACCGGACGCTTGTTCCCGATATCCCTGTCCTCGGCCGTGGCCTCGGACAGGGATACAAATGGCTGCAGTGCCAGGATGGCAAGCAGGGCCATAATCACGGTCAAGGCGAGATTGGTATATGTACGGGTCGTCATTGTCTGCATTTGTAAACTCCATGGAAACAGATTGACTGAAATCAACATACGTTGAATATTTTCAATGATTCTACCATCAACATATCGGCCGATTGCGGTGATAACACAAGTTTTGACCCCTTTTGATTCCCATGGTTTTGATCGTTTTTTTCTGTTTTATTATCATTACACGTCTTAAGCTGCCCCCTCGAAAACGACTTCACAAGAGGACCTGAATGACTGGTAATCCACATCCCGACAGGGATACCCGATCCACGAATGCCATCGCCTGGTGGGATGGGATTCTGGATTCCAACAATCTGGATTCGGGAGCGAGCAAACCAACAAATCGGCGCCGGGTTGATCAGGATGTCTCTTTCGCATCCTCCCCGGACTGGAAAGCATCCTGCGCATGGCTGGAGAATCAATCGACCGCAGGAAGACTGATCCTCGACCTCGGGGCCGGACTGGGATCCCATGCCTTCGCATTCGCCCGACGTGGGCACCGGATCCTCGCCATCGACTCATCCATCTCACGAATGCAAAAACTGATGGAACGTGCACGTGTATCCGGCTGCGCAGACCGGATCCTGCCCGTGGTCGGTTCCGCGGAAAACCTGCCGCTCGGGAACCAGACCCTGGACTCCATCTTCACAAAATCGGTACTGATCCACGTTCAACTTGGCCGGGCCGCACGGGAACTGTTCCGCATACTTGACCAGGGAGGACGTGCGGCATGCGTGGAACCCGGCCCCCGAAACCCATTTGCACGGCTTTACCGGAAGACTGCGGCACCTAGGGAATGGGCCGGTATAACCCGGTATCTTGACCACAGGGCCCACAGGGAGATCCTGATGCCGTTCAATCGGAAACCCGATGACCGGACCGTTGCACCTTTTTACGGGTTTTCATTCCTCGCGTTCACCTTCCAGTATGCCATCGTGTCGAGACCACTCTTCCATTTGACGCTGGGTATTTTGAATGCCCTGGACAGGATGCTATTCCGTATCTGCCCCGCACTGGGCAAATGGGCCTGGTTCCACCTGATCCGGATTGAAAAGCAGCATGATGGTCAATAACGGGGAATTCAGTCGCGGGATGAAGAAGGAAGATGCGCAAAACGACAGGCCTCGCGGGAAACCGGGAGAAAAAACGGCACGATTCCCGGGTCGCCCCTCAATTCCCGATCCGGCGCAGCTCGTAACCCTTGAGCAAATATTCGCCCGGAATCCGGCCCGGGACAAACTTTAAACGGTCGTGGAAGAACTCCGCATCAAGCTTGACGAAAAAGGTATTCATCCCCTTCTCCAGCTTCAGCCTGACATGATTCGGTTCCCCGTAATGATCATCCCCCGGGTAACGGTAATAGACCCCCCCGACCGTGTTTTCGGGCACCTCCAGCTCAAATTTCATGATATACTGACCCATTTCCAGGTCCGATACCCTGATCATCGGCAGCAGGATATGGGGGGACGGACCCGTGGTCAGGATCCTGTATCCATGATCCGTCGCACGAATACTCGATTCATGGACAGGCTGCAGGTCATCATAATGGAAACGGTCTTGCCCCAGGTGAACCGGGACGGAGCGGGCAAACACAGCCGCCAAGTGCTCCTGCATCGTCTCGGCATCGAAACGATAAAGCCGGGCCTCCCCATCCTTATGCAGTAGCTGGACCCTGACATGCTCGCGTTCATCCTCAAGCGGCAAGTCCGTGATCATATAATTCATCTGATACCGGCTCATCAAGGTCAGCAAATCCCGGCTGTGAATGACACGGAGCAATTCAACATCCTTTTCCTCCATGGCCCCTGTGATTCTTGAGACATACCCGAAAGCCATCGGTTTGCCATGGATCGTCTGATAATACAGCTCGATCGCCGGGTGATGGGTCTTCCACCTTGAGATCAGGTCGATCACGCCCCCGCTGCCGGGATGATCCTTCAGGGCGCTGACGTAACCCGGAACCCCGATACGGGTCCTAGGCGACGGGATCGGCAGGTACTCGATGAACAACAAGGCAAGCAGCACGCCCAGAGCAACCCGATGTCTCGGGCCATGACCGGCCAGCATCCTGAACACGGCAGCAATCAGGATCGCGGCCGCAAGGTAGACCATGACCATCATCCGCACGGGCACGCCCGACAGTTTCATCATCGGGACAACGATCTCCAGCAGATCATAGGGCATCAATCCCGCCCATACACTCTCCCCCGCCAGGCGCAGAACCGGCCCCAGCCCCATCAACAGGAAAAAGAACAGGACAAGCAGCCACACGCCCGCATTGTCATGGATATCATCCCGAAGTTTTCTCCAGCGAACCATGCCATAGGCCAGCAGAGCCAGGACCGACAGGCCGAGGTGCACACTGCTCTCGTTAATGTTCCCCGGCAGCCGGCTCCAGTAGGCACGCGTCAGGTCGCGGAAAAACCAGTGCCCACCCGGAATAAACGGCGCCAGCAGGTCCAGCGAGTAATCGGCCGGGGCATGCGCACCGGTGAACGGGGAATTGGAGGAGATAATCATCAACGGCAGGACCATCGGCAGGATCAACATGCAGCTGACCAACGCGAACACCAGGGACGGACAGAGTGCCTCGCCTCGAAACAGGAACAGGGGATCACGTTTGCGGAAGGCAAACCAGACCACCATCAGGATGGCCGACATGACGGAATAGAAGAAATAGTAATAATCACAGAGGATCACCAGGTAGAGGGCGACCCCGGCAAGAACGGCCGTCAACACCCGCGGGCGCGTCATCAGCAGGTACCAGCAGAGAATGAAGAGCGGGATCCACTCGAGTGAAACGAGCTGGAGGTGACCCCGAGCATGCGCAAAATGATAACTGGAGAAGGTAAAGACGTAACCCGCGACGAGGCTGCCCCCGTAGGAGCGGGTCAGGTGGTGCGCAAGCAGGAACGCTGTCCAGCCCCCGGTCACGAATGAAAAGATGACGATGAAGTTATGAACCTGGATGAGTGTCATGAACTTCAGCAGGACCACCCCAACAAGCCCGTTGAACGGGTTCAGTGTATGGGCGCGCAGGGTGACCCCAAAGGGATGGTGAAGCAGCGGGGTGTGCCAAATGGAGTCATATATCCCGGGTTCCGTGATGGCCCGGTTAACCCACCACAGGTTCCAGATATTCTGCAGGCCGTCGTACTCGTCGGTGAAGAAATGCGTCGAGAAATACCCGAGCAATGGAAATGTGAGAATGGTAAACGCAATGAAGTAACAGAGCAGGGGGATACAGACCAACCGTTCCAAACATGGCAGGACCCGTCCGGGGTGTTCGGATTCCTGGTTCGTCAGGAATGTTTGCTTCACCAGCTTGACCGACCGCAGGAAGAAGGATCCGGCACACGATCGCACCGGTGAGCACATTAATAACGGAATCGGGAAGGGATGTCCAGAACGCGGAAGGCCCTGTCCCTTCGCCGATTCCAATCCCAATCGAATACTTCACATGCCGGGTAATTTGGCATCCATGGCAGATCATGTGTCACAACAAGATGAAACGCATGGCCACAAGGGCCTGCCCGGACCCGCAATCGTGGACGGCAGACCCGGCGGACTTGAACATGAGCCACGTAACAAAAGCACACCGGTATGAATAACGCCCACCCGGGACGCGACCTTCGCAATCCAGAACCTTTGTCAGTTGCTTGCAATTACATCGTCAAGAACCCCTGGCCCCATTGTCAGGGCCACCCGCCCCCTGAATTTGGGGTTGCAGCCCCCATAATCAGGGATTAAAATGTGGGGGAGCTCGAGTCCCGTATCCGGGGCCCTATTCAACAATCAAGCCGATGGTGGCTATGAATCAGTCCTTATTCAACTGATTCAAGTGGTATCTTTTAAACTTAAGAAGGAGGCCGGAACGCCGTATGTCCGCACCTGTAAATGTAAAGGAACTGGAGCAGAAAGTCAGGAGCCTCCAGTGCCAAATCGATCAAGCCCAGCAGATCAATACCGTCATTGAACTCCAGAAAATAATCCACGGACTGGATCCCCATGACCCGAAACAACTGCAGGAGGCAATCGGACAGATTGGCCGTTCTGCCCGGAAACTTGATGCGGCCGGTCCCGGAAGTCGCCCCCGTGTCAGCCCGGGAAAACACAAATCCCAAAGTGCCCTCAGGACCCGTCCCTGGCGGGTTATCAATGCCTGCCTCAGGGATAACGCGGGAAAGTGGATGAGTCCCGCCCAGATCAACGATGACCAGGCCGTCACAAAATACTGCCGGAAAGCAGATATCGGCCTGAGCCACATCCAGAAAGAACTGCGTGAAAAAACCGAGTCGGGAAAGGTCGAGTTCAACGGGGGCAAATACCGCTATTCCGCCTGAGCCGGACCGGTTGCCTCCAGGACAGGATATCCCGAAAATAAAACGTCCCGGTCTTTACTGGGCTTTCCCTGTTCGCAGGGACACGCTGGACAACAGTCGGGGGGGGGCAGACACCTGGGTGCATATCGGCACATAACCGTTTCCTGGATCCTACCGGTCCTTTTCAGCCTGGGAATCTACTACGGATTCGCATCCAACTATACTGACGGCGTTTTTACCGAGGATGAATTCAGATCCTACTACGGGCGCGGGATCTACAAGTATCGGGTACTCGGCCAGGCAATCCAGCTGAAAACCCACGAGCTCATCCACCAATTCGACCTGCCGGCATTCGCTCCCGGGATCCTGGAAAAAGCCACGAATATATCGCCCCAGTTTTACACGGCGTATTTCATCAGCAACACCATCTTTCTCTGCCTTTTCTGCACATTTTCTCACCTGCTCCTCAACCGGGTCCTCTCGTCCAAAGGGAAATACCTGCCGGATCTCGCCGTCTTCAGCATGATGATGTTCATCAACCTGACCCAGTATGTCATCGCGCCCTATGACATACTCAGCTATTTCCTGTTCGTGCTGGGTGTCTGCCTGATCACCCAAAGCGACTCCAGAGTCGGTTTCGCCGGCCTCTGCTGCACGGTCATCCTAGCAACACTCACCCGGGAATCCAGCATCCTGATCCCGGTCTTTTACCTTGCCTGGCACAGCCATGATCCCGCCATGATGCGGGTCAAGGCAAACCCACGGAGGTTTGTCCGGCTGATAGTCCTCTGCCTCTGCTTCATCATCCCCTACTTCCTGCTGCGGGTCTGGCTGGGTTTCCATAACGCATATTTCGAGAACATGCGTTTCGTGGAAAACTTCGGGTTCTTTGAATTAACCGGCATCATCCTGTTTCTCGTCATATCGGGTTACCTGCTCATGGACCCCTGCAGACGAAATCCGTGTTTATGCTTTTTTCTTGGGGCCATTCCCTATACCCTCTTTGTCCTCAACGTGGCCAACACAAAGGAGGTTCGGCTGTGGGTTCCCGTCATCCTGGGACTGGTGATCCTCAGGATCTGCCCGGCTCCCGGTTCGGGACCAGCCGTCATTCCATCCAGGATGGGTAGTTGATACTCCATGAATCCAGTTAAACGGACAGCACTGGTAACCGGGGCCAGTCGCGGAATCGGCCGGGCAATCGCCCTGGCCCTGGCGCGGGAAGGGATCAACCTGGCTGTCACGGCCCGCTCAAGGGAAAACCTTGAGACGCTGAGGGATGAAGTGGAACCCCTCGGCGTCAGTTGCACAGTCCACGCAACAGACCTGGTACAGGCCTCAACAGTCAATGATACGCTGGATTACTTCGAGTCCCGGTGCGGGGATATCGACATCCTCATCAACAACGCCGGGATTGGTTCGGGAATCAGGCCCGGGCCGGTGGCTGAATTTGATGATGCATACTGGGACCTGACAATACGACTGAACCTGACTGTTCCATATCTTTTCAGCAAGGGCGTGCTGCCCGGGATGATCCGCAGAGGACATGGCAGGATCATCCATATTGCATCGGTTGCCGGCAGGATCCCGCTGATCCATGGCGCGGCATACTCGACCAGCAAACACGGTTTGATCGGCCTGACACGCACAACAGCACTTGAGGTGGCCGGAAATGGAATCACCGTGAATGCAATCTGCCCGGGACCGGTCCGCACCGACGCAAGCAACGAGCGGATTAAATACGACACGACACGACTGGGGAAGACCTTTGCAGAGATCGAGTCGGGAATCACCCCGCAAGGATCACGGCTGGAAACGGCGGAAATCGCCCCGCTCGCAGTCTACCTGGCCAGTGATGCCGCGGCGTGCGTTACAGGCCAAGCCTGGAACGTTGATGGTGGATTATGCATGGCCTGACCGGCATCCCCCCCACCGACATTCCGAATCATATCCCAGCTACCGCTTGTTCTCAGCCCGGATACTGGAGGTCAGGCCGCCATCCACCGGCAGAACGATCCCCGTGATCCAGTCCGAGTCGGATGATGCCAGAAAAAGCGCGGCCTTGACAACATCCTCGACTTTCCCCAGTCGACCCAGTGGATAACGTCGCTTCTCCTCCGCGATGTAGGCCTCGGATCCCACTTTCCTCAAAAGCGGCGTGTCAATCGCCCCGGGACAGATGCAGTTGACATTGATCTGATCAGGGCCGAGATCCACGGCCAACGCACGTGTCATGCCCACCAGCCCGTGTTTCGAGGCCGTATAGGGAATGGACTGGGGAATCCCGCGAATTGCGGCCCCGGAGCCGATATTGATGATCTTCCCCCCATCATGCTGCCTCATGGCCGGAATAACGGCCCTCGAGAAATACCATGCCCCGTCCAGATTGGTTGACCGGATATCCTCCCAGTCTTCCAGGGTTGTCTCTGCCACATCCCGGTAATCATTCTTTCCCGCACAATTGACAAGAATGTCCACCCTCCCGAACCGATCCAGCGCCTGATGGACGGCACCGGCGACCTCATGATGTCTGCGAACATCAGCCACAAGGTCGATTGCCCGCCCCCCCTGCCCCCCATTCTCCCCTGCAACCCGGGCTCCACCATTGGCATCGATATCCACGACCGCGACTTCGGCCCCCCGGGCGGCAAACTCAAGGCAAATGCCTCTCCCGATACCCGATGCACCGCCGGTGATAATGGCAACAAGGCCCGAGAGTTGTTTGTCTTCACCCATGTGAAACAGGCTTTCCAAAACTTCCGCGATAAATGGGTTGAGCAATCAGCATGTCATCCATGGCCGAATACAAAACCGCAAAAGATCGGCGCCTCCCGGATGAAACCCCGCATCCCCGCAAAACGAACCGCGGAATTTCACCGCCAACCCCTGCCGGCAGATCAGGGAGTCATGCCGTAAAGGGCAAGTCGTGCTGGATAATAAAGGGGGATCCGCTCACCGCGGGGAAGGATGTTCCATAATGTATCCCCCAGCCATTCCTCCGTATACTCCTGACCACCGAGCTGTGTCTCCCGAAAGGCAACGACCTGCTCAAACTCGACCACCGCCTTGGCCACGCCGGATGTCTTGGGGATATGAAGGTAAGAACCCGTCACCCGCAGGTCCTCAAGCATGTGGCCGTTCAGCGTCACCCGCAATCCATGCAGGTCGACATAAGAAGGGATTCGCACGAAAACATCAGCCGGTTTCCTGATATCCAGCTCCACTCGGCCCTGCACGGGAATATGGCTGCGCACATTCACGGCCGGGGTATCCCGGCTGAAAAGAAAATTGACCTTCAGTCCCCCAGCATCCTCGGTGACGATGGACCTCCAAACTGCGGCAAGACCCTCGATCGCGCCGCTTGCGAGGTCGGCCGCCATGTCGAACCGCTCGTAATAAACCCCGTCGACAAGATCATTGGGCGCGGTGAACGAGAAGCCCCCACAGAGCCTTTCAGCCGCGTCACTGTACCGCGCCCCCGGGCTGTCATCAGGCAGGGGATCACCTTCAGCGGGGCTGCCCGCAAGGGACGGGTCAAGAAACTGGCTGGCAAGCAAATGGTTCCGGACAATTCGTTCCGCATCATCAAGGTATTGCGGGTGTCCGTTCAGGCCGAGCAGGATCTCGGACCGAACCAGGTCAGCCGGGTTGTTGGCTTCGCCCCGTCCAATGGCCATATCCGTCTCAAAAATGAATCCAAAACGGGTCCGGTGCGGGGTTAGTCCCCGGTCAATCACAAGTCTCGCCTTCTCGAGATACCGCGAATCGGCCACATGGAGCCCCAGTTCAACCAGCCCGCTCAAGGCACCCAGAACGGAATGCATGTGGCTGAGGGTGACACGGCCCCTGTTGTCAAATACACGAGGGATTTCCGTTTCTGCATATCTGGACGCAAGCCTGACGCTCGGCTCATGCCCGGAATAGCGGTGATGCATGATCAGCGACCGGATCATGCGCGGGCTGACCAGGGGACTGGGCTTCACCCCGCCCGCCTCCTCCTCGACAAGGCTGTCAATCATCCGGACAGCGAGATCGGCCGATTCCCGATCCCCCCGTGTCCGGGCAAGCCCCAGCAACGCCAGCAGCGCCTCACGCCGACTGTGCATGTCGAGGAGCGCCATGTCTTTTTTTTCGGGGTTTGGGGTATGCGCCAGGTGATCCTCGCCGGAAATACACCCATGTAACAGCGAGCGGAGCATCTGCACGGCTGCCTCGTCCCCCACACGCTGCCCGGTTGCATCCTCCCAGGCCATCATGGCAAGGAGGTAACGCGCCGTGTTGTGGGGAAGGTCGCCGTCGCTGTGCTCAATCACGGCCGGTGGAAAGTAAATGCGGTTGACCGACCATGGCAGTCCGCCCTGTGCCCGGTCCATCGTATCCAACATGTATTCAATTGCACGGTCCATGTGCCATGAAAGGTCGACACCAGGCAGGTTAGATTGCGGGTAATTCGCGGCCATCCTGCGGACGCGCCTAAAATTTTCCGGGTCCATCGGCATCAGCCCGGACCACTTCAAACTTATATTTTCAAAGATGCTTTCACCCGCAACCAACGTCGTATCCAGATGTTGCTTCTCGTATCCGTGCGCCTGAATGCTCACACGATAGCTGCCGGGCGGGGCAACCAGAACAAAGGAACCCCCGCTTGTGGTACTCATGAAGAACGGGCTGTCATCCATGCGGACAAGGCATCCCAGCAAGGGAGGCCTGCCCGGCCCTTCGGCTCTGACAACACCCACCAGCGCACCCGCTTCAAGGCCGAACTCAAGCGTTGTCGTGGTCGCCCCGGATACCGTCAACCCCGATTCCCGGGCGGGAAATCCCGGGTATTCCATCTGCAGGTGATGATCCCCCTCCGGGAGCATCATTTCAAACCGCCCATCCTTCCCCGAGAGCGTCGAGTATGTTCCATCCAAGGTTTGAATCCGCGCGCCGGATATGAACCGGACTTGGGGAATCCTTGCGGTGACAAACCCCGAGACCTGACCATAACCGGATGCAACCTCACTGATCACCAGGTCCAGCCCGGTGGAATCATTGCCGGCACCTGTCTCGACGGCATGAGCCCCGTTACCGCCGTGGTCCACGGAAAAATCAATGTAGTCGCCCGGATTAACCTGCAGCACATGTAAGAAATCCACGCCAGGGGAATTCCCCGACGCGGGATATTCCGGACAGCCGGAAAAACCGTTGATGGATTCCCGAAACAATGCTCTCCCGTTGTGGTGGACATACACACCCGTGGTCGTGCCCGACCTGTGATTGAGACCCATGAAACGCGCATCAATCCTGACCGCCGCCTGGGATTTGGATGTCCAGCGGACAGCAACGGGCTTGTCCACGTGGATACCGGGCTGGAGAACAACCTGACCGGGCCTGTAACAGGATTCGTTTTCGACATATCCGGGAAGGCCGTTCCTGACCGCCCGTCCGGAATGATTGAGGTAATGATTCTGCCAGCCTGTCGCCCCACCATCATATGAGTCGGGGGTTGAGTAAGGTGTTAGTTCATGCCCGGGGGCCAGCCAACCCCAAGACCATGGACCGGCCGGATTATCCGTTTGCGAAAAACCGGATGAAAGATCCCAGCTTTCTGCATATACCGGGTTTAAGGCCAGCATGATGCATAAGAACTTCAACTTCATCACGCTCACCCCCCCTCCCAAGGCCCATCCCAAGACGGGCTGAAGCATCCTCCGCAACCGGCTTCGCCTGCACGTCAGTATCAGCGCGGAGATCCTGTTGTTCCAGTCAGTCTTCACCGGGGTTCCTTCATCACGTCTCAATTCGCAAAGGCTGCTGCATGTTGACAGTTCGCGGCCCCTACTTCAAGCCCGACTGCGGCGGATGGCCCCGCAGCCGGTGGATTCCAAGCTATTAAAGAGCGATCAGGCTCCTACCCGTGGCTCAAACCCTTGATTGTGGGACTTTCATCATCTAAGGTGTCCTGACCATTTTCGACAATCTTGTCTCCGAGCCCGATACCCACAAGGAAGGAATGCCGTCATGCCAGCTCTTGAGGAAAAATTACACCCTGCCGCCTCTGAATTCCTGAAGTCCCGGCCGAGGAAGATGCTGATCGGGGGAGAGTGGGTCGAGGCCGCCTCGGGCAAAACCTTCGAGACCCTGAACCCCGCGACCGGACAAGTACACGCAACGGTCGCCGAGGCAGACAAGGAGGACATCGACCGTGCCGTGAAAGCCGCGCGCCGGGCGTTCGAGACGGACTGGGCAAAAACCAAGCCCTCCGGCAGACAGGCCCTCCTCCTGAGATTGGCGGACCTCTTCGAGGAGAATGGCGAGGAACTGGCTTGTCTCGAGACACTGGACAATGGCATGCCCTACACCGCCGCCCTCAACGGGATGGTTCCGCGAGTATGCAACACGTTACGCTATTATGCCGGTATGGCCACCAAGATCCACGGCGACACGGTTGAAAATTCCATCCCCGGGAATTTCTTCACCTATACACGCCGTGAACCGCTTGGGGTCGTCGGGGCAATCCATCCCTGGAACGGGCCGCTGGTTGTTGCCTCGCGGAGCCTGGCACCGGCCTTGGCGGCAGGAAATACCATCGTCCTCAAGCCGGCTGAGCAGACACCCCTGTCCGTCCTGCGCCTGGGTGAACTGATCCTTGAGGCCGGGTTTCCACCCGGCGTGGTGAATATCTGCCCGGGGTTCGGCGCGACCGCAGGATCCGCGCTTTCTGAACATCCCGATGTCAATAAGATCGCGTTTACGGGATCTCATGTCACAGGCCAGAAAATCATCCAGGCCTCGGCAGGCAACCTCAAGCGGGTTTCCCTCGAGCTGGGTGGCAAGTCACCGGACATCGTCTTCGCTGACGCGGATCTTGAACAGGCAGTACCCGGAACAGCCTGGGCGATCTGCCGGAATGCAGGCCAGGTCTGCTGTGCCGGGTCACGCCTGTTCGTTGAGAAAAAGATTTACGACAGTTTTATATCGCAGGTCGCCGATTTTGCCTCGACCGTCAAGGTGGGTAACGGTTTCGACCCCGAAACCCAGATGGGTCCGCTGATCTCGGAGAAACAGCTCGACCGCGTCACCGGTTACCTGAAGATCGGACAGGAGGAGGGCGCCGAGTTTCGCCAGGGAGGGTCACGCATGACCAACGGGGAATTCGCGAATGGATATTTTGTCGAGCCGACGGTCTTCGACAAGGTGCAGCCGGACATGCGAATTGCCCAAGAGGAGATCTTCGGCCCGGTCCTCAGCGCCATCCCGTTCGAAGACCTGGATGAAGTCGTGAAGATGGGCAACAACGTCCAGTACGGCCTGGCAGGCGCGGTCTGGACACGGGATATCAGCAGGGCACACACAATTGCAAAGTCCATCCAGGCGGGAACCATCTGGGTCAACTGCTACAACATCTTCGACGATACAATGCCATTCGGCGGATACAAGATGAGCGGTTACGGGAGTGAGAGCGGGCCCCATGCCATGGAGATCTATTCCCAGCTCAAGGCCGTCTGCGTCAATCTGGGCGGGTAGCATGACAACCGGCGGACTGTAGAGTCCTCAAACACCACTTCACCGGTCAGGACATACAACACTTCCGGGATACGGGGGAATCCATGCGCGTTGCCATCATCGGAACAGGAGGACTGGGAGGCTACTACGGCGGCAAGCTGATGCAGGCCGGCGAGGACGTGACCTTTGTCGCCCGCGGTAGACAGCTCGAGGCAATCCGGACCAGGGGCCTGACGCTCCGCATGAAGGAGGGCGGTGATACCAACCTTTCCGTGAAGGTCACCGACGATCCCGGCTCGATCGGTCCGGTCGACCTGGTCGTCTTCTGTGTCAAGACCTATGACACCGGCCCGGTAGCCGAGAAAATCCGGACCTGCGTAAAGCCCGATACAATCATCACATCCGTTCAGAATGGCGTGGATAATATTGAAATCATCGAGGACATTGTCGGTAAAGGTCATTTTGTGGCGGGCGCGAGCTATGTGAATGCCGGAATCATCAGCCCGGGGGTCATCGAGATCAGGCTTGAGCGCAAGACCCTGTTCGGGCGACTCGACGGCTCCGGCTCACCCGGCCTGAATAGGATTGTCGGAACATTCGGGAAAGCAGGATTGATAAGCGAGGCGAGCCCGGATATCATCACCGTTTTGTGGGAGAAGTTCCTCGCCATGTGTGGGACGGCGAGCGTTGAGGTTCTCACCCGACTCCCCGCAAAACCCACATTTTCCTGTCCCGATACCCATGAACTGTGTGTGAAAGCGCTCGAGGAAGGCGTCAGCGTGGCGAAAGCGGCCGGCGTCCCCATGCCGGGGGGGTATGTGGAAGGAGTGATGGACCTCGTCATCCACAAGATACCCCCGACCCACAGGCCCTCGATGTATTATGACCTGGAGGCCGGGAAACCGCTTGAGCTGGAAGCCCTCAACGGCAAGCTGGTCCGACTGGGGCGCAACCACGGGATTGAAACACCCGTCAATTTCGCAATTTACGCCGCCCTGAAACCATATGTTGCCGGTGCGCCAACGCTTCCACCCCAGGACAACTGACCCCGTTACAACCGCCTGTTCCCGATTGCGAAAAATGCCAGGATAAACATGGAAACACTGACCCCCATCGACAGCCCGATCAGCAGCATCCAGGCGCTTACCGTATCCGTTCCACTTGAAAATCCACCGGCGCATTCAACCCGTTCGCTCACACAACGCCAATACACCGTCGCCCGCGTTCGCACCCATGACGGTCTTGAGGGCATGGGGTTTTGCTACAGCGGCGACCGTTCCGGTCAACTGGTCACCGGGTTTATCCGGGAACTCCTCGCGGATCATGCCGTCGGCCGTGACCCGGCACAGGTCCATGAAATCTGGATGGAGATGTACCGTGATGCCCTCCTGCTCGGACGGCGCGGAGCCGTCCTGAGGGCGATGAGCGCCATCGACTCGGCGATCTGGGACATCATTGCGAAAGCCCGCGGACTGTCCCTCCACCGCCTGCTTGGCAATTCAAGCCTGGATTCAATCCCATGTTACGCCAGCGGCGGCTACTACCGGCAGGGCATGGATCCGGCGGAATACATCCGCCGGGAGGTCTCCGGATACGTTGATGCGGGATTTGATGCCGTCAAGATCAAGGTTGGTCGCCTGCCCCTGCAGGACGAACTCATGCGGACACGCGCAGCCAGGGAAGCCCTCGGTCCGGATCGCATGCTGATGCTGGATGCGAACAATGCCTGGAAGGACCCGGCCACGGCTATCCATAACATCAACGCACTGGCCGAGTTCAACCCCTTCTGGGTCGAGGAGCCTCTCCTGCCGGACGATGTGTTCGGTCACGCCGAAATCCGCAGATCTGTCCGGGTTCCGATCGCCACCGGTGAGATCGAGGCAACCCGATGGGGATTCAACGAGCTTCTCAAACGACAAGCCGCCGACATGCTGCAGCCCGACGCCACGGTAATGGGTGGCATCTCCGAGTTTATCAGGGTGGCCGAGATGGCCGACGAACATCAGGTGCCGCTCTACCCCCACGCAATGCATCAACTGCACGTGTCCCTGGCTGCCGCAAACCCGATCACACGGATGGTTGAATACTTCACGGACAACTCGATCCTGAACCTGGGGGTACTGCTGGAGGATTCGGCGCCCGCGGTCAACGGTCGTCTCCCCCTGCCCGATGATCCGGGTATCGGCCTCAACTTCAACCCGCGCGCCCTGGAACGTTATGCCGTGGACGCCTGGGAGTAAGGAGGGGCAGAACATGATCAATCACCCGCTTCTGGATGACCCAATCGAATCGGTCCATGCACGCACCGTGGCGGTCCCGCTGGAGAAGCCGCTTGGCTTCTCAACCCGGGACCTGACCCAGCGTTTCTACACCATCACACGCATTCGCACACGGTCGGGGATCGAAGGCCGAGGGTTTTGCTACAGCGGAAACCGCTGCGGTCATCTTGTCACCGCGTTCGTAAGGGATCTTCTCAGGGATCATGTCATCGGGAAGGATCCCGCCTCGATCGATGAGATCTACACAACTATGTACACCGATGCAATCCTGCTGGGACGACGGGGGGCGGCCCAGCGCGCAATCAGCACCATCGATATTGCAGCCTGGGACATCATCGCCCGGGCACGGGATTTGCCTCTCCACAAACTGCTTGGCGAATCCGCGACGGGGACGGTCCCCTGCTACGCCAGCGGCGGATACTACTGGAATGATGTCGCCCCCGTTGAAAAGGTGGTCGACGAGGTGTCCGGATATGTTGATGCCGGGTTCGACGCCGTCAAGATCAAGATCGGCCGGCTTTCGCTGGAAGAGGAGATCCGGCGTGTCCGGGCCGCCCGTGAAGTCCTGGGTCCGGACAGGCTCCTGATGCTGGATGCCAACAATGCCTGGGCGGACGCCGACTCGGCGATTCGCGACATCCATCAGCTGGCAGAGTTTGATCCATTCTGGATCGAGGAACCCCTGATCCCCGATGATATGCGGGGCCATGCCGAAATCCGCGAAGCCGTCCGGGTCCCGATTGCAACCGGGGAAATCGAGGCGACACGCTGGGGCTTCGCCGAACTTCTCGACCTCAACACCGCCCAGATGCTGCAACCGGACGCGGCCGTGCTGGGCGGAATCACCGAGTTCAGTCGAGTCGCACACATGGCGACAGAGAAAAACATTCCCCTTTATCCGCACTGGTTTCACCAGCTGCACGTGTCCCTGGCGGCGTCACTTCCCCCGGTGGTGATGGTCGAATACTTTGCAGATTTCCTGGTTTTTAATTTCGGGGCCCTTCTGGAAGAAACAGGCGCCCCGGTCAACGGGCAGCTCCCGGTCCCGCAGCAGGCCGGCATTGGTCTTCGCTTTGACGATGATGCGGTAAACCGCTATGCTGTTGATGACTGGTCCTGAATAAGGATCCCCAGATCGACCCACCCGGAAGGAAGATTCATGACTACTCCTGCATTCGAGGGAAAAACGGCACTGGTCACGGGAGGCACACGTGGCCTGGGCAAGGCCGTAGCGTTACGACTGTCCGGCGAAGGTGCCCGTGTGGCCCTTGTTTACCATTCCCGGTCCCTTGATGCTGAACAAGCACAGGAGGAAATCCGATCTGCCGGCGGCAATGCGGTCACGATTGCCGCCGATGTATCACAACCCGAGGAAGCACACCGTTGCGTCGGCGAGGCACGTGCTGCCCTCGGGCCTATCGATATCCTGGTCACCAGTGCCGGGGTTGCATTCCCGATGCCCGCCTCCGACGTGACCTGGGAAATCTGGAAAAAAACCTTGAACATCAACCTCGACGGGACGTTCAACATGATCTATGCCGTCAAGGATGAAATGATCGAGCGGAAGTTCGGCCGGATCGTCACGTTCGCGTCGATTGCCGGGCTGCGTCCGCGCGCGTACCAGGTCCCCTATTCCACATCCAAGGCGGCTGTCATCGCCCTGACACGCTGCTGTGCCGAGGCTTGGGCCGCCGACAATATCCGGATCAACTGTATCAGCCCCGGCCTGATCGAGACCGAGATGGCCGGGACGCTCACTGATGAAACCATTGCGGAGATGATCAAGGCCACCCCGATGGAGCGGATCGGCCAGCCCGGGGAAATCGCGGCGCTGGCACGCTTCCTGATCAGCGAGGAATCATCCTTCATGACCGGACAGACCCTGGTTGCCAGCGGCGGTCGGGTCATGCTGCCCGGTTGACCCAAAGAAAATCATCGCGACCATTGGCCGCGGTCGCCCTTTCATCAATACTCCCGCCGGGTCACGAAAGATGGGAAGGGAGCGTTGTCTCGATCCGGGAAAGATCCCGGGCGTTTCTTCGTGTTGATCCCGCCTGACCAACCCCGACATCTCCCAAGTTGCCTGCGACCCGGCGCGTGGAAGATATCCTCCCTGCATACCTCACCCCCTGTGTAAATTATGGACAGGGGAATTATTAATTGCGCTTACGCCCGTGGCTGCGAAAATGACCCCATGTCCGGAGAGATGAAAACCATTGACCTCCGTAGCGATACTGTCACAAGACCATCACCGGTCATGCGGATAGTGATGGCTGAAGCCGAGGTCGGTGACGATGTCTATGGAGATGACCCGGCGGTCAATGGCCTCGAGGAACTGGCCGCCGGCATGCTGGGCACCGAGGCCGCCCTGTTCGCCCCCAGCGGGACCCAGACCAACCTGATCGCCCTGTTGACCCATTGCGGGCGGGGTGATGAATATATCGTCGGCCAGAAGGCCCACACCTATATGTCGGAGGGCGGGGGTGCGGCCGTGCTGGGATCCATCCAGCCGCAGCCGATCGAATTTGAACCTGACGGGACGCTGGACCTGGAGCGAGTCGCCGAGGTCATCAAACCCGATAATTTCCACTATGCGCGGACCCGCCTGCTTTGCCTGGAAAACACACGGGCTGGAATTGCGCTTCCCGTCGAATACCACGCACAGGCCCGTACGCTCGCCCTGGAACACGGGTTGAAACTGCACCTTGACGGCGCCCGGATTTTCAACGCATGCATCAAGCGAAATGTCCCTGTGGCCGAGATTGCGCGCAACTTCGATTCCACATCCATCTGTTTATCCAAGGGGCTGGGATCACCGGCCGGGTCCGTTCTCTGCTCATCGAGATCCTTCATCCGGGAGGCACGCCGCTGGAGAAAGGTGCTGGGCGGCGGGATGCGCCAGGCCGGGGTTCTCGCCGCGGCCGGAAGTTACGCCCTCGAGAACAATGTCACCCGGCTCGGGGAGGATCATGCCAATGCAGCGTTGCTGGCATCGGGACTGGATGAAATCGACGCACTGACCGTTGATTATGCGGATGCGCAGACCAACATGGTCTTTGTCCGGATCCCCGATCCGTTTTCAACACGAATCGAGGAAGACATGAAGGCGCAGGGAATCATCCTTCGCGGCGGCAGAAACATCCGCCTCGTGACTCACCTTGATGTCAATACGGATGATATCCGCAATGTCATCTCGATCCTGCGGCACTACTTCAGTTGATATCAGCCCCTGTTTTCCCTGATCATATTCGTGAAGATCCTGGTTGAAAACTTTACTTGCAAGATCTTCAGGGTCGGCCATCACGGTCATTGCATTGATTATATTTTGTCTGATGATGATATCGGCCTTGATTCACACGATCCCAACGGCCGGTTGGGTTGAGAAATTCATTCCGGCTTGATCCTGTTACCTAGGACAGCAAAATGCCGGCCGGACCGGATAAAATCATTCGATTTCAGCCATCCAAGCTGGACTTACCAACGAAATTTGTCCTTGGGACGGCCCAAATTAATGTTATAATGCCCCCATGGCCAAATCGAGATCATGATGAGGAAGTCGACATCCACCTTCACCGGGCTGATCCTGGCTGCGCTAGTCGTGCTCGGGGCTATGGCCTATCATCAGGGTTGGTTGCCGGGTCTTGCATCGCGACAGAACACCCACCGGGGCGGGACTGAAGACAGTCATGAGCACCATGGCCATGATCATGGTCATGCGGCGGATCTCTGCGCCCACCAGTTGCCCCCGGGGAAATGCCCCTTTTGTGATGAGGCATTAATCGAGGCCATGGGCTTTTGCCACGGGCATGGTGTCCCTGAGGCCTTTTGCACGAAATGCAATCCCTGGGTGATCCCCGGCTTCAAGGCCGTCAACGACTGGTGCGCAGGGCACGAAATACCGGAATCCCAGTGCACCATCTGCAACCCCGAACTGCTGGATGCCCCGGAGCCGGACAAGCAACAGTCTGCAACCTCCCCACTGCTTGAACTTCTTGACGGACCGGCAGTCCCCCGCAGCCAGCGCACACCAGCCATTACCTGCAACACCAGCAGCCTTCAGGTTCAGTTCCTCTCACCTGAGACAGCAAGCATCGCAGGGCTGGAGTATGCACGGGTCGAACGGCGAGAGATCACGCAATCCATCAGCTGCAACCTGGAGATGACGTACGACGGCAATCGTTACGCCCGGCTGGCAACACGCTCTCCCGGGACGGTGAGTGCGGTCCGGAAAGACCTGGGAGAGGCCGTTCAGGCCGGGGAAGTCCTGGCTCTCGTGGATTCGGCGGGCCTTGGAACAGCCCGGTCCGAGTATCTGCAGGCACAAACCCTGGTCAATCTCTGGGAGAAAAACCATGCGATCGAGTTACGCCTGCTCGAAAAACGGGCGGGGACCGAGCGCGACATGCTGCAGGCAGAAACGAAATTGACCAAAAGCCGTATTGCACTGGCAGGAGCACAGCAACGTCTGCGGAACCTGGGAATTTCGGATGACCAGATCAGCAAATTTTCCAAGGGCCATGCAAACTCCTCTCTACTCCCACTCACGGCCCCTTTCCCCGGGGTGGTTGTTGAACGCAATGCCGTGGTTGGGGAAGTCGTGGACACCAAAGCCTCACTGCTCTCCATTGCAGACACATCCAAGATGTGGGCCATGCTGGAAGTCTATGAATCCGATGTGCCGAAGGTGCGCATCGGCCAGCCCGTTGTGCTTGAGGTGGAGGGAATCCCGGGCGAACGTCGCGGGGGCACCGTCACCTGGGTGAGCTCACATGTCGACCACAGGACCCGGACACTCAAGGTTCGCACGGAGGTTGACAATGCGGATGGACTGCTACGCAGTGGAATGTATGGCAAGGCAGTGATCAGTATCCGGGACAAAGAACCCACGCTGGTTGTCCCCAAGGACGCCGTTCAATGGGAAGGTTGCTGCAACGTAGTTTTTACACGCCAAAGCGATATGCTGTTTACCCCGAAAAAAGTCCGGATTGGTTATGATACCGACCGGTTCTATGTGGTGGAAGAGGGCCTTGAGGAAAACGATGAAATTGTCACCACGGGCAGTTTCCTGCTCAAGACCGAGATCATGAAGGGTAGTATCGGCGCGGGATGCTGCGAGGCTGGTTTGGGCAGGCAGGAGTCCTAGACCAACCTGCAATTCCGAAATTTTCCCCACGGTCCGCGAACCGTCATGGACGCGCTATCGAGACCAGGCCGCTTCTGTCACAGGAAAACCCCGCCTCCGGATCATTGATCATTAATATCTTGAAACCCGAAGACCTGTATTTTTACGACCCGTGGAATTGAGCGCACCGGATCAAGGGACAATCACCGACAGGAAAAGGACCGTGTCAATGCTCGAGCGAATCATTACCTGGTGTCTGGAACACCGGTTCCTGGTCATTGTCTTTTCCCTCGTGCTTATCGGCAGCGGGTTTCAGGCGCTCCGTCACCTGCCCATTGATGCCTTTCCAGACACGACACCCATACAGGTCCAGGTCAACACCACCGCGCCGGCCCTGTCACCACTGGAGATCGAACAGCAGATCACATTCCCGATTGAGCAGGCTATTTCCGGGCTGACCGGACTCGCCGACGTCCGTTCGATCTCGAAGTTCGGCCTCTCGCAGATCACGGTGATTTTTGAGGACGGGACCGACATCTACCTGGCCCGGCAACTGGTGATGGAACGGCTCCAGACCGTGGAACTTCCCGGTGAAATATCACGTCCGGCCCTAGGGCCGATGGCAACGGGACTGGGCGAAGTCTATCACTATGTGGTCACCGGCGAGGGATACAGCATCGAGGAATTGACGACCCTTCATGACTGGGTGATCAAGCCACGCCTGAGGGCGGTACCCGGAGTCGCCGAGGTCAATACCTGGGGCGGCAAGCGCAAACAGTTCCACGTGCTGGTGGATCTCGCCCGCCTGATCAAATACGACCTCACGCTCGACGATATTTTCGAGGCCCTTGAAAAAAACAACCTGAACGTCGGTGGCGGAAACATCACGCAGGCGGGCGAACTCTACCTGGTGCGCGGCATCAGCCTGACAACGAATACCGGGGAGATCGGCAATATCGTCATCACCGCCCATGACGGAATCCCGATCCGCATCAGCGACGTGGCAAATGTTGAGATCGCCCACGAAATCCGGCATGGAGCCTGCACCGCAAATGGCGAAGGTGAAGTTGTACTCGGCCTGGGTTTCATGCTGATGGGTGAAAACAGCAAAGAAGTGACCAACCAGCTGAAAAGACGGATGGATGAAATCAGGGCCTCACTACCGCCGGGAGTGGAGGTGCGTCCTCTTTACGAACGCACAAATCTCATTGATAGGGTCATCAACACGGTCAAGGTCAACCTTTTCGAGGGCGCGCTGCTTGTGATTGCAGTGCTGTTTATCTTCCTCGGTAATCTACGCGCAGGCCTGATCGTGGCCCTGGCCATTCCATTATCCATGCTATTCGCCTTCAATGGCATGCTGCGCTTCGGGATTGCCGGGAGCCTGATGAGCCTTGGGGCCATTGACTTCGGCCTGATTGTCGACAGTTCCGTGATCATGGTGGAGAACAGCGTGCGGCACCTCTCCGGTCCAAGGGGACGGCGGTCGGTTCTGGAAATCGTGCGGGACGCCTCGATTGAGGTGCGCAGGCCGACCATGTTTGGCGAACTGATCATCATGGTTGTCTACCTCCCGATCCTCACCCTGGAAGGAATTGAAGGCAGACTGTTCAGGCCGATGGCACTGACGGTGATTTTCGCCCTGTTGGGATCCCTGGTTCTCTCCCTGACGCTGATGCCGGTACTTGCCAGCCTGCTGCTGCCTCGGCAAGTCAGGAAGCGGGAGAACTTCATTATACGGGCCGCCAAGTGGTGTTACCGGCCGGTTGTACGCGCTGCGATCCGTGCACGGGCGATCTTCATCATGGCTGCGGTCGCCCTGGTTGGCGGGGGCCTCTGGCTCGCGTCACACATCGGCGCCGAGTTCATACCCCGGCTGTCAGAAATGGGGATTGTCATCAACACGGTCCGCCTCTCCGGTGTCTCCCTGGAGGAGTCCGTCCGTTACGGAACCCGCATGGAGAAATGGGTCATGGAAACTTTTCCCGATGAAGTGGAGAACATCTGGACACGAACCGGCACGGCCGAGGTCGCCACCGACCCTATGGGCATTGAACTTTCCGATGTCTTCATGACACTCACGCCCCGTGAGCAGTGGACACGTGCCCAAACCCAGGAAGAATTGAGCTCGCTTATGCGCGATGAACTCTCCGGCCTGCCCGGCATGCGGATGATCTTCACGCAACCGATCGAGATGCGGGTCAACGAGATGGTCGCCGGAATCCGAACAGACCTCGGCATCAAGATTTTCGGCGATGACCTTGAGGTCCTCAAGGCCAAGGCCGCCGATGTGGAATCCATAATCAAAACGATCCGTGGAAATGCCGACATCTACACCGAACAAATAACCGGCCAACCCATCATGGAGATCGTTGTCGACCAGGAGGCGATCGCCCGTCATGGCGTGCCTGCACGTCATGTGCTGGAGGTGATCGAGTCGATCGGGACCCGGAAAATCGGCAGGATCAGGGAAGGCCAGAGGCAATTCGACCTGGTGGTTCGGCTGGGGGAGGAATATCGCCGGGATCCGGAAGCCATCAGTCGCATCCTGATCCCGGCTGTAGGCGGGGCACGCATTCCCCTCGCGCGACTGGCACAAATCCGACAGGTCGAGGGGCCGTCGACGATCACTCGCGAATGGCAAAGGCGACGCATCGTGGTCCAGTGCAATGTCAGTGAACGCGACGTGGCGGGCTTCGTGGAGGAGGTGCAGCACCGTCTGGGCCAGGAACTCGACCTCCCTGCCGGTTACCATGTCACCTACACGGGCCAATTCGAGCATTTCGAACGTGCGCGGGCCAGGCTGATGATCGTCGTCCCCCTGGCGCTGTCGCTGATCCTGCTGCTGCTTTACATGAGCACAGACTCCATCCGGGACACCCTGCTGATTTTCACCGGTGCACCCTTTGCCACCCTGGGGGGAATCCTCGCGCTCTGGCTGCGTGACATGCCGTTCACCATTTCGGCGGGGGTCGGGTTCGTGGCGGTTTCAGGCGTGGCCATCCTCGCCGGTCTCGTGATGGTCTCCATGATCCGTCAGTTGCTGGGCCAGGGGGTGGCACTGTTCGAGGCCATTGAACAAAGCGCCTTGCTGCGGCTTCGCCCCGTGTTAATGACAGCCCTGGTCGCAGGCCTCGGGTTCATCCCGATGGCCTTCAATACAGGGGTGGGAGCCGAGGTGCAACGACCCCTGGCAACCGTTGTCCTGGGCGGGGTGATCTCGGCAAACCTGCTGACACTGCTTGTGCTCCCGGCATTGTATGCATTTTTCGGCCCCCGGCCCCGGAACCCCGAACATGACGTCCCCCTGCAATAAAGTTGCTGATCCGGGCGGGGAAGATTTGATATTACGGGATAACATGATCACCATGTGAGCGGAAGGTGATCATGGATCGGCCGCGGATCCGGATGACCCGAGTCCGGGCCCGCCGCCAGCCGTGCTCATCCCGGCAGATGGCGGATCAAGCCGGGCGCACGGTTGAAACGTTAGCAGAGAGGACCTTGCCAAGTGGACAAAGTTGTAATCACCGACTACACGTTTGACGAAATCAATATTGAGAAGGACATCCTGGAATCCCTGGGCTGCGAGGTGGTTGCCCAAAAGACCCATACCGGTGAAGATGACATGATCGGGCTGGTCAGGGATGCAGATTTTGTCATCAACCAGTTTGCACCGATCACGGCCAGGGTCATTGATTCCATGACAAGATGCAGAGTGATCTCGCGATACGGCATCGGCTTTGACTCGGTCGATGTCGATGCCGCGGCCGCCAGAGGCATCCCGGTCTGCAATATCCCCGATTTTTGCGTCGATGAGGTCGCCGACCACACAATCGCCCTGATCCTCTGCCTGACGCGCCAGATTGAACAACTCCATCAGCAGTGCAGGGATGGAAACTGGTTCGCGCGAGACCGCGTCCCCAGGATGAACTGCCTCAGGGAGATGACGGTCGGGCTGGTCGGGTTCGGCCGTATCGGCATGGCGGTGGTTGACCGCCTGCATGGGTTCAAGTGCAGGATCATCGCCCATGACCCGGTCGTCGACGACTCACTGATCAATCAGCAGGGCTGCAATGCAGTTCCCCTGGATCAACTGCTCCAGGAAAGCGACATTGTCTCCCTGCACTGTCCGAGTACGCCGCAAAACCAGCACATGATCAACAAGGACACCCTGTCTAGAATGAAGGAGGGGGTGCTCTTCATCAATGTCTCGCGCGGCAGTCTGGTTCAAACGGAAGACCTGATCCATGCACTGCAACAGGGCCACGTTGGCGGTGCCACCCTCGACACCACGGACCCCGAGCCACCCCCGACAGACAGCCCCCTTTGGGGTATGGACAACGTGATCATCACGCCCCACAAGGCCGGGGCAACCCCAAGGTCGATCCGCGAGCTTCAAACCCGTGTCACCGAGCCAATCCGGCGAATCAGGGAGGGCCAGCCTCTCAAGCACGTTGTCAATGGTGTGAAGTCCTGAATGATACAATCGTTCCGTCCGTGAATCCGGTCATCACGGTTTGAGATCCCGGCAACAACGCCCTTGCCCCCGTGCTGCGGCTGGACCTATTGCTCGGGGCTATTCCCGAATTTTTCCAGCCCGTCCAGCATCGCATGATATTTCAGCGGCTTTTTCCGGAATTCCTTGACACACGCCTTGCAGCACAACCGAAACACCCTGTTGGCATGCACCAAGTCGATGATCTCCTCCTCCACCAGCAGCTCATCCATGATCATGCAGATGTCAACCGGATAAACAGGAACCTGCTGTTCGGCAACAATCCTGTCCAACGCTTCCTGGTACCTCCGCGGTTCCTCCAGGAATCTCTTCCATGAATCCTCCCCGCTGAAAAGAAACAGTCGGTTCTGGTATACCTTCTTGACAGGCTCGACGCCCTCCGCAAACGGTTCATCGGTCACGATGTCATGTTTTGCCGGATATGACTCCAGCTGCATTGCGGTAATTTTTTCATCGACCTGCGAGATGTACTTTCCCGGGTCCTTCTCGAACTTGGGCACGCATCCCTTGCAGCAGAACCGGACTTCCCGGCCTTCATGCTGAAAGACGAATGGTTTGCCCATGCTGCCCAGCTTCATGCCGTTTGCCGCACAGGTGTCGAGCGGATAAACATCACCGTTCTTTGTCGGCTTCGCACTCTTGAGTCCGGACTTGTCCCCTTCCGAGGCAGCCTGTGCCATATGAGGCACCGCAACAAGGGCCAGTAGAGATGCGACGACCCCCCAAATAATCCTGAACTGATTCATGATGCTTAACTCCTGTCCTGATGATGATTTTCACAAAACGAGCGACCACGATAGCTGCAAACAGGAACCCTGTCAACAGGCACTATCCCAATGCTTATCAATGACCTGCAGGCCAAGGCGGGGCAGGAGTCACCAAAACAGGTGTCCCTCCCCCGACTAGAGCACACGTAAGGGGAGATCGATATCCCTTGGGGCAAAGCGGGTCTTGCGTTTCCATAATGTCTCATCGCCGTCGTAATGGTCGCGCTGGTATAACGGGTTGTATTTCCCCTCCGGCTTGATGTCAACCACCTCGTTGCCCTTGAGCTTCAACGCGATTTTCGGCACCCACTTTACCGGGAACGACATGTCCAGTTCAACCGACCGCCGTGTCATCGGGAACTCGACACGGATCTCATGCCCACGTTTCACCTGGCCGATGTCAACATATCGGCCCTGCACGGTGTAATCCCGCGGCTTGTCGTTGACATGGATCTTCACGGCATTGATATCCGCCACCCACTGTGGAATGCGCACCTGGACTCGACGCTTCTTCCTCATATGGATATCGACCCGTCCCGTATAGGGCAGATGGCTGTTGACATCAGCCCACTCGGAGGACCGGTTCAACAGCAGGTTCACACGCAGGACGCCATCCCGGTGGTCAAGGATGCCATTCCATGCGTAAAATATTCCCCGGGTTCCATTGCCCGTGCAGCAACCGGACCATCCCATCCCCTTCTCCCTGACTTCGGGAAAAAGTATCCAGTCGTTGGGCGCACACCAGGTCGAGAAGATCCCAATGCTGCGCTCGGCGACATTGTCCGTCGTCACCAGGTCCGGGATCTGGAAATACGACTCGGTTTCCCCCGCGCTCAACATCGGCAAATCCTGGTTGATCATCCGGGCATACTTGTTGATCCAGTCGGACCGGGTGAGCTGGGACTCGACAAAGTGATTGCGTATGAAACGATCGGCATCCTCCCAGTAATCGGCGACACCGTAACGGCTCAGGTTGACCGAGAGTGCGACCATATTCCCGATCCCGCAGCCCTCGCTGGTCATGTTTTCCCACACATGAATGGGCCATGCATTGGGATTGTCGGGCGGGGGGAAACTCTCGGGCCAGTAACCAATCTCCGGGACTCCCAGCGACTTGGCAAATTCATACGACTGGACGATCCGCCGTTTGGCATCCTCGTCGTTGAATGCCATCGCATACTCCAGCAAGCCGAGCAACGTCGAGGTGTTGAGATGGAAATGATGGAGGAATCGCATTTTTTCGTCAAAGACCTCGGCATGGTCCAGGAGATAGCGGGCCAATCGCCGGGAGATGTTTCCCGCTGCCTCGGAACCGGAAATCCGGTAATAACGTGACGATGCGTAAAGGAGTGGCGAGACCAGTGAAACGGCATTCAGTCCCTTCGTCACGGGTGTATTTTCATTCACATTCCGCTCACCCTTGCCCCCATAACTGGACTTGGCGTAGGCAATCAGTTCTTTGTCCTTGTCAAGGAAGACAAGGTCTCCCGGGAAGTGACCCCAGTCGTCGATCTCGACCATCATTTTTGACAGTCCCGCCATGCTGCGGTCGAGGAACTCGCGCCACAATGGGTTTTCCGGGTCACGGGTGGCGTAGACACATAGTGCCTGCATGGCGCGACCGGCCGGCCACAACGCGCAGAGGTGGGCGGTCTCCTCGGGCGGGTCGGCCTGGGCAATGAAGCTTCCCCATTCATCGAACAAGGCCCAGGGACGGCCCTGGATCGGCATATAATAGAGACCGTCATCGCCCATCATCCGGAGCATGAACTCAACCATCCCCTGCTCGACGTGCAGGTTGGTCTGGCTGCCGCCGACGAGACGCAGCATTGCCATCGACTCGATATACTTCGGGTGGACCCCGTTGTAATCGTGATAGGTATGCATCATCAACGGGGCGAGAATGAAGTTCTGCTCCTTGTCCTCAAGGTCCATCACCTGCGCGAAGTATCTCATCACAAGCGGTGAATAGTAGATCCCGGACTCGTAGGCCTCATAATCATATTCCGGGTCGATACAACGGGTCAGTGCGTTGATCGCCAGCTCGGCGCGGTGTGCAAGGTCGAGGGTTGCGGGAACCCAGGCCTCACGGCGTTTTCCCGATACCTCGGGGATTTTGAATTCCGGGATCTCGTCCCGGACATAGATGACCGGCGGACGGTCCCCGCCCTCATCCGCCCGTTGCATCAGGTCTTCGGGCACAAGATTTTCCTCACGGGCGAAGCCACGGAATTCAGCGTCGTCGTCCGCGGCCACCCCTCCTCCATGCCAGGATAGCAAGGCCATCAGGGCCATGAGGCTGAGGATCAACTTGTCTTGAAACATCGGGGAACTCCTTTGAAGATAAAACCCCGACACCCGGATTCGGGACGGGGGGGGAGGCGCGGACACAACCACGAGCCTACCCCTCATAATAAAGGCAAATGGCTTGGTTGTCATGGTTTTTGCATCAATCTTCCCGACGAGAAAATGCCGGTCGGGCATAATTTGACAATCCGCTCCACCCCGCCATAGAATGCGGTCTCCCAATGCCCACCCAGACCACCCAAGGAAGGACCACCTGCCATGAATCGAATCCTGATCACGACGATCCTGATCGTAGGGACGCTTTGTCCGGCCCTCTTTGCCCACGTACAGGGCCCGGCCGAAGGACACGGGAACGCACCCGTCGTGGCCGAGATTGGCGATGGGGTCAAGGTTCGCGCCTATGGGGACCTCTATGTCAATGATGTCTCCCCCGATTTTCTTGACAAGAACACCCGGGGCGGCGGCGGACACCACATCCAAATCGGCAACATGAACCCCAGGCCCAAGATCAGGCCGCTCAAGTCCTCGCAGATCGGGCATAACTATTTCGGGACAACCCCTCCCCGCGTGCCCCGGACAGCGCACACCGACCGCCAGTTCTTCCTGCCCATCAACCTCATCGACGGCAGTGCAAGGACAAACTGGGTCAGTCGCGGACAGGGACAGGCCGGCATCGAACCCGAGTGGATCCGCTTCGATCTGCCTTATGCAAAAGTCATTGACGAAATCGATCTCATGGCGGTAACCGAGGCGCTTCCCGAACGCGGCATCTTTGGACTCGGTCCGGATCCGCAATATATGAAAGTCTACCGGTATGACGACCCCTGGCCGCAAAAGCTGACGATCAAGATGAGCCTCGACGCATGGCACTGGGAAACCGTCTATGAAACCAACGACCTCAAGGCACCGGGACTGGGCGAGACCCTGACCATCCCGGTCCCTTCGCGCCTGGCCAAGCAGATCTGGATCATTGGCGAGAATTTCGGCTCTTATGTCCAGGGCCCTTTCAACGAGTTCTGGGGCCGCTGCTGGGGGCTGAGCGAGGTCAAGGCGCACCAGCTCAACAAGGTCGGTCACCAGGTCACGAAGATCAACCACCTCCCGGCCACCAAGGGCGTGGCCGTGACCACCTCATCGACCCACTATGGCTACCAAGGCCGACACCAGGAACTCAAGGATTGGTGGCCGCTGCATTATGACATCGGGCTGAAATGGCTGCGCGTCGCGTTCTGGACCTCCGTTCTCCAGTGGCACTATGTGGAGCAGGAGAAGGGTGTCTACACCATTGACCCGCTGGCCGATGCCACGATCACCGAGGCCGCACAGAACAAGGTCAACGTGGTGATGGGCCTGATGTATGGCAACTGGCTCTACACCGACACGCCCAAGGACAATTTCGAGGCGCGCGTTGAGCCGCTGCCGTTCGACCCCGCCCCGCCGCCGCGCAAGGAAGAACACATCCAGGGTTACCTCAATTTCGTGCGTTTCATGGTCAGCCACTTCAAGGGTCGTGTCCACACTTGGGAAGTCTGGAACGAGCCCCTGCACGGCAATCGGCGTTACGGCTGGGGACCGGGCAAGGAGGCGGAGGACAAGTATATCGAGATTGTCAAGCGGGCGATCCCGATCATCCGCGAGGAGGACCCCGGGGCGAAGATCCTCGTCAGCGGCCAGCTGCACGGCCGGCTCGCGGAGGTCGCCTCACAGATCGACATCATCGATTACATCCGCTGGGGCGGCCAGCGGAACCTGAACACCGCGGATTACCGCAGCTCGCACCTTCAATTCCCGAAATTCATGAAGTGGGTCCGCGACCACGGATTCAAGGGGAAGTATATCTTCTCGCTGGAGAACCGGTGGCACGGCGCGCCTTACCTGAACCCCAAAACCTGGCTGTCCCAGACATCGGAAATGCAGCAGGCCAAGATCCTGGCCCGCACGATGACACGTCACGCGGCGATGGGGGTCGTGAGCTTCTGGAATGAGACCTGGAACTCGGCGCTGACGACCGGTGACGTAGGTCTCTTGCGTCACGGGTTCAATGCGGGACCCAGCCACACCATGTCGCCACGACCGGGGTATTATGTCTACCGGACGCTGTGCACCATCTTCAACAACGCCCATCCCGACCCGGATTTTGAGTTTGACCTGGATGGTGTAGGTTTCAAGGATATCACGGACTTTTCACCGTCGGTCCAGGTCGGCTTCGAGGGCAATGCGATCAGGGAAATCATTGCAACCTGGCCGTTCCGTAATGACGCCGGGGAAAGGCTGCTGGCCATGTGGATGAAGGGAAACCCCGACCGGAGGGACGTGAACCCCGGGGCCAGGCTGGCTGTCGAGTTGCCTTACAAGGCCTCACGGGTGACCGGTATCGACACGCTGAACGGCGTCGAGCAGGAACTGAACCTGGTCGACAAGGACGGGACGACGCGAATCAACGACCTGATCGTCTACGATTACCCCCTGGTGTTGCGCATTGAATAAGATCTTGCGCCCCGTGGATTTTACTGGAGAATCAGGGCGGGGCTGACAAACATCGAAATAACCCATTTTATCATGAGAACGGTTCCACTCTCAGGTGCAGCCGGTTGAAACAGCCGAATCATGTCAGGGAGGTAATCATGAGGCATCCCATCCGCAGGGCTTTCACCCTGATTGAGCTGCTGATCGTCGTGGCGATCATTGCAATCCTGGCCGCCATCGCGGTGCCCAATTTCCTAGAGGCCCAGGTGCGTTCCAAGGTCAGCCGCCTCCTGATTGACATGCGCACCAACGCCGTGGCGATCGAGGCCTACCAGATCGACTACAACGACGTGATGCCGTGCACGGGCCAACCGGACTCGTTCCGTGATTACAACCTGTGGTTTGAATCACGCAACCCCTATCTCTCCGGCGGACAGGCACATCGACTGACTTCACCGGTCGCCTACCTGTCCTCGGTGACGCCCGACGTCTTCAATGCGGGTTACGCCACTCGTTATGACATGGAGTTCATCAGTTTCGGATATGTCTACTACGGGAACGGTATCCTGATCTCCGGCCTGCCCCAAAGCCATGTCGCGGAGGTTTACCCGGGCAGGAAATGGCGCTGGTTTATTTCAAGCTGCGGTCCGGACCTTCTCATGAATCGCGGTCCCGATGGCATCAGTCATCTGCCCGAGGACGGCGGGCTGTGGGGAATCTACGACCCGACCAACGGCACGGTCTCGGCCGGAGACATCTACTACCTGGAAACCGTCGGCCTGGTCGGTGGCGGGATCTTATAAGGGAGTGACCCGGGGCCCAAAGCCCGGGATCCCTGTTGGTGACCGTAACCGGCGGCGTGCCATGCCGTCAATCGAGAGTCCCTCATCCAACCCTGCCACGCACAACAACACACGTGATATCAGGCCCGGGCAGGGCCCACCCCTGCATCGTGCTTCCGTCAAGGGCATCGATAATCATTGACGAGCCCGGTGCTTTGGACGGAAAATTGCACCAGAACAAATTGATGTTCCACAAAATGTGGGCATTCCCCCAAGCAGCGGCGCCTCAGGCGATGAACCCGTCAGGCCGGGTGCTCTGCCGGGGAAAGCAGTCGACCCGACGACAGAAGGGGACCAGGCAACATGGGTCATCCAAGGCACAAGGCATTTACCCTGATCGAGCTGCTGATCGTCGTGGCGATCATTGCGATCCTGGCCGCGATCGCTGTGCCCAATTTCCTGGAAGCCCAGGTCCGTTCCAAGGTCAGCCGCCTCCTGTCCGACATGCGCACCAACGCCGTGGCGATCGAGGCCTACCAGATCGACTACAACGACGTGATGCCGTGCAAGGGTCAACCGGACCTGTTCCGTGATTACAACCTGTGGATTGAATCGCGCAACCCCTACCTCTCCGGCGGCCAGGCACGTCGACTGACTTCACCGGTCGCCTACCTGTCCTCGGTCACCTATGATGTCTTCAATGAGGGCTACGCCACTCGTTTTGACATTGAGTTCATCAGTTTCGGTTATGTCTATTATGGAAGGGGTGTCTTTATGTCAGGCGTGCCAAACAGCCATGTTGCTGAGGTTTATCCGGGCAGGAAGTGGCGCTGGTTTATTATGAGCTGTGGACCGGACCTTCTCATGAATCGCGGCCCCGACGGCATCAGTGACGCGCCCGAGGACGGCGGGCTGTGGGGAATCTACGACCCGACCAACGGCACGGTCTCGGCCGGAGACGTCTACTACCTGGAGACCGTCGGCCTGGTCGGTGGCGGGATCTTATAAGGGAGTGACCCGGGGCCCAAAGCCCGGGATCCCTGTTGGTGACCGTAACCGGCGGCGTGCCATGTCGACAATCGAGAGCCCCTTATCCATCCCTTCCACGCACAACAACACACGTGATATCAGGCCCGGGCAGGGCCCACCCCTGCATCGTGCTTCCGTCAAGGGCATCGATAATCATTGACGAGCCCGGTGCTTTGGACGGAAAATCCCACCAGAACAAATTGATGTTTCACAAAATGTGGGCATACCCCCAAGCAGCGCCGCCTCAGGCGATGAACCCGGCAGGCCGGGTGCTCTGCCGGGGAAAGCAGTCGACCCGACGACAGAAGGGGACCAGGCAACATGGGTCATCCAAGGCACAAGGCATATACCCTGATCGAGCTGCTGATCGTCGTGGCGATCATTGCGATCCTGGCTGCCATTGCTGTTCCCAATTTACTGCAAGCCCAGGTAAGGGCCAAGGTCAGCCGCATCCTGTCCGACTTGCGGACCAACGCCGTGGCGATCGAGGCCTACGCGATTGAATGGCACCAGGTGATGCCGTGCATGGGTGAACCGGACTCGTTCCGCGATTACAACCTGTGGATTGAATCGCGCAACCCCTACCTGTCGGGCGGTCAGGCCCGACGCCTGACCTCGCCGGTCCCCTACCTCTCCGAGGTCACCTACGATGTCTTCAATGAGGGCTACCGGAATTCGTACACGCTTGAGTTTATCAGTTTCGGGTATGTTTTTTATGGCAACGATGTATTGCAGCAGGGCAACCCGGTAGGCCAGATCGGGCAGACCTACCCGGGCAAGAAATGGAGCTGGATGCTTCAAAGCTGTGGCCCGGACCTGTATTACAACGAGGGCCCGAACCCGGGCAACCCGGACAACTGGAAGCCCCAGAACGGTGGATTGGGCGGAATCTACGACCCGACCAACGGCGCGGTCGCTGCGGGGGACATCTATTATCTGAACACCATCGGACTGGTCGGCGGCGGCCAATGATCATGCATAGTCTATAATATCAACATTATAGGATAAATTCCGATCATTTCAGGGAGGATCAGCACCCGCTGAATCCTGCCGGAAACCTCGAGCCCCTTACTCCCTGCCCTATTAGAAATCCATGAGAAAAAGATTGATTCATCCTTGACGCCATCATGGTTTTCGAGAGATGATGGGCCACTGAATTGATTGAGGAAATGTCGAGACGTCTGGGGCATGAAGCCATGGGGGCTCGTGAGTTGATTACTTGCGTGGGCTCGGAGGCGGTGTCCGGGGGGAGGGTTAACGAGACAATAATTTTGATAATGTGAGGTTGGGGGCACGATGGTTGTCACCGGAAACCCGACCGGAACGGAACATGACCTTTGCCTTTGGGAACCGTTCGGGATTTAAAGATTGAAAAGGCAAAATATATTATGAAAGAGGAGAGTAATCTGATGAAAAGGACTCTAGCATCACTGTTTTGCTCAGCCATCCTGCTGAGCACGGGATTGTTCGCAAGCGTATCCAACGCCGCGCTTGTCAATGACGGACTTATCGAGACGGACGGCGTGGTTTTCGACTGCGGTTTTAATGAGGCTGCAGGCACCGGCCATAACTCCGCATCGCTTGACTGTGGAGCACTCACCGGAGCTGGCGTCTGGTTTACGGGGTCAACCCCAACAACGGACGGCAACGGAAACATGGTGATCAATGCCGGGGCTTGTGGCAATCCGAACGCAAAATATATCAGGACGCATCACGTAATCCCGGACACCGCGCCCAATGGCGGCATGGCCGACATGACCTCAACAACCGAGATTACGGTATACGAGATCAATGCCTCGTTCTCCGCCGCTGGTGGCGCCGCCGATAGCTGGCCGCGTGCCGGACTGTATTCGCACCCCCTTGCGCAGGCTGGGAATTCGCCGGACATGATCGAAAATAACCACGCGATCTGGTTTGGCAATGGGGCCGCTCCTGCCTGGTCGAACGGCACAAATTCATCCAACGATATTTCACTTGGCCACTGGGTCTTCCAAGGCCATTTGACAGACACCGCTGCCGGTCTCGTCGACGGACAGGCGGCTGGTGCCAGGATTATCTTCGACACCACGACCGATGGACCTTCCGGATCAACCCACCTGTCGGTGCGTTATGAGGTCAATAACGACGTCACCGGAAGTGGGAGCTGGGTGGAACATCTCCCCGTTGCCGGCCCGGGCGGCACGGACTATACGAGCAGCCTCCGGGAGGCCGTCAGGGCCAATGGGACGCACGCCCTGCCAGGCGGTTATCCCAACGTTTTCATCAGCAACAACGACTGCGGGGCTGCCGACATGCTGGTCGACCGGGCACGCGTGTATCGGGTGAGCGCACTGGTTCCTGTTGAGTTGAGTGGTTTCTCGATCGACTAGATCAGGCAACCTGATTGGCCAAGAGCCGATAAAATTGGCCCCTTGGGACCGGACCCTCCGGTTTCAGGGGGCTTTTTCTTTGAATTCCCTGAAAAAAAACCCCACGCAATTTCGACATCACCTCCGGAAGCAGGTTGTGGACAAACTGCCCCGCGCCCCCATCACCCCCCTAAAAGAGCGTTCTGGTGACCGTTTGAAAGGTGATACCCGACCGTAATCGCGGTTGAAGTATTACGCGTGAATGTCATATAATATCTAAAGTGATACACGTCAAAATTCGATGCCATGCCAAAGGGGATGAGGGACAGATATGCCGAATTCATTATTGCGTTGCTTATGTCAGGCCAGGACGGCCCTGATCCTACTTGGAGGTCTTGTTGTCCTGACGACCACCGTTTCCGCTCAGGTCGTGATCGTCGAGGACGATTTCACGGATGCCACAGCGGGCAACATGGCCTCGCCGGGCAACGCACCCAACACAAATCCGTCATGGCGCTGGAATGAGTCGTCTCCAACAGCCAACACCTATGACGGCGTGTCGACGCTCAAAATGCCCATGGAGCCCACTGGCGGTTTCGACCAGTATATAGACACCGACGTGACGCTGACCGGGGGAAACGCTTACGCATTTATCATCGTCTTCACCATTCCCCCCAACGCACCAGGCGGAGGCGGTGACCAGCAGCCAGGCTTCGGTGGAAACGTGGAATGGAACCAAGCGGGCGGTAATCAGCGTATTTTCTATCTCTCCCCCCCCAATATCGGTTTCACATCCTGGGCACAGGGACCCAACAGTGGCAAACAACTGACATTTGTTGGAACCGGGTTACTAAAGCCGGAAACGGTTCAAAGCGCCATGATGAGAATCGACGCATCGGGCGTAATCACGCTCTGGTATTTTGACGGTGATCTGCGCGACCCGGAAAGCACTTCATGGGCGGAACTCACCGAGCGAAATGACTTCTTCGGTGACGCCTCGCCCAGCCTGTTCACCATGCCGTTTGGAGCCAATGTCATGGGCGTCAATCATTTCTACGGAGTCCCCGACAGGACAGGACAATTCTTTGATCTCGATTATATCGCCCTGTTCAGCCTCGGGTCAACGCCGACACCTGAGCCCACGGCGACACCCGAACCCACGCCGACACCCGAACCCACGCCGACACCCGAGCCCGGCGTCGGCCTGGTCAGTGATGCAAACATCACCGTGACGCACTGGGACTGCGGCTTCAACGAGGGCGCAGGCCTTACAGCAGGCAACCCGGGGATCGATTGCGGCTCAACCAACGGCAGCCAGTTGTTCTTCCCGTCCGGCGTCGGCCTGACCGATGGCGCCGGGAGCCTGGTCATCCCCGCCGGGGGATGCGGTGACCCCAACGCAAGTTATATCCGCACGCACGGGATGACGGGTTCTGTCCCGATCCCCCAGTCCACCTCTGCCATCACGGTCTGGGAGGCCTGGGTCTCCTGGGATGCCGGGACACCCGGAGACAACCCATGGCCACGCGGTGGCCTGTGGGTCAAGGATATCGGTCAGCCGAGTGCTGATGACCAGGGGCATGTCATCTACTGGGGTGATGGCAACAACCCCACATGGAGCTCCTCCCCCTACGGCAATGAGTTTGCCGTCGGCCACTGGGTGTTCAGCAAGGGCGATGACTTTGACAGCGGCCCGAATTTCAATGACGGGACCGTGACCGGTGTCAGGATCATCCTGGACACCACCAACAACAGCCCGATCGGCTCAACCCACCATCTCGTTCGTTACGAGGTCAACCCGGACGTCCTGGGTTCAAGTGGATGGACGGAGTTTGTGCCCGGGGGTGACTACGCCGTCACACTGCGTTCGCAGGACAAGACCGATGACGCCGTCTCGGGTCCCCCTGGCGGCGAGAACCTGCATCCGCGCATCGGCAACTGGGATTGCGACGGGGCGGACATGAATATCGACCGCCTGCGGCTGTATGAGGTCAGCGCGCTCAACGAGACGCCCACGCCCACGCCGACGCCGACCCCCGAACCCACGCCCACGCCGCCGCCTTCACCCTCCGGCCTGGTCCACCCCGACAACATCACGTTCACCTACATTGACTGTGAGTTCAATGAAGGTCCGGGATTGCCTCCCAACAACCAGAGCATCAACTGCGGCACACTTCCCGGAGACATGGTCTGGTTCCCCAATGGCACCAGCTGGACGGATGGAAACGGGAACATGGAAATGCTGACCCCCAACTGTGGTGACCCGAACGCGAATTATTTCAGGTCGCACGGAATCCTGCTGCCCACCGTCAAGCAGTCCACCAGCGAGATCAGCGTGTTCGAGTTGTATTTCACATTCGCGGCCGGCGGGAACCCCTCGGACAATCTCCACCCCCGTGGCGGCATCTTCATGATGGACCTGCAGATGCCCAACACCCCGGATGACCAGACCCATTCCTGGTTCCTCGGGGGCGGCACAACCCAGGCGTGGTCCAGTGGCGGCTCGAACGTGATGTCCTCGGGCCACTGGGTCTTCAGCAAGGGTGAGGAAAGCAACAGTCACATCACCGACGGAATCGTCGCGGGCGTCAGGATGATCATCGATCCAAACGCCGACGGTCCACAGGGCCCCGGGACATTGATGGTCATCTACGAGGCCAATCCGGATGTCCATGGCAGCGGGTTCTGGGAACAACACGTTCCGGATGGCCCTTATGCCGATTCCCTGCGTTCCCAGTCAAGATCACATGGCCCCAACAGCGGACCCCCGTATATCTCGGGTCCCCCGGGAGGCGAGTTCCTGCATCCGTGGATAAGCAACATGGACTGTGACGATACCCCGATGCTGGTCGACCGAGTCCGTATATATGAAATCAGCGAACTCGGGTCCGAACTTCCCGAAAACAGGGTCTCTCCGGGCATGTGGGCCATCTTTGAGTGATCCGCTTCTTGAACCCTTGAACCGTTAATCATGAAACACCGGAAGGCTGCATGTCTTCCGGTGTTTTTTTGAAACAGCATAGAATATCAAGGATTAGTCGGGAGAATGTCGTGTTGATCCGGAATCTTTCTGTTAACGCCATTTTGTTTATGACCTTGTGTTCGGGAATGATCCTGAACACAACCCACGCCCAACTGGTGAACGAGGCGAATATCACGCTGACACACTGGGATTGCGGATTCAATGAAGGTGCGGGTCTTGAACCCACGTCCGGATTGATTGATTGCGGCCCGCGAACAGGCAACCAGGTCTGGGACCTGGCCCTCGGCCCGGGAGACCTGTTGACGGATGGTGCCGGGAATTTGAGGATGGTAACCCCCAACTGTGGCGCCCCGGGCGGGTCCCAGATGAGAACGACGGAATTCGCGTCGTGGGCCGGGATCCCGCAGTCAACCAGCGAAATCACCGTATTTGAGATCAACTTCACGTTTGAGCCTGGTGGGACTCTCCATACGAATGACTGGCCGTTCGGCGCCTTTTATCTGCATGATGGTCACTACGCCGGAACTGCAGACCTGCAGAACCATGCCTGGTGGCTGGGCAACGGGGAGAACCCTTCCTGGTCCAGCGGCAGTTCCGGGGGCAATGATGCCTCGAACACCCTGGTTACCGGTCACTGGATCTATACCAAGGGTGAGGAAAGCCCGGGTGTATTTATCGAAGGGCAGCATTGCGGTGTGAGAATGATTCTTGATCCGAACACGGACGGTCCGGTGGGTGCCGGCACCATGCTAATCCGATACGAATACAATCTGGACGTGCTGGGCTCGGGATTCTGGACGGAATTCACACCCACGGATGTGAATGCGAATACGATGCGATCCCGGTCGAGAACGCCGGTTGCGGATTTCGAGGATATCGGTGTGTGGATTTTCAATTCCGCCTGTGACGGGACGGCGATGTTGGTCGACCGGGCACGGGTTTATGAGGTCAGCTCACTTGGTGAGACGCCACCCAATCCAGTGGAACCTGAATTGTGGAGCACATTTGAGTGATCCAGTGAATGCGCAGTCAATCCTGAACACGGACAGGTGAAAAACCGGCCCGTGTTTTTCTAATTGTATTCGTAATCATGCTTGAAAATCGTTGTGAATTTAATCTCCCGCAGAAACGCAGAGGCGCAGAGGCGCAGAGGCGCAGAGAATTTTAACCACGGAGGACAGGAAGAGCACGAAGAAAGCGGGGTGGACATGCCTGTCCCGCACTCGACAAGAGCACGATAATTTCACTTCAATTTATCACGCGTGATATCGTAATGGCGATTTCCGGATGATCTGGTAAGATGGAAACCTTGTTGCTGGATATCAATCAGTTATAACCTGTCACCCCATAACACTCAAAGGTGAGATTTCGATGAAAAACCCAAAAAGGCACCTGCAATTCCTGTTGTTGACCGCGATGGGTTGGGCCTTGACGGCATGCGCCACCCCGTCCCTGACCAATCCCAACATCCGCTATATCCGTCCCGAGGTCCCGGCCGTGGACCTGCCCCCTTACAAGGGTGAATACAAGAACCAGGATATCCCGGACACCCTGGACCTTGCACACCGTGCCGCACTGGCGATCCACACCATCACCGAGTGCACCAACCCGGAATACGACCACGAGGTCTATATCAACGCCTACTTCAACCGCAACCCGCCCGTGATGAACCACAGCTACCACGACTACAACGGATATCACCCGAAGATCATGGAGGCACTGCCGTTGCTGCGCCTTGCCAGCGGTTCCACCCAGAACCTGGAAGCCGAGCACATCATGCTGCGCGCGATGCTCAAGATGATGGGCGATGACGGGCTATATTATATGCCGATCAAGGGACGTCCCTGGGCGCTGTTCGACGACTGGGGCAGCTTCCTGGCCAACGCCAACCCGCCCGAGGACGCCGCGCATATCGCGGCAATGTGGCCCTCGGGACGCGCACTGCTGGCCCTCGAAGCCTACAGCGCGGCCGATCCGGAAAACCAGGAATACGATGCCTTCATGAAACGGATGGTCGATGGGTTCCGCGCCAAGCTGAACGATCGCGGCAAATGGGGTTACTTCCCCGGAGACATCACCTACCTCAATGAAGATGGCGAGCTGATCGCCTACAGCCAGTCCTCCTACGGGGGCAAGGGACGGGCCAGTGTAGATAACGACACGCCGCCCATCACCGGGCTCAACGCGATCAGTTTTTGTTCGCCGGTGATGCAGGCCTGCGCCAAGTATTATGCCCGGAGCAAATACGAACCGGCCGGCGAGGTGGCGAGTAAACTCAGCTACTGGATCAAGGACGTGTCCGAATCATTCAATCCGGACGGCACGTTTTCAAACCATTTCCATCTGCACCTTAATGCCCTGATGGGTATGCTCGAGACCGGCCTGGTGATGAACGACAATGAACTCATTGATTTTGTCATCAAGAGCTACGAGTTCTCCAAGACCACGGGTGTTCCGCTGGTCGGGCATTTCCCCGAGCACATGCCGGTGCAGGCCCATACAACCAACGAGGGCTGCGGAATGGCCGACATGGTTTGCCTGGCCGCGATGTTGAGCCGTGCAGGAAAACATGACGCTTGGGATGACCTGGATCGCTGGGTGCGAAACGAGTTTGCCGAGATGCAGATCACCAACACCGACTGGATCGACCGCGTGGTCATGCTCGAGGAATCCAAGGGCACAACCCTCGGCAACACGCCTTTCGAGGAGGCCAACAGCATTCCGGATGTATATACCACCGACCGGGTCAAGGAACGTTCACTGGGTGCCTTTGCCACCTGGGCGAGTATCAATGACTGGTATCCCGGATGGATCGGCATGACTTCGGGCCGTTTCGGCTGGTGCGGTTGCTGCATGGGGAACGGCGCCCGTGCGATCTATTATGCCTGGGAGTCCATCCTCAGCGCCGACGAACGTTTGTTGAAAGTCAACCTGCTGCTCAACCGCAGCTCGAAGTGGGCAGAGGTGAAGAGTCATCTCCCTTACGAAGGCAGGGTCCAGATCGAGATGAAACGGACGATGGGGCTGGAAGTGCGCATCCCCGGGTGGGTGGACAGGAACGCAATCCAGGTTTTCAACGACGGGATGGCGATGGATTTGACCTGGTCGAATGAACCCGGGATGCAGGATCACATCAAACTCGGCACGGTCGGGATGAGTCATGTCGTGACCATCGAGTTCCCGATGGTCGAGAAATACCATGAAGTTGATGTCCCCTTTCCCACGGACGGGAATAACCCCAAACATGTCCGGATCCAGATGCGCGGGAACGACGTGGTTGACATCTGGCCGAAGGGACTCAACGCCCCGTTCTATCAGCGCTCCCACTACAAGATGGGTGAAACGCTCTGGAAACAGGTCGAGACCTTCAGCCCGGATTTGGAAGTTGACTGGTGAAGAGATGAAGGAATTTCGGTCAGGGACGACAAATTGCTGAGACCGCAGGGGAATTTGACCACAAAGATCACGGAGATTTGAATCCAAATTGAAATCGCCATCAAAATCGGGGGCGAGGTCGACATCGAATGAGTTGGCGGTTGATAATGCCTGGATGCCTTGTCGGTCAGGTCCTTGAAGTCCACTAGGTAGCTCACGACAATTGTCGGTTTGCCTGATTCTCAGTTCTTTTGCGGAAATTTATGATCGCATCGATCATGATGACGATTACGAATACAAGCAGGGTTGCAACCTATAATTCTCATGGAAGGTCATATATGACAATTCGACCCATCAATATCAGGTTCACAGCTGTTCTCATTGCCTTCAGCCTGTCATCTCTTTCCTTCCCGTCGCTGGTTACGGCCGGCTCACACGTCACCACCCCGAACGTGATCCTTGAGGAGGATTTCACCGATGCCTCCCCCGGCGTGATGGCACCGCCCGGAACCCCGCCCAACACCGACCCGGTATGGCGCTGGAACGAGAAATTCACCACCCCCAACATCTACGATGGGATGTCGTCACTCAGGATGCCGATGGAGCCCGGCCGGGAGATCAACCAGCATATCGACACCCCGGTCAACCTCATCGCCGGTAGGACCTACGCTCTGATCTTCGTCTTCACGATCCCCGTCAATGCAAAGGGCGGCGACATGCAGCTTGGGTTTGCAGGCAATCCGGAATGGAACGCGTTCAACGGCAAAGAAGATGTCAGCCGGCAGCGCGGGTTCTTTGTCACGAGCAGGAACGTGGGTTTCACGAACTGGCTGAGCGGGCCCCTCGATGGACATGCCCTGACGTTTGTGAACGATACGCCCATCCTGAATGAGGAACCCCAGAGCCTGATGCTGCGGATTGATGATTCAGCCACGATTACCGTGTGGCAATACAACGGGGACCTGCGCAATCCATCCAGCCCGTTATGGGCCGAGATGACAAAGCGGGATGATCTGTTCAGCAATGCCGCGACGGATACCTTTAAAATGCCAATGGGCCCCAATCATGTCGGCGTGAATCATTTCTACACCCAGAAGGACCGAACGGGGTATCACTTCGATCTCGATTATATCGCCCTGTTTGAGCTTCCCGACCCGGTGGCGGGTGAACGTCATGAAGTCACGATGCCAGACACGCTCGACCTCGCCTGGCGTGCGGGCCTGGCCATCCGGCCGCTGACAGAACAACCCAGCAAGATGGGGGGGGCTGGCTCGGCCTGTTCCCCCAAAATTTCCGAGGCGCTTCCGCTTCTACGGGTCATGAGCGGGAGCACACGAAACCTGGAACTCGAGCATAGGAACCTGCAGAAGCTTGTTTTTGATCGAATTGGTGACGACGGGCTTCTATACCTTGGGGGGGAATGGTCCCCCAACGGGCTTTGGGCCTGCGTGATGGCCCAGGGCCGGATGCTGCGTGGCATGGAATACTACCGTGCCATAGGAAACGACCCCATCTGGCCTCAGCACATGAAAGGGATGGCTGAGGGGCGCAAGAAAATCACCATCCTCAAGGAGGATTTTGCCTATTACCCTACCTCTGCGGTCTGGTGGGAACGGGAAGGTCCCGGATACGGGTTCCAGGAACCGTTCTCTTATTTGAAAAACGGCGGCTGGCAGAATACCGATGAACCCGTCGGTGCCCTCCTGACCCCACCCTACTTATCAGACCCCAATCAACGCGCCGGATTTGAAAAGGACGGCCACTGGTTCGACGGCCGGTTCGGGGTGCATATGTATTATTCCGGAGCAATCGAGGGCCTGTTGCGCTGGCACATCATCAGCGGTGACGCAACCTCACTCGACTATGCGGGCCGGCTGGTCCGTTTCGTGACCCGGCCGGAATTCTGGGACACATTCGGGTATTTTCCCGAGCTCGAGAAACAATACGGCGATGCCGCCTACTCGGGCCACCTGCACGGTCACGTCGCGATGCTGCGGGCGCTGCTGATGTATGCCATCCTCATGGATGATGATAACCTCAGGCAGTTCGTGCGCAACGGCTACGAGTTCACCCGGCACTTCAGTTCAGCCGAGATCGGTTATTTCATCGAGTGGACATCGTGCGGTCCCGGCTGCGAGACATGCGAGATCGCCGACATGATCGCCCTGGCGATCCGCCTGAGCGATGCGGGAATTGGGGATTACTGGGATGACGTGGACCGCTACGTGCGTAACCAGTTTGTCGAGCAGCAGCACGTGACCGGACCTGACTTCACCATCGGTTCGTTCGTGATCGGCGGCCGACCCACCCATATCCGTGAGAAAGAAGTCTCCGGCTGTTGCACGGGCAACGGCGCCCAGGGCCTCTATTATGCATGGGAAGCCATTGTGCGGGCTGACGACGGACGGGCTCGTGTCAATCTCCTGATGAACCGGGTTTCCAAATGGGTCGATGTCCTCAGTCATCTGCCCTACGAGGGGAAAGTGGAATTCATAATCAAGCAGGCGGACTCGATGGATGTGCGGATCCCCGACTGGGTGGAGCGAAACGACGTGGAGGTCACGGTGAACGATCGGGCTGTCATACCCAACTGGAAACACCGGCGCATCACGGTCCGCGACCTCGACTCGGGGGACAACGTGGTGATCCGGTTCCCGATGGTCTATTCCAAAAAGAAGATCACGCTTTGCCCTGTAGTGAACCCGATCGAATTTACTTACGAGTTCAAGGGCAACACGGTCGTGGACGTGCGCCCGAAGATGTCCATCCCCGGGTACCAAACTGCGATCTACCAGCGGGAACGTTACAGGAAAGACAGGGCGCCGATGGTGAAGAGGACCGGCTTCATCCCCGATAAGGTCATTGAATGGTGAATGGACCACGGGCGCCAAGGGAACCCGCAGGACGGACATGCACATCAGGAAGACATTCCTGCACCGCCTGAAAACAGGCCGCAGGAAAGATGGAAGCATCCGTTCGATCGACCTGGTCGGTCCGCCTGTCTGCGTTCAAAACGACCATCACTTCACCGGCCGCCGTCAAGCCACACCCTGATTCAGATTGAAAATCCGGGCGGTTCGGGATAGCCTTGGCACTGTATTTTACACCAGAATAGGTGGCCCCCGATACACGCCGGGGGGGGCTGTCATGCAAAACACACGGCCTGATCCGGGCTGTCAGCTGCAAAACGTCGGGGGAGCAGAGAGATGCCACGTTATACCTGCGGTGAACTGATCGCGGAGTATCTTGTGAAGTTCGAGATCCCGATCATGACCGGGATCATCGGTCATGGCTGCCTGTGCCTGGCCGAGGCCTTCATCGACTACCAAGACAGGATCCAGGTCATCCAGGCCAAGCATGAACAGAATGCGGTTCATCTCGCCGACGGTTACGCCCGGGCAACCGGGAAACCGCTGGCAGTCTTCACGTCGGTCGGTCCCGGCGCCTATAACACCCTGATGGGCATGGCCACGGCCTATGCGGACTCGGTCCCGATGCTGGTTTTCACGGGTGCAGGGCAGACCTATTTTTTCGGCAAGGGGCCCTTTCAGGGCGTCGAGCGCAGGCACCGCCCCGACTTCACCAACGTCACCCAGTTCATGTCAAAAAAAAGCTGGCTGATCTCGAATATCGAGCAACTGCCTGACATCCTTCCCGCTGCCTACCGGATTGCGACCACAGGCCGCCCGGGGCCGGTCCATATCGACCTGCCGATGGATGTCCAGGCCCAGAGCGTCGACGTGGAACTGGTGGGGGAAAACAACTTCCGTATCAATACAAGAGTGGGCCCGGACCGTGAAACACTCAAAAAAGTTGCCGGGGAACTCATCGAATCGAAACGGCCCGTGTTGCTCGCCGGTGGCGGCGCTCTGATGTCCGATGCGAGTGACGAACTGACAGAACTGGCCGAATACCTCGGCATCCCGGTCGTGACCAGCTTCGCCGGGAAAGGCGCCATTTCACAAAAACATCCGCTCTGTGCGTTTTACACCGGTTTCAAGGGGTCGCCCTGCGGCACGGAACTGTGCAAGAAGGCCGATGTCTTCCTTGCACTCGGTTACCGCTTTGCCGAGTGGTCATCCAGTTCCTATGTCCAGGGGGTCAGCTTCAACATCCCCCCATCAAGGGTCATCCAGGTGGACATGGATCCACAGGAGATCGGCCGGGCGTATCCCATCGAGATGGGTATCACCTCGGACATCCGGACCTTCCTCAGGGGGTTGCTTGAGGTTGTGCGCGAAATGACCGGGCCCAGGGATTACCGGGACACGGAATACTTCGCGGAACTCCGGCAATTGAAGGGTGAATGGCAGGATGCGCTTGATGCCCTGGCCACGGATGAGCTGCCCATGAGCACAAGCCGTTTTCTCAGGGAACTGCGTGCGTTCATGCCCGAGGATGGCATCATTGTCGGGGGCGCGGGTTATACACAGATGCAGATCCTGCACGAGTTCCCGGTTTATCACCCGCGCTCGTGCATCACCTCGTCATCATTTGCGCCGATGGGCCTGACCTTGCCTGCCGCAATCGGCGCCCAGCTGGCCTTTCCCGACAGGATGGTTGTGGCCGTCTTCGGTGACGGCGATTACCTGATGTGCCTCAAGGAACTGGCGACGGCCGTCCAGTTGAAACTGCCGATCATCTGCACGGTCCTGAACAACTACGGACACCTCAGCATCCGTGACCTGCTCATCAATCACCTGGACCGCCATTTCGCGACGGAGTTTTCCGATGGGGAGACGGGCGAGCCATACACCCCCGATTACGTGACAATATCACGGGCCTTCGGCGCTTATGCCGAGCGTGTCGAGAAGGTCGAGGACATCCGGCCTGCACTTGAACGGGCACGCGACTCCGGGAAGACCGCCGTGGTCGAGTTCATGACTGCCCGCGAGTTCGGCCGCTCGGGCGGGGTTTCCTTCGGGATTGCCGACACCCCCTCACAGAAAAAACCGGCGCAGCGTGACTCCTGCGTTGTCCGGGAGGGCTGAACCATTGGGCCGCAGAGACCTGAAGATCGGATTCAAGGCATCCCTGGATTTCTACAAGATGGAGGTTGAACAGGTTTGCGATGTCCTCGCCGGGATCGGCTACAAGGGCGTTGAATGGGATATCCCGCACTTCGACCCGCAGGTGACCACCGCGGAGCAGAGAAAGAAACTCAGCGAAGTCCCGCGCCGGTGCGGCATGGAGACCATTGAGGTGATGATCCAGGATGATTACATCACCCGGGACGAAGATGAACGGAACCGACGGACCGAGCACACGATGGAATGTGTCCGGGCGGCTGCCGAGGCCGGGATCGGGATGGTGAATGTCTTCACGGGCCCGCGTTTCTGGGATGAGGGCAACCCGCGACTGCACCGGGACATCCAGGAGGGTGATGCCTGGAACATGGTGATGGATGCATATGAGAAAATCGTTCCCGTGGCGGAGGAGTGCAGGGTCATCCTGGCACTGGAAATCTGCAACGGGATGGTGTGCAGGGATTTCTACACCTGCAATCATCTTCTCGATCACATCAATTCAGATTACCTGTGCATCAACATGGATCCCTCCCATCACCACCTGGCCCGGAATGACATCCCCTGGGTCATCAGACAGTGGGGTCCCAAAATCACGCATGTCCACCTCAAGGATGCGATCGGCAACCCGGGCTTCCAGGACGAGACGTTTGTCTATCCCCTGCCGGGAGATGGGGTCATCGACTGGAACACGGTGTTTGACGCACTCGAAGAGGTCGAATACAACGGTTACTATACGGTTGAATACGAGGCGTTTCATTATTACAGGAAAATCCTCAAGGAAGACCCGGTCAAGGCGGCCGAGGTAAGCTACCGGCAGATCATGGCTCTGCTGGAAGATGACTGAGGATCCCTGGACCCCGTTGGGTGCCTGGTCCACGGCATGGGTTCTCATGAATGAGAGGATGGATATATTCATGAATACACAAAAGACATGGATGACATGCTCGCTGCTGCTCATGGGCGTATTCTGTCATGCAGAGCAATTGAAACCCGGTGGATCTGTCAATATGCGGGACTATGAATTCCCGGTGGTGTCGATGGTCGACGGGCATCCCGTCTACATGATCGGCGATGTTGCAATCTATGGGGTCAGTCCCACATCTGTTCCAGGGCTGATGCTCCAGGAAAACAATCATGACCCGATCACGAAGATCGTCCCCAAAAAATCCTATGAGATCCGTTCCAATTATATCGGGGTCAATCCGTCAAGACTGCCCAGCAGCGCCCAAAACGAGGAATTGCCCTATACCGAGGTCCACGCGATTGACGGCGACCCGATAACCGCCTGGGTGGATCGCGGGTCCTGGCCCGCCGGGTCGGAGGAACCGTGGATCCGCATCGACCTGCCGCGTCCAACACTGATTGATCATGTGAAGCTTGTGCCGCCGAAACACTTCCCGATTTTTACCACACAACCCGACGGCATGTGGACCTGGCCCGGCCTGGTTCCAGAGCATTACCTGATCCAGGTCTCAACAAATGGAACGACCTGGCAGACGATCAGGGAAGTCCAGGATCAGCCGATACCCGGTACCCTCCAGGACCACAAGTCCGGGACCAAGGCGTCCATCCAGGTGCTTCAATTTGAGATCGGGAAGGTGATCCACGGGCTGCGGATCATCGCAAAAAAGACGCGCCAGTTTTTTAGTGGCTTCGGGTTCGGCCTGGCCGAGCTGGAACTGATCGACCAGGCGGGACGCAACATGGCGCTCGTATCAAACGGCGGCATGGTTTTTGTCTCCTCGACAAACTACGGCTTCCAAAACAGGCGCCAGACACGCCAGGATCTCTGGCCGCTGATGTATGACCTGGGTGTCAAATGGGTTCGAACCGGTTACTGGACAGACACGACAACCTGGTTCTATGTGGAAAAAACCCCGGGGGTCATGAAACTCGACCCGGTAACAAAGGATGCGCTTATCGAGGCGACGGATTATGGTGTCACGGTCGCACAGTGCCTCTATACCATGCCGATGTTTCGTGGAGCCCCTGTCTATCAGAATAGTTACCCGGGCGTCGATCATGGCAATGTATTCAGATCATACCACACGATACACAATCACCCCAAAACACGGGAACAGTTCGACGCCTGGCGGGAGTATGTGCGTTTCATGATCCGGGAACTCGGGGAATATGTCCGCTACTGGGAAATCTGGAATGAATATTTCGACGTCTCATCTTCGCCGGACTGGCCGGAAACGGATGAACCCTACGATGATTACACGGAACTGCTGCGCGTGGCGTCCGAGGAAATCCGTGGAGCCAACCCGGATCACAAGATCATCTGGGGGGCGATGGTCCCATTTCTGGTGCCGCGGATTTTCGAGGCACTGCTGAGCCGCGGTGCGGGCCAGTTAGGTGATTTCGTCGCCTGGCATCCTTATCAACCGGGCCGGCCGGAAGTCCTTGCCCCCCAAAGACGTGATGTCGCGCTCCCCGATTACCCGGAGATCACGACGTCCCAGCAGATGCTGGACAAGGGCCGTGAAATCGCGGCCAGGCATGATTACCGGGGCGGTTTTATCGCGAATGAATACTGGCATGGCACCAGGCCGCCATCCAATGAGCTGGAAAAGGCCAAGTACGGACTGCGCAATGCAATTCTCCACGCCTCGAACGATATCCTTTTTTTCTGGTGTGAGACCTGGCACAACTACAATCCCAAGGCTACCGCGGGCCTGTTGAGGGTGGGCCCATCCGGTTCGCCGGACACATCCCAGGCGCCCGCGCCGGTCTACTATGGCCTGAGGACTCTGTGCACGGTGATGGACGAGGCCCGCCCGACCTCGACCCTGGATATCAGCGCGGGAAACCAGACCGACGCCATCGAAATGCATGAGTTCAGTTCCCCCGGGGGGAAACTGATCGCGCTCTGGCGACCGATCGACGCGGATGACACCTCCCAGGCAATCAAGACGGATGTCCTCATTCAGGGTAAACGGACAGACGGATTGGAAATCCTGGATATCCTGAACGGCACCACCCAGAAGGGACAATTTCACCATGTGAACAACGGAACCCTGGTCCCCGACCTGCTGGTCAGGGACTTCCCGGTATTCCTGAAGCTCACCGGAACGGATCATGCATCATGAAAATGAACGAATATGAAAAGACCCGACAGAAGGGACTGGACTGGCTGCTCAGGAACCTGAACGACGACGGTTCGTTCCGGGCGAACAATCCGCTGCTCAACTGTTATCCCAAGGCCCCGCTGGCACTGCTGAAGGCCGGCCGCAATGAGGAGGCCATGAAGGTCCTGGATCATATCAAGGGTGCATACCTGAGGCATGACGGTGACTTCCGGGCCTGTGATGAATACAAGATCGAACCCTCCAAGGACGGTTTCGAATGGCGTCTCTACCTTTATCACAATGCGTGGTTCTGCCTGTCGGCCCTTCTGAATGGTCGCCTCGACATATCAAAGCCCGGCATTGACTACATGCTGGGCCAGCAAAGCAACTCCAACGGGGGATTTTATTCCAACCCAACCGGCGGGACTTACAAGGAACTGACGGACATTGCCTCCACCTCATCTGCCTGCCAGGTGTTGAGTTACCTGGGACGTGAAACCGAGTTGCTGCGGGCGGCCGATTATCTCATCCGGACCATGGAGCGGCAGAAAAACATGGACCTCCTTTGCCTGTATACCAATGAACAGGGGGAACCGCTTGTTGCAATCCCGGGACAATCAGCCGGATTTTACAGCGTGTCCACCGACAAGCCTTCCCAGGCATTCTGGTCAGTGGGGATCGCTGCCGCAATCCTGGCGCTGGTCCATATCCTGACGGGACAAGGCACGTATCTTGACGCCTCCAGGCAATACAACGATTTCCTCCTGAAATGCCATGACGATGCCGCTGCATCGTTCGGCTGCTGGAAACAATGCTGGGCCTGCTGCCTGCTCTACCGGATCACGGGTGAAACAGTTTTCAAGGACAAGGCGATCACGATCCTGGATTACCTCACCAGCTACCAGGATGATGACGGGGCGTGGAGATACGGCAAGGACCTGGGAATACCGGATGAGGACGACGCGATCGTGTTCAACCTGACTTCAGAATTGATCCTGTGGTTCCACGAACTGCCGAAGTATCTGGCGTGATACCACCCGGCCCGGCAACAGGCGCGGAGATGCTGCCCACATCGGACATCCCGGACATAGGCCACGATCATCCCCCCGGGGGCAGGATTTACCAGACAATCCGCAGGTCGGGGTTCACACGTGAGATCTCCCTCATGGGCGCCCTGCCGTTGCGATAATAGGACCGTTGGAAAA
>CAYYNQ010000008.1:0-35448 GCA_964473105.1 uncultured Candidatus Sumerlaeota bacterium | reverse complement strand
GTTTTTTTTTTTTTTTTCTGTTTGTTTTTTTTTTGTTTATTTTGGTGGTGGGGTTGTTTTTTTGTGTTGGTTTTTTTGTGGTTATTTTTCTGGTGGTTGTTTTTTTTCGTGTTGTTTTTTTCCCGGCGTTATTTCTCGGGGTTGTCTTTTTTCGTGTTGTTTTGCTGCGCACAGCCTTCATGGGCATGGCCTTCTTGCCCGATTTATTATCGCGATCGGCCGCGAGATCAGCCTTGACATCCTGTTCAGCTTTTTTCCTGCGGTCCAGTTCGTCTTCAGGCCCCTTCAGATATTCCAAGGCCTGACGCAGGGTGGGATACAATTTGAAATATCTCTTGAGTAGGGAGTCGCTGAGGATGCAGTTGATATTGTCCTCCAACTCGGCAATTGCAACTTCACCTCCCGCATGATGATATCGGTGGGAAGCAGCGAGCAAGGTAGACATCCCGGCACTGTCGATATGTTTCAGGCCATCACAGCAAACACAGACGAAAAGTACGCCGTTCTCAAGCCAGTCGCGGAGAATACGCTCTGGTTCGATTCTTGTTTCGGCTATCAGTTCGCCCGTCAAATACAGTACGGCACTCTGTCTATTTACCTTGTACCCTACCTTGAGAAGATTGTGTCGTGGCATATGAGTCGCCTCCTTCCGCCTGGGATGTTTCGTCCCTCCCATATCCATACGGTTCTGGAAGAACCCGGCATGAATACAGGTTCCGGCCCACAGGAGACCTCCTTCTCCAACTATATATTGGGTTTATTCTCTTTATACGAGTCGGTGGTGGCAAGACCTTTTTCATTTCAATCATTGCTTGCTCCCAACCCCCAGGATCGCTATAGAATTGGCAAGGAACGGGCCGGTGTCCTGGTATGCCCTTTGGGGGCCGTTTGAATCCCGCTGGCCCACTTCTGCCCGTTTGAGGTATTGTTGTGATGGATATCTTACTTGTTGTCATAGCCTTTTTTCTTGCCTATATGGTTGGATCAATTCCGACCGGGCTTCTCCTTGGGAGATGTCGAGGCATTGATATTCGCCTTCATGGCAGTGGAAATATTGGTGCAACCAACACGTTTCGTGTCCTTGGGAGACGCTGCGGTATCATTTGCCTGATTCTTGATGTCCTGAAGGGATATTTGCCTGTATGGATGCTTGTCGCGGAATATTTTGCCCCATCCTGGATACCGTTGGACAGCTGGCATTGGATGATAGGTCTGACGGCGGTATCAGGACACATGTTTACCCCATTCCTGAGGTTTCGTGGCGGGAAAGGCGTGGCCACAAGCTTGGGGGTTCTGTTGGCCATTGTGCCTGTTCCACTCCTGATTGTCCTGGTCATCGGCATGCTCATTGTCTGGCTCAGCGGCTATGTATCCTTGGCCTCAATCACCTGTGCAACACTTCTCCCGCTTCTGATCCTGATAGTGGATTATAAAACCAAGCCATGGACATCCTGCATCATTACATCGCTGCTTGCCGGCATGATCATTTACAAGCATCGGACGAATATCAGGCGCTTGGTTGACGGGACGGAATGCAGGGTTTTCGATCATGAGAATCCGGTTTGTCCTGGCCGGCGTGAGGATGTCCAGCCATGAGTCATTCCGGACGGCAGGACGAATCCGTTGATATTCTTGTACTCGGCGGCGGTACATGGGGGATCACTCTCTCTCATGTTTTGGCTGAGAACGGCCATCGTGTCTGTTGTTGGGATATTGACAAGAAACTGGTCGGGGCCATCAGTCGGACCCGGCGTCATCCGAGACTCGGGTCTTTTGACATTCATGAGGGTGTTGAGCCGGTCAACAGCCTGATCCCAGCATTGGAGCAGGCTGGTTCCGTGGTCATTGTCGTTCCATCCATGGCCATGAGGGCGCTATGCCAGACGTTGCTGGAAACCGGTGTGGACCTTGCGGAGACCACTTGGATCATCTGTACCAAGGGTATAGAGCAGGAAACATTGATGTTGATGCATGAGGTGCTTGAAGATGTCCTGGGTGAATCTGCCGGACGGAATACAGGCGTCCTGAGTGGCCCCAGCCATGCCGAAGAGGTGTCTAGAGGTCTACCAACAACCCTGACGGCCAGCGCAACGTCGCCGGACAGGGCAACCCGTATTCAGAACCTCTTCTTCAGACCTTACCTCAGGGTTTATTCGCATGGTGATATGCGGGGTGTCGAACTCGGGGGTGCATTGAAGAACGTCATCGCGATCGCAGCCGGAATTGCCGATGGAATGGAACTTGGGGATAATGCGAAAGCCGCGCTGATCACCCGGGGCCTTGCGGAGATCGTCAGGCTGGGTGTTGAACTCGGCGCCTGTCGGGAGACCTTTATGGGTTTGTCCGGGATGGGGGATCTGATCGTGACAGCTGCAAGCAGGCATTCACGTAACCATCTGTTTGGGAAACTGCTTGCGGACGATATCCTGGCGAAACAGGCATTGGAGAAGGTGGGCATGGTGGTCGAGGGTTACCCGACTGCTGAGTCTGCATGGCAGCTTTCCCGCAGGTATCATGTGGATATGCCCATCATCGATGCCGTTTACCAGATACTATACCGGGGAATCTCACCCCGGGCAGCCTTGCGGGATCTTATGTCACGTCAGCCCAGGCCAGAGCGCTACTGAAGATGAATCCGGATGGGAAGTATCCACATCCGTCTTTGTAGCCGTAAGATCGGCAAGACTGTTCATTGTGAGGCAGATGATTTTTTGGCTAGCAGAGTTATGAGCATATTTCCGACCTTTTCGTCGAATATGATTTCGAGGGCGGTTCCTTCAGCTACGTCAAGCGCATTCTTTGGGAAGTGAATCAGTTTTCCACGGGTTGGATGACCTGTTGAGATGTGTCAGGACCACCGGCCGGCCGGAATGGTCAGCCAGAATTCACCTCTATGAAGGATGGGAAATATGATTGTGTCGATTGACGTGCTCGGATCCTTGTGGGCCCGTGTTTCCTCGAGCCTGTGGAAATGACAAATCAACCTCAGTGAATCCATCTCGCTGATCATCCGCAGGTATGCGGCATCCTTCGTGACGCGATGTGGATGGTGTGTTATACGATCGACATCGATCATTTTGACAACCCGTTTCAATGCTTCGTGTTCGCGGTGAAGTTTCTGAAGCCTCTCCCGTGTTTTCTTGATGTTTTCGGAATCGGGCATTGGGGCCAAGGCATTCTGGCCCTGTGTTTGCCCGGTCGGTCCGGGAAGTATCATCAACCCCGATACAACAAGAAGGATAAGGGCGGTAATGCGTTTTTTGATTCTGAATTCAGGATTTCTCATGATTATGGGTTTCTGTTGGAGTGGAATAATCCATGGATAGCTCTTGGTCTCGAAAATCTACCAGCATGAACCTGACTTTTAATCTCTTCTCGATCAAGTGCTTGAGTGTCGCCGGTCCGGCTTTACTCCCGACGGGGGCCTTGATGATGATATCAGGGATCAGCAGCCTGCATTCACGTGTCAAATCAGCGAGGAAATCCCAGCTTTGACCCTGTTCGCAGCATAACCGATCGACATCCGGCATATGAATGCTGAGGGTATCAATCAGGCCGGCCAGGTCCGCAAGACGGGTCTTGTATTTCTTCAGCGCAGATTCATCCATATTCAATATGACATCCCTATTTTGCGACTTCATTTCCCGTGCACTGCCGATCAACTGATCCCAGTCAAGCATGGGTTTTGGCCCAGATTTTGTTATTACGTCGACCGTATGGCATTTTGCACTGGACCCTGCTGTCAAAGAGATCTCGGCACGGCCCGAAATTGAGATCGCGGGGTCCTTTTCGCATGCATGCTGCATGAATGCTTGATTCAGCCCAAACAGATCGGTGGTATTTGAACGGGTCTGATCAGCAGCTTGTATTTCACTGACACCCGCCGAGGATGCAAGGATCTTGAGCGTATCGAGAATAAACGCCGGTTCGTTTCTATATCCCTTCCAGATCTGCGGCGGCAGGTAAGGTGCATCGGTTTCGATCAGGATTCTTTCCAAGCCGGTGGCTTTCACCAACTCCCTGAGATCATCGGATGAGGGATAAGTAATCGATCCACCGATACCCAGATAATACCCCATACCGATCAATCGGGCGGCTTGGTCGGCAGTCCCCTCGAAACAATGGATAACGCCGTGGTGAGGCAGGGTCCTCTCGGAAGAGAGGAGGTCAATAAGTGTTTCGTAGGCATTCCGACAATGCACGACAATTGGCTTGTTTAGTTTTGCAGCGACAAGGGCCTGCTCCATGAAACATTGGATCTGGCGGTCTCCGTCATAGCCTGGCCAGTGATGATCAAGGCCAATTTCACCCACAGCCGATACTTCGGGCCGGTCAGCCAGTACCTGTAGTTCAAATGAGGTTTGTTCGGACCAGGTGTCAGCATGGTGGGGATGAATCCCGACGCTGGCCGTAATTCCCGTGAAGGAGGTTGCAAGCCGGACTGCGCCATGGCTGCTTTCGATTCGATCGGAGATACAGATCACAGCCTCCACCCCGCTCAATCGGGCCCTGTCGATGACCAGGGCGAGGTCCTTGGAGAACTGGATGTCCTGGAGATGGGCATGCGAGTCTACAAGCATTAAAGCCTAGTGTGCCTCCACAAATGAATTCCGATTACAAAGCCTACCAGACATATCAGGTCAATGGTATGTTGGATGTCTATAACATTCGGGATTCGACCCATGGTTGCGGGGCTTTTGAGGAATGGGTGGCAGATCATCCGGGGTGGGTCCGGGTTTATATCTTGCGTATTGAGTCCTTTAGGTTTAAAAAAAGTTAAGCTTACTTCTGAGAGGTTCCAGCCATGCGATGTTTTCGTTTCTTCCTGTCGTGCTCGGGCCTGATCCTTTTTACCTTTGGGTCTTCGTCACCCTGTCTCGTTTACGCCCAGGAGGGTATGGACGATCCCGCCACCAGTCCGGAGGCTGATCTGCTGGTCGGTTCAATATGGATGCCGGCGGGAAATCTAAATTACCGGGATCATCTCAAAGTCGATAAACAGGTTCAGGAATTGGCCGCGCTGCCCTTCACCGAATTGGTTATTCAGGTGGTGTATAATGGTCGTGCCTATTATCCATCCACTCTCATTCCGCCCGTATTCGGGGTTTCGGGTGAAGTGGATCCACTCAAAAGATTCATCAGCGCGCTGCGATCAGCAGCCCCATACTTGAAGATCATTGCATGGGTCAGTCCGTTAAGTATCGGATCTGCGACTGGCCTGATTCCCCATCCACCCGGGCATGTTGGAAGGGAGCATCCCGAATGGCTGAATCGTCGGCAGGATAATCAGACCGAAGACGCGGATGGCGCTCAGTATCTGGAACCATCCCTTCCAGAGGTGAAAACCTACGCTGCTGAACTGGTCGAAGAACTCGTTTCAACCTATGATTTTGACGGATTGAATATTGATTCAGTTTGTGACCCGGGTGAGGCCGGACAATGGGGTTATCATCCCTCCGCCATCCAGTCATGGAAGAAGTCAGTCAACCTCAAGTCTATCCCGGATAGTGATGATACCTCATGGATTGTTTTCCGGAATAAGGCGTATACCCAGTTTCTATCGATGGTTATGGATACGGCTAGACAGGCCAATTCGGAGATCCTTCTTTCAGCCGGGGTGCGTGCCAACGGCCTGCCCCCTGCAGATCTGGATGCGTTTTCCCGGACGGCCGTCTACCTGGAATACCATCAGGACTGGATCGATTGGATGAAAAGGAGGTTGGTCGACAGGATATATCTGAAGAATTTTCGTTCAGAGGACATGGAGAAGGAATTGTTCAATCAATGGGCTTCGATGGCTCTGCTTGGCGGTGAACGCAACAATGTTGAGGTGTTTATCGGGATTGGGGGTTATCTTAATCCCGCGGTTGATGCCCTGACCCAATTACGGAGGGCGGCAGCCATGAGACCTACCGGCATAGCCCTCTGGAACTATGAACGTCCCGTGCTAGACGTGGGGTCACGGGATTTATTCATGGACACGGTCCATCGCACGGTTCTTTCGCCCGAGTACCTGCGCCGACTCGCACAGGCACGGGGTAGCCTCAGAATCACACAGGCCTATTCGGGGGCGGTTACGCGTACTGTGCAACCTGTCTTCAGGCCAGAAGCTGTGAATGAGCAGGCTGCTCCAGAGATTAATGATCGGTTATTGCCGGAACCTCCGCCGATTCATGTGGAACCCGCTACGGGCGAACTGATTTATATCGATCCGATTCCCAGGGGTGAAGTGAAGTATCAGGCAGATTCGATGGACAGGACGGATAAGCCGGTTGATCCAAATGCCATCACGGGGGTCGAGTATATCTTGCCGTCGAGGGATGAGATGATCGGGGAGTTGCTAAAAGACTCGAGATTTCGGGAAAGTAACACGTGGGCAATGATCCGTCCGGATGAACTTGCAAAACAATACCTGCGTGAAAATTTTTCAAATATCTTCTAGGATGACGGCGCACAGATAAAAATATCCCACCTTCTCTAGGCGTGATGGTGATCTTCGATCGGTCGCATGAGGCAATCCGGGCAGGACAGCCAGAGGTATTTCCAGAGGGTAAATATGCCGTTTATTAAGAAACAGCCGACCGCCCGCGGTCCGTTTAATGGGGAGGTCGCCACGGTTCCCAGGATAGCCGGCGTCATACTCAGGATCACCTTTCAAAACAATGAAAACGGATTTTGTGTTGCAAAACTACAACCGGAGACACAGGTTGCTTTGCAACACCAGTTGTCGGATGGTGTTGTCTCACTGGTGGGCATCATGCCTGGGATTGGTGTTGGACAGAACATCCGGGCTGAAGGTGAATGGATGATTGATCCCAAGTACGGGCCCCAGTTCAAGGTTTCCTGGTACAAGCCGTCTTTGCCCGTCAGCGAATCGGGGATTATTGCCTACCTTTCATCGGGTGCAGTTAAAGGGGTGGGCCCCAAGACCGCCGAAAAGATTTATGAACAGTTCGGTGAATCCACTTTTGAGATCATGGACCATGATATCGACAGATTGAATGAAGTCCCGAAAATAGGTCGCAAGGGTGTGGCCCGAATTAAGGCCGCCTGGAAGCATGCCTGTGGTGACCGGGAACTCATTGCGTTTCTCGGCGAACACGGGGTTTCACCGGCATTCGCATCGAGACTGTTCAGGACTTATGGTGAGAGTGCATTATCGATTGTGAAAAACAATCCTTATCGTCTGTTTAAGGATATTCGTGGTATCGGATTCCGCCGGGCGGACGAGATCGCCCGGCGAATCGGGCTGCCAGTGGATTCACCCGAGCGCATCACGGCTGCCGTATTCTATGTTCTCCAGAGCCAGGCGGGTTTTGGGCATACCTGGTTGCCCGGCCATGAGTTGGATCAACTCGTCATGGAACTCATCGAAGTGGATGTCAATAATATTCATGTCCAGGTCAACCGCTTGATTTCGAATAAATCAGTTATCACTGATTCCATTGGGGATCAGCAGGCAATTTTCCTGAAGCACTTTCACGATTCCGAAATGCGTATAGCACGGCGGATCCTGAAAATTGGAGGGCAAAGGAAAAGGGTTCCTCAGATCGATGTGCTTGCGGCACTTGCTGATTTTGAGCAGCGCACCCGATTTCGTCTTGCGGACAAACAGCGTGAAGCGGTCCTCCAATTCTCCCGCAATGGAATGATGATTTTAACGGGCGGACCTGGTACGGGAAAGACAACCACGGTGCGTTCGATCATCGAGATATTTCATCAGGCAGGGTTGCAAGTTCACTTGTGCGCGCCAACGGGCAGGGCTGCGAAAAGACTGTCTGAAACTACACATCTTAAAGCAGAAACAATTCATCGCCTACTTGGTTACAAGGCGCATCTGCACCAGTTTGCGTTGGATGAAAAAAACCCACTGATAACAGATTTTCTGATTGTCGATGAAGTATCGATGCTCGATGTGCAGTTGGCAGCCTGCTTGTTCGAGGCGGTATCTCCATCGACCTGTCTTCTGCTTGTTGGGGATGAGGACCAGCTTCCCTCGGTCGGTGCCGGGAACGTGCTGGGTGATCTCATGTTGTCTGGAAGCATTCCCGTGGCCAGGCTTTCAGAGGTATTTCGACAGGCCGGTAGCAGCATGATCGTGTCCAATGCACACCGGATTAACCGCGGATTGATGCCTCTTCATGAGCCGCCCGTTCAGGGCGAGAATTTACATGCGGACTATTTCTTCATCGATCGTGAAAATACCGGTCAGATTCTGGAAACGATCGTTACGATGGCACGGGAAAGGATACCGGTGAAATTCAACCTGGATCCCATCAATGATATTCAGGTCCTGTCACCTATGCGCAAGGGCGAGCTGGGTGTTGACAACCTGAACCTGAATCTTCAAACGGCGTTAAATCAGATAATGGGAGACGGGGTAGGCATGGCGTCCGGGCTGCCTGCCCCAGGCGACCGGGTAATGCAAGTGAGCAATAATTATGAGAAGCATGTTTTCAACGGCGATATAGGCCGGGTCTCCCAGGTCATGATGGAAAGTGGGGAAGTTCATGTCATTTTCGATGAAAAACCCGTTGTTTATCTGGCCGATGAGGCCCGGGATCAGTTGTCACTTGCGTATGCAACGACCATCCATAAGTCACAAGGATCCGAATTTCCTTGTGTCATTATTCCCGTCCATACGTGTCACTGGATAATGCTTCAACGTAACCTTATTTACACGGCACTGACACGTGCATGCCAGGTCGCCGTGCTGATCGGTACCCGCAAGGCACTGCATCGTGCGGTTGGAAATTCCGAGCGCTCTCGGCGCTACACTGCGTTGAATGAGTTTATCAGCGGGAAGGGGAGGGATTCATAAACCCTTTGACGGGATTCCCCTTCAGATCAGCCCGAAAAATTCCGAGAGATTCTGATGATTTTAGCCCGGACGATCCCTTGATGCTTTTCGCCGCCATGAAATGCTTGCCTAAAACCCGGTATTCGGCGGATAGTGGTCCGCAATGCACGGTTTGGAAAGACAACATGAAACCCAATTACGCAAAAATTGTTAATGTTGATGATACCTCTTTCCATCAGTACATGCGAGTTGACACAGAGTTGCCCTTTAACTGGCATTTTCACCCTGAGTGTGAATTGACCCTGATCCTGCACGATGAAGGACGTCGATTCATTGGGGATCATATCGACGAATATCATGATGGTGACATGATATTTATCGGTCCCAACTTGCCGCATACGTGGTGTTCTGAATCACGAGTGCAGGAAAGTGGAAGGAAGAGAAAGTTTCTCGTGACACAGTTTCATAAGGAATTTCTTGGCGAGAAATTCCTTTCAAGTCCCGAGATGATTCGTATACGTAATATTATCGAAAAGTCTGTCCTTGGATTACGAGTGACAGGGACAACGCGCGATGTCCTCCACCATAAGCTTTTGGAAATGTATGATACGGCCGGGATGGGGAAGCTACTTGGTCTTTTGGAGATCCTGCACATTCTGTCAGTTTCCACCGACCTTGTGACGCTTGCATCCGTTGGATTCAGTTCCTTGCCCAAGCCTGGTGTATCCAAGCGTATTGATTTGGTGTGCAGTCATATTAACCGCCACTATACCGAAGAACTCAAGCAGCCGGATATTGCCACTCTTGTCCATATGGACACCAGTACCTTCAGCCGGTTCTTCAAGAAAACAACCGGAAGGACTTTTACGCGTTATATTAACGAATTGAGGATCGGTCGGGCATGTTCGCTTCTTCTGGAGAGTGATATGACCGTGGCGGAAATCTGTTTCTCATCCGGATTCAACAACCTCTCGCAATTCAACAGGAAGTTTCTCGAGCTCAAAAAGTTGACCCCCAGCCAGTATCGCAATACGATGGACAGTCCGAGATTATGACATGACCGGGTAAACCCAAAAATCGGGTTGGTTTCTCTGCGGGGAAGCCATCCTTACTGGCAGGCCCCTTTAAGGGGGATGTCTGGAATCGAATTGGAAGGTGCCGAAATGAACCAATCAGCCCTGAAGGCAGACAAGGATACTCCTGAAAACAGGAGTCATTTTCTGGTTCTAGTTGTTGACGACCGAGAGGATAACCGATTGACCATGGCGGAGGCTTGTCGGAGAGAGGGCTATGCCGTGATGACTGCGGCTGGCGGATATGAAGCCGTGAAGATAATCAGCAAGCATTCACCCGATCTCGTCATCACGGATCTTCAGATGCCCGATATGGACGGACTTGAGGTGCTTAAGACGGCTCGAGACGCGAATAATCCGCCGGATGTCATTCTCCTGACAGCTTATGGAACTATAGAGACGGCGGTTGATGCTTTGAAGAATGGTGCATTCAATTACCTGACAAAGCCGATTAACCTGAAGGATATGCGTGCCCAGATTAACAAGGTACTGGAGCACCGTAAAATGGACAGGGAGGTCCAGGTGCTGCGACGTCGTGTCGAGGTTCAAGAACCAGCCAAGGGTGGTGGAAGTGACTTTGTGATTGAGAGCCGGGCCATGAAGGAATTGATGAAGTTGGTTGAAAAGCTGGGTTCCAGGCAATCGACCGTCCTTATTGAGGGTGAGAGTGGAGTTGGGAAGGAAGTGGTAGCCCAGACGCTGCATCAGTCCATGACCGATGCGGCCAATCGTCCCTTTATTGCGGTTCATTGTGCTGCATTGCCCGAATCACTTTTGGAAAGCGAACTGTTTGGTTATGAACGGGGTGCTTTTACGGGCGCTGAAAAACAGACGCTTGGACGATTGGAACTTGCCGATGGCGGCACGTTATTTTTGGATGAAATCGGTGAAATCCCACTGTCGATGCAGGTCAAGCTGTTGAGGGTTCTGGAGAAAAGGGAGCTGACCCGTGTCGGCGGTCGTGAAGTGATTCGTGTTAATTTCAGATTAATCGTGGCGACAAACAGGCGGCTCGAGAGCATGGTTCAGGCGGGCAGGTTCCGAGAGGATCTGTATTATCGACTTAATGTTGTTCGCCTTGAGGTTCCCCCGTTGCGCCAGAGGCAGAGGGATATCATCCCGATTTTCGAACATTTTCTTAGGCGGTTCGTGCTGGAACAGGGTACGCCGCCACCGAGGGTCAGCTCCGAGGTATCGGAAGTCATGGCTAAATATACCTGGCCGGGGAATGTCAGGGAATTGCGTAATTTTGCGGAACGTGTTTCGATATTTTCGGCCGGGCGTAATATTTCATTGTCCGATCTGCCATCGAGCATGATTGCGACGGAATCGATTGAGGACAACGGGCGACTTTTCGACCTTCATCAGGTCGAGCGAATTACGATCGAAAAGGCCGTCGAGCGACACGATGGCAACCTTACGGCTGCCTCCGGAGTCCTCGGGATCAGTCGCCGGACTCTCCAGAGAAAGCTCAAGGAATATCGTGGTGATGGGGATCTGGCTTCACTGACAGATGCGGATTGATCATCTGGCGGTTTTTTTCGGGGGTTGTCTTGAGGTTGAAGTCAGGCGGCGCCTGTGATTTCGTTAATAATTGGGATGAGTCTCTATACATCATCCCTTTGGGTCGTGTAAGTTGTAACTGGTGTTCGGAACGGGGAAAAGTCAAGATATCTCTGTATTCATTTGTTAAGTGGGGGCGTTAAGGCTTTTGATCAAGACGGATGTGCTGGTCATTGGCGCCGGTATCGCCGGGGCCGTTTGTGCACTGAAGGCAGCTCAATGGGGTGCCAACGTGGTGCTCCTGCATCAGGGTGTCAATGCGGATTCCAAGAATACCCGGTGGGCCCAGGGCGGGATCATTTATACCGCCGATGGCGATTCACCGGAGATTTTATCCGATGATATTATTCGGGCCGGAGCAGGGTTAACCCTGCCCGAGGCTGCCAGCATGCTGGCCTGCGAAGGACCTGGACTAGTCAGGGAAATTCTTGTAAATGAGCTAGGTGTAGACTTTGATAGGCGTCCGGACGGAAGTTTCAACATCACCGAGGAAGCGGCCCATTCCATGCCCCGGATTTTGCATTGTAAGGACCGGACCGGTTTCTATATCAATGATGCACTCGAAAGGGCGGTTTGTGCGGAGCCCAGGATCACGCTGCTTTCGCCGTGGCTGGCCGTCGATCTTTTGACGCTTGATCATCACTCGCGGCAAAAACTTGATATTTACAGGCCTAACATGTGCCTTGGCGCTTATGTGTTGGATATCACATCGAACAGGATTGAAACCATTCTTGCTCGTCAGACCGTATTGGCCACGGGCGGTGTCGGTGGGATTTACCTGCATTCAACCAATTCTGACGCTGCCCGGGGAGACGGTCTCGCGATGGCCTATCGGGCGAGGGTTAGGCTGCTGAACCTTGAGTATATACAATTTCATCCGACGACATTTTATCATCCCCATTCCCCGAGATTTTTGATCTCAGAGAGCATGAGGGGCGAGGGGGCACGCCTAATACGCGAGGACGGAAATGAATTCATGCACCATTATCACGAGTCAGGTTCGCTGGCGCCGCGGGATGTTGTGGCACGTGCAATTCATGAAGAGTTAATCGAAGGGAATAACCCCTGTGTCTATCTGGACATATCCCACAAGAATGCCGACTGGATCCGACAGCGGTTTCCGACCATCACGGGGGCTTGCCTGACTCTGGGCGTCGATATTACACAGGATCCTATTCCGGTCGTGCCGGCAGCGCATTACTGCTGTGGTGGCGTGGCGACAGACTTGTATGGCAGGACATCGTTGAATGGTTTATGGGCGGTTGGGGAGGTTGCCTGTACAGGATTGCATGGGGCGAATCGTCTGGCATCGACATCCCTGCTTGAGGGACTGGTCTTGGGTGTTCGTTCCGCTCGGTCAATCATGGAGGCCCTCAAGCATCCCGCAGGTGGGGATTTTCCGGCCGTTGATCCTTGGGCGGATATGAATGAACCCACCGATTCGGCACTGATTTTGCAGGACTGGTTAACCATCAAGTACACAATGTGGAATTATGTGGGCTTGATACGTACACCCCGGTATCTTTCCAGGGCCAGCAGGATCCTTCGTGAACTGCAGGATGAAGTGGAGGCGTTTTATGCTCAGACGAGGCTGGATGAGCACCTTATCGGATTGAGGAACGGCGTACAGGCCTCACTTTCAATACTTTACGCCGCACGGCGGAACCGTTTTAGCCGGGGTTGTCACTATCTTGCCGAGAATGATTCCAGTCGGTTTGAATAGATTGAATCATTGGCTTGAGTTAGACAGATTGGATGGGGGGGGACGACAAGTTGACAGGGAAAAATCACAATTTGAGAACCGTCAAATCACTTTATATCCGATGTTCCGCGCCAGTTGCACGTATAAGGTTGGCCCGGTACATACTCTTTGTTTTCTGCCTTTTTTTCACGTTTCAGACGGTTTGCTGGACCCAGGGCAGAAGCTCCTTGGGGAATTCCAAACGGGGCAGCCGTTCCCTGAATTCATCCAGCTTTGGCGGGCGGAGCAATGTTGAATCCGATCGGGGCCGTAGTTCCAGGTCCCGTTCACGCAGTCGGTCCAGGGATGATCGCTATTCAGGCAGGCGCTCGTCACGGGATCGAGATAGGGGACGCAGTCGCAGCCGCGCTCGTGGGCGTGACAAAGATTATAACAGCGATTACAGCGGTAGCCGGAGGCGTGGCCGGGACCGCGGTCGTGACAGGGGGCGTGAGCGCGGCCGAAGCGGACGCGATCGACGTTCAATTACAACGTCATCATCGTCGGAAACAACCGGTCAGGAGGAGAAGATCGGCGGTGGTGATGGTTCCCAGCGCGCAAGGCCACAGGGGAAATCCACAGTGGTGAAGCGTGAAGGCCGTCGCCGTGGCGGACGCATTACCGCTCGTGGCTCCAAGGCTGTCAGCCTGCCGGATATCAAGATACATCAGTCGGTCAAATCCAGTGCAATCTTTTTTGATCCCTCGAATTATGTTCAAAGGGTCGGGGATTCATTCCAGACATCCCTGATGGGTTACCGGCCGGGTGACGAGATGATCGAAATATTTGATCTGTGGATCCGGTATGACCCGAAGCTGGTCGACCCTGTATGGGTGGACCTGTCACCCATCGAGGGTAATCTGTATTCCGGAACTGAGGTCAAGGTCTGGCGTGAGAAAGGCCAAATCCGTGTCAAGGGCAGGGTACGTGATCCCATAGACCCCGAAGCCATCTATAATCTTGCCCATTTTCACTGGAAAGCTTTAAAGCCCTCCTTTGAAACGGCGATTGAACTCTCGACGGAGGATGAATATCCGTCTGTTATTCTGGCCAATGGAAGGGATATTCTCAAGCAAACGGGTTTGGGCAGTAACCTGAGAGTGAATGCCCGCGTAAAAATAACTCCCGACAGCCTGTCCCGCAATGGAGCTGGGATGGTCATGGCAGAGGATATTCGCTCGGGATATTTCGAAGAGATCGGGGGGGATAGTCAGCGAATCAGGCTTGCAGTCATTACGCCAAGTCGGTTTGTCGGGACCGGGGAGGTGTCCTATGCTGACATCGTCCTGCTGAACCCGTCCGGAGTGGCATTTGATGAATTAAAATTCAGGATCCGTTACGATCCCGGTAGTATCAAGATCCTGGATGCTGATGAAGAAAATTATATCAAGACGGGTATCAATATATTTGATGGGGATTTTCATGATCATTTCCCGTTTGATATACACGGTAAGAATGAAGCCCACTCGGATCAGGGCTATATTGATTACGCGGTCGGGTCAATTCGTGGGCCGAGGATTTATCCCGACGGGACGTTAGCGCGAATTGTCTACCGCATGAAGCGCCAGGCCGGCCAGGCATCATTCTGGTTCGAACGAATGGACCCTGTTTTCCTGACGGTGACTACCGATGTGGCGGTTGAGGGCCGTTCACTTCTCGGGAAAAAGAACGACGTCGCCGTTCAGGTTCTGCACGGGGCGAAGATCGAAGTCAAACCCCTCGATCTGGGTGTATAATTCACCGAAACCTTCCCTGTGTTCAGGAATGTACAGGGGGAGGGGACCGTTGATATAAATTGCGGATTCGGCATGTCGACAGGGATGCCGGGTTTAGTTCAGGAAGCCCCGTTTACGCATTTTTTCAACGAATGTTGTACGCTTCATGTTTAAAAACTCCGCCGCCCGGTTCTTTGTGCCATTCGCATTTTCCAGCGCAAGCTTGATCAAATGTGTCTCGAATTTTTCCACCAGCTTGCTAGAATCAACACCGGAATCCCGTATTTCGACGATTGTTCTAGCCGTCGGGACGACCGGGATTACCCCGTCACGGAATTTTTCAGGCAGCTGCTCGATATCGATCTCCCCTTCGGTATTGAGAATCGCCATTCGCTCGACCAGATTTTCCAGTTCCCGAACATTGCTAGGCCAACCATAACCGAGCAGCAGGTTCTGGGCCTCTGTACTGAAACCGGTGATCTTTCGGCCCTTCGATCTGTTGAATTGTTCGATGAAATTTACGATAAGCAGGGGAATGTCATCAATCCTCTCGCGTAGTGGCGAGATATTCAGTGGGATGACATCCAGCCGATAAAACAGGTCTTCGCGAAAGTGACCCTCCTCGACCTCCTTTTCGAGACCCCGGTTTGTGGCAGCGATGATCCGGACGTTGACTTTCCGGGTCTGGGTCGAACCCAGTGGTTCGAAGGTCTGTTCCTGCAGGACTCTCAGGAGTTTCACCTTTAGCTTTGGTCTCATCTCGCCTATCTCATCCAGGAAGATGGTTCCGCCATCGGCCATTTCAAACCGGCCAACGCGATTCATCGTGGCGCCGGTGAAGGCACCTTTGACATGGCCGAACAGTTCACTCTCAAGCAGGTCCTTTGGAATGGCACCGCAGTTGACCGGAATCAGCTGCTTGTCCGTCCGCTCTGAGTAGTCGTGGGTCGCATGAGCTACGAGTTCCTTGCCGGTTCCGCTTTCTCCCAGGATGAGTATGGTTGAATCACTGTCGGCAACGGTCCGGATCAGTTTGTTGAGATTTTCCATCTGGGGTGATTTTCCGATGATGACATCCTGTCCCGCACTCCGCTTCAGCTCTTTCTTGAGTTTCCGATTCTCAGTCGTCAGTAACTGGAATTCACGTGCCTTACTCATCAGAATCTTGATTTCATCCAGATGGAATGGTTTGGTGATGTAATCGAACGCACCAAGCCTCAGAGCCTCGATCGCCGAGTCGATCGAGCCATAACCTGTTGCGACGATCCCCAGCGTGTAGCTATTCAACTCATTGACCGCACGCAGTACCTCGAGGCCGTCGACCCGTTCCATTTTCAAATCTGTGATCACAATATCGTAAGTTTCAGATTCCAGCTTTTTAATCCCGACATCCCCGTCATCCGCCATTTCAACCTCGAACCCTTCGCCTGTCAGCAGGTTGAGCAGGATATCCCGGATAGTCTGCTCATCATCGATCACGAGGACACGGCCCTTATTGTTTCCAGCATCAGCCATCATAAAACTCCAGATATTTCCTGATTCTATATAATGATTGTGATATCAACGTTACATGATCCATGAAATTGATTTCTAAACATCAACATGGAGACAATATCCCGTCAATTAATCAAGGCAAGATGTCAAAATATTGGCGAATCCAAAAATCTGACACTCATTGAAAAACCTAAATATCTTGCGCGAGAACTGTCATTGAGTTCAGATATTCGGGGTGTATGTCGTGTCTGCCGGATCTTGGGTCGGCCCCATTTATCAAGTTGATGGATCGAAAGTATTTATGACTGGTCCCACATCAGCCCAAAAAGTTTCCTATCCTGAAGCCCTCTGGGCGTGGATGAACATGTCTTCGCCCAACACTCGGACGCAAGAACGGCCTGCCGGGCTCTCGCCCGCTGTTCGGCTGCATCGCCATCCATCTCAAATCGGGGACTGTATTGACGAACGACTTCGGGATATGCCGGAGATTCCAGGTGAAGCTATTCATGAACTGATTGAAAAACATCGGGAATGGGGTGCTGACGGGGTAAGCCTGAATTCCATCCGGAAGCTGTCGCGGTGTGGGACGGTTGTCGTTGTCACGGGACAGCAGCCGGGCCTTGCAGCCGGGCCGTTGCTCGTTCTCTACAAGGCGATCGCTGCCGTAAGGCTGGCCCGGGATCTGGAAAAGAAGCGGGAAGGGAAGGGGGTGGTTCCTGTTTTCTGGGTCGCATCAGAAGATCACGACCTTGAGGAAATCAGAAATACTTCCTGGTTGGGTAGGGAGGGTTCTTTGGTGTGTTTTGCGATGGATAATCGTGGAATGACCCCGGGGGCGATGGTGGGAGGGATCCAGACGAACAAGACCGGTCCCCAATTATCACGGCTTGTTCATGAAACCACCCATTCCACGGAATATCGCAGCGAGGTCCTAGACTGGATCGAGAATAAATACGGTTCAGGATACGATATCGAGTCTGCTTTCTGCAGCACCCTGCTGAGATTGCTTCGTGGTTCGGGTCTTGTGATTGTTTCCCCTTTCATGAACTGGGTCCAGCAGCGGGCGGTGACCATCGCCGCAAAGGAACTGGAACATCCGGGGGAAAGCACGCGAGAGATCCTTTGCAAGGCGGGACGGATTCGTGATTTTGGTTTCAAACCCACTTTGCACCGCAGGGAGATGGACATCAACCTTTTCAGGGTCCGTGATGGAGGAGTTCGGCAGGCGATACGGCTGAAGGATAAGGACACATGTCTGCTGCGTGACGTTGCTGGCGAAGACAGGCATGAGCGTGAAATCCATCTGGCGGATCTTAGGAACAGCCTGAAACAGCCCGGCGGTTTCAGCATGAACGTAGTCACCCGACTGCTTCTTCAGGACACATTGCTGCCCACGGTGGCTCAGGTGGTTGGCCCGGGCGAGGCGACCTATCTAGTCCAGGTGGAAGCGGTTTATGAGCGATTTGGTGCATTTCGGCCTGTCCGCTGGCCGCGACCGGAGGTTATGTTGCTGGAACCCCGGGTGAAGCGGTTTCTGGAAAAGATGGGCCTGCCTCCCGACATCATTTTCCAGGGTGCTGAAAATGACATTTTCAATCTGTTGTCCAATCGTCTTGGGGCTGACATGGGCCGGGGTCGGATTGAATCCCTGAAGGTGAATCAACTGGCCGACCTGTGTGAATTGAAATCCGGACTCAAGGTCAAGGATCCATCTGTTTGCAGGGCTGTCGACAGGCTGATCGAACGGGTCGAGCGGGGTTATGCGGTGATTCATGACAGGTTCAGTCATGCGCTCCGGGAAAATGACAAAAAACTTAGGGATGGTCTGCTGCTCCTGAATGCGTCCCTTTACCCGAACCAATTGACGCAGGAACGATGTCACAACCCCCTGGTTTCCTATGCCACCAATTACGGGATGGACTGGGCGGGTGTTTTGCTTGACAGTATTGATATTCGTCCAGGTTCAGGTGTCCAGCATATAATCCTTGAAAATCTCTTCAACGCCGCAGGGGTGAGATCATGAAATTCAGAGGGAAAGCAAAGAGACAGAGACGGAAAAATTTATGATGGCTTGGGAATTGACGAAGGAAAAAGAAAACCATAAAATTACTGAAGAGGTCTGTCTCTGAGACAAGAAAATCAAGGTGATTGTCGTTGATGAGTTACATACTGGAACGTGCAAAATCATTCATCGAGGTAGAACAGGAAGCCGTCGGGGTTCTGGTCCGGGTATTGGATCAGCGTTTTGAGCAGGCGGTGGACCTGCTGTTGAACTGCCAAGGCAGGGTCATCACGACGGGCATGGGCAAGGCGGGCCTGATCGGCCGGAAGGTTTCCGCGACATTGTCCTCAACAGGTACGCCTGCATATTTCGTTCATCCGGCAGAGAGCATCCATGGTGATCTGGGTATGATCACAGGTCGGGATGTTGTGATCGCATTTTCATACAAGGGTCAAACCGAGGAAGTCCTGCGGATGATCTCCTACATTAAGCATGTTCAGGCCCGGCTCATTGCAATCACATCCAACCCCGATTCGGAACTGGCCGTTCAGGCTGATTGTGGCCTGATCATGCCGATCCAGCGCGAGGCCTGTCCGCTGAACCTCGCCCCAACAGCCAGTACCACTGCGATGCTTGCCCTGGGTGACACGCTGGCACTGATCCTGCTTGAGGCGCGTGGGTTCGGCGAGGAGGATTATGCAAAATTCCATCCGGGAGGATCACTGGGCCGTCGTCTGTTGACACGCGTTGAAGATTTGATGCATACCGGCGATGGTAATCCGGTTGTCAAGTCAGGCACACCGCTCTCGCAGGCAATTCTGACGATGACTTCGACTCGAATGGCATCAACGAGTATCGTGGATGATGGCGGGAGACTGATAGGTTTCTTCACGGATGGTGATTTCCGTCGTTACATGGCGAAGGGGAGCCATGATATGAACATCTCTATCGATAAGGTCATGACCCATGGTCCCAAATATGTCCAGCCATCGATGATGGCGGTCCGGGCGCTGGAGATTCTGCGCGAATACAAGATCATTGAGTTGCCCGTATGCAGCGACGACCTTATACCGGTGGGGTTAATACACCTTCATGATATCACGCGAGCAGGTATCACCTGACTTTAATAAACGCGAGACAGAAAGGAAAATGGTCACGCAATGAAGAAGGCATTGATTACAGGAATAACGGGCCAAGATGGATCCTACCTGACCGAGTTTCTACTGAAAAAGGGCTATCAGGTATATGGAATCGTTCGTCGGACCAGCACAATAAGTCGCGGGCGCCTCGATGTTCTGGATGGCTTGGGTGATCTGAGCAAACTAGAACTCGTTTATGGTGACCTCGGCGATGCGAGCAGTCTGGCTAAGCTGATCCGCACGATAAGGCCCGATGAAATATACAACCTGGGCGCGCAGAGTCATGTTCGCATCAGCTTCGACATACCGGAATATACATCGGATGTCGTGTTCATCGGGGTGGTCCGGATTCTTGAGGCAATCCGTGAATCTGGCCAGGCCCCCCGATTTTATCAGGCATCGAGCAGCGAGATGTTCGGCAAGGTTGTGGAAAGCCCGCAGAGTGAAAACACCCCATTCTATCCGCGCAGTCCATATGCGGTTGCCAAGGTTGCGGCACACCATATGGCCGTGAATTATCGGGAGAGTTACGGGATGTTCATCTGCTCGGGAATCTTGTTCAACCATGAGTCCCCGAGGCGTGGCGAGAATTTTGTGACCCGAAAGATAACACGTTCGATCGCGGAGATTGTTTTGGGCCGCAGTGACAAGCTTGCATTGGGAAATCTTGATGCAAAGCGTGATTGGGGATATGCCGGTGATTATGTTGAGGCGATGTGGATGATGATGCAGCAGGATGAACCGGATGATTACGTGATTGCCACCGGTGAGACTCATTCGGTCAGGGATTTTCTCAATGAGGCGTTCAGTTACCAGGGGTTGGATTGGAAGGATTACGTGGTCCAGGATGAGAAGTATATGCGCCCGGCGGAGGTGGATCTATTGTTGGGTGATGCATCGCGCGCGCGAGAGAAGCTGGGCTGGATTCCGAAGGTCGGTTTCAGGGACCTTGTTCATATGATGGTTGACCATGACATTGCCGTGTTGAAGAACCAGGCGACATGATTACGATCCTTTCCGGTGAACTTATTCCGCAACAGATAAGGTGGGAGCAATGATCATGCCGCCTTCCCGGAAACGGGTCATGATCACTGGTGTCACGGGCCAGGATGGTGGCCTTATGGCACGCAAGCTGCTCGACCTCGATTGCCGGGTCTGCGGGTTGGTCCCGCCAAAATCGATACAGGACAAAATTCTGATGACGTGCATCAAGGATAAAATGGAAGTCGTCACATGTGATTTGGGGGATCGGGATGTTGGTGAACGGGTGGTAAGTGGGTTTCAACCCGAAATCATCTTCCATCTTGCGGCCCAGAGTTCTGTACGTCTCGCGTGGGACGACCCCATGGGCACGGCACGGGTCAATTCGATGGGTGCAATTCATCTCCTCGATGCGGTCCGGAATAAATGTCCCGAATGTATGGTCGTGATGGCCGGGTCATGCGATTGTTTTGACCATGAAGTAGCCGGTGAGGAGGGTGTTACGGTTGACACCCCGATTCTCGCAACAAACCCGTATTCGGTGAGCAAAATTATGGCTCACCGAATGGCACATTGCTATAGGGATGAGTTTGGTATGCGTGTTTCGGTAGGAATCCTTTTCAATCACACCTCCCCTGGACGGCCCGAACTGTTCATCGAGCGGCGGATCGTGCGGGGTTTGGTGCGAATTGCGCTGGGTCAGAAATCCAAGCTGGTGATTGGGAGCATCGACCGTAAGCGTGATTGGTCATGGGCGGATGACATTGTTGACGGATTTTCGAGGATGGGTATGCTTGATAAACCGGCAGATGTTGTACTGGCATCAGGGAAATTACACCGTATTGGTGATTGGGCGGAGATCGTCTGCAGTTATTTGGATTTGGATATAGGGAAGGTGATCGAGGTTGATGACAGCCGTAACCACCCGGGGGACCGGGACAGTTCGTTCGGCAATATCAACGCTGCGAAGGAACTGCTGGGCTGGGAACCAAGCGTCTCATTCGAGGAGATCGCCCGGCGATTGGTGCAGCATGATTTGGCTGAGTTGAAACAATGATTGGCCACATATGGGGATCGCGGAATATTCGACACATATATCCCTGTCAAAAACGGCCTCGGAGTGATTTGTCTTCCTTTGACCTTTTCCATATAGTCTTTTAAGTTAAAAAGCATGTCATGGCGGGATTGATCGCCCTTGGGAACCCAGGTTCAAGATTTATTGTTTTGGTGGGTTTTCAGAATTGCCGCCCCAAATGTGAATCCACCTCCGAAGGCGCACAACCCGATATATTCACCGGGATTTCTGGATTCCATCAATTCTGACAATGCGAGCGGGATCGTGCTGGATGATGTGTTCCCGAGGTTCCTGATATTACTGAAGACCTTCTCATCCGGAAGTTCTATCCTGTTGCGGATTGCGTCGATAATGCGCTGATTGGCCTGATGGGGAACAACCAAATCAAGTTCTTCGATGGCAATATGTTCACGGCGGCATGATTTTTCGAGCATGTTGATCATTTTGCGGACGGCCTCGGAATAAACCTTTGCGCCATCCATCATAACCTTGTCTGACGAACCCGGCCCCGGGACATAAATGCACTGCCCGGACTCGCCGCGGGCCGAAAGCTCAGGGCGTGAAATGCTGGCCCAGGTGTTATCGATATTTTTTTCGCCATACAGGATAGTTGCCGTTGCTGCATCCCCAAAAATAATTTCGGTTGAAAAATCATGGTGATCAAGCAGAGGGGAAAGTGCCTCGGTCGTAACAATCAGGATTTTTGCCTCGGGCCGGCTTTGAAGCCAGTCATGGCCGGTTTGCAGGGCATACAGGAAGCCGGAACAGGCTGCATTGATATCATGGGCCTGAACCAGCTGTTCCGGTTTGCCCCGGGATAGCTGGTCGAGAATCAGGCAGGCCATGGATGGTGTGAGGCACTCAGGTGTTCCCGTGCTACAGATGATGGCATCGATGTCGGACAGTTCCAGATTTTCACGCTCGAGGGTATCACGTGCTGCATCGACAGCCATGGATAATGCAGTCTGGGTGCAATCGATTCTGACCCGTGACTCGATGCCGGTCCTGCGGATGATATCGTCGCTGCCATAATTAGGGAACTGGTGGGAAATATCGTCATTGTGGACAATTTCACCCCCCGTGACCGTGCTGATCCCCGCAATGCCCACAGGATAACCGATGGGTTTCTGTCCTGTGATTTTTGGATCCGAGACAGATACTGCGATGGATCCGGACTTGCGTCTTAGAAGGGTTGGTGTTCCCGGTTCCTCACGTGTAACAGCTTTGCGAAAGGTCTCGGTTTCTCCTGTGTCGATCGTCAGAAGTGGCGTCCCGACTTTGACCATTTCAGATTTATCAACAAGAATGTCCTTCACGCGGCCTGCAGTCGGGCAGGCAAGTTCGAGTAGTGCCTTATCGGCTTCCAAGGTCGCGATTTCCTGGCCTGATTCAACCTGATCCCCCGTCGAAACCATCCAGTTGACAACAACGACCGACTCGTCCGAGGGGCTTGATCCCACGGCCTCAACAACATGGATTCCGGGGTCGGGTTCCGGGGGTTTCCGCCATTGCACTTCAAAATCGAAAAGGGAGGCGGCTTCTTCCAGGGTTCTGCGGTAGGAAGGCAGGACCTCGAGTTGGTTGCTGAAGTTAAACGGCACATGGGTGTCGTTGCGCGTTACCCTTCGCATAGTAACCGGATGTCGAGCCTTGTCAGCAACGGTTGCCAGTATTTCTGCGCCCATCCCGCAGGTGTGATTGTCTTCATGCACAACGACAAGATGGCGGGTCTTTTCTGCGGAGGTGACGATCCTGTCGACATCCCACGGGGAGATTGACCGAAGATCAATGACCTCCGTTTCAATGCCGGATAGAGCAAGGGTTTCTGCAACTTTCAGACATATATCCGTTGTATTGCCCCAGCCGATCAGGGTGAGGTCATCACCCGTGCGATCCACCCGGGCCCGGCCGATGTTTACCAGTTGTTTGTGAACATCAGCGGAGGTGGTTCGTGTACGGTCATTCAGGCAGCTTTTGGGATAAAAGAACAGGGTCGGCCGCCCGGATTCAAAGGCCGCGTTCAGCAGACCGGCCGCGTCATACGCCGTCGAGGGCATCATAACATCGACACCCGGCGTGTGTGCGGCGATTGATTCAAGTGTCTGGGCATGAAAAGGGCCGAGGCCAGGCCGATAACCGCCGCAGGTGATCATGACAATGACAGGCGCGCGCCATCCGCCGTCGGTTCTCCAATATATGCTGCCCAGTTCGGAAATGATCTGATTATAGGCAATTGGCAGAAAATCGGCAAACTGCAGGAAAGCGATGGGATGTTTCCCGGCAAGTGCTCGCCCAATAGAAACCCCGATGATCGTCGACTCAGCAAGCGCCGAGTTCTCGACCTGGCCGGGAAATTGTCGTGTCAGGCCACGGGTCAGTCCAAATACATCGCCCTTGGGATCCTCGATATCTTCACCGAGCAGTATGATATCCGAATCAGTGGCCATACGGTGGCGCAGGACTTCGCGCATGGCCTCGATCATGGTCAGGCGATTTGAGTCGTCATTTTCGGGACTGTAACCAAGATATTCCCTCGCAGGGTTGACCAGGTGATCGGGTATCGGGGCCTTGGCATCGAAACTGGGCTTCGGGTCCGGTGATCGTCTCGAGATTTCTGCGGCCTGGTTAACCTCGTCCCTGACCTGTTGCTCAAGCAGCTTTAGATCGGTTTCGTTAACGCCCCATTCAAGTATCTCTTTACGGAAGATATGCAGTGGATCGCCGGTTTTCCTGGAATGTTCAATGTCCTCGGAATCACGATACATTGTTTGGTCATCTGCGTTGGTGTGATTGCCAAGTCTTTCCGTATCCATGACGATGATGGCAGGTTCCCGTGTTACGCGTATTTCCTTTACGACATGCCCAAAAACCCTGTGGCATTCGAGGACATTCCGCCCATCCACATGCCGGATGGGAACGCCGTAAAAGGAGTCTGCCGGGCCATCCGGGCGGTGAAAAAAAGTTTTTCCGGGTGTGATTGTGGAAATTGAAAAATGGTTGTCCTCGACTAGAAACAATACGGGCAGATGACTGCGGACAGCCTCGGCAACGGCCTCAAGAACTTCCCCTTCCTGAGTCGTCCCGTCGCCAAGGGAGACGAGTGCCAGGGGCCTTGCCGCCTGTTCACGGATTGCGGACGCAACGCCCACGGCCTGCAATGCACTGTTCCCCACGGGTCCAACTAGGGAGAGGATATTGAGTTCGGGGGCACTCATATGCGCGTTCATCTGACGCCCACGACTATGGGAGGAGTCTTTGGCGAGTGTGCTGTGGAGGAACATCTCGACGCTGATGCCACGGGCTAGCATCAGGGCCTTGTCACGGTAATGACAGTGTAGCCAATCTTCAGGCTTCAGGTGTGGATTCAGTGCGGCGGATGCCTCGTGCCCCCCGCCGGAGACATGAAAAAATGCCTCACCCTGTTGCGTGAGTTCGACTTCCTTTTCATCTAGGAACCGGGACCGGACGATGCTTCGATAAAGGCTGACAAGGAGTTCATGGCTGAGATCGGTTTCAATCTGATCAAGCGTTGAACTATCGTTTTTTTTCGTCATGGATCAGGCTGTGGCTCAAACGGGCTCGATAGACACCGCCAAGCAGTTGACCATCTCCCGGTTGTCCAAGAGTCGGCCCGGTTTGCCTGGTGGGAGGTTGTGAAGCCAAGATCGGCTTGAAATTATCCAAGCCTCGGACCAGAACCACGTTTACAGAAAAACGACCCAGATTGATAGGCTAAAATAGCTTGTTCAACCTCAACTGTCCCTCATCGCGGATCCTTATTTGGATGATCCGTTCCATCGTAATATCCCGGCGGATGCCGGAGGGGGTTATGCCCCTGTCTTGAATCTATATGCGCCGTTTTGGGGTGACCATTGATTATTTCCTCCTGAACTTGGGCGCGAGCTTTCTTGATATCCGGGTGTTTCCTTTCGTCAACAGAATCAGCATTCAAAATGAGAGGGTTCCCCTTTCCCTTTCACCGACCTTTGATAACTTGCAGTTCTGACATTCCCCCGGACTTGGTTTAGATAGGTCGATTGGCCCTCCATCCAATGGGAAAGACCTTCTTGCCGGTCCAATACCTGCCCTGTGCCCGGGCCAGCGGAATGATCAGCTAGGGGGGTTTGTTTCGATTTGGAGCATGATGCGGGTTGGCTGATCACGGTTGCGATGACAAGGGTGATTGTCCTTGGGCTGAGCACAGAATCCTGCAGTCTAATCCTGATTCTGCGGGGTTCTCCCGGTGTGGAGGAGGGATCCCCCAGTCACGACCAGGAGATTCAACGCCAGTCCATATAGCCCTGCATGGATGTTGTATAACTTCCCATATCCAAGGCTTACCAACAGGCCTGCTGTGATCAGGCCGGTAATGATGCCCAGCATGACGGGTAAGGGCTGCATTCTTCTCCATCGGATTCCGATCATAAATGCGGGAGCGAGTTGGACCAGCATGTCGAATTTTCGGTCAAGAAGTTTAACCAGCGTGATTCCTTCATAAAGCAGGCATGCGGTGAAGGCCAGCAGGCAGATCAGGGACCAGGAACAGGCCCTTCCCAGTCTTGTCAAGGTCGCCTGGGGGGCATTGGGGCTGATGAAACGGCTATAGATATCATGTGTGAACATTGATGATATGGACAGCAGGGCCGAGTCGGCAGTGGACATGATTGCTGCCAGGACCGCAGCGATCAGAAACACAACCAGCCAGTAACCGAGCAAGGATCCGGACTGGATCTGGTTGAATACAAGCAAAAGCACCTGCTCTGACTGCCCTCTGTTGAGGCCGGGGAACTGAATGATGGCCATGACGCCGACAATTAACGCGATCACCGTTGTCAACAACGGCAGGAATGCCATTACAGTGAGGCCGCGGCGCAGCACTGTGTCAGACCGGGCGGAGTAGATTCTTTGGATGGCTTGGGGATAGAGTGCGCCGCCGATCCCGACAAGGAGGATATAGCTCAGCCACTCACGCATTACCGGGATACTGGGTGCCGCTGCTCTCGTCCGGATTTCGGGCTGGTCAAGAATCGCCAGGGTTGTGTCTGACATCGGGCCGAATTCGCGGAACACGAGGACCAGCAGGATGATAAATCCGGTCGCGAGGACGATTCCCTGGAATGCATCGGTCCAAGCCACGGCACGCATTCCTCCCATGGTTTCATAAATGACCAGAATGAGGGCGAGTGTGACCACGCCGATTGTAAAGACTAAACGGTCCCCTCCCAGGATTCCCGCAACCACATGCCCCATGGCAATCAACTGGGCCAGCAGATAATTTGCAAGGCCCAGAATCATGATGATGGATGCAATCAATGCTATTCCCCGCGACCTGAATCGGTCATTCAGGTAATCAGCTGGGGTGATATAGCCACGCGACCTTGCGATCGGATACAGACGTGGGGCATAAAGCAGGTAGAATACAATGATTGCCGTCATGAAATGCAGCGACATTATCCAGGAAAAACCGGTCCGGTAACTTTTGGCAGTGAATCCAATCAGGGTGTTTCCACTGTATTGGGTTGCGTAGAGGGTGAAGACCAGCACGAATAACCCGAGTCCGCCGCCTGCCAGGTAGAAATCCCTCATGGAATCATCCCGCCGGGCCCTGTAGCTGAACCAACCGATGACCAATAGGGACAAAATATAAAGGGCAATCACAATCTTTGCGCCGTTGCCGAGTAATGTCGTGAAGTCAGGCATTGGATTGAATTCCCCCGGATTTTTAGTTCGGGATACAGTGGACAGAATCAGGGACTGTTTTTATCATGCCATCCTGGCGGGATATCCTCTTGGGACGTCAGCGATTTTGTGTTCTTCCCGACCGGAGGTGATTGGGTCATATCCGCCTTCGTCCACTTTTGTGTCAGATTCCATGCTGTGAACAGGGAGATCAGGACCGAAAACAGGATGGAAGTCGTGACCCAACCCGGTACGCCAAACAGGATCAGCTGAGTATCACGTGGCCAATACCAGGGAATGGCGAAGCCGAAAAGCAGGAAATAAACGATCAAGGTCAACACATGTTTTTGCATCGGTTCGAATCTCTGTTACGGTATTGACATTTTTTACGGACAAAGAAACTCTTGTTTTCGACGGGCTGCATTGTAATTGACCCTGTCAAAGGATTGAAGCATTAATGAATGAATTTAAGATCAGGTCGAATTATCAGATCAGCGGGGATCAGCCCAAGGCCATTGACCTCCTCGTTCGCGGCCTGCAGGCGGGCGTAGATCGTCAGGTCCTGATGGGCGTGACCGGTTCGGGCAAGACATTCACAATGGCGAATGTCATGGAGCGATCACATCGTCCCGCTCTTGTCCTTTCACATAACAAAGTCCTGGCCGCACAGCTTTACCGGGAATTCAAGGAGCTGTTTCCGGACAATCGGGTGGAATACTTTGTCTCCTATTACGATTACTACCAGCCTGAAGCCTACATCGCATCCACGGACACCTTCATTGAGAAGGATGCATCTGTCAACGACGAACTGGACAAGCTGAGGCTGTCTGCCACGCGGTCGCTGATTGAGAGAAGGGACGTCATCATCGTTTCATCAGTATCCTGCATCTATGGCGTGGGATCGCCGGCTGAATACCAGGAATCGACAACCTTTGTTGAGAGGGGTCTGATTGTCGAACGTGATGAGGTTTTGCGCCAACTGGTTTCCGGCCAGTATGCCCGGAATGATCATGATTTTCACCGCGGAACATTCAGGGTAAGAGGTGATGTCGTGGATGTTTACCCGGCATACGAGGAGAAATCAGCACTTCGTATCGAGTGGTTCGGGGATGAGATTGAGGCGATCCATGAATTTGATCCCCTGACGGGAAGAAGGGGGAAAGGACTGCACCGGGCTGCTGTGTTTCCGACGAGTTTCTATGTAACCAGCCCCCAGCGCCTTGAATCTGCGATGCGGGCAATTCGGATTGAGCTTGAGGAACGTGTCTGTGAACTGGAGGCAACGCAGAAACTGGTCGAGGCACAGCGGTTGCGCAGCCGGGTTCAGTATGACCTTGAGATGATGTCCGAGATGGGTACCTGCACGGGGATCGAAAACTATTCCCGTCACCTGGACGGGCGCCAGCCGGGTGAGCCACCCAATACATTGCTGGATTATTTCAACGATGATTTCATTGTTTTTATAGATGAGTGTCATGTCACAATCCCCCAGGTTCGCGGGATGTATAAAGCCGATCGTTCACGTAAACTGAATCTTGTGGAGCACGGGTTTCGACTCCCCTCCGCCCTGGATAACCGACCGCTTAAGTTCGATGAATTCGAGGCAAATAGGGGTCAGGTGGTTTATGTGTCGGCGACCCCCGGTGAATGGGAAATGCAACAGAGCGGGGGCATCGTGGCCGAGCAATTGATTCGCCCGACCGGTTTGCTGGACCCGGTCATCGAAGTACGCGGTGCCGTTGAGCAGGTCGATGATCTTCTGGGTGAAATACGCAAACGGGTCACAAGAGAGGAACGGGTTCTGGTGACCACGTTGACCAAGCGCATGGCCGAGGACCTGACGGAGTATTACCATGAGTTGGGGATCAGGGTGAGGTACATGCACAGTGACATCGACACGATCGAAAGGACCGAGATCGTGCGAGACCTGCGTAAGGGTGAGTTTGACGTGTTGATTGGGATCAACCTTCTGAGGGAGGGTCTGGATCTACCCGAGGTATCACTTGTGGCCGTTCTGGATGCGGACAAGGAAGGTTTTCTCAGGTCGAGGACTTCCCTTATTCAGACCGCGGGTCGGGCGGCACGGAATATCAACGGCAGGGTGATCATGTATGGGGACATCGTGACGGGTTCAATGCAGGCTGCAATCAACGAGACCTGCCGCAGACGGGAGGTTCAACAGGCTTACAATGAGGAACACGGAATCACACCCATATCGGTCACTAAAGATATTGTGAATATTCTGGACACAATTTACGAGTCGGATTACGTGACAGTCGAAATTCCCGAGTCTGCAGAGGGGGTTGGGGATCTCATCAATCCAAAGGATTTCAGGCGGCGCTGTAATTCCCTGAAAAGGAAAATGAAGGAGGCAGCCTCCTCGCTTGAATTTGAAAAGGCCGCAAGCTTTCGGGATGAGCTTATCGAACTGGAAAAATGGTTTATTGGGACAGCAGATTATAAGTCGCCGACTTGAACGGGTAGATGTCCCCCCCCAGATCCCCATCTCCTTGCCCTAATCTAAACGTTTTTCAAGCAAGGGCATTACCCAGATTAAAATGATGTGCCGGGATCAATTATTTGTAAAATACTGGTTTTGCAAGGGAAAGAACAGATTCTGGTTATCCCTGGCAAGATTGGCAACCTGCATGTCGGGAACATTCAGGTTATCTTAAGATCCTGAACCCGTGATCACAGGCCGGCGGGAGAGTCGTTTCGCGAGATGTGCCCATGGAAACCTTGTAAACGATCCGTTGTGTTCTGCCGCGGCCTGAAACGCGGATGGCCGAGAGGTGGTTGATCAGGCATTATCCGAAAGGGATTTGGGTTTTAATTGACACTATTCCTCGCTCACGAAAGAATAAGCTTCTGTATGGTCCTTTTTTTGCGGGCCGGGGAGGGGGGCGAGAAGCAGTCCCTTCCAACCTTTCTTCATGTTCCGGCCCGATCCAATTGACACTTGATTCCCTGATCTGGCTATAGTTAATGGGGTTTGTGGAAGTTATGGCAAGATACCAGTTTCTGAATCCGCCTGCTGATGGCGAAAAAGTTCTCCTGAACTCCGATGGTTCCCTGACCATACCCGACAAGGTGGTTATTCCGCAGATCATTGGCGATGGCATCGGCCCAGATATCTCCAGTGCCATGGTTGAAGTGATCGATATGGCAGTGGAAAAGGCTTACGGTGCAACGCGCAAGATTGTCTGGTTTCCCGTCCCCGCGGGTGAGGAAGCCTACGGTAAAACCGGTGAGTGGCTTCCGAATGACACGCTGCAAGCGATTCGTGAATACCGCATTTCCATCAAGGGCCCGTTGACGACGCCAGTCGGTGGCGGCATTCGCTCCTTGAATGTTGCACTTCGTCAGATCTTTGACCTGTATGCGTGTGTTCGTCCGGTTCGCTGGCACAAGGGGGTTCCTTCCCCGATGAAGGATCCGTCGAAGCTGGATGTCGTGATTTTCAGGGAAAATACGGAGGATATTTACAGAGGTATCGAGTGGAAGCAGGGTTCGACTGAATGTAACCGGATGATCGAGATTCTCAGAGATCAATTTGGGACGGAAGTCAGACCTGATTCCGGGATTGGCGTCAAGCCCGTCTCGATCGGTGGTACGCGACGTTTGGTGAAGATGGCGATTCAGTATGCCATCGACCATGAACTGCCTGTGGTCACCCTGATTCACAAGGGTAATATCATGAAGTATACCGAGGGGGCATTCCGTGATTGGGGTTATGATGAAGCAAGGGAGGAATTCCCCGACCAGATTGTGACCGAGGATGAATTGTGGGGGAAACATGGGGGAAAGATGCCGCCGGGACGGGTTCTTGTGAATGACCGGATCGCGGATGCAATGTTTCAGCAATTGCTCCTGAGACCAGCCGAATACTCGGTCCTTGCGACACTGAATCTCAATGGAGATTACCTTTCGGACGCTTGTGCTGCCCAAGTCGGTGGACTTGGGATGGCGCCTGGGGCGAATATTGGTGATGGAATATCCATCTTCGAGGCAACCCATGGTACTGCTCCCAAGTATGCGGGGAAGAATGTCGTTAATCCCGGCTCATTAATTCTTTCAGCTGTCATGATGCTTGAATATATGGGCTGGCAGCAGGCGGCGGACCTGGTGGTCGGCGGAATTGAGGGGGCGATCGAGGCGAAAATGGTTACTTACGATTTGGAGCGTCAGATCGTAGGAGCGACAAAAGTCTCCACCTCGGAGTTCGGTCAGGCTGTTGTGGGACATATGCCGGTTGAGGTAGTTTGAGCCAGGGGTGAACCGAATGTCGAACTTGCGGTCAATGCGGTTGCAGCGTCGCGGTCTATTAATGGTCATTTCGGCTCCCTCTGGTGGCGGTAAGTCTGCGGTATTGAAAAGGCTTCTCGCGAAGGAAGATGCACTCGGTTATTCGGTTTCTGTCACCTCCCGTACGCCGCGTGAAGGCGAGGTCGACGGGAAGGATTATAATTTTGTTTCCAGGGAAGAATTTCAGGAACAGGTCTCGGCCAAACGGTTTTACGAGTGGGCCGAGGTGTACGGGAATCTCTACGGAACACGTGAGGACATGGTTCAGGAGATGTTGGGTCAGGGTCGGGATGTGGCATTGGATATCGATGTTCAGGGTGGAATATCTGTCAAGTGGAGATGCCCCGAATCAGTTCTGGTATTCCTGATGCCACCATCGATTGAAGTGCTGGAACAGCGACTGAGGGCACGCAAGACCGATCCTGAGGAGGATATCCGCCTGAGGCTGGACAATGCCCGCAGCGAAATCCAACACTGGAGGCTGTATGATTACGTAGTCGTCAACTTGGATCTAGATGAAGCGGTTGACCGGATCAGCCGGATTCTGGATGCGGAACGGAACCGGTCTTCACGCCTGCTTGTTGACAAATGGATAGATTGAAGGCTTAAAAAACAATCATATTGTTGATTTCGAAGATATGGAATGGATGTTCTTGCTGGTCATGCATCGGCCCCTTATGGAAGATGGCATGCCATATGATGCGCTTGCTTCCGAATAATGTGTTGCCAAAAATACAATCCGGTTCCCTGCCCGGGGAGTTTAGATGTCGACCTCAAATCCCGCAATGGGATCAAAGGCGACAAGAAAGTTGGGCCCCGTCTCTTTGATGGGCATTGCGGTTATTGTCATTACACCGGTGCTGTGATTCGGCATGCTCAAAATTTCTTGCGGATCGCTTATTCCCTACCTAGTATGAACCTTTTAGCGTGTTCTGGTGCGTAGAACCGGAGTGCAAACTGGAATCATCACATTATAGCCCGTGGAGTCAATAATTCATGTCCAGAACATATCAGGTTGCGATCATGCCCGGCGACGGGACCGGCCCTGAGGTCATGGCTGAGGGTATCAAGGTTCTCAAGGCCGCCGAAAGCAGATTCGGGTTTAAGATCGAGTCACAGGATTTCGATTTTGGTGGGGAACGCTACAAGCGCACTGGCGAGGTTCTTCCCGACAGCGCGATCGAGGATTTCAAGCAGTTTAATGCCATTTATCTCGGGGCAATCGGTCATCCCGACGTTAAGCCCGGCATTCTTGAGAAGGGGATCCTGCTGAAGACTCGTTTCGAACTTGACCAGTATATCAACCTTCGTCCGGTGAAGCTTTACCCCGGGGTTGAGACTCCGATCAAGGGTAAGGGACCCGAGGACATTCAATTCACCGTCGTTCGGGAAAATACCGAGGGTCTGTATGCCGGAACGGGCGGCTCACTCAAGAAAGGCACGCCCGATGAGGTTGCCATTCAGACCTCTGTCAACACTCGCAAGGGGATTGAGCGCTGCCTGAAGTTTGCTTTTGAATATGCAAGCAGGGCACACAGGGATGGTCCCTGGAAGGGCTTGTCAGATGAGGACATGAAACAGGGCCTGAAGTCCCAGCTGACCCTCGTCGGGAAAACCAATGTTCTGACATTTGCATTCGACCTTTGGGAGCGTGCTTTCCATGAGACAGGTTCATTCTACCCGGGCGTCAAGCGTGATTATGCACATGTCGATGCTACCTGTATGTGGTTTGTTAAAAACCCCGAGTGGTTTGATGTGATCGTGACCGACAACATGTTTGGAGATATCATCACGGACATCGGCGCGATGATCCAGGGGGGGATGGGTGTTGCAGCCGGGGGTAATATCAATCCTGAGGGAGTGTCGATGTTCGAGCCGATCGGAGGGTCCGCCCCGAAATACACCGGAAAAAATATTATCAATCCCTGCGCCTGTATCTGTGCTGGCGCAATGATGATGGATATCCTCGGCGAAGAGGAAGCTGCAAGGGCCATTGAGGCGGCCGTTATGGACGTGATTGTGGACAAACTTGAGAGTCTGGCTGCTGGCCGGATGGGATATTCCACGACAGAAGTCGGGGATCTCGTCGCAGGGAAACTGTAATCCACGTCTGGTGTAAGACTGATTCGGATATGGAACATGAGGGAGAGGATTGCATTACCAAGTTCACCCCACTGCCATTGTCGGAGAGTCCGTGGAGATCGGTGAGGAAGTCTCGATTGGTCCCGGTGCCATCATCGAGGATGGAGTCAGGATCGGCGACCGCTGCCGAATTGGTCCATATGTTCACATTCAGGGCCGAACCACGCTTGGTGCGGAGAATACGATTGAGAACGGTGCACTCCTCGGATTCCCCCCTCAGTACATTGGGTTTGATGGTGGCCCGACCCCCCTTGTTATTGGTGATCGCAATACCATTCGTGAACAGGTTACGATTCATCGAGGCTTGAAGGACGAGTCCTGCACCTCGCTGGGCGATGATAATTATCTGATGGCGCAGAGCCATGTCGGCCATGACTGTAAAATCGGAAACAATGTTATCATCGCCAATGCGACGTTGCTTGCCGGCCACGTGGAGATATACGACAGGGCCAATATTTCGGGTCATTGTGTCATACATCAGTTCGTCAGAATCGGGCGGCTGGCAATGATCGGAGGTATGAGTCGTATCAGGTCCGATATCCCGCCATTTGTCACGGCGGATGGATATACATCGGCGATACGTGGCCTTAATACGGTTGGCCTGAAACGCGCAGGCATCTCGACGGAGGTTCGGCGTAATCTCAAGTCGGTTCTGATGAAAATGAGGGAATCCGGCAGGCTGATCACGGAAATCCTGGATTCTGTTGACACGGAAAGCTGCCCTCCCGAGGTGACCGAGTTCCTAGATTTTTACAGGCAAAGCAAGAGGGGAGTTGCCCGCTTTGTTCGCCGCGCCGACTCGGAGGATAAGGATTGATTTTGGCCATGAGATTGGCATTGAATTCCCGGTGCAAACGGATTCATAGGACGTGAAGGGCTGGATTCCTGACGGAACACAGTTGAACCTGATATATCTTGTCCTCATATACGCAGTGGGAACACATCGAATTCTTGAACAAAGTGTCCTGAATAACGTAAGTCTCCTGCCTGAATGTGCCCCCGCTGACCAGGTCAGTTAACACGTTTATATGGAGTAGCCCGTGGGTGTGCGTTTTTCGAAGCGGACCAGTTCCTTCACGCCAGCCTGCCTCAAGTATTCCAGTGCCTCATTGAAATGGCGGCCAACCTGATTCGGATGATGCGAATCCGAACACAGGCACAGCGGAACCCCCGCATCATTCAAGGCCCGAATGACTTCCCGGCCCGGATGAACCTGCCCGAGCTGTGAATCAATTCCCGAGGTATTGATCTCGACCGTCAATCCCTGATTGCGGATTAGCGGAATCAGGGGCTCGATCCATTCCATATGGTCGTTATCCGGGTCGAGTCCGTGTTTTCTGATTACATCAAGGTGGCCAATGATATCACAGAAATCGGACCTGATCATCGTCCCCACCTGATGGTAATAAAGTTCACAAATTTCACGGGGATCGAACCGTCTGTAATCACGCGCAGTTTTTCGGCTTGGCATGCTCCAGAATCCGATATGGTGGACCGAGCCAATCAGGTAATCCCAATCATGCTGAGCCGAAACTTCACGCGCAATATCCAGCCTGCTAGGCAGCCAGTCCATTTCAAGCCCGAGACGCACCCGAAATGGATCCGGTCCGTCCCGACGGTATTCCGAATCCAGTTGCCTTACATCGGATATATATTCTTCAAGCTCGGTTACATCCATGGCGAGTTTCTTCCCATGTCCATCCTTCAACATCCAAGGAGAATGGTCCGAGAATCCGAAC
>CAYYNQ010000007.1:0-34197 GCA_964473105.1 uncultured Candidatus Sumerlaeota bacterium | reverse complement strand
ACCCCTCGGCCGTTCTCCACTCCCCAAAAATCCCGGTTCTCCCTTATTAAATTTCCTTGTCAACACCCCCCCCTCATGCCATTACCCCCCCCCCCGAAACATCGGCAGTATTCAATACGATCGTGTTAAATCGTATGGTTGCCTGACAACCCTGAAACGCCCCACCGAACCCGGCGCTGTTCATCTGGAGAAGGTTATTCTCGATCAATCCGTTACAGTCATGGAATCCGCCCCCCCTGAAACCGGCCGTGTTGCCATGTACCCGGTTCCGCCCGACCGTTCCATGACAGGATTGAAACGCCCCACCATCCGCAGCATGGTTATACTCAATGATATTTTCCACAATATTACCGGCAGAAAGAAAGAACGCTCCACCCGTTTCCGAGGCCACATTTTTCCTGACCATATTGTTCCGGATGATCCCGTGGCCAGCGGCGATTCCGGCACCCTGGGCTGCAGAGTTATGCATCACGTGATTATTCATGACTTGGCCACCACAGGAAACCAATCCTCCGCCCCGCCTTACAGCCGAGTTTGAAATGATGATGTTGTTCCGCACAATATCATCGCAGTGAGCCAGACCGCCGCCACTGAAGGCGTGATTCGATTCAATCCGGTTGTTTTCGATCAAGCCATCGCAATCAGCCAGTCCGCCCCCGTCGATCCGCGCAATGTTTAGCGTCACGGTATTTCCTCGAATATCGGCCCGACACTGGAACAACCCGCCGCCGTTATCGGCCTCATTCCCCAGGATCAGGTTATTCTCGACCCGGTCACTGCACCGATAAACCCCACCCCCTGCGGAAATTGCGCGGTTATGGCAGACACGGTTTCCGCTGACAAGACGCAGGCAGTTGCTGATTCCACCACCCGCATCCGCAAGATTGAACTCGATCGTGTTGCTCGTCACCATATCCTCACATGAAAAAAGACCCCCGCCGAGACTTGTTGCCGTATTGCTCGTTATCATGTTTTTTGTGACGGGTCCGAAGGCACGAAACACCCCTCCCCCAATATTGGATCTGTTTCGATAAATCGTGTTCCGGGATATCAGGCCATGGGTTTCCCGAATACCCCCACCCTCCCCGGCTGTATTGAACTGGATCTGGTTATCGGTGACCATACCACGGGTATCTTCGATCGTCCCGCCGACAACCGTCGTGTTACTGGTGACCAGATTCCGGACAAGTGTGACAAATGAACCCTGACCCGACACGGCCCCGCCAATGTCGGACTTCCCATTCATCAAAACCATGTTCTCGATGATGAAGTCCTCATCTTCGCTTCCAAGACAGGTCAGTACGGAGCCAATCCTAAAGGCATCGATGACACTAGCCTCTGGCAGCGGTTCACGGTCATTGGCGCTTGCAGTCCTGTCGTAGGGAACGTGCCTCCCCAGCACGTGCAGACGCCGTCCGGGAGAAATGATGGATTCATAATAATGTCCGGGATCAACCAAGATCGTCTCCCCGTGATAACCCAGGATCATGGCCTCCTGAAGACCGGCGTAATCGCCGGGGACCTCCAACCCCCTGCCAATGTCCGCCCTCAAGGGCGACCCGCCACGGAAAACCTCAAGTGCGTCGATCAATCCGTCACCATCGGTATCCGCAAGATCGGGATTGGTTCCGGCCACGGCCTCATCCGAATCCATAAAACCGTCACCATCCTGGTCAGGTCCACTGCCAAACTCAAAACATCCCGTGTCGGTCTGCGGACCCGAGATTCGGCTATTGGAATCAAGGTCGTGGACGGGAATGATCGAGAAGGCATGAAAGGTACCGCGGTCGACACAGGCAGAGCCGGCCTGGAGATGAAAATCATTGTCTTGTACGGTTCCGGGATCCATGTCAGGCCCCGCAGGCTGGACAAACAAAGGGTCTGCATCGAAATTGTCCCGGCTCCATGAAAAGATGGTATCGAGTTGCAGTGCGGTCTGGATTGTGGAACCCTCCGTACCCGGCCTGTCCTCGACAAATACCCCGTCCGCATTCAGATGAAAACAGTTCTCAAGAATTCTATTTTGGGCTGCGCCACGAAACCCGGCTGGACCAGAAAGAACCTGTCCAGTATGACCATAAAAAATATTGGCATGGACCAACGTCCCCGCGGTCATCCAAAGTGCACTACCTCTCCCTCCACCCAGGGCTCGATTGTATGAGAAGGTGTTCTGGCGGACAACACCGTTCCACCCATAACACGCCGCGCCAAGCTCCGCACGGTTGCCTTGGAAAAGGCTGTTCTGGAGAATGCCTTTGCACCGGTAAAGTGCGCCTCCTTCCACGGCCTCATTGGATTCAAAGCGGCTGTTCTGGATCCGGCCCTGACATCGGCTGAAACCTCCCCCGAATTTCGCGGAATTGTCATACACATGGTTATTCCCGATCAAGCCGTGGCATTCATACAAGGCTCCCCCTTCATTACCCGCGCGGTTACTCTCAATCAGGTTATCAAGCAGCCCACCGGGACATCTGTAACAACCACCACCGTCAAGTGCTGCTATATTCCCAATGATGAGATTGTTCTGGATGGGACCATCGCATGCATAGAAACCTGCCCCTGATTCAGCGGTATTTTTTTCGATTCGATTTCCCGATATCTTGCGCTTGCAGCTGTAGAGCCCACCACCGAGGTTTGCGTTGTTGAGCCGGATGACGTTATCTTGAATGAGGTTGCTGCACAGGGCCAAACCACCTCCTTCCACGGCGGTGTTGTACTCAATGATATTCCCGAAAATTTCGCTGATACAGCGGTACAGCCCCCCACCCTGCATGGTTGCGCTATTCATGGCGATCGTGTTCCTGTCAACCGACCCCCCGCAATTATGCAGGCCTCCTCCATTTTGTGCATGGTTGTTCTGAACCAGGTTGTTGCGAATAATCCCAATACACAGGCTCATGCCACCGCCCATGTCTGCCCGATTCATCTCGATCGTGTTGTTCTCGATCAATCCTTCCACAAAATAGATTCCACCACCCTGTCCGGAGGCGAAATTGAGAACAATCCTGTTTCGCAAAATTTGTGCATATGTTGGCCGACCACCGGCACCACCCAGAATACCTGCACCGTTTTCAGCCGAACCATGGGTCAATGTGAACCCCTCAATACGGCATGAGGGGGACTCAAAACCTGAGAATGTCACAACGGGGCCGGAATATTGTGCGTCTATGACCGTTGATTGAACAACCTGAAGGTCACCCGGGTCCTTGGAATGCAGGTAAAGATCCTTCCCTGAAAACCGGATCTTCTCGAAGTAGAGGCCTGGATGCACAACGATTTCATCATTATCAGTCGCATCATCGATGGCATCCTGAATGACGGTGTAGGACGCATCCGGGGCCTGCTGTAAATCATCATCGACAACCAGTGTTCCCGGCCAGCAGCTACTCGACAAAACCGCGACTTTGAGCAAAGCTGATGAAATCAACCCTAAATGCCGGAGCCATCGAACCCGAAGGAATCGATTCGCATTCATTCCAAAAACTGGAACGGGCCTGAAAAACAGGATCATGTTCAATATAGACAGCATGTCAGGACCCATGAGGATCTACCCTGCACAGGCGACACCCAATTGTTCGGTTTACACTGCAATTCCATTGCTTTATGATAGCATCCGGCTTGATTTACCCGAAAACAATATCGTATCTGAAGACCTGTAAATGATGCCTCGACACATGAATAGGGAGGCGTCTGCACGGCTTGCCATGGCCGGGAGAATCCATGATTACAGAATATGTTCCGTCACCAAAAAGGGGGAGTATAAAGTGGATGATCGCATTTAAAAGAGGACTCTCGCAGACAAAACGAAGGTGATCAGACCCGGTGAGGTGGATGAAATCCTCGCAAAAGGTTGCTGGGCCCGCCATGAGCAGACCAACAGCGAGCCGGTGTCATCATTCAAATCCATACCCCTGTTGCATCAATCATCCAATCCCCCGGATCCGAGGCCTGCGACGGATGATGGCTTAGCCGTCACGTGGGAAATCATAGAAACACCCCTTGGGAATGATCCAAATCACCAGGCACTCATTACTTCTCATTCTGATATCAGGATTCATTGCATTTCAGCCTGCGCTGTTCAACCAGTTCTGTTACGACGATGTGCCTCAGGTGGAAAACTTGGATGTACCTTCAAATTTAAGTGACTGGTTATCCGCAACGGCCCGGCCATGGTGGCCGACCAGCCATGAAAAGAACCTTTGGCGCCCACTGACACGAATCAGCATCCTGGCTCAAAAGGCGATGCATCCCGGCCAGACCTGGGTATTTTACCTGATCAATATCCTTATGCACTGCCTCACTGGCTACCTGCTTTTCCGGGTAGCCTTGAAAATCGGGTTTGGCGCTTCATCAGCGCTACTCGGATCCCTCATTTTCACGGTACATCCGCTGCACAGCGAGGCAGTGCATCAAGTCGTGGGACGAACTGAAATACTGGCATGCTTCTGGATGCTTCTGGGCTGCCTGAGCTACGCCTCAAATCCACGCTGGCGACATAACATCTGGATTCAGCCCGTCTGCTACGCATTAGCTGTTTGCTCCAAGGAAAGCGCGGTCATCTATCCCCTGGTGACCGGACTGATCTGCCTGAAATTGACAGGAGGCTACCCCGCGCATGAAAACAGGCGACAAAGTGCCCGCACGACCTGGAACAGTTACTATGCAACACTGGGTCTGAATCTAGTGATGCTGGCGGTATTCCTGCAATGCAAACATGTTGTCACTGGAGGCTTGATCGAGCCTGCCTCCTCAATCCCGGAATATGAAAATGTCCTCGCAACCATGCCATTTGAAGAACGCCTGCCGGCCGTGCTGGGAATCTTCGGTTATGCGTCAAGCAGGCTAATCCTGCCGATTCAACTAGCCCCAGATTACTCCTCGGAGTCTGTCCCGCTTGATCAAGGCTGGGGTTGGGGCTTGAGTTGGACTGGTTTTGTCCTGATCCTTCTTGTCACAACATGGTGTATTCGAAATGCACGACAGCACAAATCGGGCTGGATACTGTTCCTCGCCGGCCTGCTTTCCTGGCTCCTGACCAGTAATTTGGCCTTTGTGATCGGCGTCTCGATGGCTGAAAGACTGTGGTATTTTCCGTCTACATGCGCATGCCTCGGGCTTGGATGGCTGGTCGTCCGCTTGTTGAATCATCCAAACCGAACCTTGGCCCGTTACCGGCCCGCCTCGAAATGCATTTTAATTATCCTCCTGATAGCGGGTTCCTGGAATTATGCACCGGCATGGAGGAATCCGTTTCAGTTGGCCCGCTGGACTGTAGACCGCTTCCCGGAGAGTTGGCGGGGAAATATCAACCTGTCGAGGGAATATTACCATCTCAGGGACTTCGAGGCGGGGCTCCGACATGCCCGAAAAGCGATCCGCCTCCAGCCTTCGCATGCTTTGGGTTGGGATTGGGTCGGGTTGAACGCGACTTTCATCAATGACAGGCAAGTCGAAGCCGACCCGGCATTCCTCAGGGCGCTGGAACTAGGCCCGGGTTTGCATGAGATTCACCGACACCGTGCTAACTTGCTCCAGATTCAGGGGCGATTTGCCGAGGCTGCGAAAGCACTGCGAAAATACCTCAAGCACCCCGGCATCACCGACCGGGAAGAAATCGCCCAAAAACTGGGTCAATTAGACGAACGGGCCGATTCACTACCCTGAGAGAAAATCCCGAACCCGTTTACCGAAAGGGGGTCAATAGCAGCAAAAAATTCAGAACGTATTCCAGAACCGTGTAAACTATTTTATATCAAAATTATAGAATTTGATCCGCTTCGGTTTTCCCAGCCCAAGTCTAACCCAGATCACCCGAACGGTCCCTTGAAAAAAACTAAAAAACTATTTCAGGGTCTTGACGTATCAAGAAATTTTGTATAATTTTAGCCCTAAGTGTGCCAACAAGCGTATGTCATGTGGGAACTTGGCAGCCCATGGATATCGTTCTACATTATGTTTGGTATATTCAGGCTGAATCCTGTTGGACACTGAACCAGTTCGAAGGGGATATTCTCAATGACAACAACGATCGAAACGGTGAGCCTGTCGAAGCGATTCGGCTCTATTGTCGCCGTCAAAAATCTGAGTTTCTCTGTCGGCCAAGGTGAGGTTCTTGGGTTTCTGGGACCCAACGGTGCCGGCAAATCCACGACGATGAAGATGCTGACCTGTTTCCTCGCCCCGGACTCAGGGACGGCAAAAATCTGCGGGAACGATGTCGTGGAGGATCCATTGGAGGTCCGTTCTGTTGTTGGCTACCTGCCCGAAAGTGCCCCCGCCTATGGTGAAATGACGGTCCTGAGTTTCCTGAAATTCGTAGGCCAAATGCGCGGGATGAGAGGCCATGATCTCATCACCGCGGTTGAACGGGTCATTGACATGTGCGCGCTGAAGAGCGTCCGTCACCAGAGCTTCGAAACCCTTTCAAAGGGCTATAAACGCAGAACATGTCTCGCCCAAGCCCTGATTCATGATCCCAAAGTCCTGATCATGGACGAACCAACCGATGGGCTTGACCCCAACCAGAAACATGAGGTTCGGGATCTGATATCCCGGATGGCCAGCGACAAGGTAATCATTCTCTCAACTCACATCCTCGAGGAGGTGGAGGCCATCTGCAGCCGTGCCGTTGTGATCTCGGGCGGACAGCTTGTCGCCGATGGCACGCCCGATGAGTTGAAGCAAAAATCCTCATGGCATGGTGCCGTTACGCTGACAATCCATGGCCAGGATATCAGCGGGGTAAAGCAAGCGCTGGAGGGACTGGTCAATTCCGGCTCCGTGGAAACGCTGGAAAACAGCACTGCCGGGGGGGCATGCCGTTACCGAGTATTTCCCAAGCCAAACCAGGCCGTCGCGGCCGACATCTCGGAACTGACCCGACAAAAAAACTGGCAGGTAGATGAACTGCACATTGAGCAGGGACGCCTCGACGAGGTGTTCCGTGATCTGACAAAAGGGCAGAAGGAACGGGAGGTGAAGATATGAGGAACACCATGACCATCTTCCGCAGGGAAATACAGAGTTATTTCTCCTCCCCGCTGGCTTACCTGTTCATCGCCGTATTCCTGAGTCTCTGTGGAATATTCACCTTCTCCGTGGCCGGTTTCTATGAGGCGAGGCAGGCAAAGCTGGACGCGTTTTTTAACTGGCATCCCTGGCTATACCTGTTCCTGGTACCCGCCGTCTCGATGAGGTTGTGGGCCGAGGAGCGCAAGAGCGGGACGATCGAGCTGTTATTGACCCTCCCGGTAAACGTCTCCGCGGCCGTTGTCGGGAAGTTTCTGGCAGCCTGGGCCCTGATAGCAATTGCGCTCTTCCTGACATTCCCGCTTTTTATCACGGTAAACCACCTTGGCAATCCGGACAACGGGATCATCCTGACCGCATACCTCGGTTCATTCTTGATGGCCGGATCCTATCTTGCAATCGGAAGCGTGATCTCCGCCCTGACCAAGAACCAGGTCATCAGTTTTGTCGTAACCTTCGTCATCTGCTTCCTGTTTCTGCTTGCGGGATACCCGGTTGTGATTGACTGGTTCGTGGGCTGGGCGCCTAACGTACTGATCGAGGCCATCAGCTCGATTAGTTTTTTCACTCACTTCAACTCAATCAGCCTTGGCGTGGTGAAAACGACGGATCTGGTGTTCTTTGTCTCGCTGATTCTCATCGGCATCACTGCATGCACCCTGATCCTTGAACAGAAGAAAGCCGACTAGGAGGAACATCACAATGCATGGACGAGTGGGTATCGTCACAATCTTCATTATTGCCCTTGCCGGACTGCTCGCGATCAACCTGATCGCAGGCCAGATCCTGAGAAATGCCAACATGGACATGACCGAACAGAAGCTCTATACCCTCTCAGATGGGTCCAGAAGCATGCTGGAAAAACTGGATGACCGAATGAAGATCAAGTTCTATTACTCTAAAAAATCCTTCAATTCCATTCCCATCATAGCACAGCATGCGGCACTGATCGTGGGCCTGCTGGATCAGTATCAGGCCCACTCCGACGGCATGATCAGCTATGAGATTCTTGAGCCCGAGCCGGACGGCGAAATCGAGGAATGGGCCATCAAGGACGGCATTCAGGCCCTCCCGGCACAAGGGGTTGGTGGAGACCTGCTCTATCTCGGCTTAGCCATCACGAGTGAAGTCGGGGTTAGCGATGCAATTGGATTCCTCGACCCGCAACGCGAGGACCGACTCGAATATGATATCTCACAAATGATCTCGAGCATGGCAAACCCCGAGAAACAGGTTATCGGCGTAATGTCATCGCTCGACATAATGGGTTCGGCGCCGATGAACCCGATGATGATGAACCAACGCAAACCGCCCCCAGAGCCCTGGGTGTTTATCAGCGAACTGCAGAAACTTTTTAACGTCCGCAGCGTTGATCTCACCGCCACAGATATTGACGAGGACATCGACCTGCTGCTGGTGATCCATCCCAAGGATATCCAAGAGGATACCGAGTATGCCATCGACCAGTTTATTCTTGGCGGGGGACGTGCCCTGATCATGGTGGATCCTCTTTGTGTGGCCGAGATATTTGGCAGCCCCATGGGGCCCCAGAACCAGATGCAGGCCACCTATGACTCGACCATGACAAGGCTATTCAAGGCGTGGGGGCTGGAAATGTCCAAGGACAAGGTGCTCGGTGACTATAGCTTGGCAACGCAGATGGCCATGCAGAACAGATCGGTACGACATCCAGCGTTCCTCACGATCCGTGAGAGTCAATGCAATCAGAATGAAATCATCTCCAGTGAACTCGAACATCTTACCGTGGGCCAAGCCGGCATCCTAGAGGTTCGGGACGATGCGCCCTATGAGATCACGCGACTCTTCGAGTCGACGGAGAAGGCGGGTGAACTCAATGGCTTCATGCTTAAGCTTGGAATCGGCGAGGACCAACTGAAGAAGGATTTCAAACCGCTTCATGAGTCTTTCCCGCTGGCCGTCAGGGTTAGCGGAACATTTGAAACGGCGTTCCCGGGCGGACCTCCCGGCGAGCCTGACAACACTGCGGACTCGGGAGGGGAGGAGGGCCCACCACAAGACACAGGCCACCTTGCTGCCGCTGATGAGCCTGGTGCTGTTGTTGTATTCGCAGATGTTGATTTTGCGTATGACCAGTTTGTTGTCCAGCGCCAGCCGCTATTCAACCTCTACCTGCAGATCAATGACAACCTCAATCTCCTCAACAATGCAGTTGAGCACCTGCTTGGGTCCAGCGACCTGATCGGCCTGCGTACCCGAGGAAAGTCACAACGCCCATTCACCCGTGTTGATGAACTGGAAATCGAAGCTCAGGAAAGGTACAAGGGAGAGGAGGGGGAACTGGTTGCAAAGCTGGAGGAGGCTCAACGTAAGCTCAATGAACTGCAACGAGGACGAGACGAGGACGAGCGAACCATCCTCAGCGCAGCCCAAGTCCAGGCAATCAAGAATTTCCGGAGAGAACAAGCCGCAACCAAAAAAAGGTTGCGTGAGGTCCGTCATGACTTGCGCAAGGGCATCGAGGCCTTGGGTTCAAAATTAAAATTCATCAATATTGCACTGATCCCGCTTTTGATCCTGGCAGCCGGATTCCTGCCAGGATACTGGCGTGCATCAAAATTGAAAAAAGCATAAAGTAGGGATGAGTGCGCTCTGTCCGGGAAATACAAGTCCGGCGGACGAACAGAAAATACAGCTGAATATCACAGAAGGGAAATAGCAGAGCGTATGTCCACGGGTAAAGCAAATCTCAAGCTTCTGGTATTGCTGACCATCATTCTGGTCGTCATGGCGGTCCTGATCGACAGAAAAAAAAACCAGGCATCCAAACCTGAATTTGAAGCGAAACGTCCGTTGGAGTCCATTGAGATCCAGAAGATCAACCGGATCGGGATTAGTCCGGATGCTGACACAAACATAGAGTTGAACAAGATCGATGACGAGTCTTGGGGTCTGGCTGCAAGGGGAAATTACCCGGTCGATGTCGAGAAACTGCGCGGTCTGGTCCTGACGTTAACCCAGATCCAGTTCATCGACAGCCTCACATCCAACCCCGATAAGTACGGAAGGCTTGGACTCGGCGATCAACCCGAGACCGCCAAGGTCGTCCTGTATGACGAGGACGATTCTGAACTCGCCCACCTCATCATTGGCAAGGAGCGCAAACGCACAGCTGATAACTCGACCGGTTTCCAGCCTGCCGTCGGTCATTTCGTACGGCTCAAGGAAAATCCCACGGTCTTCGTTGCCTCTGAAAGGATAAATATCGACAGCACCCCGAGCAACTGGCTTAAGCGCAGCCTCCTTGATGTAGAGAAGGAGGATATTCAGCAGATTCATCTCGATGCCGGTACGACCGAGAGCTACCAGCTTGTCCGCACAGGGGTCGACCCGTTTGAATTCAAGGGGGAAAAGGAAGCCGGTTACACTGTCAAGAGTTCGGGGCTCAGCGGGGTAACATCGGCTTTGGCCGGCTTGCGTCTTGATGACGTATTGAGGAATGAGGATCCGCGGTCACTGGAGATCGAGTTCGATGTGCATTACCGGGCCATCCTGAAAAACGGGCTGATCTACCAGGTGGATTCCGGATCGATCGATGATGACCGTTATATCCGTGTCGCCTCCTTATACAGTCAGGGGGATGACCTTGGTTTGGGAGACGAGAGAACATCCGACAGCGTCAAGGCCCAGGACATGGGATCGGGCAGGGATCAAGTTGAAGAACTCAACACCCGTCTACAACCCTGGATATTCAAGATACCGAACTACAAGTATACCAACCTGACCATGAAAAGGTCGGGCCTCCTTGAAAAACCCGAGGAGGAGGACAAGGACGAAGAGAAGGCCGACCTCATCAACGGCCTTCCCATGGAAGGGCTCCCAGAGGGTCTGGACCTGAACCAGCTGCAACTCGCCCCCGGTGCATTGGATTCGGGCAAGCCTTGATTCCAGGCATGATCTGATCGGACTGCTCGGTCCAATGTGCAGTCCGGACTGTGATGCAGTCCCCATGCCCAACAAAAAAGACCGTTACTCGTTCCCGACCCAAAACCACCTCCATTCCCCCGCAACATTCGCTTGCAGTTCACCGGCGCAGATATCAGAATGAGGCCAAACTGCATCCCTCCTGATCCACATACAGGATACATCGCATGAACGATGTTACACCCAGAACCCCTCCGACCGCCGTCATCATGGCCGCAGGACGCGGCAGCCGTCTGCTGCCGCTGACCCTTGAAATCCCCAAATGCTTGCTTGAGGTGGGTGGCAAGCCGATCCTGGCCCACCAAATCAGCGTCCTCTATGACATAGGGATCCGGAAATTTGAAGTAATCACCGGCCATGGCGATCCGATTGTTCGGAAATCACTCGCGGATATGGACGCCGAGATCAACTTCACCTGCAATGAGAATTACGCATCCACAAACAGCCTTTATTCACTGGGATGCTCAAGAACCGAACCCGGGCCGGAGGGACTCATATTACTGAACTCGGATGTGCTATTTCACCGTGATATCGCCAAAATGCTACTGAATGACAGACGGGAAAACGTCCTTATGGCAGATTTTCAGTCATCCTTGGGTGACGAGGAAATGAAGATCACCATAGATACAGATTATCGGGTCACGGGTATCAGCAAGTCGATCGCATCGATTGATGGGCAAGCCGAGAACACGGGCCTTCTTAAGGTTGGACGCGAAGCCGCGATCCGAATGCTGGAAACGGCCCGCGACCCGGCCCGGTTAAAAACCTTGACCTGGGTCCCGGATTCGATTCACTCACTGCGTCATGACCTGGATTTCCACGTACTCTCGATCGGGAACAGCCCATGGATCGAGATCGATTTCCCTGAAGATCTTGAAATGGCACGTCGGCAGGTCTGGCCACGACTAGCCCCTGCATCGCTGGGATGAATCTTCCCATGCCCATACACACCCCTGACAAACAGACACTACGACACGACGCAAAGGCCCTGCGGGACAACATGTCTTCCCAACGCCGACGGGAGGCTTCAGTGGCCATTTGGGACAAGGTTCTTAGGGTCAATGAAATAAATTCAGCAAAGCACATATCTATCTTCGCCGGATTCGGATCCGAGGTGGAAACCAGCGGACTGATCCTGGAATTGCTTCGAAGAAACATGGGGGTCTACCTGCCCCGGGTAGTTCGCCTCCCCGAAGGCAACCGGGACCTCGAATTCTACCGGGTGAACCGGTTCCCGGAAGATTGTCCGCCGGGAATGTTCGGGATTCCGGAACCAGATCCCTCAAGAACACTGCGCCTGTCGAATGTGAAAATGCTCGACGTCATACTCGTCCCCGCCCTTTTGTTTGACACACTGGGACAACGCCTGGGTCAAGGGGGCGGTTATTACGACCGTCTGCTTCCACGTCTTGACCAGACTTTTAAGATTGGCCTGGCGTTCCAGTCACAAATGGTAATCCAACTCCCAATAGATCCATGGGATACTCCTGTTGACGCGGTCATGACCGAGGCGGACTACTACCAGTTCAAACGCAATTATACAGGATGAAAATGATCCCGAAAAAGAGACAAGTTAAGGGAAAACTTTTCCCGGGGTTCATGTTGTCTATTACATACTTCCAGGATCCCACAATAGAATAGCCCGGGTCATGGAAACAAAATGCACCTGGTCACCCCCAATACATGTTTGATCCATTTCATCTCCATGGTAAAATAAAGTCCACAATGCCCGATACCATCCAAGATTCCCGGTTCCCCCTCGTTCATGAAAATATTCGTTTCGTACCCGTTGTGCATCGGCGTGTGACCTTCGCCGAACAGGTCCGTCTTGCTGTGCTCGAGTTCAGGCCCACGTTGATCGCCGTTGAACTGCCCGAAACCCTCAGGCCCTGGATCATCCGAGGAATCATGAGATTACCTCAGGTATCAGTCGTTCAATGGCATGAAGAAGGTGCCGACGGAGATCTGTTCTATTTGCCCATCGATCCCTGTGATGCCCTGATCGAGGCATCCAGGCTGGGGCTCGAACATGAAATCCCCCTTGCATTTATCGATCTTGACCTTCCAAGGCTGGTTGAGCCCTGGAGTTATGTTCCCGATGACATGATCATCGACAAGACCGGCTTGGAGAGATATGTCAACCGCTTCGCCCCAATTCTCGCCAACCCGGTGGCGGATGATCCGCTCACCCTTCCCCACGTCGCAAGGGAAAACCATATGGCCCTGCACCTGCGGAGACTGCGCATGAGGCATGAACGGGTCCTGTGCGTTTTGGGGATCGGCCATTTCACCCGGGTTCACGGAATGCTGGACGGGCCCGCAGTCAAGATCCCTGACGCGGTCGCGGACAAAATCATCGGGAAACGTGAACACGTGGGTCTGGCACATCTGCGCAAAAAATCAGTGCGTGAGGTCTTGGGCGAGATACCATGCATGACCTGGATGTTCGAGGAACAACGCGAGGAACTCGAGTTGAGCGGCAAGACCCGTTTTGACAAGGTCACCGCCATTCAGTCAATACTCAACATGGCCAATGATAAATACGAGGAGCGCTATCGCGAAAAAGTCACGATCACACAACGACGTGCCCTGCTTCAGTACATGCGAAACCTCTCGATGGTCAAGGGACGCCTGCGGCCCGATGCGTATGAACTCGTGGCCGCAGCAAAGGGAATCGTTGACGGTGATTACGGTTACGAGGTCTACGAGATCGCCCATGATTACCCGCTGCAGGATGATGAATCCGACGACCAAAGCTGGATAGAAATCCGTGACGGACGTGGATGGCTCGAGCATGATGATGCCAAGTACCGTATGCGGTCGCGCTGGGAGAACACACCGGCTGAAAAGGTCAACCTGAACTTCAGGCGGCGACCAACTCTTGAAACGCGCGAGCAATGGAAGGAAAACTGGCGGGGACAGGACTTCCATCCCGGTATATGTTCATGGCCACCGGAGGATGAGGTTCAGGAACACTTCATGGATTATGTCCGTAAACGCGCCCTTCAGGTCCTGACACAGGACAAGAAGCAGGTCCAGAAGTTCACGACAGCCCTGCTCGATGGACTTGATATCCGTGAAACGATGCGCAACTGGCATGATGGGCAATTGTATGTCCAGTCGACCCCCCAACCCTCTGGCCAAGTCGGGGCGGTCGTCCTGATCTTCGAGGATGAACGGGCCGTAGAGGACGGCTCATGGCGTTCGACACTCCTAGCCGAACACCAGAATGAAAGTGACATCTCGTTCTATGCAAGCCCGCTTGGGGAGAATGCTGTCGGTCCACGTATCTGCCGAACGGAATTCCGCGGCATCCTCTCCATCTTCCCGGCCCAACAGATCCCCGACCTCTGGATGTTCGACCTGGGCAAGTCATTCGAATGGTGTTCGGACGTACTGCTTGCCGGGGCAATCCTATTCAACCCGCATAAGTATATCGCTTATGTCTCACCCCATCCTCCACGAAAATTTTTGCAGGAGTTGGCGTCTCGAAACCGAAGACACATCATATTTCTCCCATCGAGGATGTTCTCGAGAAAACAGCTGAAAAAAATCCGTAGCTTCCACATCCTCGATGGCCATGACGTACGACGATGGGCAAGAGACTATATTTTTGATGATTGATCCTCCACATGCCACGTGAATTTGTGCTTGATCAACCCCGAAAACAAGGAAACAGGAGCAACCTGAACCATGACTGATCCAACGTCCGTATATACAGAACTGCTGAAGACGGCGTGCGAGAAGGCGGGCCGGGAGCGTATCGCGCTGGTCCGCCTCAAAAATGAGCACGCTCACATCGAAATTCTGAAACTCAAGAACCTGATAGATCTGGTCACACGACTGCATCGAAAACTCGAGGTCCTGCTTGAGCAGCAGATGGCCGGGGAAACAGTATTTCAACACCAGCAAGCGGTCGATGATTTCATCGTTTTTATCCGGCGGTTTGGTGTAGATGCGCTGAACGAAGCCTATCATCCTGAGTTACGGGTTGACGCCAAGAGGATGGCCCGAACCGCGATTGATGAAAAGACATTGTACATGCTGCACCACCGGCCGGTGGATGGGCTGCTGGAATCACTGGACAAACTGATCCACGCAACGGCCCGGATATCCGCCTAATAACCTCAACTTCAACCCCACAATCACATCGTTGACTAAAATCAACCCATGGCCAGCATGAGGATGAACACCGGTGTTGCGGCCAACATCGCAAGGATCGTATAACCCATAATCTCTCGGGCCTTCAGACCCGTTATCGAAAGCAGAGGCAAGGCCCAAAATGGCTGTAACATATTCGTGACTTCGTCCCCATAACAAAAGGCCATCAACATCCGGGTGCGGTCCAAATCCAACTGGTTTACAGTCTCAATGATGACCGGCGACTGCAGTGCCCATTGTCCGCCACCGCTGGGAACCAGCATGTTAACCACTCCACTGGAGAAAAATGTGAAAACTGGCGCTGTCACCGAGGCGGGCAACACAGGTTCCATGTCGAGTGATAACTGGGCAAGTGCCCCGGCCGTTGCAGCAATCAGTCCCGAGTCCCGGGCTACGGCCAAGATACCGAAGTAGATCGGAAACTGCAGCATGATCCCAGCCGAACCCTTTACCCCCTCACCAAAGGCATGCATGTAAGCCGTGGGGGTGCGGTGCAGGATCATGCCCGCCATCCAGAAAGACAAGATGACGAGGTCGAAATTGATGGCTGCACCCCCCTTGTCGAAAAGCCACCTGCAGATCGCCCAAACGACCGGCACAAAAAAAAGGGCCGCAATCAGCAGCGAGTTCTCCATCCAATTGACAACCCTGCCGGAATCTGAGCCTGAACCGGCGGGAAGAGCCGAATCCTCCTCATCTTCCGGAAGCTTTATATCAAGCTGATGCGCCGGGTCATCACCCTTGCCCAACGCAAGGAAAAGCAATGGGATAACGACCAACAGGACGAGACTAACCGAAATGTTCAGTCCGGACAGAATGGTTTCAGGGACCGGCAGTGCAATGCCGAAGTCACTGTTGCTGGCGACGGCCAACGGTGCCGAGCCGCTGAAACCACCGTGCCAGACCAACAGCCCCATGTAACCCGCCGCGCCAACCAGCGGATAGTTAAGCCGGCGGCCGTTTCGCCTGAACTGGCGCGCGACTTCACGCGCAAGAAACGCACCGCCCACCAAGGCCAGCCCCCAGTTCAGAAGACCGAGCACCATCGCCGTGAAAGCCACCAGGCATGCGGCCCCGCTAGTAGTTCTCGGCATCCCGGCCAGAGACTTCAGGAGCCGCTGAACCGGCCTGGCCGCAGCCAAAGCATGACCCGTGATGAGGATCAACGCCATCTTGAATGCAAATGCCAACAGCCCGGGATGAAACATTCCCTTCGCATAACTCTCAAAAAACATGGAAAAATTCTCGTCTTCGCCAAAAACCAGGTGACCTGTCCAAGATCTCAGCAACACAAGGGCGAAGGTCACGACACCCAAGCCAATGGCGATGACAAATGGGTCGGGTATGACCGCACGAGCAATCAGTGCAGACCGATCTCCGAACCTTGCGATCTGGTTCACAACAGACAACCTGATCTCCCCATCATAAAAGGTTGCAAGAAAACAGTGCCTCGATTTTCAGCGGGACATATCAGTAGACCACTATTTTCCGGGAAATACTCAAGATAATCACTCTGCCCCTGATCAACGTGCATCTTGATCCTCGCCCCCCTCTATTGTTATGAAATCTCGCGTGCGTGGGCATGTCCAGAACGTCATTCGGATTGGGAAGCGTGCGATTCTGACAAGGGAGAGGATGTCTTGTCCACAAGAACCGTTGTGTCCGCCTGGTAATCGTGCACGATCTCCCGGATCAACGACCGCAGTTCATCTTCACACCCGTCCATCGCACAGGTTTCACACTTGCCGACAGCTCGTTTCAATTCAGGCCATGCCGGAGTCGCCTGGGAAAACCGCAGGATCTTTTCATGGCGCGTCTTCAAATATTCCTGACCCACGCTGAAAAGTTCCTCATGAATTTTTTCTCCCGGGCGTAATCCCGAGAAGCGGATTTCGATGTCCGTGTCCGGCTCGAAACCACTCAAAGTGATCAACTGGCGTGCCAGGTCGACAATCCTGACAGGTTTTCCCATGTCCAGCATGAATACCTCGCCACCTTCACCCTGAAGGCCAGCCTCGATAACCAGACTAACCGACTCGGAAATGGTCATAAAGTAACGTGTCATTTCAGGATGTGTCACGGTCACGGGTCCACCCGCCTGAATCTGTCTTCGGAAAAGCGGGATCACCGAACCGCGACTGCCCAGGACATTACCGAATCGGACCGCGATGAAGCGGGTTTCACCCAGGCCGTTCATCGCACTGGTAATCAACTCGGCAACCCGCTTGCTTGCGCCCATCATTCCTCTCGGTCGCACGGCCTTGTCCGTGGAAATTAGTACAAAACGCTCAACCCCATTGTCAAGCGAGGCTTCGGCGACCAGCCGGGTGCCCCGGATGTTGTTCTTGACCGCCTCGCCCGGCTGGGCCTCCATGTAATGGACGTGCTTGTGCGCTGCCGCATGGAATACAACTTGGGGCCTGATCTTGCTGAACACCCCGCGAACAAGATTTTCATCACGGATATCACCGATGATCAGTTCCAACCGAGTCCCTGAACCGCCAGCCTTCTCCCTGAGTTCCTGTTCAATCTCGTAAAGGCTGTTCTCTCCCCGGCCCATTAACACAAGGGAGGCGGGTCGATGAAGGAGAAGTTGCCTGGAGAGTTCGGACCCAATCGATCCACCGGCCCCTGTAACCAGGACTCGACAGCCGCGGATGCGTGAGGTCTCGGGCAACTTGTCCAACTCGATCGGCGATCTTCCCAGCAGATCCTCGATTTCAACCGGCCTGAGTCGACCGACCTCAACATGACCCTTCATCATCGATTCAAGTGTAGGGATGATCTCGAACTCAACCCGTGCATCCCGGCAGTGATCCACCAGTTCACGCAGGACCGCCGGCATGGTGCGGGGTAATGCCACAACAACCAAATCAACGGATTGTCTGTGGATCACGTCAGCCACATCCTGTAATCCGCCCACGACCGAAACCCCTCGGATCCGACTCCCATGCAATCTGATATCGGGATCCACAAACGCGACCGGACGATATCCGTCAAGCCGGGTTCTCAATAGTTCGCGGGCAACCTGCTCGCCCGCATCACCCGCGCCGACGATTAGCACGCGCTTACAATCACTTGCCTGCCACTGGATGATCTGTTCGCCAATTACCCTTCTCGTAATACGCAACCCGGTAACACACACCACGGCCAGAATCCCGTCGATTACCACGACACCATGTGGAACCCGCAACAGATGTCCATCTGGATGAACCGGGAAATTCCAGAATTCGGGAATGAAGTTGCATACGATATCGAACAAGGCAAGAAAAAGTGTGCCACAGAAACATGCCAGAACGATGCGTGCCAGTTCATGTGTTCCGGTATATCGACTGAAACCACGGTAAAGCCCAAAACGCCACATCCAGAAAATACGGATAACGACCAAGGGTCCCACAATGCAGATGAATTGGCGGCGGTATTCGTGAGAGAACAGGTCAGGATGAAAATCGAACCCAATTTCATAGGCCATGCCAAGGGCAAGGGCCAACAAGACCAGATCCATGCAGGCCAGCAACAGCCTGCGCAAGCCGGGGTAACGACTAACCATCCCGGTGATGGCGCCGGATGATCCCAGCCGAAATCCAGTTTTGGTTCTCAAATGCCGTTGCATGCGTTATTCCCACCTGACAGACTAGTCTGTATTCCATTGTGATTCAAGAGTTTGACCAAATCTCTGCCGGCCATAGGACCATCAGTCAGCACGCCCGATATCGAACCTGTGAGCATCAGTCGGCCAGCCCGCTATTCTGATTGACTCATCAGGGGATAAACGCTTTAGTCGGTTGTGTCGTGGGTATTCCAGGAGGCTGTCTTGACTGGATTTCGGTCCCCCGGAAACCTTCGGGAGGTTGATTCCATGATGAGGAGATTAAAGTTCATGACTTGGCGATTCCAAAACTGGTCAACTACCCTGGCTAAAGCTATCTTGCCTGCTGACGTTTCTCTTGGGTACAACCATGGCCGCTTATGGCGAACAGGAACAACCGGTCGCTCCACCCCATAGTTATTCCATGGTAACCATCGGGGAGCAAAAATCAGGGACGGGTTCGATGCTTGAATTAATCTGCTGGTATATCCCGAACCGTATCATGGATATTTGCCATATCCCGAGCTTGTACATGACACTGGGTGATACACAAGCCGCCAGCATCAGAGCCACCAAATATCTCAACGGATCTTGGGTTGAAATGAACGCGTACTGCTTTGGCTGGGATCCACGTCATGAGAACAAGTTCCTCGTGTTTACCGAGGAGTTGGATGAAAATTACTTCGGGTTCCTTGCCGCCGGCAAGGGTGAGATCAAACGGGACCCAACGGAAATCGGCATGACCTTTCACATGATTACAGCCGGAATCAATGTCAGTGTCAGTCTGGGTGAAACTGTTGACGCTTTACTGGGCTTCCTTGGAATCGACCTTCGCGGAGATGACCACGGGCCGCTCATGTTCGAGAAAACAGGGCATGAGAACAAAATGGAATGAAGCCCCCCCTTTCCTAGCCGACCTCGTGATCGCAGCAAATACCCCGGTGGCGAGTCCGTGTAACCCCTGATACCACACCTCCTCGGTTATTGCGTTCCTCTTGGTCAAGCAAGTCCTTAACAATCCTCATGGCTTTCCCGGAAATTGAATGACAGGAATGCTTGCGTAGCCAAGCAATTACGGTCGTCCTAAATCACTGGCGAAAGACGGCAATATCTCCGGCGTTACGTCAACGCTCAATATCGGCAAGACCGTTCTCCATGACCTCGCGGTAGACATCCAGTGTGCTTCTTGCAGTCGCGTCCCATGTATAGGCCTCTGCTCTTGTGAACCCACCCTCCCTAAGTTCGGCCCGCAATTGATGATCACCGACCAATGTCACCAACTGCCTTGCCAGCAGGGCCGAATCGCGGGGGTTGAAATAGACCGCGGCATCCCCCGCCACTTCCCGGAATGCGTCGATATCTGCCAGAAGGGCCGGACAACCACACGACATGGCCTCCAAGACAGGCATTCCGAAACCCTCGTAAAGTGAAGGCATGATATAGAGCATCGCATGGCGGTAAAGCGCTGGAATCACCGAATCGGGCAGGTATCCTGTCAATATCACTTTTTCACGAATCTGTCCCTCCTCAAGTATTTTATTGATCTCATTCCTGCCCCATCCCGAGGACCCGGCAATGACCAGCGTGGGGATACGCTGACGTGCCGCCCTCAGCACGCGATCGCTGCGGGCATATCCTTCCAGTAGAATCGACATGTTTTTGCGAGGTTCGCGTGTTGCAACACACAACAGATAGGGTTGTTCGATTCCGAGGGACTCAAGTTCCCTGACGTCACTTTCCTGTTCCTCGCTGGAAAATCGATCGTGATCAACACCTTGGGGAATCACAGCGATCCGGTTGGGATCCAGCGGATAAAACTTGAGCAGCTCCTTCCGCGTAAATCCCGATATCGCGATGATCTTCTCAGCTTCCCCTAGCCGGCTGAATGTCTTGTTGAAATAACCTCCGCCGTAGGGTTCAACATCCGTGGGTGCATACTTGAAATAGACATCATGAACCGTCACGATCTTGGCGGACGCTGATGGTGGAGGGATATAACTTTCCGGGGCATGGAACAGATCAACAAGGCCGGAAAACCTTTCAACACACGGCCATTTCAGATGTTGCCATGACCGCAGCAGCCCACGCCCTGACCAGCGTGTATGGATGAGTTCAAATGCACCCGATTTCAACCATGTGTCATTTTCCGGTAATGGATATCGCCTTGAATTGACCCACGCCCGGCCCGGGGGCCAACCCTCAGGCCAGTTCCTGACCATTCCGCCTAGCAGGGCCGAGGTGGCCTGACCGATACCTGTGCGCGGGCCGACGACTGAAGATGCATTAATGCAGACCTGTGAACGGGAGGAAGTCATCGTGATAACTTATACCTGTCACGAAATGAAATATTAACAAGTTAATGAGGAATAGTAGCGGGATGCAGTCGATCGCATCGTCAATGCTGATGCCGCTGGCCGGCCCATATGGATGGTCAGGCACCTTTTAAAACCACATGTTCTTCGCCACCATCACCCTCATGGGCCCCGATAGTGGTCCTGCATAACTTCTCGTCAGACAGATAACAGGCAGGGAATTCCCACTTCACTCACTTGGTCGCTGCGGCGGGGATACGCGTGGGGTCTTTTTATCTCGAGTAAGAACTGTAATATCGGCAATCGACAGTCTCAGGATGATGAGGGGGCAACTGTGCTGAGAACTTCTTTAAAATGAGGGGAACTGAAAGTAACCGGCTCGCCTGCGCCACCAATCACGAGTCTGCCTTCCACGGGAAAAACCGGCGGGGCCTTGATTACCCGCCCACTCTCAACCAACTGCTCCAGCGTGATCGGCTGGCCTTTATTCAGCTTGTCCTTATTCAGTTCACGATCGATCTGATAGGCGATCTTGGCGGCTTCGACCCGATGGATCAGAACACGACAGTTCTCACGCTGCAGACGGGACCGAGCCTGGTTGATGCCTGGTATGCCGATCACCACCATCATGATGAAAATCACAAGACATGAGAAAAAGACCCTGGACCTGGATTGTCTTCCGGAAAAACTCATGGCTAGACCTCACTCGCACCTCCCATGTTCTCTGAGCAGGCAACACTCGCATGCCTGCGACCTGGGTGAATCCCCCCTTACTGGACAAACATGGTTCACCAGAATAAATCGGGAATCCCAGCAGGGGGAAAGGGATTCAGATGCTCATGATCTCCTTCTCCTTATCAACAAGAAACTGGTCGATTCTCTTGACATGTTCATCCGTTTCTTTCTGGACCTGATCATGCAGTCGCTTGCCCTCGTCCTCGGGAACCTCGTGTTTCTTCTCCGCCCTCTTAATCTCATCATTCGCGTGGCGTCGAATGTTCCTTACCGCAACCCTACCCTCCTCGGCAATGGAGTGTGCCCTCTTGACAATCTCCTTGCGTGTCTGTTCCGTCAGCGGCGGAATATTCAGGCGGATGATCTTCCCGTCATTGGAAGGGGTCAAACCGAGGTTGGCTGAAAGGATCGCCTTTTCTACCGCCCCCAAGGTACCGACATCCCAAGGCTGAATGGCGATGGTTGATCCGTCGGGAGTATTGATATTGGACAACTGGTTGAGGGGGGTCTCGGTCCCATAGGCCTGAACCTTGATTCCGTCCAGTAAATGGACGGACGCACGACCGGTCCGCAGGCTGTTCAATTCATGCTCGACCACCTTGATGGCCTTGTCCATTTTGTCATCGGCCTCAAGCAGAACTTCCTCCAGCATTTCTCACGCCTCCCATTACAACAGCAGGTGTATGGCAAGAAGTATAAACCAGCAACCGGGCCTATGCCAAGCCGGAATGAAGGATTCCATCAGGCCTTTTTCAACATCCTGCTGCAAACAGGAAAAAGGTCAGCGTCCACCTTCACGATTAACCCAAGTGCCGATTTTTTCGCCCCTGACTGCTTTCATCACATTTCCGTGCCTTTCGAGGTTGAACACCAGAATCGGCATGTCGTTATCACGACACAATGATATGGCAGAGGTGTCCATGACACGCAGATCCCTTGTCAGGACCTGGTGGTAGGTCAGTTCCTCATGAAATTCAGCATCGGGATTCTTTTCGGGATCATCGGAATAAACACCGTCGACCTTTGTCGCTTTCAAAAGGACCTCGGCCCCGATCTCGTTCGCCCGCAGGGCAGCAGCCGAATCCGTGGTGAAGTAGGGATTGCCCGTCCCGCCTCCAAAGACCACCACACGTCCCTTTTCCAAGTGACGAATCGCGCGGCGACGGATATAGGGTTCGGCCACCTGGTTCATGTCAACAGCGCTCATCACGCGGGTCTGAACACCAATATGCTCAAGTCGTCCCTGCATCGTGAGGGCATTGATCATGGTGGCCACCATGCCGATATAGTCCGCCGCTGCACGGTTCATGTCCTGAACCTCCGCACCGCGGACGATATTACCTCCGCCGATAACCAGGCCGACCTCTACCCCTATCTCGACCAGATCCTTGATCTCGCCGGTGACCCGGTCCATGATCACGGGGTCGATTCCGAAATTTTCATCACCCCTGAGAAATTCACCGCTAATCTTCAGAAGAATCCTCTTGAACCGGGACTTGGGTTCGGCATCATCGTGTAAGGATGGCTCATTCGTCCCGGTGCTATTCATGCTTTATCCTCCACGACCTCTCCAACCTGGAAACGTTCAAACCGATTCACACTGATGGAGTCATTCAGTTCCTCGCTGATTTTTTCAAGATGCTGGCTGATGGTCTGGTCTCCGTCCTTGACAAATTCCTGATGCAACAGACAAAACTGCCGGAAAAACTTGCTCAACTTGCCCTCGACGATTTTATCCCAGATTTTCTCCGGTTTGTTTTCAGCGGCAGCCTGGCCTCGGTAAATCTCTCTCTCACGCTCCACAACACCGGGTGGAACATCATCCCTGGAAAGGGCGATCGGTCCCGCCGCGGCAACCTGCATCGCAATATCCCGGGCCAGATCCTTCATGGCCTGCTGCTCCAGAGACTCCCGCTTCCCGGCCTTCATTTCAACCAGCACGCCCAGTTTCCCCGGGGGGTGGATATACGAAGCCAGATAACCCACACCATCATCTTCCGATGTTTCGATTCGAGCGAACCGGGCGAGGCCCATATTTTCCCCGATCGTTGCGATCTTGTCGGTCAGAATTTCCTGCATCGTCCGTCCGGACTCAATACAGGTGACGGCCAAAAGCTGATCAGGATCACCTGACTCAACCGCATCGCCTCCCGCAAGAACCAGGTCGGCCAATCTGCCCCCGATATCGAGAAACTCTTCGTTACGCGCAACAAAGTCGGTTTCGCAACTCAATTCAACTAAAGCGGCGACTGAACCCTCGACCTTGTCAAAGATCAGGCCCTCCTTTGTCGCGCGGCCACCCCTTTTCTCGGCCTTGGCAATACCGCGCTTGCGCAATTCACTGACGGCGGTATCCAGATCACCCCCGGCCTCCATCAGGGCCTTCTTGCAATCCATCATCCCCGCACCCGTCTTATCGCGCAGTTCCTTGACCATACTTGCCGTAATTGTCACCGCTCGTATACTCCTGTCATGTGGTTGTACCGGGTGGGTGCCAAGATTGTCGGCGAAACCCGGTCGTTGTGTGCCCGCCACCCAAGCAGAGCCTACTGCCCAGTGCCCCTGGGGGTCGCCTGGCCCGGTCAAAACTTCAACAAATCGGCCGACCGGATCAACCGCTGGCCCTGGATTCAGACCCCTGCCGGTGGCAAATCTTCAACCGTCTTTTCCGATGTCGCGGCAGGCTGAACCGGATCGGGTTCCACCGCCACCGATGACTGTACCTCATCCGGGGTGGTGGCTTCCGTCTGGGCTGGTGCCTGATAATCCTCTTCCCCGGTCGTCCCTGCCTCCGCAGCCTCTCGGGCCTGTTGCTCCTCGGCCGCATCGGCTAACATCTTACGCGCGATATCGGGCAGGGTATCGATCGTATCCAGCCCCTCATCTATCCGCTTCAACTTGCCTTCGATGACGGCCTCCGCCATCTTTTCACAGATCAGGTTGATCGAACGGATGGCGTCATCATTACCCGGAATCACCCAGTCGATGGGATCGGGGTCACAATTTGTATCCACGACAGCCACGATGGGGATGCCCACTTTGCGACCCTCGGCAATGGCTATGCCCTCCTTGCTGGGGTCGATGACAAAGAGAAAATCCGGGACACGACGCATATCCCGAATCCCCTGAAGATTCTTCTCAAGGCTTTCCTTCTCGCGAATCAACTGACTTTGCTCCTTCTTCTTGTACTTCTCAATCTCCCCGCTCCCAACCAGTTCCTGAAGTTCGATCATCCGATCGATCGAGAGGCGGATTGTCTTGAAGTTTGTCAGTGTTCCGCCCAGCCAGCGGTTGTTGACATAATGCATTCCCGAAAAATGGGCCCAGCGTTCAATTGCATCCTTGGCCTGTTTCTTGGTGCCGACCATGATCCCGACACCACCGCCTGCAGCAAGATCCCGGACATTCGAATAGGCTTCGCGAGCCAAACGCAGGGTCTTCTTGAGGTCGATGATGTATATACCGTTGCGCTCGGTATAAATGTACTTCTTCATTTTGGGGTTCCAGCGGCGCTTCTGGTGGCCGAAATGGACCCCCGCTTCCAGCAGTTGCTTCATGCTGATTTGTCCAAGCATGACGATCTCCTTCTCTCAGGGTTATTCCTCCGCAACGGTCCTGTTGAATTTTATGAAGCCGTAGATCATAACGGCTTGCACCCCACATCGACCCCCGCCTTCCGGGAGGCACCCTCGTGAGTATTGACCGGTTGCGTGTGTGATTTTGACATTCGCCGGAATTTCATATCCGCATGCGACTGCCATGTCGGCCAGACAATATTACCGATGAGCAGTCATCTTACCCCGAAAATGGCTGCAAACCCGGTCCTTACATCGGGTTGACCTGCTAAAGAACCCAACCGATGTCCCTTCTGCACTGACCAAAAACATCCTATTCTACCAAAGTCCAATAATTACAGGCAAGCAAAAATAGTTCGTCCTGATCCTCAAATCTGGGGACAGGGGCATGAAATGGACTGGTTTCCAAGGGGGGCGGCCTTTGAATTTCCTGATGGGGCCGATGCATTCTGATTTCCGGCAAAACTCAATCTCATCAACAATCCCCGAGACTATATCACGGGTCGAAATATGGTTCGAACGAGATAGGGACCTCGCCCTCAGGAACTGCGCCCACTCTCTGGGGGAAACAGACCAAACCAGACCCGGCAGTAAAAGCCGGAATTCCCTTCCTGACTGAAGTTGTGTGAGTTATGCGTTGCAATTGCATGATTTTTCAGCCAATGTGGTTCTCAATTTTATTCTTTTACAGATTCTTGATGCATGGCTGATTGCCCACGCACTTTCCCTGACCGATCCTGCCTTCCAAGGCTGATCCTTGCGGTTTCGATGCTACTGGCTGTGTCAGCTGCCCACTATGGGTCTTGTCAGGATGAAATTCTGGATGAGCCAGTGGAATCTGTTCAAATCAACGGCCTGACTTCACTGGAACATCACCATGTCATCAGTCGCCTGAGAACACGCGCAGGGGAGACCTACCATAGTTCAAATATTCGCATGGACCTAGATTACCTGTCCGGAATCATGGAGATGGCAAGTGTCGAGACAAACCGGGGGACGCAGGGATGGAGGGTGAATTTCAATGTTCGCGAGTACCCCCGATACCGTCAGTTTCAGGTGATAGGAAACGATCGCCTGAAGAACGAACGCATTGAGCATCTCCTCGAAGACGTCAAGGAAGGGGACGTACTCGACGAAAAACTACGGCGAGCCCTGATCCGTTCAATCCGCAATGAGTACAAATTGATCGGCATGCCCCAGGCCCGTGTCAAAGCCAATGTCATTACACAGCAGAACGGGGAAAATGAGGCTCTCCATGCCGACCTGCAGTTCATCATCGACGAGGGGCAGCAGGTGCTGTGCAAGGATGTGATCATCAACGGAAATGACGCCTTCACGAAAATCCGCCTGCGGACCCACCTGGAAACGAATGGGTCCTGGGGTTTTGCGAGGAATTATTATGATGACCTGACATTTGAGGAGGACCTGGGCCGGTTGCGGACATTTTACCATCAGTTCGGCTATTTCGATGCCAAGGTGAAACGGGGAACGTTTGAGAAGGAAATCGCAGGGGACAGGACTGTGGTTTCACCGGTTATCGAAATCAACGAGGGCCAGCGCTACCATTTCGGCGAGATTCAAATCCTGGGGGGCCGACTCTTCAGCCGCGCCGAACTGCATCAACCCTTCAAACATCTACTGGGCAAACCATTCGATGGCAAGCGGTTTCGCCGGGCAGCCATCGACTTGGAGAACCTTTACTATGACCACGGGTTATTGACGACCGAGTTCAATACACGCCACGAGTTCGATCCCGAACTTGAGCAGATGCGGATGACCATCGATATTATGGAGCATGAACGCATCCATGTCGGCCAAATCATCCTCAAACGCCCCCGCTACAGGGATGATGAAGCCCCAGGCTGGTTCACGCGCTTCTACGAGAACCTTTCACCGCAGGTTCATGACGACGCAATTCGGCGTGAAATCCTCCTTGCACCAGGCGACATCTACAACAAACAGCTGGAGCAACGCTCCCTGAGAAGGCTTTCCGGGATGCAGGTCTTCCGTCCCAGCAGCCTAGATGTTTCCAACTCGCCGACAAGTGACCCGGGTGTCCATGACATGGTCATCAGCATCGAGGATGAACCGACCGGACAGTTTGGCGGGGGTGTCGGTTATGATGACCTTTTCGGGGGATACATCTACATTCGACTCAGTGAAAAAAACTTGGGCGGCCACGGTGACCGGTTCAGGGTCGAGGCCCGTGTCGGGACTTACAACAGTTCTGCTGAAATCAGTTATCTGGACCGGCATATCGGCGAAAGCAACAAGTCGCTGCTTACGCGCATGTATTACCACCACAGGAACCGGCCGGGATACGACGCCCATGTCGGAGGCCTAGCGGCACGACTCAAGGTTCCGCTTCAGCGTGACTGGTCCGTATACCTGAGTTCACGTATGGAATATATCCGCCTCGATGAGGAACAGGACATTCACGCCCGGGAAAACCTGGATCTGGATTATTGGGTCACAACAGGCGCAATCCGGATCAGCAAGGATACCCGGACCCCGATCGGGTCATGGCCGCGACGGGGGTCCCTGAAGGATTTCGAACTGGAGGCGGGCTGGGCCGGGGCACCATACGCCCGCTTTGGCGCTAGGCGTGACCAATACTGGCCGGTGACGGATCAGTTGACCTATCGAATGCAGGCCCGCCTTGACCTGATCCCCTACAGCAGCAGGATTCTACCCATTGAGGAGAGAATTTTCATGGGAGGCAGTCAGGACCTGCGTGGCTTCGGTTACCGGCAAGCCGGGTATTTCGATCATGATGATCGTGATTTGCCAACCGGTGGCTCCACCAAGATCCTGCTGCGTAACGAGTTGATGAGGCCGTTATTCGGACCGGTCGCCGGCATCCTCTTCCTGGATGCCGGCGTACTGGGTGAAAATCCCGGGAATTTCGGACAAGTGCGTGCCTCGACCGGGGCCGGTCTGAGGTTCGATTTACAGCATGCACGTGTCGGGCTGGACCTTGCGTTACCCTTCCTCAAGGAAAGCGATGATGAGGCTAGGCTGTTTCATTTCAGCCTGAAGAGCCGGTTCTAGGACTGCCGATTCAGGGCCATAAATAACAGGGCCGCCCCCCGGACCGGGCCGCTGACCCGGTATTGGCAAGGAGCCGATCCATTCCGGGCACCGATATCCCGTCGCACCAAAGATGCCGGGCATGACAACGATAGGCTGGACTATCAGGGACAGGCTGCCTAGTATTGACCCATCCCTGTCCAAACGGGATATATTGATCAGGAGGTAGGATGCAGTCATGGAAGCAATGCTTGGAATTGTTGTCGGGGTTCTTCTTCTCTTCGTTCTGGCGGGAGCATTTTTTCATTTTGTCCCGGTTCGTCTTTTCATCGCAGCACGGCTGAGTGCCGTCCGGATCGGGCTGTTTTCACTGATTGCCATGCGCCTGCGGCGGATTCCACCCCAAGAGATTGTCAACCCCCTGATCAATGCCCGCCAAGCTGGCATCAACGCAACCCGCAGCCAACTGGAGAGCCATTACCTGGCCAACGGCAACGTCCATGTGGTTGTCTACGCGTTGATTGCCGCGGACCGGGCCAAAATCCCCCTCGATTTTGCACGTGCCAGCGCAATCGACCTTGCAGGCCGTAACGTACTTGAGGCGGTCAAGATGAGCGTCGAGCCCAAGGTAATCGATGCGCCGGACCCTGGAAAGGGTCGCAGTACCGTTGACGCTGTCGCAATGGACGGGATCCAACTCAAGGCCAAGGCCCGCGTGACGGTACGTGCCAACCTTGAGCGTCTGGTCGGGGGAGCAACCGAGGAAACCATCATCGCACGCGTCGGTGAGGGCATTGTGACAACGATCGGTTCTGCGGACACGCACAAGAAGGTGCTGGAAAACCCAGACATGATTTCCAAGCGCGTTCTTGAGCGCGGGTTGGATTCAGGCACAGCCTTTGAAATTCTCTCGATCGATATTGCCGACATCGATGTCGGTGAAAACATCGGCGCGAAACTGCAGATTGACCAGGCCGAGGCCGACAAGCAAATCGCCCAAGCCAAGGCTGAGGAACGCCGTGCGCTCGCGATCGCACGTGAGCAGGAAATGAAGGCGCTTGAGCAAGAAATGAGGGCCAAGGTGGTCGAGGCCGAGGCTGATGTGCCCCGTGCGATGGCTGATGCATTCCGCGCCGGCAATCTGGGAATTATGGACTATTACAAGATGCGCAACATCGAGGCCGACACCGACATGCGTGAGAGCATTGCCGATGAGGACGAGAAGTAGGACGGGTAGAGATCGTTGAAAGACAAAATCCTTGAAACACTCCGCCAGGACGCGCGGCTCAGTTGTGCCGATATAGCATGCCGGCTTGACACCGATGAGGCCACGGTCAAGGCTGTGATCGATGAACTGGAGTCGAGTCGCACAATCTTGGGTTACCACGTCGTGACCAACCCCGAGAAACTCGATGAAGAACCCTGTATCGGGATCATCGAGGCCCGTATCATGCCGCAGCGTGATGTGGGTTACAACGAGATCGCCTCGCAGATCTACCGGTTCCCCGAGGTCAAGTTATGCTACCTGGTCTCAGGCACCTATGACCTACTGGTCTTCGTTGAGAGCGCCGACCTGAAGGAGGTGGCCATTTTCGTGAATGAAAAGCTGGCCACGATCGAAAACGTAACCAGCACAACGACCCATTTCATCCTGCGAAAATACAAGGAAGGCGGCATGATGATCGGCGATGACGACAAAATCGATCGCCTTCCCGTGACCCCCTGAGGACCACTCTCCCATGAGCCTGAGCGAAAACCGGGAGTTGCGACTGATCTATCCGATCCAATCCGTGATATTTCAGTGGCATCCTTTGCTTTGCGGTTCTCTCCAGGCTTGTGCAGGCCCGCATCGCATTCCTTGCTCAACATGAAAGATGAAAAAAACTTGAAGCCCGAAGTTGGCCATGTCAGCATTGCCCCGTCCTGCTGCACAATTTGGTGGCACCACAGACCCCACCCTAGGAATTCAAGGCACATGCCGGCCATCTGTCATCACATGAAATTTTGGATGCTCCTCCTTGCATCGTCTAGTATCCCATGTAACATCACGACCGCAGCCGTCATTCCCGACCCGGTCCCAAGCGAACCTATCCCGTATATGAGGGATTCCATCCCCGAGGTTTCTCAACCGGAATACAGGGGGCAATATTATGAACGCCTCGCCCCGGCCACGTTCGACCTCGCCGAACGCTCGGCACTCGCCGTCAATGCCCTGACCGAATCACTCAATCCGAAAGCCGACATGGAAGGTTACTGGGTCGTGGACCTTCTGGTCGAACCACCCCGCATGGCGATGCAATTCCCGGGCGTCAACGCACGCAGCAAGTTTTCACAGATCCTTCCGGTCTGCCGGACCGTCTCGGGAACACAACAGAACATCGACCGTGAACACCGCATCCGTGAAGTCCTGCTGCTGCTGCAGGGTGATGACGGCCTGGTCTACACGCCCCTGACCGGTCGACCCTGGGGACAGATCGGCGGCAGCGCACCGGCCTCGGGTATCCACGAGAAGCCCACCCGGGAATTCATGGCCGGCCTGACCTATGACAGCGGATGGATCCTCGGAGCATTCAGCCTTTATCATCTCCAGGATCCTGATGGGCCATGGCTTGAAGCCGCAAAGAAGCTGGCGTCTGTATTAAAGAGTACCGTCATCGATAACGGTGAAACGGCCTATGTCTTCCAGAACTCCGTCCAGCCGGGATATGTCATCAGAAAACCGGAAACTCCGCCCGTCAGGGGTGCCGCCATGGCCGGCGGACAGCTTGCCTGCGGACTCGCGCAACATCACCGCCTGCTGGGCATTGACCCCGAGGCCGCCCAGCTCGCGGCCAAGATCCTCCGTCATGTCATGCGTTATGCGGAATATTTCGGGCCCAACGGCGAATACCTGAACGCCACCGATAATCCCGACTCCGGCATTCATTTTCATTCGCATTCACGCCTGGGGTGGGTCGCGCTGGAGGTCGCCAGGACCCTCGGCGGTGACGAGGAACTCGAGGAATGGGCACACAGGATATACCGGTATGGGAAGACAACAGACGCCGGCAGTATCGATCTCATTGGTTTTTTTCCCGAGTTCTGCAACCGCAGGACCACCGAGTATTTTGACAAGATGTACGGCGGACTCAACTTCGAAGCGGAGACCTGCGAGGTTGTCGACATGACCATGAACGCAATCTACCTTTCACAACTCGGCCATGATTATTGGGATGATGCCGACCGCTGGATCCGCAACCAGTTCGCGGAAAACCAGCTGACCTGGATCGACTGGGTCACCGACGGCCACTGGAACCACCGGAAACCGCGTGCGGAGAATATTGATAACCGCATGAAGGAAGATTACAAATGGGCAACGACAGACCGTGTTGCCGAGCGCAACCTGGGCGGATTTGCCGGCTGGGGGCCCATCAATGACTGGCACTCCGAACACATCGCGCTGGGCATCCAGGGCTGCTGCACGGGCAGTGGCGCCCGGCTGCTCTACATCATCTGGAAAAACATGCTGGAATATGGCGATGGGAAATTAAAACTGCACCTCCTGTTCAACCGTGCGTCAAAGTGGGCCGACATTGACAGCCATATCCCCTTCAAAGGGCAGGTGGATATCCACGCCAGAAAAAAAACAGACCTTTCCGTTCGGATCCCCCACTGGGTTGATCTCGATGAAGTCACGCTGTTGGTGAACGGGAAATCCCGTGAAACCGCGTTCGACGGCCGTTATCTGCAAATCGGGAAAGTCAAGAAGGGCCGCGTGGCATCCGTGAATTTCCCCATCCGGGAACGCACTGAAAAACTGTCTCTGCATGGGAAGGATTACACCCTCGTCATCCGCGGCAGCAGTGTTGTCAGTATCAACCCGCCGGGCAACTACTGTCCAACCTACCTGCGGGGCCATTACCGGACGGGTGAGACCCTCTGGAAAAATGTGGCGCGCTTCATCCCTGACAATGAACTGGCATGGTGAAACCCGTATCATAATTATTGACCATGAAAACCCTGCAATCCATCATCTTAGTTTTTCTGTCGCTATCCCCTGTCGTATATGCGGAGTCTACTGTCAACGGGATCCGTGTGCTGCCCAGGATAGAAGAACTCGTCGAACCCGAACACTCTGCTGTTATTGTGATCGACATGCAAAATGAGAATGTCCTTTCCTGCGGACATTATTTTGCGGATGAGCCGGGGTGGAAACGCAGCAACCCGATTCCCGATGAACCGCGAATTTCAGACCATTACCAGGAAACCCATGACATCCCGCAACTGGCCAGGTTCATCAACACCGCCCGCAAAGCCGGCGTGACAATCATCTATGTCGAGATTGTATTCCTCGACTACGACCAGTCCGGGATTGACTTGATGTACCGAAGCGAAGTGGTCGGTGAAAAAACCCTGGCACGGAAATGGTCGATGACCTGCAAAGAACTTGCCCCAAAGAAGGGTGACCTGATGATCTACAAGCACAGCGGTGACAGTTTCAGCGAGACGCAGCTGGACCAGCTATTACGATCCCGATCGATCAAGAGCGTGATCCTGACCGGCACGGCGACCAACGGTTGCGTAATGGGGACCACCTGGGGAGCCGAATTGCACGGTTATTACCCGGTCCTGGTCCGGGATATTGTCAACCACGGTAACGCTGAACAAAGGAAAAATTCGCAGTTCGGCGTGGACCCGGAAACCCCGCCCGACAAATCGGTCGGCGCGTATTATGAACGCGCCCTGGTCTTCATGGAATCACGTTACCCGGTGTTCCAGTCGGATGAAATCATGAAAGTCTGGAATATAATGATTGATGATTCATCCCGCAAAAAACACTGAACTGGCCTTCTTTCATCTGATCAACAACAATCCAGGACGAATGGATTCAATGCTGACCCGGTTCCCGGTTATCCTGCTGCTTGCAATGTGCCTGTCTTCAACCGGCCATGGACAACAAAAGGCCGACAACCCGGAGCGGAAATCCCGGTTCGAGAAAAATGTTCAAAAGCTGATTGATGAGCGGCTGGTCGATCCCGAACATACCGCCCTGCTAGTCATCGGCATGCAAAACGAGTTCCTCTCGACCGAGGGGGGATATGCCCGCCGGGCTTCCGCTGCCATCAGGACATCAAATCCTGATAAACACCAGTTACCCGAAAAGTTCAAGGACGAGGTCAGGAACCTCAAGCATCTACTGGATGAGGCGCGCAGGCACGGGATCCTGGTGATCTACACAAAATATATGACACAGGATCTTTCTGGGATATCCCTGCTCGACGGGCCGGTACTCTGGCGTTTTCAAAAACAGGGCTGGATGCCGCGCACGGTCGAGGGCGAATGGACGGCAAAGATCATCCCTGAACTTGAGCCCCATCCGGATGATATCGTGCTGCGCCATTCCAATGAGAACGCATTTCTCAACACCTCGCTGAAGAACATCCTTCAGAACCGGAAGAATTATGACAAAATAGGAGGCACGAAACCGGTCACGCGGATACTGGTCACCGGGATGAACCTCGGCAACGGCCTCGACCCGGCGATCATGACCAATTACGGGGCGACGCAAAACGGTGTCGGCTCGTTTCCCGTGTTTGACTGTCTGTGCCGTGAACAGCGCCAGCACCAGAATTTCTGGGTCGATCACAACTGGATCCCGTATACATCAGGGGAAGTCATCGCCGCCTGGAAAAAGATGACGCCGTGAATTTAACCTGGATATTCCCATTACATGAAAATATGTTAAGGTTTGTGTTCTGCCTTGCGCCACAACTCCTTTACCTTTCCTGCTATCCATTTAACATCAGCGCCCAGGACGACCTTG
>CAYYNQ010000006.1:0-22605 GCA_964473105.1 uncultured Candidatus Sumerlaeota bacterium | reverse complement strand
CCCCCCCCCCCCCCCCCCCCCCCCCCCCCCCCCCCCCTCCCCCCCCCCCCCCCCCCCCCCCCCCCCCCCCCCCCCCCCCCTCCCCTCCATGACTGTCGGGAGGCTGATGTCACAGGAAATATCTTCTGGAAGAACCGGAATTATGCGGTCTGGAGCTCAGCCGAGGAGTTCCACCCGGCTGTGGTGAAACAGAACCTGTTTTATCAGAACTGGGATGGGGTGTATGTGCATCATCTCTATACGGTCTACACGGACATCAGCCTTATCAACAACCATGTGGATTACTGGGTAGACAACCGCCAGGGTGATCCCATCTTCCATAATCCCGCAGGCCCGGACAGGTGCCTTGAGTCGATCGATGATAACGATTTCAGCCTGCAACCCGGCTCTGCAGCGGTTGACTTGGTGTCTGCCGTTGACCCACGGCTGGATATCCTTTCCATGCAGCGGCCGAGTGATGGCGATGGCGATCTGAACGGAATTGCATATCACGATGCGGGGGCCTGGGAATTCATGGGCATAATCGTTCTTGACCCATCCAGTGATACAACCTGGGTGGCGAATAACGTGGTTCAGATCAGATGGTCATCGAGTCTGAAGTGGAGCGGTACTGCCGTTGCATTTGAATTGTGGAGAAGGGGGTTGAAGGTGCGTGACCTGGGCGTGGGCTGGGACCCATCGGGCAGCGGTGTTGCCAGCCTGCCGATTCCGACGGATCTTGTGACGGGCGGTGACTACCGGTTGAGGGCTGTAAGCAGCTGGGATCCGGGGATAGTTTCCTGGTCTCCAGCGAAGATCAGTATTGATGGTCCTGATCCGAATGATGGCGAAACGATGGTTTTGCGTTGGGAATGGTACGAATGAGATGCATTCATTCCCTTTACGGGGGGCATGCGTGGAAAAATAACATGTATTGTGAGTAACCCTGGCCGACAATGCGATCATGAATTTTTCTGGTGTTGTGGGATCCAGGGGTTTCATAAATCCATATCCCTGTTACACGTGGGCCGATCTCTATGTCCGTGCGCTCACAACTACGGTGACAACCACAATACCAGGCAGGAGGACAGATCATCACGGATATTCAAGTTCTTCTTCCTTTCCTGATAACAGTGGACATGATCAGCAATGCTGGAATGATCATCCATGTATTACCTATATGTGTGAACAAGGTCACCGATTCTGTGGGTGATATGGACACCATGCCTTCGACAATCCCCTGTTTTCCCAGCGATAGAGTGGCGGTGATTTTCCCCGAGGGTGCGATGATCGACGAGATGCCGGTATTTGCACAGCGCGCAACATGGCGCCGGTTCTCGATCGCCCTCAGGATCGAAAGGTTGTGATGGTGTGCCGCACCCGCGGTAAGTCCATACCAGGCATCATTGGTGATAACGACGATTAAGCCGGCACCTGACCTGACCAGTCCCCGTCCAAGGCTACTGAATGTCGATTCAAAACAGATCAGGCCTCCGAAACGCATGCCATCCTTCTCGAATACAACCTGTTTCCTGCCTTCATGGAATGAGCCGATCGCGACGAGTTGGGAAACGCCGGGAATAAGATCGAAATATGGGATATGTTCCCCAAACGGAACCAGTCTCATCTTGTCATAAACCTCTTTGTCGAACACCCCGTCTTCATGAACCAGATAAAGGCTGTTGTACATTTCTGACCTGTTCTTCGTTCCAATGTCGCGTGACCCGCCGACGATCATCGGGGATCCAAGGTGGCGTGCCATTGCGCCAATTCTTTCCCTTAGGGGCAAGTTGTGGAAAAAATCAAGCTGGGTGAATGAAGTCTCGGGGAGTAGTGCAAGATCGTAGGCCTTCCCGTTTGATGCGAGAATCATGTCTTCCTGGTGTTTTGTGATCTGTTGGGTATAATCCCTACGTACACGTGCCGATTTCAATTCATCCAGCTGGGGATCGTGAAAACTGTAGCTTATCAGCTTTGTCATTTGGTTGATATTCGGCTGGAACAAGACGATCCTGAACTGGTTGTCTGGGGATTCCAGCGCCTCCCGCCCTGATACGGCCAGGTATTGAATTACGGACGATGCAATAACCGCCACGCAGACAATGGCTGTAGTCGCCAGTTCCCGGATCCTTTCCCTTGCTCCACGGAGGAATGATACACAGCATTCCAAAAGCCAGGCAATCAGCAGGATCTGCAGGCTGATACCGAGTTCTCCAAGCAGGGATGCGTGTTGGATCAAATCCGGCCGGTGGGTCCAACTGTGGCCAAGCTGCACGAGAGGGAATGCCAGTCGGCCAAGCGTGCGAACCCATTCGGTCAACAGCCAGATACTGATGAAGATTATCCAGTTCGACACCCTCGAGTTTGAATTTGAGAGTTTGTGCGCCAGAAATCCGGTCAGTGAAGGATAGAGCCCTCCGTATAATGCGAGCAACACAACCCCCAGTGGCGCCAGCGAATGGAACTTGTGCAGACTGTTCAGCCAGAAAAGGGATCCGTAGAATAGAAACCAGCCGAAAACTAATCCTCTGCCGGCGGCGTTGGTTGCCGATTTTGCATTCTGAACGAGTTTAAAGAAGATCCAGACCGACACAGGTGTGAGGAACCATGCGTTGACCGGTTCCCAGGCCAGACAACCGATGATTCCACCGGTTGCTGCAGTCAGGAACATCCCCGCATTCCCGGGATTCAAAAAATTTCCAGGAATTGTCGCAGCCGTAAACCGGGTTCTTCTTTTTCCGCCGTTTGGGGACGAGCCTGCCGGTCCTGAGTTTTCGTTCTGGAAGGTCATCATGTTTTGGCTGGTTTGTCCGGGAAGATGATTCCGGATCAGGTTGTGTACTCGGCATTGATCCGTACATAGTCATACGACAAGTCACAGGTATAGACCCTCGCCCGGCCGTGACCACTGCCTAGCCTGATTTCAACCCTGACCTCCCTGCGCTTGAGGGCACGTGCAAGTTGCGGGCGCTTGAATGGGGCGGGAAGTCCGTTCCGCATCACGGTGGTACCCTGGATACGGAGTTGAAAATGGTCCGGGTTGAAATCAACGCCGGCATATCCTGCTGCACAGCAAATTCGCCCCCAGTTGGGATCGTTTCCAAAGATGGCCGTCTTGACCAGACAGCTCCGCGCAACCGATTGTGCGACCTGGTGCGCCTGACAGTTTGTTCGTGCACCGGTGACATCGATTGTGACGAGATGTGTTGCTCCTTCGCCGTCAGCCGCTAGCTGCCGGGTCAGGTCGACAGCGACCTCCATGATGGATTTCCTGAACTTCCCGTCAGAGGCGGCATCAAGGCCCCTGCGGGAACCGGTGGCCCCGTTGGCCAGCAACATTGCGGTATCACTGGTGCTTGTATCACCATCAATACTGAGGCAGTTGAAGGTTTGTTCTGCGGTTTCATTCAGGATTTTCTGTGCCTGACGGGGCGTCAGGGCATAATCCGTGACAATCCAGGCCAGCATGGTCGCCATGTTCGGGTGAATCATGCCGGAACCCTTGGCGATCCCGAGGACCGTCACGGTTCGGGATCCGGCTCCACGCCCCGTTTTGAATGTCTGCCGGCTCAGTTTGGGGTTTTTATCAGTTGTCATGACTGCGCGTGCAAAGCGTTTCCAGCCAGTGGCTGTCAACCCGTCGGCCAGTTCGGGGACAGCGCGCGCAATTTTTTCCATTGGCGGCAGACAGCCGATAAGACCAGTCGATGACACGACAAACTCACCGGTGTCACATCCGCAGGCCAGTTCAGCGAGCCCGGTCATTTTTTCCGCGGCCCTCAGTCCCGGTTTTCCGGTACAAGCGTTTGCAATTCCTGAATTGGCGATGACTCCGCGGACCCGGCTTTGTGCTGCGAGACGTTTACGCATGAGTATAACAGGTGATCCGCAGAAGAGATTTCGTGTGGTGACTGCGGCGATAACCGCGGGACGGTCGCTTAGGATCATGCCGAGGTCGGAACCACCGGACGGCTTGATTCCACACGCGATGCCACCGGCCTTGAAACCCACAGGTCCTCTGATGTTCCGGGTTGGCATCTTACGGTATCCACAGGTACATGAATTCTGCTTCGACGCCCTGTTCCATCCAGCGGTTCATGTCCAGTTTCAGCAGGTTAATATCGCCCTCGGCGGATGATCCGGTAACAGGCGGTTTTCCTGGCATCGATGCATGGTAATGTCCACGGTAGGAATACGGATATTCGTAGGTTACGACGTGAGCGTCATCGATGCCGGCTAGTTGCATGACTTTGGCGAATATTTCATCCGGGTAATTTATCCCATCGATGAGCCGATGCTCCAGCGCAGTTTCCGGCAGGAGGATACGACCGTCCGCGATCCCGGCCAGTTCCTCCCTGGTCAGCCCTTTCTTGGCACGGCCTTCAAGGATGATGTCGATGAACTGCTCGTAGTAGTGGTCTGTGATATCCTGAAAAATAGAGCGTTGTTCATCCGTTAGTTTCCTGAAGGGCGATCCAGAATCTTTGTGTTCGCCCGATTTGATGATGGCCATGTCAAACCCAATATTTCGGCCCAGTTTTTCAATCTGTGGCAGCATCATGACCACGCCAACACTGCCCGTGATTGTCGTTGGTATTGCATGCACCTCGTCAGCTGCCATGGCAATGTAATAACCCCCCGATGCGGCGACATTTCCCATCATTGCTACAATCGGGACATCCTTCTTTTTCTTGAACTGTTTGATTTCATGGTGAATGAGGTCGGATGCCGTTACGGACCCCCCCGGGGATTCGATCTTGAGCACGATTCCCTTCAGGTTTGGATCACCCTCGGCACGCATCAGGCGGTCCTTCAGTTCCACCAGCATGCCTCTGGACGTGATGAAACCAGAATCTCCATGCTGGTTGACGATGCCAGTCATCGGGATGACAAGGATGTGGTCTTTCGTAAAAAATTTATCGGCCCCCTGAATGACCTCGGTATCCATGTCCCCCCGCCGTGTGCTGCCCCCGAATGGCTGGATCATGATGCAGGACTGGATCATGAATAGCATCAGGATCCCCGGGGGTACCAGGAATCGGAATCTTGGGTTTAACGAGCTCAACTTTCACCTCCGTAATCAAAAGGATACATAGCAAATTTTAACCGTGTTGATGATGCAAAGGCAATATCCAATCCCTCTGCTTTTTGATTCCCATTTTTCAGGGGCTACGCCATAATTCGAACGGAGTGAAAGTGTTTGCGAACTTGTCTCCTGATGACGGTCGAAGAGTGAGATGATGTCAAATATGACAATCAAGCGGAGCATTCTGTTGTCGGCCCTGTTTTTTTCGGCGCTTGTCGCAACGCCCGTGCTGCTGGTTGTCTGGCTGATGATACCAAGCGATCCCTCGGCCGATGTCCAGGAACTGCGGGTGGAGGGGCTTCAACGCAGGATCATGAAACTCCCGCAGCCATCCGTGGGAGGGGGAAATGATGACAATCGCGACCAGAATATGTCACCGGGGCAGATTGCCCTTCAGCAACGTTGTCATGCGCTTCTGGACGACATGATGGACGATTGTGAGTCCTGGGCGCTCGATCGGCAGGGCCTCAAAGGTGACAAGATCATTGCCAGCAATGCCTTGCGTGCGGATGAAATTGCGGAGTTCTACGACCGGGATGTACGGATTCGGTCGTCGCGGCTTGATGGCCTTCCCCCCCGACACCTGTCATTTTATTATCAGGTCCTGAAGCATCTTGTGATGAATACCCGGCGGGGAATCACGTCTGCCGATCAGTATCTCGTGATTGATCATGCCACCGATTTGCAGCAGATGGATGAAAGCACGATCCATTCCAAGGTGAGCCCGATTTCCCGGGATTTTGCAAGGATATCGCAGGCCGACACGGTCTTCACGGGGAGTCCCGGGGATGACCCAGCCGGATTGATGGATTTGTCCATGAAGCAGTGGCCGGTAATCAGCGCCGGTGTGAATATCGTTGCGAATGAACTGGAACAACTGGTGCCTGCCGCGAAGTTCCTGAAAATGACCGGCTGGTTTATTGAATGTAACCCGGTGAACGAGAAACTTCGTAAAATGCTTTCTCCGGGGCCTGATGTGAAATCGGAGACGGTTGGGAAATGGGAAGGGGATTTCAGGGAGTTTAGGTTTCCGCACGAACTGCTTGCAGCCGATCCGTTCTTCGAGTGGAAGAGCGTTCCCCCGTATTATATCCGGCAGCGTTCAAAGGAGTCATTAGAAAGCTACAGGGTTACGTGCGACTGGCCCGGTATTCGCGAACGGGCCGGGCAGGCTGGTTATGACCACTTCTTGGCGCAGCATATTGCGGATTTCAATAGTTTCGGGGACTTGGAGTCGTTTCATCTGTCCCCTAACCATGAAGAAATTCTTCGTCTTGCCGAGCATGTCAGGCCGTGGATACAGAATAGGCTGCTGGTTGCGGCATGCGTCCTGAAGGGGGGTGGTGTGCCCGGATCCGATGAACCGGTTCTGAACGACTACCTCAATGATCCGTATACCGGAGATCAGCTCAAGATCGAGACCCGTCCCTGGGTTCCAGACAGGCTCCAAGTCATGTTGATCAGTTCAGGTCACGACCTTGTGTCAACACGTGATCGGCGAACTTGGGAGGATGACATTCAAATAAGTGTCGTGCTCGGCCGCAATCATCCGATTCTGTCGGGGTCATGAAAATGAAAGAGACCTCTTCTGCCATTCCTGAATCGGGATCCCAGTCTTCCGGACTTGATGCCGGGGTTCTGAAAAGGCTGCTTGATTCCGATATCGATCTTGAAATTCAGTGTCTTGAAACCACAGCATCGACAAATGACCTGGCAAGTCGTCACCTTCTTTCTAGTCATCCGAATGGCTGCTGCAAGCTGGTGACAGCGGATTATCAGTATGCGGGAAGGGGCCGGCGTGGCCGAAAATGGCTTTCACCACCCAGCCTCAATCTCCTGTTTTCCATTGCTATTCCTGCCGCATCCGGCGCGCAGGATGGATTCAGGCCGGATGAACTCACGTCCGGCCTTTTCAATCTGGTAGCCGCGGTTGCTATTTGTGAGGCAATTGAGGCGCGCAGCCATCTCCATCCCCGGATCAAGTGGCCGAATGATGTACACATCAACGGTAGGAAGTTGGCGGGGGTGCTCAGTGAGGCGATCGTGAAACCCGGAGGCCAGGGTATGTGCGGTATGGTGGTTGGAATCGGGATGAATGCCAATCAGACCAAGGACCAACTCGACATGGAAATTCAGGGCATTGCAACATCGCTCAAGATCGAGACAGGAAAGAATTGGGATCGTGCTGAACTGGTGTCGGCCATCACGGGTCGACTTATCCAACTAGCCTATTCCAATGATCGATCTGATTGGGATGCCGCCTCACAGGGCTGGAAGCAAAGGTGTGATACGCCGGGGCGCTGGGTCAGGATCAGACTGGGAGACCAATATTATGAGGGTACGGCGCTGGGTCTGGAGTCGGGGGGTGGCTTGACCTTGCGGCTTGATGATGGAACTCAGCGTACCTTTTCCGCCGGGGAAATCACAGTTGTAGACTGAAATCTTGAGGACTTCTGAGAATTTTATGTGTCCGTGACACGCCTCCGGCGCTGATGTGTATACCGGACGGCGTTCCCAGAATAGTTCATCACTGGCCGGTCATGTCTATGCGACTGAAAGAGGTTTTCTGTCCGGAGGGGATTTTTTACCGGCAAACATTTTGCCCATGAACTCGGCATGCTCACCGATTTCAATCGAATCGGGAGGGATGCAGGCAGGCGATATGCCCCCTCAAATCATCCAGCGGGCAAGGGAATGCTGGAAATCCCTGAAGAGGTTGCTGATCCAGCCCAGATAGAGGTAAACCGCAAGCGCGGCGATGGCTAGAGAAGGCCCGAAGGGCAGATGATGCCGGATCTGTCCCGACGTTTCAGGATTTTGTGCGATATCGTCAAAAATATTTTTCTCAACGGAATTGAGGTGATATTTTTCCGCGATTTCCCCCATTGTCCTCCGGATGTCTTCCTCCTGCAGTCCGCGAATTGAATCGTCAATCGGGCGATTTCTGGAACTCCAGCCCCGGTAGATTCCCCCGAGGCCTGTCAGGATTCCGACAAGACATGCCAGAATCAGGATATACATCAGCGGTTCGGGACCTGTGAAGGCCCCGAACATGCAGAAAAGTTTCACATCACCGAAGCCCATTGCGTCCTTCCTGAAGATCAATGTTCCGAGCATCCCGATGAGCCAAAGCGATACAAAGCCGGCTGCGGCGCCTGCCATTGCATTGCAGAGTGGCAACAACTGGATGGGAACCGGGAAAAGCCTGACGGCTAACGGATTCCCCTCGGCCATACCAACCGGCCAGATCGCCGCGAGAACCAGTCCAACTGCCAGGCCGCCCAGGCTGACACGGTCAGGAATGATCCAGTGGTCGATATCCGTAAAGGTCGCGATAATCAACAGCGAAGAGAGGATGAGGGCGGGGAGCAGCGTAAGTCCTGGACCCATCCGCCATGCGACCAGCAGGAAGGTCAGCATTGTCAGGGCCTCGACCAGGAAATATCGAATTGAAAATGATGCGCGGCAATTTCTACAGTTCCCTCCGAGTATCCAATAACTGATCAGGGGGATGTTGTCCCGCCACCGAACCGGCATGCCGCAGCAATAGCAGTGCGAACCCGGGAACGAAAGGGGGACGCCCCTTGGGATTCGGTAAATACAGACATTAAAGAAAGATCCCATGCAGGCGCCAAGACCTGCTGCGGTCAGGTAATACAATAGCTTGAGGCCAGAGTCGTTTGAAATCAGTCCAATCAGCGCGGCATCAACTGTTTTCATGCAGAGGTTCCTTCAGGGCAGGCTGTGAATCTGGAACTGGGAGACTGCCGTGTCAAGAAGGCTGGTCAATTTTTGACGACCTGAACCATCGCGGGGCGGACAAGTCGGTCCTTCAGTTTATACCCGTTCTGGAAGACCTTGCAGATCTGATTGTCCTCAAAATCATCCGAGGGACCGGTGCTGACAGCCTCATGAACGTTGGGGTCAAAAACTTGGCCAAGGGCTTTAACCGGTTCCAGCCCGTTTTGTCGGAGAAGGTCTTGGAGTTGCTGGAAGACCATTTCGATCCCCGAGAGCAGGCTGTCAATCGAATCCCCGGGGTTGTCGGTGGCACGCTGGAAATTGTCCAAGACGGGAAGCATGGACTCGACAAGGTCGAGATTCGCCATTTGAATCTTCTGCTGCTGTTCGCGTCGGGAACGTTTTCTGAAATTCTCGAACTCAGCCTGTTTACGAATCAATTGTTCCTTCATCTTGTTGACTTCACTGGAATTATCACCTGATGAGGGGGCGGTGGGATCTTCCAGGATCCCGTTGAGGAAGGATTGAAATCCCCGTGTGTTCCGGGCACGCCGGTAATGATCGCGGCGCAGTCTGCAAGCCAACCGGTGCGAAGAAATCTGAAGCATGGCCATTGATGCATATACCTCGTTCGTGTTGTCAATCTCAGGGCTGGGCCTGTAGCCGTGTATGCCATCAATGCTCGACAGCAGCCCACAGGCCACTGAATCTATAGCGAATTTCCCCCAACTCTTCAACCCTTGGAAGAAATTTACCCTCATCCTGTTTGCAAGTAGCCGTAAAAAAGATTCAGAATAGCGTTTCGGGGAGCATGCCAAACAGGATTCCTGCTCACCGGATTGATCGATATTGCCGGCTGCGTCAACACGATGGAGCCCGGTCATTGCGGACCCATGAACCAGGACGATTCACAGATAAAAGATGCCGGTCAAAAGGCAGAGCCGTCGGCTTGTCCCGGAGTGTTACGTCATTCCGCCGCCCATTTTGTTGCGTTTATTTTCTTTCTGGTTGCGCTGGCATCCACGTTGTGGTTCATCGCGACCAATCCCGACATGGTCGTCATATTCCAAAATTTGACCGGGCACTGGCAGTCGGGTCGGGGGAGCCTTGAACTCGCGACCATTTTGATCACCGCAGGTTGTTTTACCGGGATTGGAATCATCGGCTGGTTTTACTTGGAAACCCATGAAGTTTATCTTCCACGTATCGTGATCGTTGCTTTGGGGTTTCTATTCGGACTCGGTCTCTGTGGTTTTGTTCTCGAGTGTCTGGCCATTGCTGGGATCCTGATGAGGACCTCGATTGCCTTGGCTATGATTGTGCTGCTCGCCTTTCTTGCTGTGATTGCCCACTGGAGATCTCGTCAGATGCCCGAGACGGGCATGGGCGGGCATAGCGATAGCCATGACGCGCTTTTGCGCCGCCGCCTCGCCCGCCGGGCATACCATGACTCGCTGGTTCATCCCGTCGGATTGTGCCAGCGAACCTATGCCTGTACCGTTTTGCTGATGATTGCCCTGATAAGCCTATGTCTGTTCTGGCATGCAGTCCTTTATCCCGCTGTTTACTGGGATTCACTGATCCTTTACTTGGGCTATGCTCGGATGACCTTTCTCGATGGGGGTTTTCCGGAGAAGGTAACGGGACAGGTGGGGATCGGGTTGGGGGCCAACTACCCCCATCTCTATGAGGTACTTGGGGCGGGCATCTGTACCATCAAGGGTGGCTGGAGTGAGATCCCCCAGCGCCTGATGGTACCAGTGGCAGGACTGGCATCGACATTGATTGTCTATCACACCCTGCTCAGGCTGATTCGTCATGTGTCTTGGGCCCTTACGCTTACACTTCTTTACAGGTCAATACCCCTGGGGATCATCTATGATCAGTATGCCTCGAGTTACAGCCTTGCCATCCTGTTCACGGCGGGATTCCTTTACCTGTCACTGATGTATATCGATACCGGATTGAAGGGTTACTTCAGGTTGGCCACGCTGCTGATTGCATTGTCGATGCATCTGAACTACCTGATGGGAATTTTATGGGTTCCGTGGCTGGTGATGGTCTGGATGGCCCACTGGAAACGTGATCGTGGAATGCCTTATGGCAGCCAATTACCAAGCCGCCCCGCCCGGCTTGAATTCCTGAAATCACCCGTTCCAAGGACGACCGAGCAAACTGAAGCGCCTTGGTCGGTACATGCGGGGTTGAATCCGTTCCGGGACTTTGTATTATCTGCGGAATTCTGGCGGATGATGTTGATTGCACTTCTCGTCGGTTCGACATGGATGGCCCGCAACTGGTATGTGACCGGGAATCCCGTATACGCCTTCTTCAATGGTTGGTTCGGCGGAATCCGGGTGAATCCCGATGTGATGCGGGCTGCTGCGGAAGAATGGGCCCTGAACGGGGCAGGTATCGGCCAATGGGGGGAATCAATGGCGGATCGTATTCTGGCATTGTGGCCGTTTCTGACAGGTGCATATATCCGAGATGGTGAACTGCAGCACTGGGTGAATTCATTCAGGTTGTCACCCGTTTTTCTCGGTTTTGCGGTGCCGGGCCTGTTTGTTTTTTTGGCGTCGGTCCTGACACGCCCATGGCATAAACCGGTCAAGCAGGCGCCATGTCAGTCCGGTGAATCCGATCGGTTTTGGGTCAGCGTGGTCGAATGGCGATTTGGGCTGGTCGTTCTGGTCCTGATGCTGGGACTTCTGTTCTTTCATTTAAAGATGGCGCCCTATTATCTGTACCAGATATGTCCCATAATTGTGACTCTGGTCATCATGGCATCCTTTTGCATAAAATATCTGAAGCTTGCTCCCTGGAATTGGTTGGCGGGATGGGTCATTCTGGTCGTGGGGTTGATGCCGGGTCTGGCCATGGCCATGATGGGATTCAAGATCTTTGGTCCGGTCAGGACCGGCAATGCAGTTTTCCAGGATCCAAAAGAATTATATGTTTTCCGAAATCCACTGCCTGACCGCTCTACATTCCTCAACTGGCGATATGGTGATGATCAGCTAATGTGGGAATATATCAACAGCAACCTGCCCGGGATCAAACTTCTGACTCACGAGAACAGGCACCTTGTATTCGATCCGTGGATCAAGCTGGTCCACCTCGACGACTGGGAGATGCAGCAACTATGGCGGATTCCGGACCCGGCAGAGAGGGTCAAACGCCTGATCAGGCGTCACGCGATACGTCATTATCTCTATGTTCCCAATGAGGACAGTTGTGCGACCAATGTCTTGATGGGGACGGACGAATGGCCGGAGATCGGTCTGGCCAAGTTGATTCATCAAGAGGGCTCCAACCGTCTTTACAGGCTGCAATGGCCCCCTCAGCCGGTTGTGGCCGACATCAGTAGCGAGTAAACGGTCAACCTTGCCGCATCATGGTGATGCCGATTGTGACCAACGGCAAACCCCAAAGACCCTTGAGAGGTCGGTTGTGGCAGAGGTTCATTCGGGCCTGATTGGGGTTGAATTAAGGGTTGCGCCTTCGGGTTGTATGCGTCAAAAGATATGCACGGTCGCCATTATGGTGATATCGATTATGACCTGAAGACCATGTCGGTCGTGGAGGTTGGCAGGACTATGAGCACGAACATGCAGAAATATATGGCTGAATTTATCGGGACGTTTACGTTGGTTTTTGTCGGCACGGCGGTCGCCACCCTGCAGGGTTTTCTGGACCTTGAAACGGGCTGGCTGGGGATATCTTTTGCCTTTGGCTTTACACTCATGGTTCTGGTTATGGTCTTGGGTCCCGTTTCCGGTTGCCACATCAATCCGGCGGTCACGATTCCGATGGCCATGGCCGGTCGTCTGGGCAAGGACAAGGTCCCGGGCTATCTGATTTCACAGTTCGCCGGAGCGGTTGTCGCCAGTTTGGTCCTGATGCTGTTGTTAAAGGGGATCCCGACCTATGATCCTGCCGTCCATGGCTTGGGAGCGAATGGGAACCCGAGAGGCATGGGGATGGGGGCCCTGTTTGGCTGGGAACTGATCATGACCGCGCTTTTCCTGATGACTATCTTTACGGTCACCCGGGATGATTCCCCGGTCGGGGGCTTGGGAATGACCGCCTTGGCAATAGGTGGATTTCTCTTTGTTGCGCATCTCATTGGGGCGGAGTTGGGCGACAGTTCACTCAATCCGGCCCGCAGTTTCGGCCCAGCCATGATTCTCCGTGGTGATGCACTCAAGGCGCTTCCTGTGTTCATCATCGCACCGATCATCGGCGGGGTGGTCGGGATGATTCTGCACAACCTGCTGTATTCCAAGAAGCCCTGATTGCAATTGCGGGGAAGTGTCGATAGTCCCATCCTCGCGAGAACTGGAAAAACAACCGTGCTTGCTTGTTCCGTTTGATCCGGTTTCGTATGGATTGCTGTTTGTTGTCTTGGTTTTCCCATGCGGCTAAGCTGAGATTATCGGATTTCAGCCGGGGCCGTTCTCGCCACCAATTTTCAGGGCGGTCATAATATGACGGTTTTGGTGACCTTTGCCTTCGGGCCGTTTTGCGTAATCCTCCGCAGCATCAGGGTATTGTTGATTCAGCCCTATGATCCATATGGCTGGTTTTGTGGCGGCTCATTGGCTTCACGGTGGATACATGGTTGAAAGGCATTCCAGATTGGTTCTGGCAACCGGTAATCGGCACAAAGCCGGGGAAATTCGGGAATTGCTTGATGGGGGCATGGGAAATCATCTTCCCGAGTTATCTTGCGCCGCGGATTATTCGGGTATTCCGGAGCCGGTTGAGGATGGTGCGACCTTCGAGGAAAACGCATTGATCAAGGCCACGGCTTGGATGGAAGCGACCGGATTTCCGGCGTTGGCTGATGATTCAGGCCTTGTCGTCGATGCACTTGATGGTAAGCCGGGCATCCATTCCGCACGCTATGCCCCGACCGCGCAGGCATGCATTGAACGTCTCCTCCAGGAACTGGATCAGGTTCCTGCCGCTGAACGATCGGCAACTTTTATGTGTGTCGCGGCATTGGTCGTTCCATCGGGCTTGGCATTTGTGCGGCATGGTGAGGTGAATGGCCGGATCGTCACATCAGTCCGTGGTCGTGAAGGGTTCGGTTATGATCCTGCCTTCGAGTTGACTGGAGGCCGGTTTGCTGGAATGACAATGGCTGAAATTTCGTTGGGGAACAAAAATACTCTCAGTCACCGCGGACGAGCCATCGAGGCCTTGATGCCGGAACTGGTCAGGCTTTTTAGGAGCCAACCCTGAATACGGGGAGAATCATGTCAGCCTCAGGCCGGCCGGCCCATTTTCTGGAGAAAGAGATAATGCGACTTCAGGCTGCTCAGGAGAGTGGGGTGGGCGAAATATCCAATTCCATACTCCCGGCATGTATTCTCGACAATTTCGGACAGGGCCGGGTAATGGACATGTGAGATTCGCGGGAACAGGTGGTGCTCAATCTGGAAGTTTAGCCCGCCGATATACCAGTTCAGGAGATGATTGTTGCGGGCGAAATTGACGGTTGTCTCAATTTGGTGAATCATCCACTCATTCTCCATCTGGAGCGATTGTGGGTCCGGTTCGGGAAAATCGGCTTCCTCGACACAATGGGCCAGCTGAAATATAACGCTGGTGATCATGCCGATTGTGCAGGAGGTAAGCAGGTAGAACAGACAGATCACCCAAAACGGGTGGAAGAATGCTGGAATTACAAAAACCAGGGAGAAAAAGAAAAGCTTGCCCCCAAGGAAGATGAACAGATTCAGCCCTTTGGGGCGGGGGAAAGATAGGCTTCCAATACGGCCCCTAATCGTATGCTTGAAGTCATCAAAAAAGGCCCATTTGACCTGAAGAAATCCGTAGAGCCCCCAGATATAAAAATGCTGGTATCGGTGAAAATGGAACCTTTTCTGGTGGGGGCATAGCCTGCCGAGAAAACCCAGATTGATGTCATCATCGTGACCGTGAATATTGGAGTAGGTATGGTGCATTGCATTATGCTTGTAGTTCCATATGTAGGAACTGCCGCCCACCATGTCCAGCGTCAGGGCCATCAGGTTATTGATCAACCTGCTCCCCGAGTAAGCGCCGTGGTTGCCATCATGCTGGATGTTGAATCCAACGGCAGCCGTGGCAAGGGCAAGTGAGACCGAGATCATGATACCGGCCCAGACGGGGAGAGGGGCAAATACAAGAAAGGCATAAGAAGTGAAGAACCAGGTGATGATGGTGGCTGTTTTCACATACATTCGAACAGAGTCCCGTGGCGACTTGTTCAGGCTGGCGAAATAGTCATTCACGCGCCTTTTCAAGACCGTCTGGAACCCCTCACTTCCGGGGAATCGAATCTTTTCCCCCTTGTAGGCAGATTGAGCCGTGCGCTCGGGACGGACCTTTGCTGAATCATCCACAATCGATGCTGCGGGCATTTGACACCTTATCTGGGGTTCTGGACTTGTATGGATTTACGACGGGCACTGGAATGGGGCACATTGGGAAATGCCAGTCAGTGGATACGTTCAGAAGGCGAGTTTAATCATATTATATTAGGAAATGAAAGACAATTTTGTCAAAAACCACCCCCAGATTATCATGTAGCATTATTAATATATGCCTTATGATTCATGGGGACGAGAATCAGCTCCATAGCCCCGGTTTTGATATTGAGTGGCTGGATGATAGATCGATTTGTTTCGTTTGGTCTGACCTCTTGCATGGAGCCGTCTGATTCTCATTGTGAAATCCCTGAAATCTCAAGAATATTTCAAGCATGACCGGATCAGGGCCAATACTTTCCGTCTGCCTTTGCAGCCATAATCCAGACCAGCGAATCCTGGCAGATGTACTCGCCGGCCTCAGCCGTCAAATTCTTGACCCGGCAAAATGGGAACTGGTGGTTGTGGATAATCGATCCGACCAGCCACTGGCAGAAGAACTGGACCTGGATGGATTTCGACACGCCAGGGTAGTAATTGAGGCGAATCTGGGTTTGGCCCCGGCGCGCTTGAGGGCCATTGCTGAATCCCGCGCCGACATCATCGTTTTTATTGATGATGACAACATCCTTTCTGATAACTATTTGGCGCAGGTGTTGAAGCTTTTCGTACAGGAACCCGGGTTGGGTGTTTTGGGAGGGAAATGTCTGCCGGAATATGAACGTGAACCCCCCATCTGGGCCCGACGCTTTTTGCCTTATCTTGCCCTGCGGGATTTCGGGAACCGGTCCCTTCGGACTGTTTCCGCCCGCCAGTATGAAAACTGGTTTCCCTGTGGTGCGGGATTAGCCGTTTTGCGCAGCCATGCCGTCTCCTATGCCGAGACGGTTGCTGGAGACAGTGAACGAATGTCCCTCGGGCGCTGTGGGGAGGCGCTTTCAGGTGGCGAAGATACCGACTTGGTTCTATCCGTTGCGGATAATGGCGGGATCATCGGCTGGGATCCCATGCTTAGTCTTCGCCATATCATTCCGGCTGTGCGTCTAGAGCCGGCCTATCTCAGAAACCTCATCTATTCGACACACCAATCCAGTTTTGGATTGTTTTACCGCAGGAAGATGCGGTCAGCCCCGCGAATCTGGCCGCTTGATTACCTTGCGGCCTGGGTGTTGTGCCTGAAACAGGGTGATTGGCACCCGCGAACCTGGCAAATAGCCATGGAGGCACCGAAGGGAAATTATGAGGCCTGGAAGCGGATCAAGGCAGGGGTGAGGGGTGATTGATCGGGAATTTTGGTCTTCTTGGGAGGGGATTCAGTCCGTGCTCAATCCAAGACTATCGATACGGGGGCATGGTCAGAGATTTTCAGGCCGCCTTCGCGGTGAATGTCGGCTGATTTAAACCGTTTCGAGGCCGATCTGTTGGCCAGCAGGTAATCGATGCGCCAGCCCCGATTCAGTTCGCGGGCACGGCCCCTGTTCGACCACCATGAATAGGGTCCGTGGCGGTCGCCATAATATTCACGGACCAGGTCATGCCATCCATCAGCAAGGATGTCACCGAACCAGCGGCGTTCGTGTGGCAGGAAACCAGAGGTATTCCTATTGCTCTTTGCATGGAAGATGTCCCTTTCGGTATGGGCGATGTTGAGATCACCGCCAAGGATGACCGGAGTCCTTTTTTTTACCAGGGGCCTGATCCATGGCCGAAATTCATCTAACCAAGAATCCTTGACCTTCTGCCGGTTCTCGCCGGAAGACCCCGAGGGCAGGTAGACACTCAACACCTCGACCCCCTCGGTTCTAGCGTGGATCACACGGCCTTCAGGATCGAAGCCACTTATCCCGGTACCGATGATCTTGAATGGCTTCCTGGACCAGATCGCCGTACCCGAGTAGCCCTTCTTATCGGCAGGATTCCAGTGTACGTACCAGCCGGCGGGTTCACGCCATTCAGGAGGCAGTTGTTCAGGCATGGCGCGGGTTTCCTGAAGCAGCAGGACATCGGGCTGTAATTTATCGAGTTGCCCGGAAAATCCCTTGCGAAGGGCTGCACGCAGGCCGTTGACGTTCCATGTTGTGATCCGCATCCGTAATCCTACCCATTTGGGGATCAAATTCGTCAGGCTCTGATTATGTCCCGGAGATGGACAGGCCAATTACCCACATATTGCCAGCAGAACACCGGCGGCAACAGCCGATCCAATCACGCCCGCCACATTCGGGCCCATAGCGTGCATCAATAAATGATTATGCGGGTTGGACTCACTGCCCACCCTGTTCACGACACGCGCGGCCATCGGTACTGCCGAGACCCCCGCCGCGCCGATCAGGGGGTTGATTCTGTCCCTTGAGACACGGTTCATGAACTTTGCCAGCAGCACGCCTGTTGCCGTCCCGATCCCGAATGCCACTAAGCCCAGTAACAGGATCCCTATCGTCTCCAGTTTCAGGAATTTGTCGGCGGCGAGTTTTGAGCCGACCGACAGGCCGAGCAAAATAGTCACGATGTTGATCAACTCGTTTTTTAGGCAGCTGGATAACCGCTCTACCACACCCGATTCCTTGATCAGGTTGCCGAACATTAACGCGCCGATCAACGGTGTCGCGTCTGGAATGAACAGGATACACAGCATCAGCACGCTGATTGGAAATACGATCTTTTCGATCAGCGGCACGTGACGCAGTTGTTTCATCTCGATCGCACGTTCATCCGCGTTGGTCAGCCAGCGCATGATCGGTGGCTGGATGATCGGCACCAGTGCCATGTAGGAGTAGGCGGCAACGGCGATCGCCCCCAGCAAATCAGGAGCCAGCTTGCTGGAGAGAAAAATGGCGGTCGGGCCATCGGCACCACCGATGATGCCGATGGCTGCGGCATCCTTCAAGTCGAAGTCAATCGTGTCAAACATGCCACTGAGGATCAATGCGCCAATCAGGGTTGTAAAGATGCCGAATTGTGCGGCGGCACCCAGCAGTGCGGTTTTGGGGTTGGCCAGCAACGGCCCGAAGTCCGTCATTGCGCCGACACCCATGAAAATCAGCAGCGGGAACAGGCCATTAGCCAGGCCGAAATTCGCAATAATTCCGAGGAACCCGTCCGGGCCCGCAATTCCCGCGACGGGGATGTTGGCCAAGATGCCACCGAAGCCGATTGGCAGCAGTAGCAGTGGTTCGAATTCCTTGTGGATCGCCAGCCAGATAAGCAGCAGGCCAATTCCCATCATGACGATCCTGAGGATCCCGTCAGTGCTGAACAGGTTGAACAGGCCGGTGGATTGCCAGATTTCACTCAATGAATTCGACCTGCTTGGGGCAAGTTTTCAAGTTACTGGACCACAGCCAGGGTCTGTCCCGCTGTGACTTGGTCGCTCACGGCGACATCGATTGAGACGATCTTGCCTTCAACCGGTGACTTAACCTCAACTTCCATCTTCATGGCTTCCTGGACCAGGATTGTTTCGCCGCTGTCAACGGCGTCACCCGGTTGTTTATCAATCGAGATGACCACGCCGGGCATTGGAGCCTCGACCTTCCGGCCCTCACTGGGCATGGATGACACCGAAGAAGATCCCGTGTCAGATCCTTTCCTGACATCGATTTCATAGGTCTTGCCGTTTACCGTTGCGGTATTGCCATCGATTCGGATCGAATAGGATTTGTCATTGACCTGTACCGTATAACCACCGGCAGCGGAAGCACTTGAGGCTTCCTTTTGTGGATCGATCTTTCGAATGCCGGTCTTTGCTTCACCTCTGAGGAACAGGATGCCCTTTTCCTTGCAGGTGGAGACAATGAAGATATTCTCATCGGTGACAGGCAGGTTTTCCTGCTCGAGAATCTTTTTTGCGGCAGAAATCCCCTTGTCAGGGTTGGCATCATTGAGGTCAAGGACCTTTTCATGGGTCGGTTCCATGCCGAGCTGCTGGCTGGCGATTTTCATAACCTCGGGATCCGGATCAACGGGCGTCCGTCCAAAATAACCGAGCACCATGCGTCCGTAACTCTCGGCTATTTTATTCCATGGCCCAAACATCACGTTATTGAATGCCTGTTGGAAGTAAAATTGAGAGACCGGTGTAACCGATGTCCCAAAACCGCCTTTGCGGACAACCTCGCTCATTGCGGAAATCACTTCAGGGAAGCGGTCCATGATCTGATTGTCGCGCATCATTTGGGAATTGGCGGTTAGTGCGCCGCCGGGCATTGGACTCCAAGGTATCATGGGCTCGACAGCGAGGGCTTCGGGCGGCATGAAGTAGTCTTTCATGCATTCCTTGAAAACCTCCTCGGCTTCCATCACCTTGTCGATATTGATGCCGAGATCAAACTCGGTTCCACGCAGGGCGTGCCACATCACGGCATAGTCAGGCTGGCAGGTGCCCCCGGAACATGGGGCCAACGACAGGTCGATTCCGTCACATCCGGCTTCAAGTGCGGCACGATAGCCCGCGACGCTGATGCCGGCTGTCTCGTGGGTATGGAAACGGATGTGAACGTTTTCGCCGAGCATGGCCCTTGCTGCGCGGATTGTGTTGAAGACTTTGGAGGGGATCGCGGTGCCCGATGCGTCTTTAAAACAGACCGAGTCGTAGGGTATATCCGCATCAAGAATCATACGCAGGGTATCCATGTAGAACTGTGTGTCGTGCGCCCCGCTACATCCGGGGGGGAGCTCCATCAGAGTGACACAGACTTCATGTTTCAGCCCATGCTTTGTGATGCAGCGACCGCTGTGGATAAGGTTCTCGACGTCATTGAGCGCATCAAAGTTCCGGATGGTGGTCATTCCATGCTTTTTGAACATCTTCGCATGCAGGTCGATGATGTCAGAAGATTGTGAATCAAGGCCGACAACGTTGACGCCGCGTGCCAGTGTTTGCAGATTTGCATTTGGCCCGGCTGCTTTGCGAAACGCGTCCATCATGTCGAAAGCATCTTCGTTGCAGTAGAAATAAAGCGACTGGTAACGTGCTCCACCTCCAGCCTCGAAGTGTGTGATCCCCGCCTCACGGGCCGCCTCGACCGCAGGCAGGAAGTCCTCAGTGAGGACGCGTGCTCCATAGACGGATTGGAACCCGTCACGGAATGCTGTGTTCATGACATGGACAAGTTTCTTGGGCACGGGCTGAATGGGTCTTTCTTTGAGCTCTAGCTTATTTTTCCGTGATTCACCTCGAGTGCTGCAATTGCCACGGCAATCTGCACATCATCGGTGGTGCTACGGTCCGGGGTTCCGGATGTGGCCTCATTCCCGGGAAAAATGTGGGCATGTGGTGCCAGAATGCGGGTCATCCAAAGCATCATCCCAACGAGGAGCGAGAGGAATACAAAAACAACTGCCATCCCTGTAATCATGAGGTTCAATCCATCGGCAATCATCCCTTGAGCCCCCCATCATTTATTTACCAGACTGTAACAAGGGCCACTATCTATGCCTGAATTCAACCGGATATGCAAAACCGAAAGTAGACCCATCAATTTGCCCGGTCTTTTTATTGGCTGACCGGCATGATGAGCACGTCAGTGATTCCGTTACTGATCCAAGCTTGTGACAATGCCCGAAAAGCGAGTGGAGTTGCCTCAACATGACTGTAGCAATCGTAACCGGATATTTTTGCATGATATTGTAGATAAATAGGTTAAAAACGATCCATACTGTACCGGTTGTAGATTCGAACCCTCGGAGTAGAGATATTTTGCCTGTTGGGAAAATATGGATCGTTCTGCCATGGGAGATCATCCATCGGTGTTTTATACTCCCTATACTTAGTTATTTCAGGTATTTACACATCATAAAATCCGATGTGCAGTGTTGAAAACCCAGTTTTTCATAACATACCACGGCCGCGGTATTATGTAGCGAGGTCCTAAGCTCACAATAATCAAAGCCTGAATCCGATTCCAGATCGAGGGTTTGTTCGATGAACCATGGCCCAATACCGCCTCCGCGGATTACGGGGTCAATCAATACAAAATCTAGGATCAGCGGATTCCGGCCGGTCGTTTCGGCAAATGATTCGTTCTTGAGGTAAATGGCGAATCCCACCCCTCCTACATGTGGGTCTTCCAGCACGTATATTCGCCAGGCAAGACCTTGAAAACAACGTTCAATCCAGTTGGAGAGGAGTTCTTCTGTTTTTTCCCGGGGCAGGCCAGGATCATTCAGAAAGTGGTTTGATTGATGTGTGGATGAACCAAGCTGCCTGCTCCAATCCAGATCCGTCGGTTCGGCCTGTCGCAACTGGAGGGTCCTAAGCTTCCGGCGTGCCGGGAAGCGCCTGATTTCCAGTGGCAGCGGCATTGTGAACTTCAGTGAGACGTCAACTATTTTCCATCCGTGGTTTTCGAAGAGTTGCAGGTTGGCATAATCCGCACCATCCATCCGGACGCTAAGGTGGTTCAAGCCTTTGTCCCGTGCTGCCGTCTCAATCTCACGGATCAGCCGTTCTCCAGAGGCGGGTTCAACTGTATTCAGCCAGGGCTGAACCCGGGCCATGGATATCCCGTAGATCAATGAGTGGTATTCATCGGGGACAAGGCCTGCAGCCGAGATGACCTGGTCTCCACTCTGGAGAATCCAGTGGTCCGTGTTCTGGTCAAGTGTGCGGGCAAGATTATTCAGGTAGAGTTGACCCAGATTTGCGCGATCCAGGTTCTGCATCACCTGTTGAATAAGCTTGTAAGGATAACGATCGAACAGCTGGCTAAAACATCCCAAGTCATCCTTGCTGGCCCGGCGCAGTATTATCCTGTCTGGATTCATAAGATTCGGTCCGTTAAGTGCAACGGGCAAGACGTCCGTTCAATTTGGGGCTATAGGGGAGCGGGTGGGGTCACCTGGAGGCTGGTCCCCGTTCCTTGACTTCGAAAAGATTGCCATCAAAATCAGAGATAAAAACAAGGGTCCCCGGGCCTTTTGGAATCTCTTGAACCCTTGTTCCCGCGACTCTGCATTTGTTGACAAGGTCCTTCCGATTGACCACTTCTATACAGGAATGTGTGACTTGCTTTACCAGTGCCCTGTAGCCTTGATACACGAATATTTCATAATGTGCCGTTTCGCATCGGTAATTTATCATCAGGAGTTCTTCATTAATCCCGAAGATGGTCCGGGCCAGCCCCTTCCCAAGAGTTTTGGGCGTCGACTTATCGAGCCCGAGTATATCGATGAAAAAACGGTCCGCGTGTTCCTCACTGCTTGCGGCTAGTCCAGTATGGATTAACTTCATTTTATCCTTCCTGTGGTTTGATGATGATCTTGAGCGCGTCGCCCCCATTCCGGAGTATATCAATCCCCTTTTTCGTGTCCTCGAGTGGGAGGCGGTGGGGGATGTGGTCATCCACCAGAACCCCCCCCCCGTTATCAGCCCGAGGGCCT
>CAYYNQ010000005.1:0-10941 GCA_964473105.1 uncultured Candidatus Sumerlaeota bacterium | reverse complement strand
GACAGGGCCTTTCGACCCTGCTTGTTGATGTCGAGGATGTTTATGACCATTACAGTGATGGTGTCATGTCGCCCTTTGCCATTCAGGACATGATCAGTGAGTTCAAGGATCAATCCAGTGATAGTCAGAGGCTGCGTTATGGGTTCCTGGTCGGGGGGGCGACCTACGACTACCGGGAGGCGACGCCTCATCCGAACAATTTCGTTCCGACGATGCATACGAGTTCAGTCGGATTCCTGCCCGAGTATGCCCCGCTGTTGTCTGCAGATCATTTTTTCGTATACCAGCCCAGCGAAAAGAACGAGAAAAAAAAGGGCGCGGACAAGGAAGTGGATGAGCCTGATGCCAAGTATGAGATTTCAATCGGGCGGTTGCCGTCGACCATTGTCGATTCGGTTGAATCTTATGTCGAGAAGGTGCTTAAGTATGAAGACGATGCTTCCGGAATCTTGAAAGACCCCAGTGCATTGGTGATTGCGGCGCATGGTTTCCACCGCGCTGCGGAAAGGTTCGCTGAAAACGAGGGGTTAAAGGGCGTTGAAAAGCATCTCGTGCTGGCCGAAGATGATGTCAACGGTGCGGACATCCAGAATGAGGTCATCGATACAATCAATCAGGGTTGTGATGTGGTTTTTTTTGTTGGACATGGTTCCTGGGGCATCTGGAAGACCGGGCACGAGACCAGAGCTATGGACCAGACCGATGTTTTAACCTGTCGGCAGATCGAGCGGCTTTCGAACGAAGGTCGCTACCCGATCATTTTTGCAGCCACTTGTTTTTCTGCCATTTTTGACAACCCGATCGGCTATAGTTATGACAAGCGTCATAACCCGACCGGCGCCGGGATCGGGGTTTATTTCGTGGAATCACGCCTCAAAGGGGGCATTGCCTGTATTGCTCATGTTGGGAAGACACATACGTCGCCGCCCAACAGGATTGCACAGAACATCATCAATGAGATGGCCCTGAACGGAGCCGAACGATTGGGTGACGCCTTTAACAATGCGAAGAACGAGATGCCCAAGCACCAGCGTGAGGTTGGGTATGGCATCGCGCTGATTGGAGACCCGGGGATTTATGTCGGCAAACGGTTCGAGATCGTTCCGGAAGAGGAGGAATTGGATGTGACCGAAAAGGATATGAAAGTTACGACTGCGCCCGGTGGGGTGACTTCAGCCACGAACTGACGCCTCCCCGCACCGTCATGCAGACGGGGCGGAATAAACCGATTGAATCTTCATATAATATAATCGCAAGGGAAAGGATTTCACGAACATGTTTTCAAATCAACGAATCACCAGGATCATGAAGGTCCTCTCTGTTCCCGTGGTCATTGCGGTCTGTGTCAGTGTTTTGGGCTGTACTCGGGGATCATCCCTCACAGGTGAAACATCTCTGGAACAATATTCAGATCTCGATGATACAGCTTACAGGGTACGGATCCGCTGGCAGACGGAATCTGAGGATGAAAGTTTCGGGTATTTCATACACCGTGCTGATTCTGAGGATGCTAAGGAGGCGGACTACACATGCCTGAACAGGGAAACACCTGTCGAGGCTGCCGGGACAACGACGATTCCCTATAAATATACCTTCTATGACTTGAATGTCGATCCAGATCGGAAATACTTTTACAAACTTCAGCTTCTCAATCTTGATGGATCCCTTGAGTGGGTATTCGGGCATCCCACGGGGCTTGGAGCTACCAGTAAACCGATCAACAAGGGCGAGGTTCAACTTATTCAAAGCAATGGACTCTCTTACCGGGAGCAGAACTTTTAAGGAAATTCCCGACCGGGAGGCGGGTGCCAACCCTTTGTGGGCAAGACCGGCGATGATCGGTGTCCGGCAACCACCAGCATGCCAAGAATCAGCGTTATCATTCCATGCTTTAACCAGGCTCATTACTTGGAAATGGCAGTGGATTCCGTAATCGGGCAGTCCTACCGCGACTGTGAAATCATCATAGTCAACGATGGGTCCACCGACCATACAGGCGAGGTCGTGGATCAGTTAAAATGTCACTCGACCATTACGGTCACCAGTATCAACCAGGAAAACAAGGGCCTGTCAATGGCGCGTGAAGCGGGTTTGCATGCTGCAAATGGGGAATATCTTGTTCAACTTGATGCGGATGATGTCATCGAACCGGGAGTGTTTGACCATATGGTGAAAATTTTTGGCGATGATCCCGGCCTTGATATCTTGGCCGGCCGAGCTCGGTTCGTGGATGCCTCCAACTCGACCTCGTTGCTTCAGGCAGTTCCCGGTAATCAGATGGCCTGGCCCGATATCCTGAGGTCCAATCCCATCCCGGTACCGGCCGTAGCGATGGTAAGGGGTGGTTCCGTGCGTAAGATTGGTGGTCTGGGCCTTGAGGGCGCGCGCGCTTGTGAGGATTGGGACCTTTGGGCAAGATTCGCCCGCTGTAGGATGAAATATAGGACGATCAACAGGATTGTGGCCCGCTACCGGCAGCATGAAGGTGCATTGAGCAGTAAGGTCGGGTTGATGTTCAATGAAACCTGCAGCCTGCTTGAGCGTTCGGCAAAACCAGATCCACGGATTGAAGCAGTTGATCCCGAGCCTTGTGCGCCGCTGGGCGATGAGCAGCTTACGGAGTTTCGTGACGGCCATATTTTCTACGCTCTGGGCAGTTTAAGCGCAACCGGGCCGGACGAAATTCTGGAACAGGCGCTTATGGAGAAATACCGGGGGTCATTCGATTACCGATGGTTCATGATGCAGTTTGTGCAGGGCTTTCGCCGTATGCTTTTGTCGAGGGGGAAAGCGGGTCACCATATGGATATGATCAGGGTTGACAAGGTCGTCGGGATGCTCGGGGAGATGTTGTCAATACACGGGCATGAAGCGTGGTTCCGTTCGTTCCGCAGGGAGCTGTATTGGGAACTGAAGCATCCGTTCCGGCGCTGGTCCGTGCGTAGGCGGCTGAGCAGAATGCTCGACGGATTCCGACAATTCCGGAAATAATCACCCCTGCCAGAAGAAATCATTTTTCAAATCCGCAGTGAAAATCGATCTGCAGGACCCGAAGGGCCGTTCTTTCTCTTGAGGGGCTGATTCCGGCGGCCTCGTAGGTCGTGGCTGTCGGGATGTGTAGCCTGATTGTAAGGGAGCCATCGTCTCCAATCATTTCGTTGGGGATATATGTCTCATGGATCAACACGCCGGGTTTCTCGATGTGCCATTCATCCAGTTTCTTGCCTCCGGAGTAGACATGGACATCCTGAAAAGGGCAGGCCTTCTTGTCCAGGAAGGCCTGGGCCTCGATCCGCATGGTAACCGGGTTGTCACCATCCGGCAGATTGACGCTGAAGATTGACTCGAATTTCTCGTTGACGATCGTCCATGCCGAGTCCGCGCCGATCCATCCCCAACCATCGATCAGTTTTAAGGAGGGATCCATCGATTTTCCGAATTGAAACGACTTTTTCCAAGTATCCGGTAGAAACGGCTTGACTAGCACGGACTTCTGCATTTTGTGGTATTCATCCCGGCCTAATTTCTCAATGAGATCCTTGCGGATTTGGGTCATGTTGACAAAAACATAGCGCATATTCTTCGAATACATCACTTCTGTACGGGGAAGTCGAGTGAACAGCGAAGTCATTTCGACACCTCGGTCCTCATAGCCGACCGTGTCGATCCAGACCCCATCGAAACCGGCGAGCAGCAGCAATCGGACAAGGTTCCAGCCCTTGTTCATATTCAGGTCCCGGTGCCATTTGTAGGCTTGGTCTGTGGGATTCAGCGGGGTATAGCTCCACTTGATGTCATCGGACTGGAGGTATGCACGCAGATGAGGAAAATTGTCGTTGGCATGTTTTGTCTTGTAATAGTGTTGGTTGGGAAACTGGTAAACCATGGCATCCGTGGAGAGTGTTGCCTCGACACGTTGGGTAAATGTCTTGACTTGGTCCCAGAGGATCCGTTGATTTTTCCGGTATACTTCCGATGGCAGGGCATAGATTTGGTCGAAGATTCCTAGGATGAGAATGATCATGAGGAGCAGCATAACGACAAATTTTTTGGACCAGGAAGCCGATGTCCTGAGCCGTTCGCACAGCCTGCCAAGCAGGAGAGCGGTACAGAAAATGGAGACAAACCCGATAAACGTGCTGATACGCGTGTAACTGCGGATTGCGTCCGATACAAAGACCGCAAACAGGTTCGAGAACCCGCCGACCACTCCGAGCAAGATACTTGCCAGGTTTATCACCGCGGCTGGAAGAAGAATTCTGTCCAGGTCGGTTGGATTTCGGATGCCTGTTGTCATGAGGACCAGCAGTAGATAAACAAACCCGATGATACCGAATATCCCCAAGGCCGCCGTTCTTAGTGTCCATTGGTGGGGGTAGATTTTTTCCACGGTTCCCATAATGTTCCGAATGGCAGGTAAGGGATGTTCCTTGACAGGGAGGACAAGGTGACGCAGGTGCAATCCCCAGGTATTGACGGTGTTATATCCACGCGTTTCGCTGAATCGGTCACGAGCGCCGGGTGAATCCTCCAATGCGGATCGGGTGGGTAGAAACTGGATAATACCGGCGATCATGATGAGAAATATGGCGAGTGCTGCCGGGAGAGCATTTCTCCAGCGTCCCGAGAGTAAATTCAGTGTGAAGGCCACGGAAAACACATAACATGAGAAAAAGGCTGTGTACGGGCCGTTGTAGCCGACAGCCAGGCACATGACAAAGCAGAAGATCTTCACGGTTCGACTCATCCCCCCAAGTTCGCCCTGAAGTATCCGGATGGCCAGCAGGACCATGACCGGGACGAGGTGGATCGACAGGTTGTAATGATGCATGTGGCGTTCAAGACTGTAGGGCAGCAGACTGAAGAGAATGCCGGCAACCCATGCTGCGGGAGGAAAGACCCCGAGGCGGCGAAGGCTCCATACTGCGATCATCGCGGCAAGGGCAACCTTGATGAGAAAACTGCAGTTCAGGGCGATGCCAATATGGCCCGTCATTTTGACGCCTATGCAGGCAATCCAATAGTCCAGCCGGGAACCAACCGGAAAAAGGTAAATGTTGTGATGAAAGGGGGCGGCAAGCCGACTAATGTGGCCCCAGGGTTCACCGTCAATCACAGGCCTGATTTGAAGGCCTTGGAGCAAGGCATCCGAGTAGTAACTCAGGGGATAGACCAACCCACTCCCGGTGAGCTTGAGTCTGCAGTAGATCGCCAGAACGGGGATGATCCCAGCCGCGAGGTAACCCATCGTTGTAAGGAGCAGCCGACTGCGGCTGCCGGTTCGGAGGTCGATCATTTTGATTCCGTGTCTACGCGGCCACCATTATGGGAATTCAGCGGTACATCGTCCTCCATTCTCCGGTGGGCGCGGATGAAAATCTGCGGTCCGTGGTTGATCAGATCGTGGGTATAGTAAACCAGATAACTGAGTCCGAAGATAATCTTTTTTCTGAATGTCAGGCTGCCGAGCATGTATTGATTCCGGATTCTGTCAAAATGTTTTCTCGTGATATATTTCTGCATCGTGAAAAAAGGGTATCCCCACCTGCGCGCAACGTCGACTTTAAAGCCAATATTTTCCATATCACTTACCAGATCCTTCAGTTCGAAATGCTGGATATGGCCGTAGTATTCGTCGGGGGGGTCCATGGGCACATGGGGGGTTGTGAGGATTAAGGTTCCTCCCGACCTGATATGGTCATAGAGCCACTGTAAAATATTCCTGTATTCTGCGGTATGCTCGATGACCTCAGTGCACACGGCGAGATCGATCTATCTGTTTAGTCAGGGACCGGACCCGGCATATAAATGGGGTGATTCAAATTTCCTATTGACCTGCGCGATGGCCTCCTCCGATAGATCGAGCCCGCCTAACTGGCTGTCCCGGAGTGAAAAAATCCCCTGAAGTTCGGAAAGGGCCAACCCCGTACCACACCCGTAATCGAAGACAAACGCATCAGGCCGAAGAGTCAAGCCTCCGACTAATTTGCGGACATATCGGCGTCGGTGACGGCTGGTTGGGTGATTCTTGTATGTGCTCAGGTCATTACGCCAGAATTGGTCATAGTCGATTGTATTCATGACAGATATATCGTCCCAAATGGTTCACCTAGGCCGGGATTTTCGGGTTGGTTCCTGCTCCGGAAATCATTTCCATGGGCGATTTGATATTGGTGTTCACCCTTCGCCATGGGCGGCCTCCGGCGGGATCCTAGGGCTGGAGACGATTGTCCGGTTACCGACATTGCATGTATCCTGTATCAAGTAGCGGGGACGTTGCTTGACCTCGTAATAGATCTGGGCAATATACTGGCCGGCAATCCCCAGTGAGAGCATGATGATCCCGCCGATGATCAACTGGAGCAGAATGACCGTTGAAAATCCAGCCACCGCGGTACCTCGGATCCACTGGACAAGTGTCAGGCATCCCAGAAAACCCGCGAGAAACATGAATAGAAATCCCATTAGCGTGACAAGGTGCAGCGGAAGCGACGTAAACGAAGTGAGCGCATTAATTGCAAGCCTGATCAACCGGAAAAACGACCACGTGGAGGTTCCGATGTTTCTTTCACGAACATCAAAAGGCAGTCTGTAGTGTTTGAATCCCACCCATTCAGTCATACCACGGTAGAAGGTGCTTGATTCACCCATGCTGAGCCAGGCATCAACGACCTTGCGGTCGAGCAATTTGAAGTCACTTGCACCCTCCAAATTGAAACCGGAAAGTGTACACATCAACCGGTTAAAAAGGCCCGCGGATAATTTGTAGGAAATGGATTCTTTGCCGCGACTGGACTTGATTCCATCGACCACGTCAAACTCTCCCCGGTTCCAAATCCTGATGAGTTCCGGGATCAAGTCGGGCGGGTGTTGGAGGTCGCTGTCCATGACAATCACAGCGTCGCCTCTTGAGTGGCGAATTCCGGCGCTAATGGCTGCCTCCTTGCCGAAGTTTCGGCTGAGGCGCAGGCCGCTTGTTTCAGGAAACTCGCGTGCGAGCAACCGGATCTCATCCCACGTCCGGTCGGTTGATCCGTCATCAACCAGCAGGTATTCGTGACTGAGATTCAATGATGAGACATGTACTGAGATTTCAGAAAGACTGTTTCTGACATGATCCGCCTCACAAAACAGCGGGATGACGATGGAGATTATCGGGTGCGCGGAATTCATGACGTGACTTCAGCACCTTCCCCATTCAGCAGGAGCCTCAATTCATCGGTGATCATGCTGTTGTAGTCGGAGGCGTAATCATAGGCACCGTCCGACATCTTACGATAATATTCGGGATCACTCAATAACCGAACAATAGCCTCTTTGAAGTCCGTCTGCCTGTCGGCGAGGACAAAGCCGGATCCGGCCCCATCCTCCAATCCTGTTGCCCCCGCAGAGGTGCTGACCAGGGGTTTGCCCCAGCTCATTGCTTCAATAGACTTGATGGAGAGGCCGGTGCCGAATCGGCGGGGGTTGATGACAACATCCGCCTCTTCATAAGCGGTGTCCAGCATGGGCACGGCACCCCGCTTGATCAAGCCCGGTGCATCGGGAATATGGCTGCAGACGCTCCCTACCAGCACGAGTTCAGCTTTCGGGCATTCGGACCGGATATCCCCAAATGCCTCATCGAGAAATGTACGCGCACCATGCACGTTTACGGAGTTGTCTGACCCGACAAACAGGATTCGGTGACCCCGGCATACCCGGGTTGGCGGATGCAGTGGAACAATATGGCCGACATGGATGATCCTTTTTTGTGTCAGGGTTCGCAGGTATTTTTGCTCTCCTTTCTGGATCGCGAAGGAGGCATCGGCACGGTTCAGTGCACGTGCCTCGTCCGCGGGTGAGCAGGAGAAGAAAACAGGTTGTTCATCATTCTCAAGGTATTGCCTATAGCGGTTGGAAAAGACATCGTGCGTGTCGATCAGTTTGAGAACCCGGTCATCGAAGTGCAGCAACGATCGGGAACAGAAAATATACTGGGCGAGGACGACATCGAAGTCATTGTTGTCCTTCAGTTGGCTGATGCAGGTATCGAGATCATCTCGGTACCATTCGTCAAGCAGATAGTTGTACTTTGAAGTTTTGTTGAGATCGAGCAGGGCACGGGCGTATTTCTTCCATGTATAGACATGGTTTTGCAGACAGATCTCGGAGTTATAGTCGGCGATGGGGCATGGCTGGCCTTTCAGGCGGGCCTTGATGAATCGCCAGGTCCAGTATGGGAAACCGTGTCGATCCTGCGGCCGACCCTGTCCCCGGGGGGGCCAGCGAAAGGGGATCGAGTGAAAACGATTCCCCCAGTATTCGCGCATGGCATTATTGTCGCCGGGTTGTCGCGCCAAATGAACAAAATGGATTTCATGGCCGCGGTTCCTGAGGTGATCCATCATGGCCAGGATACGTGCGGAATTTCCGGCGGTCGGGGGATGTGTAGGAGTGTGCGAGACAACAAGGATGCGGCGGATACGTTCAACCATTGGGATTTCCTTCCGAGCAACGGACCATGAAATCATGAACACGATGCGCCGCATGTCCATCACAGGGTCCGGCATACTCGATCAGGCAATTTCGTTGGCATTGGATCAGTTCTGCCTGATCGGACACGGATACGGATTCAGCCTCTTTCAGGGCATCCTCAAGGCTGGCCGGGCTGAAAGCCGCAAAGGCGGCACCGTATTCGGTGAAACGCATCGTCGGGGGTGTCGGAGCAAAATGAACGTGGATAACCGGGATGCCCATGAACATGGCCTCCATGCCGACCGTCGAATCCTCGCTGAGGACGATACCTGCCTGCCTGAAGAGGCTCCAGCAGGAAGCGTCCTCGACAATGCTAATCCTGTCATGGGCGGATGTCTGCCGGATATAATCACGGTAGAGGCCAACATCGTCATAGGGATGGGGCTTGATGATTAAATTCCGTCCCGGTGTTTTCTGCAGGATCCTTCCGATTGATCGAAGGATCTCAAGACCTTCCAGTGGTGAGCGGGATGGGCTGTAACATTTCCCCGATGAGTGCGGACGGGTCGCCCACAACCAGTCATCACCTGGCCGGTTTAGGGTTTCGGGAAGCTGTAGGTGATCGTACTCGGGATTGCCCGTAATCTCAAGGTGATCCGGTTGGTGTTGAGAATCACGTTGGTATCTTTCTCTTCGGTCATGGCCCCATACGGCGATGGCCGATGCATAGGCATCGTCAAGATAGTAACGTTCACAGTCCAGTCCATGCTGCAGCATGATTGACGGCAGCCCAAGTTTTTGTGCGATTAGCGCGTAGTGCTGGTGGGTTGGGTGGTTGTCGGCGTGCAGCAGCAGGATGTCGGGTTTGACCTGATCAAAATATGCCTGAGCGGCTGTCAGCTGGATGAGTTGTTTTCCGATTTGTTCATGGAGTTGTTCACTGTCAGGTCTGAGCAGGGCGATGCCTTGGTTTCCTAGGCCCTTAAGGATGGCATGGTGAAGCCGATCGCCAAAAACCCGGTCGGGTTCGGGCAGATTTTTGGGATAGGGAATGCGGGTGATCCCGGGAATTTCATAATCCCCCTCCAGCGCAACGATACTGAAGTAATTCTCCTCAAGGGCCGACCGGGCTGTTTTCAACAGGCGTGCTGTCGGAACGGGGAGGAAGAGGATAGGCTGGTTGTGTTTTGCATTTCGGTATCCGGGAACGGAAGGAGTCTGGCAGGAGGGTTTTCCGTGACGGTAGAACCGGTTCTTCAGGCGGCCGGCAAAACGGTTCCACAGGTGTTTTTGACATGCGCCAGACTGGACTCTGCAGGATCCTCGGGGCCAGCGGAGCATTTCTTCCTCACGGGCGAAGGTGTCCGGATCAATATCATGACGGACCGCCCGCCCTACCTTTTCCCATAGAAACCAGCAGGTCAGATCACCAAAGTCGAGCCCTTGTGCAATCGGGTCAAAATCCACATGAGCAGGCCAGCAGCGAATGGCTTCCCAGGCCTGTCGGTCGATTCTGGACCATTCCCTGACACCGGGGGGGCGGGCAGAACCCTCACTTTTTTTCACAAAGGGCAAGATAACACTCCGCAAGGCCCTGATTTTTTGGGGTTGTCGGGATGATACCGGCTGCCTGTCCGTGATTCAAGGGCGAATCGGTACCCGAGTTCTGGTTGAAGAGTGTCTTGATACGAAAATTCCTTTCAAGGACGGCCTTAAAGGACTTCCTGTCATATTCACGTACATGATACGGGGATGACGTGAGCGGCCAGGCATTGGGTGTGGAGATTATCAGGATCCCCTCGGGCTTCAGCAACCGGGCGAACTCCGCCAGCAGTTTCTGGTCGTCCTCAACGTGTTCAAGTGTTTCAAATGAGACGATCATGTCGAACCGGCGGGCACGCAGGCCTGTTGATGACCCATTCGCACAGATGAATTCCGCCTTTCTGTCGGCATGTTCCTTCTTTGCATAGCGAATCGCTTCAGCGCTGATGTCGACCCCGACGGCCTTCTTTGCTTTCCCTTCTTGGACCATAAGTTTGGTTCCGTATCCGGTCCCACATGCAATATCGGCGATGATGTGTCCTGACACATATTCGGATGCAAACCGATAACGCTCCATGTGGAAATGGCGGCGGTTTTTGTCGAAGAAAGGAAGTGTCGCATCCATTCGTTCCTGCCGATTGGAAAAAACCCACATGGCATCGGGTTTTGTGTTGCAAATTTCGATGGCCTTGCCGAGCAACATCAAGTCATTTGCGATACGGTGATGACGTTTTTCCTCTACATTGATCCTGTAATTGAGATTGTCTAGACTTCCCCCAATTCTGGAGTTGAGGTCATCCAGGTGCTTTGTGACCTGTCCGGATAATTCCCCGGACTGCTCGATGGCGCGAGCGCTACGTTCGGCGGCCATCTGCGCGGTCTGTCGGATGTTGGACAGGCTGTCATAGGCCTTATCAATACGCCTATTGAATAGATCTTTTG
>CAYYNQ010000004.1:0-42760 GCA_964473105.1 uncultured Candidatus Sumerlaeota bacterium | reverse complement strand
GCTGGATTTCCGGATCTGATCGATTGCTCATCATAAACCTATTGACTGCCAGCCGGATGCACACACCCCCCGAACACGGGTCATTTCGCCGCAACTCCTGATCAGGATAACATTCCCTCCCATCCATGCAAGAACTTGAATAAGAGGACCTGCCGGATTGAGGGTATGATGATGTTGCCCGGGTGTTGTAATATTTCATGTTCCCTCATCAACCCGGAATGACATGTCATCCAATGATGAATTTTCCTGAAGATCTCAGTCCCGATGAAAATATCATTCGTCGCCATCCCAATGGGCGCGTGGTAGATGTTGCCCTGATATTTTGCGCGGGCAGGAGGAAACCCATACGGTCATCCATCACCACGGGTCGTGGAACGACTGGAAAACATGGGCATCCGGTCGTTTCGAACGGATACCATGGGATCGATACGCCTGCAGACCGACGGCAGGACCTATAGCATTTCGCAGTTGAAGCGTGGGCATTGATGGGAAACTGTCTGTCAGGAGGGCGAATACTCGGCAAACGAGTCGGGTGTCTCCCACATCTTCACGGATGAGACGGGTATCCCCAGTTCCTGTGCCTTCATAAAGATCAACTTTGCGATGTTCTCGGCGGTCGGGTTCTCATCAATCAGGAAACAGGGTTCACCACTCTCCTTGATGAATTCCAGCGCAGGATCATCGTGATTCAGGATCATGCGGTGATCGAGATTCTCATCGATCCAAGTCTTCATGATCCGCTTGATGTCGCCAAAGTCCGTCACCATGCCGCGGTCGTCCAGGACATCACCGGAGACCGATATTTCAACCCGGCCGTTATGCCCATGAAGGTGACGGCACTTCCCTTCATAATTCAACAGGCGGTGCCCGTAGCAGAATTCAATACACTTGGTAACCTTGTAGTCCACGGGTCCGAACCAACTCCATGTCATCGGGATATCACGCCCATGCACCCCGGCTTGGCAGTGGGGGGCCAAGGCGCCTGAACATAGTCCTGATGATGGCCGTTTATCCTTGTCATGGCAATGTAAAATCAAGTATATGTATCCCCGCAACCGTCATTGGTTGAAAATACAGGAACTTGCCTGTATCCACGTTCCGTACAATGTCGGTCTTTCCCCTGCCGTAAATTCCCTTGTTTTCCCATCGCCAAAGCAACTCCAATCCTGGACCCCCCCAAGTTATCCATGCAGCCTGAAGTCAATACATATGAACTTATCCTCCAGCTCGTCGAAAGGACGCCCCGGCTAGCTCGCAACCTCTGGTGGACATGGAACCCGGAAGCCCGGGATCTATTCGAGGGATTGTCCTCCAAAACCTGGCATGACAGCCATCACAACGCTGTTCAGGTTATGCGGGGCTTATCAAAGGACGAACTGATTGCGCTTTATCATGATCCTGTCCTGAGGGCAAGGGCGGGGAGGGTGATCCGGGATTTCGAGGTCTACATGAGAGCGGGAAAGACCTGGGCCGCAACCCATTGTCCCCGACTCAAGGAAAGACCGGTCGCCTACTTCAGCGCGGAATTCGGGCTGCATGAATCCCTGCCGGTCTATTCAGGCGGACTCGGGATCCTTTCAGGGGACCATATCAAGTCTGCATCGGACCTCGGCATCCCTTTTGTCGGGATCACACTTTTTTACCGGCAGGGATACTTCACACAGGTGATCGACGCTGATGGGCTGCAGGATGAAGTCTATCCTGAACTCGACCCGGGAAGTCTCCCGATGGAAATCGTCTGTGACGGCAACGGCAATGAAGTTGTATGCAGCCTCAAGATTGCGGACAGCGAGATCTATTTTCATGCCTGGCGCATCCACGTCGGGCGCGCGACCCTTTACCTGCTGGATACGAACAGGCCGGAAAATGATGCCCACTGGCGGGATATATCGACGAGGGTCTATGGCGGCGACCAAACGACAAGGATCTGCCAGGAACTCATCCTGGGTGTCGGTGGAATCAGGCTGTTGCGTAAAATCGGCATACGACCCCATATCCACCACCTGAACGAGGGACATTCGTCGTTCCTGCTTGTCGAACTGCTTCGCGAGAGGCTCCGGGAGGGATTATCCTTTTCACAAGCAAGGGAATCGGTCCGAAATGAGACCGTCTTCACAACCCATACAACGGTCGCTGCCGGCCATGACCGGTTCCCAGGATATTTGGTTGATCGTTTTCTACGTGAATGGCATCGGGAGCTGAATATGTCAGCGGAGCAATTTATGGATCTCGGTCGAGTCAATGCAGGTGATCCTGAGGAGGATTTCTGCATGACCGTACTGGCCCTTAAACTAACCCGCGCAGCCAACGCCGTCAGTGAGTTGAACGGGCGGGTCTGCCGGCAGATGTGGCGTCCGCTATACCCCGGGCGCGAAGTTGGCAATGTCCCCATCGGGCATATCACAAACGGTGTTCATATGAAGGGATGGATGAACAGCACGACATTCGAGTTCTGGAACAGGACCTTGGGCCCCGAGTGGTGTTCCCGACTCCTGCACACTGATTTCTGGGAAAAGCTGGGGGATTCAAACACCGTCACAGATGAAGATATCTGGGAGCTTCGTAACCGGCTGAAACGTGAAATGATCGATGCGTTGAGATACCTTCTCGAGGACAGACAGTCCGGAATGGATCCCCCGATGATATCTCAACCACACAAAGCCCTGGATCCCGAGGTCCTGACTGTCGGGTTTGCCCGGCGGTTTGCAACCTATAAGAGGGCGACACTGCTCTTCCAGGACATGGGAAAGATCGCGTCCGTGTTCAACTCCGCCGACAAATCCATCCAGATGGTTATCTCGGGCAAGGCCCATCCTGAGGACGAGGAGGGCAAACAACTGATCCGGGACATCATCCAAATCGCAAACGACCCGCGGTTCACGGGCAGGGTCGTTTTTCTCGAGGATTACAACATTGAGATTGGGCGCCACCTGATATCAGGATGTGATGTCTGGCTGAACAACCCCAGACGGCCGCTGGAAGCCAGTGGAACAAGTGGACAGAAAATTGCCATTCATGGAGGCTTGAATGCCAGCATTCTGGACGGTTGGTGGAGGGAAGGGCACGACGGAACCAACGGGTTTGCGATCGGAATGGATTCACATCCCGTCCCCGGGGACGAGGCTTTACAGGACCGGCTGGACTCTGAACACCTCTGTCGAGTTTTTACAGATGAAATCATACCCGAGTTTTACGACCGCGATCAGAACAACATCCCGCGTAGGTGGATCCAGCGCATCCGAAGAGCCATGGTCACCCTGATCCCCAGGTTCAACACCGAGCGCATGGTCGCGGATTACACCCGGAAATACTACTTGAAACCATGGGAGTGACCCCCAACCACATGAAACACCAGGAAAATATCAGGCAATTGTCAGCCATGCTCCGGGATGATCCCGAGGATCCGTTAACTTGGTATCTGCTGGGAATGGAAAATCTGCACGTGGGTGAGTATTCCGAAGCGATCATTGCATTCAAAAACTGTATCCATAGGCACCCGGACCATACGGCGGCAATTCGAATGCTTGCCGATGCCTGGCGCATGACGGGTGACCTAAAAAAGGCCAGGGGCGCCTATGAGGATGCCATCCATGCAGCCGACAGGACCGGTGACCTGCAGGTCAAAAAGGAAGCCGAGGCATTACTGAAAAAACTGGAGCGGTGAAGTCCGGACTGCACGATACCTTGCCCGTGTCGTGAACAGGTCACCATCCGAATCATCAGGGGGGGATCATGCCATGTCCAGGATGGTCACCGTGACTTTCCCTGACCGTTCCAGTCGATCGATCAGGCATTCAGGCACGGCAACATGATAATCATAATTCCAACTCAAACCTCGCTGACACCGCAGAACTGCTCGTTTTCATAGCAGAAATTCTCGCGTCGGCTTTCATGCGACCATATGTGTCCGACATTGGTTGTCAAGTTCGCATCCTCGCGGGTGAATTCCTTGGTATATCCCAGTGGCCTGAGATGACGAGCGGCGATCCGCAATGCCGCCCTCTGAACAATGTTCATCTTGGAATCACTGATTTCTGACCTGAGTGTGTTCTTCCACTGGTTCTTGCTGATTCCCTCGGTGTCGAGATGATACCTTTCATAGGCTGACTTGAAATCAATCAGTTCATCGTTGAGAAGTTCCAGAAGGTTCTTGGCCGATTTCTGGTCACCTTTCCAGTGGTAAACATAAATCCCGTTGCAGATCGAGAGGGTGAGCATCACGACATTCTGATAAAAGGCCCGTTGATCCATGTTTTCCCAGCCGACCCCAACCGAGCGGTTACTGTCGAGGCCAAAGTATATGGCCTGAGCCGCGATCCCTGCAATCGCCACATTCTCGGCAGAAATTCTCTTGCGACCCCCGGCGCGCAGATATTTTTTGACCAGTTCCTCGATGTTGATGTCGGCCTCAGCCATATCATGCTGAATAAAATGTTCCCGCCAGTAAACATAGGTGTAATTGGCCAGAAAGGAATGTACATTCTCCGCGATTTTTGCAGGGTCCTTCTGCCCGGTAAACCCGGCAAGGATCTCGATCATCCCGGCCTTCAGGTTGTCAAGGTCTCCGGTCACTTCAAGCAGGCATCTTGACCTGACCTTGTCCCATGCGATCTTCCATGCAGCCTGACTCTGGAGCGTGATTTTATCCTCACCATCGGGACTCGGTTTTTCGTAAGGCCTCGTACACATATCCTTCTTGTCTGCAGCCCTCTTCAACCCATTGCTGATACCGGTCCAGCGGCCAAAGCACTTGCTGTTTTCATCATTCCATCCGTTGCCGGTACTGTGGTCGGTCAGCTGGACCATCTGGGGCTCGATGGAGGTGCAACCGAAATTACCACGTAATTTTCCCCGGACATAAAAATCCGGCGACAGAGGCAGATACCCCAGTTCAGTCAGCTTGATGAGTTTCTGCTGAAAGTTAATGACGGCACGCGGGGTATAGGTTACAGCCTCGACCTCCTCGAAATGACCCCATCCGTAATGTACATTTTGCGAATTGATGTCGGAATCAACCTTGGCAATGGTGCGATCCAGCAGTTTCTTGACGGAGGGATTGGAATGAACAACCCAGTCACTGAACGAACGATCCCTGAATATCACGGAAACACGGCCCATGGCATCCTCCAGCTCCCCCTCCCCCGCGGCCTTTGTGGATGACCCGGACGTTCCAGACCCGTCCGAGCATGAAATCTGGTTCCATGATTTCATCAGGACATCATTCTCACTGATACTTGCCTGATGATTATCGAGAAAAATCACCAGATGTGGCCGCCCCAGTTTTTCACTTGTGCAGAGCTGGTCAATCTCATCCTTGATCACCGAGACAATCTCGGAGGAAAATGCGGATTCCGGAAGCCAGAAGGGAATGATCATCAGGTCATCCTCTCCGTTCTCCTTCAAAAATACGCGGTAAACCCGGATAATCCTCAGGTAGAAAATCATGGACGACCTTACCATCAGGCGCAACGCCGCAGGCGACTCGACCTGGGACAAGAGGCTGTGAAAAGGTGTTGTCAGGCATGGCGATATCGTTCCCTGCTGAAAGAGCTTCATCAGGTTGGTGTATGCCATCTCGCCCGACTCGTAGTCGGACTCGATGATCCGGTGCAGTGTGTCGGGGTCCACACACAGGGACATGAATGGGTAGCGGGCCTTGACACCGGCACCCTGGGATGCTGCAGACTCGATGAATTTGCCGATCCCGGAAAACAGGTCAAACATAAGCCGGTAGATCTTGATCATGAGTTCCGAGGCGTTTTTGGCACGGATGACCTGATCACCGGTCTGAACCACAAGAGGCGAAAAACGCTCGACCCACGACGGGGGCTCGGAAAAGAGATCAACCAGTTCCTCACCATCAACATCCTTGAGTTTGGAGGGCAACTGGCGCTCGATGTCAATGCGGTTGCCGACCGGGTGGGTATATCCATGATATACAGGATGAAACAGGTGGATGGCGCCCAAATCACCACCCCCACCCTCTTCAGGCGCCATGGATTGCCGATAACCCGGGCGGGTGGCTTTGGCAGGACTCAATGAACCATTCCCCCTGCGAACTTGCTCCATGTTTCTACATCAGGGCGAGCACCTGCACAGGACTGTGCGGTCATTCGGGCCACATCCCGCAAATCCACCCCGTAAAGCTTATTTTTTAAATTCTCACAAACCATTATATTTAATATTTTTGGGTACCGGAACTCATGCTCACGTCAGTCGATACGTATGTTTGATTAAACCATGAAAGCACCCCCAAAGTCAAGCATCAAGGCTTCCACTACAACATGAACACCCATTTTAAAGCCTTTTATGCGCTCATGTATTTACTGATTAGTTCTTTTATGTATTTTTAGAGTTTTTTCCCAGTGGATGTTTGAAATCATATATTTTTTTTAATATTATATATTTTAATATTATATATTATTATTTTTAATGGTCCAAATCTGGACGTTCCGGGTTCCCTCCCGCGAGATACCCCTGCATTCGCAACCGATTCTCCCGTTGCGTTTCATCCCAGATTATGAGCACGGATATTCCACGCTTGCGGATGAAATATGTTGAAGACCTCGTCATTCAGGAAGCAGGGTCCTGATTCGGCGATTGCGTTGAAATCCCCCGCCAAGTGTTTGGTCCCGGCGTCAGATATCAGGCTGAATCGCCGGTCAGCATCAGTCCGCACCACCTGTCACCTGCCAGTAGGCATTCAGTGCGTCCTGCCTCGAGATATACCCCGTGAACGAGCGCTTGTCGTCAGGATCCGTGAACACAGGCAATACCTCGGCATCCGTCGCGTTGAAACTTACCAGCGCCTGCTTCAGGTTCATTCCCGGGTGCAGGCGAGGCTGGAAACTATCCGTGATATCTGTAACCACAAGCAGTCGGGAAAGTTCCCTCTCGGAAATCGCCATTCTCATCTCGTGCAGCGTGATGATTCCTGCATACTCACCTTCCTCCCCCCTGACGACAAACCAGCGCGCTGATGAATCCCTGAACCGCTCAAAGGCCTCAAAGACCGGCACCGACCCCTCCAGTTCATCATACCCGGTCGTGTGCAGCACCCGCTTCACCTGGATCAGGCTCAGCGGGTCAGAATGCCGTGCACGGTCAAGGTCAACTCCCCTGCGCAGCAAGTCCAGCGTGTAAATCGTCACATTGCCGCGCAACTGCATGATGAATGCACAGAGGGCAACCGTGGTCATAACCGGAAGCAGCACTGATGGAGAATGGCCGACATGCTGCAGGGTCACCATGATCGCGGTGATCGGGGCACCCAGCGCTCCGGTAATCAGGCCGGCAATACCCATGATGGCATAGGCCTCATGGCTTTGCACGAAACCCATCTGCTGCAGTATCGACCCGAACACACCCCCGCCCATCACCCCGACAAATACCGCCGGGGCAAAGGCACCCCCCGGCTGACCCGATCCCAGGGTCAACCCCGTGGCAAGCACCTTCAACACCAAAAGTACCATCAGGAACATCCAAGGCCCACCATCCCCATGGATCACCCGTCCGATCCATTCATACCCCTCACCCATGACATGGGGGAAGAACATGCCAATCATTCCAACCAAAAGCCCCCCGATGGCCGGCTTGACCCACAAAGGAACCCGGCTTCGGGAAAAAAGCGTGTGGCACGAACCAATTCCATAGATATAAAAGATCGAAATAAACCCGCAAATCAGCCCCAACAAGATGAAAAATGGCAATTCGTGCGTGGGAATCGTCATGTCCTCGATGAACGGGAGCGCCGTTTCATTCCCAAGCGCCATCCTCGATATGACCGATGCAACCACCGCCGCTATCAGGATCGGCGTGAGTGACGCAATCTCGTAATTACGCAGGATAACCTCGATGGCGAAAAATACACCGCCGATCGGCGCATTGAACACTGCGGCAATCCCGCCGGCGACGCCCGATCCGATCAGTGTCTTGGCAGTCTTGGGAGGCAGTCTGGAAAATCTGCCGACCTGGCTTCCCGTCGCTGATCCAATCTCGGCGATTGGCCCTTCAGGACCCGCCGAACCCCCGCAAACGAGGGTGACCAGGGCCATAAGGGGCGGACCGAAAAACCTGCGGCCAAAAAATCCCCGTCCTGACGCCAAAGCCTCGAGAATCACCGGGATACCCTGGCCCCGCCTGAATTTACCAATCTTGTAAAGCAGCAGGCCGCAGACCAGCCCCCCCAACGCCGGCATTGCCAACCGCTTCAGTGACGCCATGGATAAAACGACATTCTCCAGGTCTTGATAGGGAAATAAAAATTCGCCCCCCCAGATCGCCGCCTTGCGGAAAAGAACGGCCACGACACCGGTCACCATCCCCATGACCAGCCCGAGAAATGCAAGGAATGTGAAACGGCTAATTCTGATCGACAGGCCGGCAATCCGGAATTTCACGAAACGGTCCGGATGAGTTGTGTCAGACTTGTTCATATTCCCGCAACAACCGAATGAATTCGACCGGTGATGATGCCTCAAGGAGTCCCCTGCGGTTGCGCTCGGATTTCAACAGTCTGGTCAGGCCGGCAAGGATCTTGACAAACTCCCGGGTCTGGCGATCCGAGGCTCCGATCAGGAAAATCAGGTAAACGGGTTGGCCGTCATGCGACTGGAAATCGATCCCCTGAAAAGATCGACCGACAGCCATCACGTAGTCCGTCACCTCGGGGATCTTTACATGCGGGATCCCGACACCCATGCCAACCCCGGTACTCGATAGTTCCTCACGTTTCAGGATCGAGCGGTAAAAGATATCGGGATCCTGGACCTCGTGGCATGACCTGAGCGTATCACAAAGCCGCTCGAGGACCGATACCTTGGGCTGGACATCAAGATCGATGATTCGGGCCGGCGTGATCATTTCAGATAATCGGATCAGGGGCTGTTCCAACACTCACTCCTTGTGCTCTGGCCCGGGGCAATCAGGTCGGGAATATCCGCGATGGCAGGTCCGTCATGCCAAGGACCAAGCCTTTCATTAGATCATCTGCGCCGTAAACCACAAGACATATTAGGAAACAGGAAAAATTACATCCATGATACCCAGGCTTTCCGATTAAATGAGGGGGCTCTTCGAGGGACCTCCGGGCGCCCGGGGATATTCGTCGGGGGTTGGCCTGCATTTCATGACCATGTATACCCGGCTCTCGAATCCTGCAGGCGTGGCATAATCTAGGGCCTGGCAGGAGGCTGCATCGGAGCCTAAAATTTTAAGGGCCCTTTTGGAATCACGGATTTCCGATTCATTTCCCCGCGATTTGATCGCGGCCACGTGACCCTGCAGTCGCGTGAAAGGAAGGGTCCATTCCAGGAGAACGGGCATGGGAGCCAACGCGCGTGCAACAACAAGGTCGAATTGTTCGCGGAACTCCGGTTTCCGGGCATATTCTTCGGCTCGGCCCCACAGGACATCAACATTGGTCAATCCCAGATATGCAACAGCCTCCTCTAAAAATACGGATTTTTTATACTTGGCCTCAAGCAGGCAAATACGGGCATGCCCCCAGATCACCGACCAAACCAACCCGGGGACCCCGTTCCCGCTACCCACATCCATAACCCGAAACGGCCGCGGTTCATCCTGGATCAACTGTTTGACAGCATGGCCCGCGGCAACCCCGTCATCAATATGCCTGTCGAGATAATGCGCGGGATCTTTATCCGCTGTGAGGTTCACTTTGCGGTTGTATTTCAAGGTGAATTCGGAAAGCCGGCGCAGTGTCTCTAGTTTTTCAGGGCCCATGTCGTGGGTCTCGTGTTTATTTTTCCGTTCATTCCCAATGATCATGGCATGATTTGTAGCGTGTGGCTATCGGCATCCCCAACATCTCAGGAATACCAGTGGACCGATACCCGTGAAAAATGAGTTTTACAAACCTCCGACGCCTTGTCGCCCCGGATCCAGGCACCAGAAAGCAACACGGAAGAGAATGAGACTGACATCCGGAAAAATCATCCGGGGATCCATTTTTTAAGGATTTTCCCCAGGATTGTCCCTTGCCCCCTCCCCCCACCTTGATACAGATTTTCATGTTCGAAATTGATATCCCGGTGACATCCAATGAACACTTCCATCCCGCGATTCAACTGGCCCGGCTGAAGCGCGACAATCCCCGGGACATGCGGGATCCATCTGCGCACCGATATCGGGGCGGACAAATCCTTAGACTCCAGAGACTGATGAGCAACCGACGCCAAGTCCCTGTGGTACAATGCATGGAAGGGGTATGCGTGCTTGGGTCCCTGCAGACAAACGCCGAGTGTGCGCCCGGGCTGTGTCTGGCGCTGCTGATCAAGCCACAGATATTGGTCGTAAAGCAGGTCCATGTCCGGCCACGGCATGTCACAGGCAAGCACAAAATTCCAGTCAGTCTGGGTCGCAAAAAGAGCGGACGCCAGCCCACGCAGGCTGGAGCGTTCCGCATGTGGATTGTGGTAATGGACGACTGGTGAAATCCGAACCGGGTAACCCGCATAATCATCTGACCGGTTGGTCAGAATGTTGATCGATGACCCAAAAAACGGACAGAGTCTCTCGAGCTGATTCTCCAGGATGTAACGGCCGTCAGCCTTCAAAAAGGACTTGTCACGTCCACCTGCACGCTGGGCTTCTCCCGCGCTGATGATCCAGGCGCTCAAGTCTGCGGGACGATCCCACCGAGGGTTGAAGATTGGGGTGACCCCCGAAGCGAACGTCGTCGATTTCAAAGCTCACCCCTTCTGCTTCATGGCTCGGTCGAGATCCCTTTTCTGATCACGGTCCCGGATTGCATGCCTTTTGTCATGTGCCTTCTTCCCACGCGCAACACCCACCAACACCTTCGCCCTCCCGCGGGAGAAATACACCTTCAACGGAACAACCGTATAACCCTTCCGACTGCATAACTGTTGCAATTTGTCGATCTCACGGCGATGCAGCAGGAGTTTTCGTATACGAACCGGATCGACATTTTGAATGTTGCCCTGTTCATAAGGAGGGATATGGAATCCCTCAATCCAGGCCTCCTCATCCCTCATCCGGACATATGCCTCCTGCAGGCTTCCATGACCGGCCCTCAGGCTTTTGACCTCGGTCCCCTTCAGGGCAATGCCGGCCTCAAATGTATCCTCGAAAAAATAGAGGTGCCCCGCCTTCCTGTTCTGGCAGACAAGCCTCTCCCCACTCTTTGACTTCTCACCTGAACCATGTTTAGCCATAAAACGCTAACTCTCCATAAATCAAAGAGGTGAGTCTACTCCGCATGAAGCCCGATCGCAAGCGGGATTCTGTTGCCCAGACCCCTTTACATCTGGAATCCGAAACCTGCTGGAAATCCTCCCGTGGAAATATACTGCATAACTCCCAACCCGGCAACGCCGGGTCATCCTATTGACTTAGGTCGACCCATCGCGCAGAATACTGCGGATCTCAATGGACCGTGACCCTATCCTTCTCGATAATGGAGAAATGAATACTTAAAACCATGTTGTCCGCTGCCGAGATCCGCTCGAAATTCATCGAATTCTTTGTCAGCCATGGCCACAAGCATGTGGCCAGCAGCCCTGTTGTACCACCCGATGACCCAACCATGCTCTTTACCAGCGCAGGCATGGTTCAGTTCAAGTCTCTTTATTCCGGACAGGTAGCGCTTCCATACACCCGGGCAACCACCGCTCAAAAATGTCTTCGGGCTGGAGGGAAAGGTTCCGACCTGGAAAATGTCGGTGTCACCCTCCGACATCACACGTTTTTTGAAATGCTGGGGAATTTCTCTTTTGGTGATTATTTCAAGCAGGATGCAATCACCTGGGCATGGGAATTCTGCACATCATCCCAATGGCTTGGACTGGATCCGGAGAGAATCTGGCCGACCATCTTCGGGGTTCCAAGGCCTGATGGAACATGGGACAAGGATGAAGAGGCCGAGAAGATCTGGCTGAGTGAAACCGGCATTGTCAACCCGGTCCATTGTTTGGATGAAAAGGAGAATTTCTGGGGCCCGGCCGGCGAGACGGGTGCCTGCGGACCCTGCTCTGAACTCTTGTATTTCATGGGTAGCGATTCCGAACTGAAACGTTACCGGGACTGGGCTGCTTCCGGCGATGCCGTCGGACGAAAAAATGTTCGGAAGGCCATCCTCGAGGAGGGCGACCTTTTCCTCGAGATCTGGAACCTCGTGTTTCCGCAGTTTGACCAGCAGCCCGACGGATCAAGGCTCCCCCTGAAGAACCGGGGGATCGATACCGGTGCCGGGTTGGAACGTGTCACCACATCCGTCCAGTTTCAGGAAAGTCATGGAAAAATCAAAACCCCCTATGAGACGGACCTGCTCCAGCCGCTGATCCATGCAGTATCAGGCTTGGCGGGTCTTCCTTATCCCATGCTGGCCGGCGACAAAAGCTCGGAAAAACAGATTCGGGACAGGGGACTCGAACCATCGATGGTCCGTCTGTCCATGAATGCCTGCACGGACCATGCACGCGCGCTGACGTTCACTCTTGCTGAGGGGATCGTTCCATCCAACGAGGACCGCGGATATGTTATGCGCAGAATTCTGCGCCGGGCGGCAAGGTTCGGCAAGAAAATAGGCCTGACCGACCCTTTTCTGCATCAGCTGGTCGACCCGATCATCGAGATCATGGGCAACAGCCATCCCGAACTCAAAAAACACCCCGACATGATTCGCAAGACGATCCGGAAGGAGGAAGAACGGTTCACCCGGACGCTGAATATGGGCGGTGAGAAACTTGACGAACTGCTTTCAACGTTATCCAGCGGCGACATCCTTTCCGGTGAAGATGCATACCGGCTTTACGACACCTGGGGGTTCCCTGTCGACCTGACTGTTGAGGCCGCCAGTGAGTCGGGCATCCGGGTCGATTTACGGGAATACAAGGAATGCCTCGACGGGGGGAGGGCCAAAGCCCGTGCCTCCTGGAAAGGCGGTGATGATGATTCGGCCCGGTGGTCGAAACTTTTGAAGACAATCAACCCCAATACGGTTTTCACCGGCTATGAGACAACCTCAAGCCGGGGGAAGGTTCTTGCACTGATCCACAATGGTGAACTGTTGCCAAGGCTGGAGAAAGACTGCACGGCCATTCTCATTACTGATACAACCCCTTTTTATTCCGAGTCAGGCGGCCAGATCGGGGATCGGGGAAAACTGATGGACCCGGATGGGGTTCCGTTCTTTCGCGTTGAAGACACGCAAAGGTCCGGCAGCGGGCATATACTGCACTATGGCAAGTCCCTCGAAATCATCGATATCGGCCGCATGCTCCAACTCAAGGTTGATCCTGACCGTCGACGTGACACGATCGCCAACCACTCTGCCGTCCACCTGATGCAGGCGGTGATGAGAGAACTCATCGGTGAGCATGTGACACAGCAGGGCTCGTGGGTTGGACCCGAGGGAATGCGCTTCGATTTTACAAATCCCGAACCGGTATTACCTCCGATGCTTAAAATCATTGAGGACAGGGTGAATGGTTTTATCCGTGACAGCCTTCCGGTCCGGATTGAGGAAATGAGCCTTGAAAAAGCACGCGATACCGGTGCCATCGCCCCCTTCGGCGAGAAGTACGGAGCCCATGTACGCGTGGTCAGCATGGGTGATGCGGACAAGCCGGTATCCACGGAATTTTGCGGGGGAACCCATGTCGACAACACAGGCAGGCTGGGTCTTTTCATCATCACGGCTGAAACAAGCGTGGCATCGGGAATACGACGAATAGAAGGCAAGGCCGGACCTGCGGCATTCGATCACATCCGGAATGAAAGGGCCATCCTGGATGACCTTTCCAACCACTTGTCTGTCAATCCGAAGGGGCTTGCAGATCGAATCGGACGCCTGCAGCAGGAACTCAAGAATACCCGGCGAGAACTGCAAAGGGTCCAGTCTGACCAGGCACGCTCACTCATGGCCCAGGCAGCGGATTCCGCACAGGATATTGACGGAATCCGGCTGGTCGTCCAAAAACTGGATGCTGGTAATCACCAGGCACTGACCGAGGCATGGGATGCACTCAGAAGCAAATCGGGGACAAGGACCGTGGGCGCATTCTGCTCGGTGGATGAAGACAGGGTCAACCTTGTCGTTGGCGCAACAAAAGATATCGCCCCATCGAGGATACGGGCCGGGGATGTACTGAAGTCCTTCGCCGAAAAAGTTGGCGGCAAGGGCGGAGGCAAGCCCAGCCTTGCACGGGGTGGTGGCAGCCAGCCTGAGAAGCTATCCGAGGCGATGAATGCCCTGCCCGATATCATCCGGAAATGCCTTGGTTCATAAGCTCGCCGTGGATAAACCGAAGGGTGCGGAAAGGTATCCCCGACCTTCCCGTTTCAGGGAAATGTCTACCCGCCATCTTCCTCGTCGAGGTGATCACGAATGCGGCTGGCAAGGTCCCAACTGACACCCCTGACCTCCGCTATTTGCTCAGGTGCCGCCTCACGTAGGGATTTGATGGATCCGAAATGTCTGAGCAGACTCGCGGCCCGTTTTTTTGCCACTCCGGGAATATCCTCAAGCATGCTTCTTAGGGTTTTCTTCTTCCTGAGTTCACGGTGATAGGTAATCCCGAACCGATGGGCTTCATCCCGCAACCGAACGAGAAGATAGAGGGCTGACGAGTTCTTCCTGAAGATGACCGGGTTTTTTCTAGCGGGGAGGAAAAATCGTTCCCCGACCTCTTCGGTCTCCTGACCCCGTTTCTTTGTCCGGGCCTTGGCCATGGCGACGATGGGGATCAAGGGTAACCCCATCTGCTTGAGAACATCGAAGGCCACGAGCAATTGCCCCTTTCCGCCGTCGATGACAACCAGATCCGGAGCCGCCTCCCGTTGGTCGGCAACCTTCCTGAATCGCCTCTTGAGAATTTCCCTGAGGGAAGCGTAGTCATCCTGCCCCTTCAGTTCCTTTATCCGAAACCTTCGATAGCGCGACTTGTCCGGTTCACCCTCGTGAAAGGTCACCATCGAGCCGACCGTGGCAAATCCTTGGATCGTCGAGATATCGTAACATTCAATCACGGACAACGGATTGGTGACATTGAATTTCGCGCCGATTTCCTTCAACATCTCCCCGACCGCTTCACGACCTCCCAGGTGTTGATTCAGGAAACGAACGGCATTCTCATGTGCCGTTTCCGATAACCTCCGTTTCTCGCCACGTTGCGGACAGTGTAACCGGCAACGACCCTCACGCTTACCACCCAGCCACGTCTCCATGAATTCCTGGCCCCGTGGTGCGGGATCAACCAGAATTCGGGGTGGTGGGTTCTCGAGCTCGTAGTATCTCGAGAGAAATTCCTCCATAAAGTCCCCTCCCAACCTACCGTGATCCTTCAACAGGTAAGGACGACTGCTGACAAGCAGTCCATTGCGGTAGACAACAACAACAAAGGCTGCAAAGCCCCCCCCTCGTTCCAGGACAACAACGTCATGGTCGCGGTCATCATGATTGTGGACACCCTGGTATTCGGTAGTCTGCCGAATTGCCTCGAGTCGATCCCGAATCACGGCAGCCCGTTCATACTCCAAATTCTCCGAGAACCGGCTCATCTGGTCCTCAAGCAGGCTGACCACCTCGCGGGTGCGCCCCTTGAGAAACAGGGCCGTGCCCTCAACCATATTACGATAATCGCCCTCATCGACCGGCTTGGTGCAGGGTGCACAGCATCGGCCGATTGAGTGCAGCAGGCAGGGACGGGAACGGTTCTCAAGAACATGGTCGGGACATGAACGAATCGGAAAGATTCGCTGCAGTTGCCTCAACGTGTTACGGACGGCACCGGCCGAGACGTAGGGGCCAAGGTAATGGAATCGTCCCGGGGTATGCTTCCTTCCCAATGCCCTCCTCCTGACCACAAGAGCACGGGGCCAGTCCTGATCCAGGTCCATAAGGACGCTGACGTATGTCTTGTCGTCACGCAACCGGATGTTGTAACGGGGCTGATGTTTCTTGATCAGCGTATTCTCGAGCAGGAAGGCCTCCTTTTCATTGGAGGTAATGATGGTTTCAACCCGTTCAACACGTCGCATCAGGAAACGTACATTGAAGCGGATGTTACCGGTTTTGGTGAAATAAGAGGCGACACGGGACTGAAGATTGACAGCCTTGCCGATATATATCACCTTGTCCGCACCATCAAGCATCAGGTAGACGCCCGGAAGTGCGGGCAGGGTCCTAATTTCGTCGGTCGGGACCCCCACCGCCCTGCCCGCGGGACACCCGGTTTTCAGGCCCGCCGCATCCTCATCAGGGGGTCGTGTTTGAGTCCTCATTGATACCTGTCACCGCAACGGTTCCATCACCGGTTCCCGGCGCTGGAGCCGCATCTTCCCCAGCCTGAATCTCATCCAGCATGGCAGGAAACTCCCTGAAGTCAAGTTCGCCCAGGTTCGGGTCTGCCGGGCCGTCAATCCATGCGGAGTATCGTCCGGCATCATAGAAAAGGAAGTGGCAGGGTTCCAAAACAACCATTCTGAATGTGCGTGCAGGAACATCCAGGGGTTTGCCATCCATCTCAGCCTGATATTGCTTGTCCCGCCATCGGCCCCAGAGGCTATGGCGGAGATCATCGACAGAGTAAAGGAAATCCGGGTTCCGGAGTTCATCCGCAGGAAAGGCCCCGGATCGGCGAATGGCCAGGACGGATATTGACTGGCCGTCATATAGCTCCTTCCCCAACATCGTTGTTGTCGATGGAATATCAGTCGCATTGGCGTCCATTGCGGTCTGACGTGCCTTAATGACCGCTTGCTCCAGTTGTTCACGCATCTCCGGGTTGGGAAAACGGACAAAGGTGAAATCATATCCAGCCACCGGGGATTCGGTCTGGACTTCCGAGATCATCCCGAAATATTCCCGGTAGTTTGGTTTCAATAGTTCGATCAGGTTCGAGTAGATCAGGGCGACCGACAGGAGCGGCCAGATCAGGTAAATGATTTTCCCATGGTTCGCAATCCGGCGCTGTTTCACGATATCCCCATCAAGAAATGCATCCGCGAAGGCGGTGGGAACGGGGTCACGGGTGACATACGAACCCGTGATAAAATCGTGAATGCACTGGTTGCGAGGATGAATACCGAGGCTAAGCACCTGAATGATCAGGGTGCTGAACGCAGTCATTGAGATAATCAGGAGGAAGATCATCCCGCCATAGTAGTTGTCGGGCAAAAATATGGAATTGTAGGAACCGGGGGGAAGGAGAATAAGCGATAAAAAACAAAACTGCTGCAGAATTGAGCGTTTGGCCGCAGGTTTCCAGCCAAGGGGCTTCCCATCGCTGCCGACGATCTGAATGCCAATGATCGACTTACCCACGGTCCTCCCCTTTCCGAGGGGACCCGCCGATAGTGCGAAATAGAGGAATGCAGCGCCGTGGGCAAGCCATGGCAGATATGGGTTGAAAACCACCATAACTCCACGCAACGGGGGAACCAGGACACGGGAAGCGAAATACAGCACCAGCAGGTCTATGACAAACGCACCCAAGCGCTGAAGAAACCCTGCAAATGGTTTCGCCTGCTGAGTCAGTCCGGGTTCGAGTTTTATCTCGGGCATATCCTGGTTCACGAGTGTCTGTTCCATCCTTTCATCCAAGTAACTCTTGCAGGGCAGTCAGGCATCGCCGGTTTTCAGCGGCCCTGCCGATTGAAATTCTCAGGCAGTTCTTCAGGCCCAAACCAGCCATCGGACGCGTGACCACACCCATACACAGAAGCGCTTCGCCAACATCAACGCAACTCCGGCCGACATCAACCAGAATGAAATTGGCGTGGCTGGGCCAATATTTCAGGCCCAGCCTGGTGAAGCCTTTGCCGAGTTGTTCCATACCGCGGCGGTTTGCCTTTATGCATCGCCCGAGATAGGCTCGGTCATCAAGGGCGGCACGTGCGGCCATCTGGGCCATCCGGTTCGTGTTGAATGGGGGCCTCACCCGATCCAGATCCGAGATCAGGTCCGGATTCGCAACCGCATAACCGATCCTCAACCCGGCCAGCCCATAGGCCTTGGAGAAAGTGCGTGTCACAACCAAATTGGGATGTTGCTTTCTCAATTCAAGACCATCAGGGTACTTCCGGTCCGACCCCGCATATTCGAAGTAGGCCTGATCCAGCAAAACCAGAACTTCCTCCGGAACCCGTTTTAGAAAGGCTACCAGCCGTCCCCTGGTAACGATTGTTCCTGTCGGATTGCATGGGACATCAAGGCATATCATCGCGGTCGAACGATCAACAACCTCCACCATGGATGACAGGTCATGCCGCATGTTCTTCATGGGAACCAGGGTCAGGGGCGCATTCATTGCCATGGCCGCCATCCGATACCGTACAAATGCATAGTTGGAGGTAACCAAGCCTTTCCGCCGGCTCAGGTAACACTGTGAGAGGAACGTCGTGATATCATCCGAACCATTCCCCAGAATCAGTTCATCGACACCAACCCCCAGCCTGTTGGCGATATCCTGCTTCAGGAAATAACCTGAACCGTCGGGATAAACGTGCATGTCCGCCGCTGAGGAGGCCATGATCCCGACCGCACTGGGTGATGGCCCGAACGGATTTTCGTTGGACGCCAGCTTGATTACATCATCAAGTCCATATTCACGCTGAACCTCCTCGATCGGTTTCCCCGGGGGGTAAGGCTGCAGCTTTCTGAGATGGGGGTTCAGTCGGGGAGTTACGCCTTCTTGTTTACTCTTCATACCGTGTTTGATTATCTCCGGAAACATGCAGGGATGCCAATTATTCAGACGCACCTGTAAACAGTCAATGGAATCAGCCACGGGCATCTGGCCCAACCCGCGTCCGCTCGTTGATTCCTGATTCTCGGAGCCCCTCATGGCCAGCGAAGCTTTTCAGACGATGATTTGGGGGGGCTCCATTCACACCGTCCGGCTCCGTGATGAATCCCCGTAAGTTATTGCGTCACTGACTGAATCCACAGTCTTTCCACCTGTTGACCTCATGAATCCCCCCAATCATTGAGTCGGGCGGGATATTGGACGGGGAGGCAAACGGACAGCCCCCGCCCTGACTGGACGACTGGAATAGAATTGAACCTTTTTCCACCCGCTGTTTGGGAAATGTCATGTCCCGGGAGGGCCCTGATATTTCCATGACAGGAACGTATCGTCACAACCCGAAATACGGCCGTTTTGCCATTAAACACGTTTTCGCATCTCCCGGATGCCCACGAATAACCGCTGCAGAAGGACTAGGGTGGTGATAAGCATCAACGACTCGATTGGAAACCGGAAACGCACGTTTTCACCATTTTCAAACAGGCACCCCGCCATGAAGGTATACAGCATCGTGAACAACATATAACCCAGGGTGAACAAGCCGGCGAACCCGGTTTCCCCACCTGTCTGTGGGCCTGTTTTCGTCAGCCTGATGATTCCTAGGATGAAATACAAACAACCCCCGACAATCATAACGGGAAATATGAAATAAATCATCGAATACTGTTCTCTCCATCCAGTGGGAATGGTTGACCGGACGACACCCTGGCCGCTGAACAGCAGGTTATATCCGCCCTCCCAGAAAAGGATCCCCCCCAGGGGATCGAGATGATGAAATGTCGATGAGGGCCGGCAAAATCGCATATAACCGTCATGCACGGCACGCAGATACATCGAGGGCTGATGACGAATCAGTTGCAATGCGTTGACTGCATAAGCCCGGGATAACTGTGGAATGGACGCATGATGAAAGTCCATTCGATTCAGAATGGCGACACCCGTTCCCGAAGGCGGAAAAAGTTGGATGGCATCCGAAACCTCACCCTGGTAAGGATCCTTCAACACCCAGGCATCGATGATGCCATGATCTTTCAACCGGTTCAGGTCCTCATGTGCATACATCGAGGCAGCTGTTTTAAACCAACCAAGGCCATACCAGCTGGACGGTCCGCAAAACCCGTATTGATTCAGGTTCTTGATATACCAGCTCCCGGAAGGCACTAATGCCACGAACATGATTAACAAACTCTTCCTAAGACCAAGACTCTTCCATGCGGGCAGGGCGAACAGGAGGCCGCATACAAGAAAGACAACATGATACAGGCTTCGGGTCAGGACCACGATATTCAGGACCACGACCCAGAGAAACAGGTGTCGCCTGCAGTCAAACGTCAGCAACCTCCATAGCAACCAGGCTGATGTGGTCAACAATCCGATCAACAGCATCTCGTAGAGAATGTAGGCCTGAAAATAAATCAGGGACGGGTTGAACAGCATGATCAACCCGCCTGCGAGTGCCCAGCGGACCCTCCCCGTCATTGCGAGAATAAGACGAAATGTCACGCCGACTGTGATCCCGCCGAGTAGAATATGCGCAAGGCGGAGAAGAAACGGAAATCCCCCGACACCGCCGATTTTCAGGAGAATCCATCCCCAGCAGGCATAGGCGGGCGGCTGGGCATGGAGATGCCAGATACTCTGCAGCGGATGTTCCAGCAAAAGCTCGGTGGGAATAGTCTGCCATACTCCGTCCCAGTGGCCCAGGCCGCCCAACCGGCCGGGCGAGACTCCTGCATGGTAGGCTGCCGTGGAAAGAGCCATGTGAAGAACACCCAGCAACAGGGCCGTTCGACGATGTGAGGATCGCTTCACATCAATCCTAAGGGCGGACGGGACCGGAAAATCATCCACCGCTGCTGGCTTCGGGTAATCACGGTGGTCCGTCTGGGGCATCTATGGGATGGATTCGAGCAGCTCAATCATCGCGTTTGCATAGCCATCCAGATAGAAGACGACCTGGTCCCTCAGGTCATCCGAGGCAAGGTCCTCATTGCACTGGAACTGGATCTCGCTGCAGAAATAAAATTGGTCATCATGAAACTGCTGGACTTCGTATTCCAATTCATCGCCAACTGCCATCTTGTCCTGAAAAAACTCGGTCAATGAGTCACCGTGGGCCTCGGATGCCCTTTCAACCGCCTTGCTTATCTCCTCTCGAGTCGTGGCCAAGCCCACCCTGATGATGGCGTCTTCCTCAAACACGGACACAAAAACATGGGTGTCCCGGTCATAGTCAAAGTTCAATCTGACCGACTCACCCTCGAGCAGGGCGGAGTCGTTGACATTCGAACCCTCGAACCGGTCATCCCCCACAAACTGTTCCTGGATCCAATAAGCCAGGCTGAATACGGTGGGCCCAAGAATAGATCCCAGTTCACCGGAATCCATGTCATCCAGGTGATCATCATCGTAAACGGTCATCAAATACCATCCAGTCGAGGCAATCCCTCATGATACCAGGTCCATGATCCAAAGGATCGTCAACCCGGCCTTTCCGTAAACGCCCCAAGCCTATGCCGGAATCTTCCCGATTGTCAAAAAAAGAACCGGCATGGCCTCCATTCAACCGCAATATTTTTCAATCTCCCCGATAAAGACCGTCGACTGTTCCTTGACGTCGCATATGAATGCATTCCCCTCAATGGACCCCAGGACAGCATCTCCCTCGGCATCACTTCCAAACGTGACCGAACGAAATGGCCCCTCGTGGTCCCGGGCCCTCGAGTCCACGACCAGGTTGACGATACGCCGTTCGGTCCTCGAAACAAGGGAAAGCTGCCGGTTCCATACCTCACGGTCAAGGGAACTGGCGTCCCTTGCAACTTTCTTCACCGAACCCGAATCCCCGTCTATGATAATCAGAAGAATTCCAAGTGCATGGCGCGCCCTTTCGCGTGGATAGACGTCCCAAGAGTCCTGATAGGCATCATGGACCTCATCCCAAGATCCTATTTTACCATCGATAATCAGTCGGCGGATTCTCCGGATGTCCGCCTCGGGCACAGGATGACCACCCAGGTTAACCCAGGAATGAACCTGCTCGGCCTCAAGCTGACCGACCATCTCCCGGACATTTGCTATCCTGTTTGCGCCCATGTATTCGACAATTGTTTTAACGGCATAATGACGGATTATATCACGATACATCTGATACGCCTCGGCAGCCTTCAGTATCCTGACCGGCCTCTGCGAGTTCTCAATCTGTCTGGCCGGGACCTGGAGATCAATCAAGCCGGCCTGATTTTTCATCAGCTGCTGGAAACCAATCAACCTCAGTTCATCTTGATTTTCCGGACCATTCTCACGGGCTTCATGGGGCAGCAGATGGCGACCCATCCAGAATTCGAGCAGTGCCATGGCCTCAAATATGGACTCGACGGTATCGGGCGCCAACGCACCATACTCGACCGGCTGAAGCGGGTTCCGTCGCCGGTCCCTGCGGGAATATTTCCACTCGTTTCGCCTCAGTCCGTACATATTGTACAGAAACCAGTAGGCAGGCATAATTTGGAGCTCGGTCTGGTCCGCATTGTTGGAGACAAGGCTGAACGGCAGCCGTATATCGAGTTCATGTGGATAGACCCCGTTTGCGACGAGGGTGTAGGCCGCAAACTGGGAGGGGAACTTGAAGCTCGTGTTCAAACCGGCCCAGAACCCCCTCCCTGCAATCAATTCGCCGTCCGGCGACCTGGAATTGTGGTTGGATCCGATGGTGGCACCCGCCGCGACATTGGACAGCCCCTGGATCGTCGATGCGATCAGGAAGGAATTATTATGATGCTGGGTGTGGCCCGGAAAGGTCAGCACACTCGTCACTTCACAGCAATGGATGGAGGCGTTGTCCCCAATGAAGACGTCCCGAACTCGTGCACCCATATCGAGTTCAACATGGGGGCCGATCATGAAACGCTCGGCCTTGACCCCACGGTCAAAGGAGCAGCCGCAACCCACCACGCCGTCCTTCAGATCGCATCCTTCACCAATTTTTGTCCCGGATCCCTCACGACTGCTGATCGTGGTATTTTCCAGCCTCAACGCGCCATCGATCAGCGCATGACATCCAATGGCGGCATCCACGATTCGATTCACGTTGCGAATCACAACCTGGTCACCGATCGTGCCGTGGCAAATACCCCCGGGACTGGCCCGGCGGTCCGTCAACTCGATCATTCTCCCGAGTAGTTCCGGATCATCACGATATCGGCTCCAGATGTATGCGTCTGCGGGCAGCATACCGTCAAAGGCAAGAATCCTGCGGTTTCCGTTCTCATTCCCAACATGGATCCAGGATCGTGAAGCCTCATCCTCACCCTGTCTTAATACCCCCTGTCCGAACCTGGCCCGGGATGTGACATGAATCCTTCCCGCATTCTGGATGATGACCTGTTCGCCTAAGACGTAATGGGCAAGATAACTGACTGAGTTGATCGAGGGATTGCCACCGATGTGACAGGAGATGATCGTGCTGTCCCAGATCCCCACATGGTGAAAGGTCGAGTCATGCTCGAGGACGATGTCCTCCATCAGGCCGATCCTGACAGGCCCGAAAAACCGGGAACTGCGGATAAACTGCGGATCAAATTGCTCATGGACAAGAATATTTTTCCAGTCCGGGGAATAGTTCCCGTTATTCCGTAGGCACTCAATTTCCCCCGGGTCCAGGGGCCGGTAATCATGTGAATCCCGCTGGAGAACATCACACAGGGCCAACTCCTCATCACCTGCGGAGTGACTTGCATGACCGCTCAGGGTATAGCGCAGGTCATGGGCGGGATGCTTGATGATATGATTCACTTCAGAATGTCAACAGCGGGCCATTTGTCTAAAAAAAACCGGGGGCGGATTACCCGGATGCCCAGGAAATCCTGATCTCACACAACAAGCTGTCATGAAAGCGCTTTGACATCAAAATTGAAAGCAAAACTTTCGGGGTGTTCATGGCCCAGGCTCGGGCCGAAACCATCTCCGACATCCCATGCCCGTTGACAATCCATCCATCGAATGGCTAAATCCGGGGGTTGCCTGATTCTGCCACCCCGCAACGGATGGGATATCCACTGGCGGGAAGGCGTCTTCCAACTCGTCAATCCCGCGCGGAGAACTGATCCCTTGGGCCGGACACTTGCCCTCTACTGCATTCGTGAGATTGCCTTGCCCACACTGGTCGCCGTGGTAATCATCACGTTCATCTTCCTGATACACATGGTCCACCAGCTGATAGGCTTTGTGATGCTGCCGGGCGTCAAGATCCTCGATGTCATCAGCATCATGGCAAATTATCTGCCTCATCTTGTTCTGTTTTCGGCACCGATGGCAGTATTGATCGGCGTGATCATCGGGATCGGGCGGTTGTCACTTGACCGGGAGGTCCTCGCAATTCGTGCCGGCGGCGTCAACCTCTTGAAGACCCTTGTCCCATTCCTTGTCCTGGCCATGTTTGTCAGCCTGATGATCCTGCGTTTCTCAGGCAATGAAATCCCGCGCCTTTTACTTGCGGGACAGGTCAAGCTCAGCCAGATGCAACACAGGCTGATCACCGGCCTGCAGCCCGGGAAGTTTCATGATGAACAACTGGAGAAGCTGATGGGCAAGGACAGCGGCCTTGCCTTTTACTTTTCGGAATGGGGAAAGCGGGAAGATGCCCCAGCCCAGATGCGAGGAATCATCATCAGGACCATTACTGATTTTTATCCGGATTGGATCTCGAATTACATCAAGGCCCGCGAGGATGCCAAAGAACAGATCAAGGAAGGCATGGATGCTGAACTCCCGAATCTGGAGTCATACTACAGTCCTCCTGTAAAACCCAGGGATTCCACCACATCCGGGGTCGCAAGACACCAGACTCAATTCGTGACTACGCCAACCCTGGTCTTCAAATCGGATCAGGACAACCTCGAGTACCTGAAAACCCATATCCCGCTGAAAGAAATACACCCTTACATTTACCGCAGGAAGGAAAGCACCCTGATCTTTGCCGATCGCGGAAAAATAGACACCGTCATCGATGATATCGACGGCGATGGCGAGGCGGAAACGATATTCGAGCTGATCTTGGAAAATGGTTCGCTTCACCGGTTGACGAGCGGAGAAACCAACGAGGACTACCTGGTCATGGACTTTAAGCAGGCGAAAAGACGCCTGTTCCCGGCCACGGAACTAACCAAGCAACAAAGGTCGAGCACCAATGACCAGCTGCGGGAGATCATCCGGGCCGGGGATCAACAGGATGAAAAATCCTGGGGCCGGGCGCGCAAAGAGCTCCTCAACCGATACGTCATGGCATTCACCTTTTTCGTCTTTGCCTGGATCGGGATCCCACTTGCCATCGTGCTGCCCCCATCCGGCAGGTCATGGGGCATCCTGATGGCTATCGCACTGATGCTGACATATTACCTCGTCATGCAGACGGGTCTAACCTGGTTTCAGGACGCAAAAAGCGGTGGTCTCTTGCTCACGCTGCTTCCAAATATATTGTATTTCCTGATGGGTATCCTACTATGGCTGCGAACAATACGGTCCTGATCGACGTCAACCGTCAGCAGGGCCGGCGAACATCCTTTCCATGGACTCAAGGAAGTTAATCCGTGGCCTTGCTGACCTCTCTCCCAGGATGCTCCAAGTCCATCTTCATCACCTTTCTCCTGGTACTTTCACTTCCAATGCTGCCGGGTGATACCCGTGCGCAGGACCTTGGATACTCTTATGAGCCTGAATTGGAGCGGGATGAGGCACGACGCATGATCCCCGACCCATCCAAACTCAGGGATATTGCGCTCGATGAGATCAGCATCCCGTATCGGGCGCAGCGCAAGCGCCAGCGTAATCTCAGTGAACTCCTGGCACCGGGGGAACCGGGCAAGTCCTCCATCCGCATCATGCCACTCGAGGGCTACCTGGATATGGATAACGAGGACCAGATCATCTATGGCCCCAGCCGAACACGGTTAAAATATGGTGAAATATTCATAGAGGCTGACAAATTGATCCTCGACATGCGTCTTGAGGAAATACAGACCGAAGGCAATGTGATCCTGAGAATGAATGACTCAGAGGTTAATGCCGACAGTCTGCGCTTCAATTACGGGACCGACGAAGGTGTCGCATTCAATGCACAGGGCAACATTCCCCCGGTTTACTTCTCCTCCGCACTCAGGCCTGGCGACGAACTTTCCGGGGAACCGCAGCTGCTGAAGGTTTCCCCGGAGGAATCCATATTCAGAAACACCCGGGCAACCGCCTGTGATTTCAGTACACCTCATTACTATTTCCGCGGGAATGAAATCATCCTGTTCGAGAATGACCGAATCTTCATTCGGGGAGCAACCTTTTATATCTGGGGGGTTCCCTCGTTCTATCTCCCCGTCTATTCTCGGTCCCTCTACGAGAGTAGTCCCTGGTTCATGCATCTGGGAAGCGGGTCCCGGACCGGAACCCGGGTCCGGCTGGGTTATGAATATAAACACCGCATCGACGAACCTGCCCTGGAAGACGAGACGGAAATGATCACCCGGACAGGCGGAACAGCAAGAATCTTTGTCGACTACCTTTCAAGACTGGGCGGTGGAAGCGGCCTAGATTACCAATACAGCGTGGAATACGACAAGCACCATGGGGGACTCCGGATTTACGGCCTGCATGACGACCATCGTCGTGTCGTCGGCGAGAATCTCGCGTCATCTGAACTCCAAGATGAGGCCTCACGCTGGGCCGTCAACTGGAAACACCGGTCCGAGATCACCGATGAGCTCTCCCTGCTGGTCAATATGGACCATTTCAGTGACCCGGATATTTTCCATGATGTCCTTGATCTGTGGTCGGACGAAGAGGAGGACCGCGAACGGGTTGTCGAGCGCGAAAGCAAGGTTGCACTGACCCTGAACAGGGATGCCTGGCTCATACGCATCATGGCCCGAATGCGTGACCGGATCGGACTTGACAGGGTCAATGATTATTCGGATCCCCGTGACAACAACCGAGATTTCGACCTCGATCCGTTCACCACGCTCGGCAGGGCCGATTCCGACGGTATCAGCAGCAGGCGCTGGGGGCATGTATCCAGAAAACTACCGCATATTACTGCCGCCACCCGATGGCTCAGGCCCGGAAAGACTCCGCTTTACTATAGTTCGGAACTCCACCTGTATAATTCGTTGGACAAGGGGATAAACATCATCAGTAAGGATGATGATGCTTTCGTCAAGGGCGTGGAAACATATCACAGCCTGCTTTATCAGTGGAAACTGGCCCGGCGATATACCCTTCTGGCCAGGATCGGTGCCGGGGTTGGGGGATCCAGGCGCGACAGGGGCCTCGATCTGGATTTTCCGGAAGGGACCTTGTTTCCAGCCACGACTGACGCACTGACCTTCGCCGACCCGGACACGTGGGTGACCGGAACCCGCAAGCGTAGCCTGGAGGATATCGAGAATGCCTACTCATGGGCTGACTCAAGCCTGCAGATGAATGCCCGCTTCTCGGATGCCCTAACAGGATTCCTGAGGTGGCGCTACCGCCATACAACCGATGATTTCATCGGGGATTTCTACCGCTCACTCGGCGACCTGACCAATCGACATGACCTTTTCAACTACAAATTGCGCGAACACTGGGTTGATTACAACCTGGTATACCGGCTGCTTCATCCCATCCTGACACTTTATACCCGCGGGGGCGTCAACCTCCAGGGAAGCAGTCACCTCTACAGCAAGGAACCCATTGCCCGTTTCATCGCCGGCTCCAGATGGGACAACCAGAGCAGGACCGTGTCCACCGACCTGTATGTCGGCGGGACCCGGGTCCAGACATATGACCCGTCCGATTCGCGCGAATATGTCGAGCATCGACTGCTGGCCGGGCTTGAACTGGGGTTGACCCCGATTCACAACCGCTGGCATGCCCTGATTGAAGTCAAGATTGACGAGGTGCAGGATAGCCGGACGGAGCGCAGGTCCGACTCGTCCCGGACCTTTTTCACGGACGAGGACCATGAACTTGACATTGACCTGCTGTTCGCAAGGGAACTTGGGCCCAAGTGGAACACCGAGGTCGAGGTTGAATGGGAACTAGACCAGGGGGGACTTAACGAGGTCAGCTGGAAACTTGAAAGGGACCTGCACGACGCCATCGGCGTCCTGCGCGTCACGGTTGAGCGTGACGAGGAGGATGCCGAAGACCGCAACGACAATTCGGAAACCGAAGTGGACGTGGAACTCGGGCTAAAAATGAAACTGCCCGCACATGAAATTGACATCGGCAGCGGCACATCATCGGTGCTTGCGTCAGAAACACGGGAGCCATCCCTCGCCTACTGATCATATCGGGAGGCCCTTAGTTGCGACAACTCCCTGACACGATGAAGGACATGTCATTGATCGCATTGAGATCCTGCAGGTCACGAATCAGCGGCGTTCCCGGCTGAATTCCGTAACCGGTCCCCGCTTGAACACGAATTTCAGCACCGTTCTCCCGCACACGAACCCTCAAGCGCTTCCGGCCGGGATACCGGGCTGTGATCTCACGAAGTTTCGTGATCGAAGCCTCGGTGATATGGTTCAGCGGAAGCTGAACCTCGATGGCCCGGATCTGGTCGGTCCGCACCCGATCAATTAACCGGGCCTCGTCTGCCCGCACCTTCTTATTACCCTTCCAGACGTCCATCTTGCCCCGAATCCAGACAACTTCACCTGTTTTGAGAGATTCCCGGCTGCGCGCGAATGCCTCGGCAAAGAACGTCACCTCAATCCCGCCGCTCATGTCCTCGCACTCGGCATAACAAAACATTTTTCCCCTCCTGTCTGTACGGTTAACAATGCGCTTGATCAGCCCGACCCACTGAATCGGTTCTCCCTCCCCCATTTTGAGCAATTCCGAGGTAGGGGCGGTTGAAAATGCCGCGAAATCGGGGGTGTAACGCTCGAGGGGATGTCCCGAGAGATAGAAACCCACCAATTCCTTCTCGGTCTCAAGGCGCTCCTTATCCGACCAGTCGGGCAGCAGGGGGATTTTTTCATCCTCGAACAGGCCCGCTGAATCCTCCTTGTTCATCATGTCGAAAAATGTTCCCTGTGGGGTGTTTCCTTCACTGCGAGCCGTGCCTGCCATTTCCATCAATCCCGGCAAGCTATCAAGCAGGCTGGGCCGGTTTAATCCGAATCCGTCAAAGGTGCCACATTTGATCAGGGCTTCGAGCGTCCTGGAGTTCACCTGACGCTTGTCGTTACGGGTGATAAAATTCTGCAGTGACCTGAAGGGTCCCTTTCTGTCCGATTCCCCATCCCGCTCGTCAAGAATGGCGTGCATCGCGGACTCGCCCACACCCTTGATTGCAGACAGGCCAAACCGTATGTCCTCACCATCGGGCGTAAAATTCATCCCGGAGGTGTTGATGTCAGGCTGAAGAATACGGATGCCCATTTCCCGGACCTCGTCGAAATAAGATGCCAGCCGGTTGTCATCACCACCAATCTCGTTGGTCAGCAGGGCGGAATAGAAATCGACGGGATGATTAGCCTTGAGCCATGCAGTACGGACGGTGATGACCGCATAGGCTGCGGCATGACTCTTGTTGAAGCCATAGGAGGCGAATTTCTTTATGGACTCAAAGATCCGCTCGGCAGTGTCCTCATCAACATTGAGCTTATTCGCGCCATCCCTGAACTTGACCCATTCACGGGCCATCTCATCGATCTTTTTTTTACCCATCGCACGACGAAGCAAATCCGCACCCCCAAGCGAGTAACCCCCGAGGACACGCGCAACCTCCATCACCTGTTCCTGATATACAAACAATCCGTATGTTTCCTTGAGGATGGGCTCAAGGCCGGGGTGATCGTAAACAATCGGCTCCTGCCCCTCCTTTCTTCTGATGAAGGTCGGGATGTTGTCCATGGGGCCAGGACGGTAAAGTGAGATCAACGCCACGAGATCTGAAAATCTTGAGGGTTTGAAATTCACAAGCAGATCACGCATACCGCTGGATTCCAGCTGGAATACGCCCAGGCCCTTGCCGGACTGAAGAAGCTCCCAGGTTGCCGCATCCCCCTCCAGCGGGATATCCTCGGGCCTGATTTTCAGACCGGTCCGCCGACTCATGCTGACCAGGGTGCGTTCAATTATCGTGAGGTTTTTTAAACCAAGAAAATCCATCTTCAACAGACCGATCTCCTCGACTTCCGTCATGGTATACTGGGTCGCGATCATCGAATCCTTGCCCGGTGGCTTGTAAAGCGGGACCAGTTCAATCAATGGTTTATCGCAGATGACGATTCCGGCTGCATGGGTGCCCGGCTGTCGAATCGCACCCTCGACACCCCTCGCCCGATCGATCAACTCCCGTACAACCTCATCTGTCCTGTAAAGGTCCTCCAGTTCCTCCGACTTCTCAAGTGCGCCCCCCAGTGTCATCTTGGGCTCGAAAGGGACCAGCTTTGCGACTTGGTCGACCCTGTCCAGTGGAACACGCATGACACGACCGACATCCCGAATTGAGTTCCTTGCCTTCATTGTCCCGAAGGTGATGATCTGAGCGACACATTCCGCCCCGTATTTCTTCCGGACATAATCAATGACCTCACCCCTGCGCTCGTAACAGAAGTCAATGTCGAAGTCCGGCATGGAAACCCGTTCCGGGTTCAGGAAGCGCTCAAATAACAATCCGTGCTCAAGTGGATCAAGATCGGTTATCCCCAGTGCATACGCCACGATTGAACCTGCACCCGACCCTCGGCCGGGCCCCACGGGAATGCCCTGCTTCTTTGCCCAGTCGATAAAATCCCAGACAACCAGGAAATAATCCACAAATCCCATTTTTTCAATCACGTTCAGCTCGTGTTTGGCCCGCCCGGTCTGGGCAGATCCGAGCCGGTCCCCGTATCGCTCCTTCAGGCGCTCCGATACAAGCCCGGCAAGAAATTCCCCGCTGGACTCTCCCTGTGGGGGCTCGTAAACAGGCAGTAATTTCTGGTCGGTCGGTATTTCACATCGACAACGCTCGGCGATCTCAACCGTATTCCTGATCGCCCCGTCCAAGTGACCGAAAAGGCGGATCATCTCGTCCGCCGATTTCAGGTAGAACTCGTTGGCCGGAAACCGCAATCGGTCGGGGTCATCCAGATTCTTGTTCATCTGGATGCAAAGCATGACATCGTGAGCCTCAAAATCATCCGCCGTGAGATAGTGGCAGTCATTGGTCGCGACCAGCGGGAGGTTGTTCTTGCGGGAAATATCGAGCAGGCCATCATTGACTTTTTTCTGCTCCGGAATCCCATGGTCCATGATCTCGATGTAGAAATTCCCGCGACCGAAGACCTGCGAAAAATTATCGGTCAGATCCTGAGCATCCTTCGTCCTGCCTTCCAACAAGGCCTGACAGATCGGCCCCTGCAGGCAGGTGGATGTGGCAATCAAACCGGATGAATACTTTTCCAGAAGGCCCAGATCAATACGAGGCTTGTAGTAGAATCCATCGATGTAACCCAGTGAGCTCAGCCTGGATAGATTATGATATCCATCGATGTTTTCGCAGAGCAGGAGGAAATGGAAATTTTTTCGGGCCAGTGAAGATGAACGGTCCCTGTGACCGCTGGTTGAAAAGTAGGTTTCACAACCAAAGATCGGCCGAATACCACCCCTGTGGCAGGCATTCTGAAATGCAAACGCCCCGAACATGTTTCCATGATCGGTCAGTGCGATGGCATCCATCCCCAGCTCACGGGTCTGCCCAACAAGACGATCCAGCGCATTGGCACCGTCTAGCGTGGAATATTGGCTGTGTACATGGAGATGAACAAACTTTCCTGAATCCGGCATCCTGTCCACCCCTGAAACGTAATTGAAACTTCAATAAAGCAGCCTCGAACCACCTGTGTCAATCGGTATTTAAAACCCCGATTGACCGTTCTATTACGGACCTGATGACCCTGAAATTATCCCGATTTTTACAATCATGCACATTATGTCTCCTGATGTTTCCACGAGGCCTTGCAAATTCACTTTTCGAATTCTAGAGTGGCGTGGATTGCAGGAGGCCCGCAGGCGTCTTCAATCATCCATAACATGTCGAAAGGAGACATCACCAGGCATGACAAAACGCGTTTTGATCAGCGATAAAATGGAGCCGGATGCCCTTGCTTGGTTCAAGTCAAATGACGATTTTGACACCGATTACAGAGAAGGCATCAGCATGGATGAGCTGGGCAGGATCCTTGGCGAATATGAGGCATTGGTCATTCGCAGCCGGACACATGTCACGGCTGGAATGCTCGAAAACCCCGGTCGGCTCAGGATCATCGGTCGTGCGGGTGCGGGAACCGACAATATCGACAAGGACGCCGCAACGGCGAAGGGAATTGTCGTCATGAATACCCCCGGAGCCAACACCATCTCCACGGCTGAACATGCCATTGCCATGATGATGGCCCTGGCCCGGCATATTCCCAGCGCCCATTCGTCCATGGCCGACGGCAAATGGGCAAAAAAGGACTACATCGGAACCGAACTCTATAAGAAAACGCTTGGCATTATCGGGATGGGCAAGATTGGCCGGGTCGTCTGCGAGAGGATGAAGGCATTCGGGATGGAAATCCTGGCCTACGACCCATACATGACACATGAGACAGCAAAAGACATCGGGATTGAACTGGCGGAGGTGGATACCATCTGTGAGAATGCGGATTTTATAACACTGCACTGCCCCAAAAATGAGGAGACCTCCTGCCTGATTGATTCCGCACGATTGAACCGGATGAAACCAACGGCCTGCCTTGTCAACTGTGCGCGCGGGGGGATCGTCGATGAGGATGCCCTTGTAGAAGCGCTGGACAACGGGAATATCGGGGGTGCCGCATTCGATGTTTATGCCCTGGAACCCCTGCCGGAAGACCACCCCTTAAGGGCCATGCCCAACGTGGTCCTGACCCCGCACCTGGCGGCCACAACCGGCGAGGCTCAGGAAAAGGTCAGTCGTGACCTTGCCGATCAGGTGGCAGGGGCCCTGGCCGGGGGAATTGTCCGGAATGCCGTCAATGCGCCCTCGTTTGATGCCAGAACCTACGAGATCCTGGCCCCCTCGCTGGACCTCTGCTTCCGACTCGGAAAATTCCTCTCACAGTTGTGCAAGCCTCCGGTCAGGTCCATGGAAATTCGCTTCAGCGGGACGATGTGCAAACACACGACTGATCCGCTCAGCACCCGCATGCTGTGCGGGTTCCTGACCAACCACGACAGTGAAATGGTGAATGATGTGAACGCGCACTATCTGGCAAAAGAACTCGGAATACACATCACTGAATCCAGGGCTGATGAGACCGATTCGGTGTATGCGGGCCTAGTCTCGGTCACGACGACGAATGACTCGGGCCGAGTCGTGGACATCAAGGGCAGCATCAATGCCATCAACGAGCCCAGAATCGTCGTCATGGACAACAAAAATGTGGATGCAAAACTGGACGGCCCCATGCTGGTCCTGCAGAACAGGGACCAGCCAGGAACGATTGGTTCTGTAGCGACGGCCATCGGGGACAAGAATATCAATATCGGGTCCATGACATGGGGCAGAGTCGCCCCCGGGGGTGATGCGATCACGATCCTGAACGTCGATGAACCCATCACGCCCGACCTGGAAAAAGCGATCCGGAATCTGCCGGGTATCATCCGCGCCAAGGCACTCATGATCTGACGGGGAAACTGAATGAAGACCCCATTCTTATGATCAATCAGATTGGAGATTACACGGGGTTTCATCCGGTCACCCCCGTTTCCAGGCTCAATCGTGGGAGAATCAAGTTCCGGGGTGACTTTAAGCAAACCGGAAAGGCTGGAAGTCGTTCCCTGCCGCCAACACCTCGACATCACAGGACTTCAGGACGGCGGTTTGCAAAAGTCTTTTTGACAACGGTTCCACCACAATGACTTCACTTTCATAATGACCCACCTCAATGACCATCAAGTCTCTCTGGGCCGCTTCAACCGCGTGGTGATACGTCAGTTCACCGGTGATATAGGCATCAGCCACCATGGATGCCCGCCCAATGAAGCCACCGCCCGAGCCTGTGCAAAGGGCAACCTCGACTATCTCCTCCTTACCCGGGCCGGAACAACGCACCCGTTCCAGCCCCATGGCTTGCTTCACGTGTTGAACCAACTGCCGGCAGCCGAGGGGACGGGAAGGACGCGTGCGAAGGCCCGGGCCGGGAATTCGGGCACCTGCCGCCCCGCCATCCTGTTCACCGGCAACAACCAACGGCGCATGGGCCTCGAAGCCAAGCTTTTCAGCCAGCACCGTATTGGTGCTCCAGCAGGCACTGTCGAGGTTCGTGTGAGCTGAAATAACAGCGATATCATCCCGAACCAGCCTTGAGATTATGGCTCCAACCGGCTGTGAACCGTCGATGATCCGGAGCGGCTTGAAAATGAGGGGGTGATGGGAAATGACCACGTCCACCTGCCGCCCGACAGCTTCCTCGACTATATTTTCGGACACTTCAAGGCAGGTCATGATCCGTTTTACGGCTCGACTCGGATCGCCGACCTGCAGCCCGACATTATCCCAGGATTCAGCCAGACGGGGTGGGGCAATCTCGGAAACGGCCTGAATCACATCCCTGACGAAACACTTTCGCCTGCGGGCCATGCTGTCTACCTCCTTTAGGGGGCTCCCATATGTCCCCCTGATTTTCAGGACTGGAAAGAAGGATAAACCATACTTTCCGGTCTTTGAATCCAAAAAACACGGGACGGTCTCAATGGCTCATCTTTAATGTTGACGTATTCCCAATTTTCACATATCCAGTAGAGGTGGCTCGGGGCCAGACGCCACCGGAGCCACCCGTCAGCAGGGACTCAACACGATGCAAGGTGATTTGAACCATGAGCTTCAGGGAAGTTGATGTCACGGAGATAATGGACATACTCCCGCCGGCAAACCTGTCTCTTTCGGCAGAAAACGAACGCCTGCGGGACAGGTTGCGGCCTCTTGAAGGTCGTGCGGTCTACAATCACAACCAGCTTGAATACCTGCGTCATCTGTCCCAGGAAGAACCCCTGATACGCCTCGAATACGACCTTTTCAAGATTGATTGCTTCCCCTCGAACCCCTCTTCATAGGGAACCCCCTTCAATCACGTTCCCCTCTCCGGGGCATTCGTGCGGTCTGGAACATTTCAAGTCGGCGGGGATGGGCATGACACGCCCCCGTGGGTGAAATTGGCAGCCCCCAATCAATGGGTCTTCCTGGATCTTAAGCCCGGCCGGATAGTCTTTGACCATCATGTTTGAAATTTGGATACCACTCAATTTCCAAACTGACCAGAGGAGGCGGAGCGGAACCCGACAATCCTCCCCATCGGTTCCCTAAATCGGAATTCGGCTACAAATTCCAGATCTGCCGGGGGACCATGCCGGGATTCACTTGACTCATGAATTCATATTTTCCAGAGTGTAACGGGTCTTGCACGTTATCCGAAAGGGACGACAGCCCAGACCTCTGGAAAAAAAGAGCCGTAGATGAACTTCAACAATCTTGAACATTTCAGGGCAAAGATCAAGGCCGGGGAGACATGCATCGGGACGATCATCTCGTTTACCGACCCGGCCGTCAGCGAGTGTCTGGCAGATGCCGGCTTTGACTTCCTCTGGATCGACACCGAACACTGTGCCCTCAGCCATGAGACAACCCTCCATCACGTCATGGCACATCGAGGCACCCATACCGCACCCTTTGTCCGGGTCCCCTGGAATGATCCCGTCCTGATCAAGCCCATTCTCGAGTTTGAACCGGCCGGCATCGTCATCCCGATGGTCAACACCGCGGCAGAAGCCGAAAAAGCGGTGAAGTCATGCCGCTATCCCCCCCTCGGGATACGTGGTTATGGACCGAGGCGCGGGATTCATTTTGGAGGAATCAGTGCCCCCGACTATGTGGCCGCGGCAACCGATCAGCCGCTGGTCATCATCCAGATCGAGCACATTGAGGGGGTACGTAACCTGGACGCCATCCTTGAAACACCGGGCCTGAACAGTATTTGCCTGGGTCCCAATGACCTCTCAGGTTCAATGGGGCTGCTGGGCCAGCCCGAGCATCCCGATGTGGTGGAGGCAATCGAAACCACCTGCAGGAAAACGGTCGAGGCCGGATTGCTGCTGGGTGTCTCGACCGGTTATCACCCTGACAAGATACGAGCCTGGCTGAAGCGGGGCATCCAGTGGATCGCCCTGAACACGGATTATGTCAACATGCGCCAGCAGTCCGTGGGTATCCTGGAGGCTGTCCGTGCCATTCACTGAGTCACGCCGCATCCCCCTGTCCATGAAAATATCAGTCCTTCACTGACATACCCGCGATGAGTTTTACAAATGAAATTGACCTTTTGATAGTCGATGGGGTTAATGAACGCCCGGCCCCCTTTGCTCGTTTAACCAGACCTGTTTGCCGGCCGGCATGCAGCCATACAGGAGAAATTCAGAATGAAATACCGTATCGTCAACTTGGACCCGCATCAGCACATTTTCAGGCCCTACCTCGAGAAGGCCATGAAGGGGATGGAGTTCGAGTTCATCGAGCAACGTTGTGACAGCGCCGAAGAAATCCTGGGCCTTGTTCGTGATGCACACGCAATTTTTGCTATCAGCACACAATTGACTGCTGAAATCATTGGCCAATTGAATCAATGCATGGTCATCGGACGCCCTGGAATCGGCACCGACAATGTCGACCACCATTCAGCCACAAAACATGGCATTGTCGTCACCTTCCTTCCGGACTTCTGCATCGAAGAGGTCGCCGATCACACCCTCGGGCTGATCCTGGCTCTCTATCGCAAAATATCCCTCCTGGATCGCAGGGTCAGGGATGGATATTGGGGCATTGATGAGGCCTTCCCACTCCGTCGCCTCCGTGGCAGCACCCTCGGCCTGGTTGCGTTCGGAAATATCGCCAGGAATGTCGCCGCCAAGGCAAAGGTTTTCGGCATGGAAATCATTGCTTACGATCCATATGTCGCACCTGAGATCTTCACCAAACATGATGCCCGGCAGGTTGAACTCGATGAATTGATGAGTCGAGCGGATTATGTGTCTCTGCATGCGCCGCTTTTGCCTGACACGAGACACCTGATCAGTCGTGACAAGCTTGTCCTGATGAAACCCAATGCATACCTGGTCAACACCGCGCGAGGCGGGGTTGTCGACGAGGCCGCGCTAATTGAGGTCCTGAGAGAGAAAAGGATTGCAGGCGCAGGGCTGGACTGCATTGATCCTGAACCGCCTGATCCCGATAATCCGCTCTTCAAGATGGATCATGTGGTATTGACACCGCACTGCGGTGCCTGCTCGGATGAGTCGATAAAGGATTATCGACAAAGGGCCTGCGAACACATCGCCGATGTAATCAAGGGCATTCGCCCACAGCATATCCGCAATCCCGAAGTCCTGGAGAGGGTCAAGCTCGGATCCCCGGGGGGATGAGACTCACAACCCGGGCCAATACCCCGGGGATTCCCTTGGAAACCTCAAGTTCTCTGTCACCCTTTTCCTGAGGATGCCGTCATGGCCATCGCCGGCCGTGATGCCCTGATCCAGTATTTCAATTCCCGTATGAACTCATCGTAATATTTTTGTCAGTTGTATGTCACCCATTCCTCCCGGGCCGAGGCAAAAGGGGATGATATCTGGAGGTGTGTGTAAACCAAGTCATCGAACCAGATTTTCTGCTGATGACCATCGACCTGCGTCGTGATGATCCCGAATCGGTTGAACTCCGCACCCTTGTCATACTCCAACTGCGGGAGGTTAACCGTGATTGACTGGCCATCCAGCGTGACGATGACCTGCCCCCCCTCACATCCGCCCGGTTGGTAATTAAAACTCCAGTTCATCGAACTCCCGTTGGGCAGGATACGCGGAGCGTCCGGGGCAAAAAACTGATTCGATCCATGCATCCGCCAGGCGGGTCGGAAAAAGAACCCCTCCTGGCTCGGCCCCTCCACGGCGATCCCCATGAAATTCTGGGGGAGACTGTTGTTCACATTCCCGTTTTGCCGGCTCAAGATCGAGTGAAACCACCCGATCAATACGGAACTATCGCTGACCCCTTGATCGAGGCTCACCTTGCCCGATGCCTTCAGGGATCCAGTCACGCTGACAACCTCGATCGGGTCCGCATAATGGGCCATCTTCGCCGTCTCCGAGAAATCACCCCGCCAGACGACACCACCCAACTCCCCCGCATCATTCCCATCGGCATTACGGGTCGGGCTATACCCGAAATCGAATCGCGGCCGGACAATGCAGCTATTGTAGGTTTCCCGGTTTCCAACTTCATCCCAGGCTGGGTCAGACCCGAAATCCTCCGTCACGCCATTGACCGTAATGTCATCGAGGAAGACTTCATGTTCCGCCTCGGTATCCACACTGCGGATAACCGGCATCAGGCCGAAACGGTCGAATACCGCCCCGTCAGCCCTGTGGCCCTCCTCCAGGTTGACCACCATCGTCTTGGTTCCCAACTCAAGGGTCACCGTGCCGTTCCCGCCATCACCATCGGGGTCATAACTCAAGGTCCAGTCATAAACATTGGGACCGATGTTGAACGCGGTCTCGGCAATCGAACCGGCCCGCCAATGGCCGGTACAGTACTCGGGAAATGCATAAAAGATATCATTTCCCCGGGTCAGGATACGCATCGACACTGTGTTTGCCGTTCTCCATTCATCCGCTGTCTCGTGGTTAAAAAACCCGACTAGGAAATGGCTGAAACTGCTTTCTTGATCAGGGATGATCATCCTGCCTGAGGCGACCAGGGGATCATTCAGTGTCAGGGGGTCGATTTCCTTTGCATAGTAGGCTGCACCGGAAGCCGGCTCCAATAGTCCCCCCATTTCACCCATCCCCCCTTGGGTGTGTGCAGTGGATCCGCTATAACCAAAATCCTGGGTCACTTCCCGGCATTCCGGTTCGGTGGCACGATTGAACACCCCCTCCCACCCCGGATCTGAGTCAAAATCCTCCCCTTTTTCGACGCTCTCGAGAATCGTGCCCGGAATAAACGGAATCGGTTCCGGAACCGGAACATCCGCCTCGACGGTGTATTCAAGATCGTCAAAATAAAATTCCGTTGGATGTCCATCGCTGCTGCCCAGTGTAAAGATACCAAACCGATCGAGATGGATATCGGCCGGCCCCGGACCCAAAACGAGGGACACGGGGGTTCCGCCGTCAAGGGCAAGTGAAAGAAGGGCGTAATCCGGTTCATGCTGCGCGATATAAAGCAGGTCAACCTCAAAGGGGACATTCAGGGTTACCGCCCCGGCTAGGACTTCGCTTGAACTCCCATCATCCATCCATCGCAGGTAGAGGTTCTTATCATCGATCCTGAACATCAGGGCCTCGGGTGGAAGTGCACCCGCGACCCAGTTCTCCGTGAAATACCCGAAGGATGGATTTCCAAACTCCTTGAGGACAAAAGTTCCCGAAAACCCAAGGTTGTCCATCCCCGTATTGAAAGACCCGATATTTGGATCTGCATACCAGGCCGGCTCCCCACGCTCGATATGCCCCCCGCCTTCGCCCATATCCTGCCCGCCGGCGCAACCTGAAAGGCTGAACCCGAAATCCTGGGGCAAAGACCTGTTTCCATGACCGTCCCATTGTGGATCAGCATCAAAGGACTGCTGTCGCTGCTCAGTCAGTGCGAAAAGCAAACAAGGCCAGCCAAGCAGGAAACCGACCCCAAAAACACGTGACATGGACATGCGAGCAACTCCCCCTTCCCGGAAAAGTATAATTCGCTCCCGAACTGGTTGCCATGGGTATTATGCATATTGAGAAACAGCCCCAGACATGATAGCTGTAGATCCTTCCACCGGCTCGTCTTGACTAAAGCCGGTCGATATCGGGTCGACATGGGAACGGGAATAATATGCAAAATATCAGGTCGAACACGGACCGGAGCATCCAAAATGGGGCTGAACATTATCGTTACTGGGAAAAAATCAAGGACTGCATCGACCAATATATTGATATCATGCTCAATTACCGGCAGAGCGGACATCCTGGCGGATCCCGCTCCAAGGTGCATGCTTTTGTCGCACTGCTTCTCAGCGGGTCGATGCGCTGGGATATCCGGCATCCCGACAAGCGATTCAATGACCGCTTTGTCCTCGTCGCGGGCCACACCATCCCCCTTCTCTATGCAACGTTCCCCGTCCTGAATGAGGCACTCCGTTACAAGCATGAACAGACACGCGACTCGAGTTACCTGATCGAGGGTGGCGCAGACCGGGCAGTTTACTGGCAAGACCTCCCCAATTTACGCAAACATTCCGGATTACCGGGTCATGCCGAAATGGAAGGCAAGACACTGTTTCTCAAGGCCAACACCGGGCCCTCTGGCCACGGGTCACCCTTTGCCGTCGGTCAGGCCATGGCGTTGAAGCGCGCGGGAGTGGAGGATGTCAGGGTTTTTGCAATGGAGGGTGAAGGTGGACTTACAACCGGCGCCACCCATGAAACCCTCAATTCAGCCTATGGGCTCGGGCTCAGCAACCTCTGTTACCTGATCGACTGGAACGATTTCGGGATTGATTCCCGGCCTTTCAGTGATGTGGTTTACGGGACACCCGAAGACTGGTTCAGGTCCCACGGCTGGCGCCACATTGAATCGGAGGACGGCAGTCAATGGGAGAACGTGACATCGGCCCTGCTTGAACTTGTCCATGGGGACAATCCCGATGGCAAGCCCGGCGCCGTCTCATTCAAGACACGCAAGGGACGGGAATACCTGAAATACGACCACCTCTCACACGGCGCCGCACATGCCATGAACAGCGATCTGTTCTGGAAGACAAAACAACCATTCATGGAACGATATGGTGTCGCTTTCGAGGGTTATGGGAACCCGGCCCCGGATGACGGGGAGGCGGCCCAAAAACAGGCACTGGCCAACTTGGGAATCGTGGCCGATGTCATCCGGTCCGACCAGGGCCTCGTCGATTACATTGCCGACCGGCTTGTGGAGCTGGGAGAATCCGTGCCCCGTGATATTTCCACATTCAGGTTGAACGTCAAACAAAACCCGTCAAGCGACAAGCGCCTGACGGACATCCATAATTACCCTTCAAGCATGTTCGCCAAGCCCGGGGACAAGGTTCCCAATCGCGCCGGCCTGGCAAAGTTTGGCGCCTGGGTCAATACTTGGTGCCAGCGGGAATATGGTCGACCGCTCTTCATTGCCATGAGCGCGGACCTTGCAGATTCGACCAACATCTCGGGTTTTGCGAAGGACTTCGGGGAAGACAAGGGGCTTGGATGGTTCAATCGCGAATCCAATCCGGAAGGGGTGTTGCTGCCGCAGGGCATCACCGAGTTCACAAACGCGGGAATCACGGCCGGGCTGGCAACGGTCAATTTCAATGAGGATCCCTATGAGTCCTTCAATGGTTTTTACGGGACATGTTCAACCTATGGTTCGTTCAGCTACCTAAAGTACGGACTGTTCAGGTTGTTCAGCCAACTGGCTCAGGATTCGCAGATCAAGGTCGGCAAGGCGCTGTGGATTGCCGGTCACAGCGGTCCCGAAACGGCTGAGGATTCCCGTACACACTTTGGCATCTTTGCCCCGGGCGTCACCCAACTCTTCCCGGACGGACATGTGATAGACCTCCATCCCTGGGAGCACAATGAAGTTGCCGTCACAATCGGTGCGGCCCTGAAGACGGATGCACCCCTGATCGCACTTCATCTGACACGCCCCGCCGTGGAGATTCCAGACCGTGAGGCCCTAGGCATGGATTCGCACCTGGAGGCAGCCAAGGGTGCCTACCTCATTCGCCCCTACCGTGACGACCAGCCGAGGATGGGTACGGTCGTGGTCCAGGGCACGTCATCAACGAACAACCTCGTAAAAATCCTGGGGCGACTGGACAATGAAAATATCAATGTTAAGATCGTCGCCGCGGTAAGTCCCCAACTCTATGCACTTCAGGACGTGTCCTATCGTGATCGTGTCTACCCGGATCACGAGAGACTTGACGCCATGGCGGTAACCAACCGGTCACGACGCCTGATGACGGACTGGATAGACCCGGGCATCTCGGCCGACTATTCACTGTGTTCAGACTGGGACAATCGCTGGCGCACCGGCGGCACGGTCGATGAGGTGCTCGAAGAGGCTCATCTCTCACCGGACTGGATCATGGAAGGTATCCGTAGGTTTGCGGGCGACCGTGTCCAAAGGCTGGAGAGGATCCGGGGTAAACTCGACAGGCTTGAACGGACCTGAGTGTCCTCCAGAGCGCGGCCGGCAGGATGCCTGTCCCGCTTTTGACAAGACAACCCCGCAGGCGGGTGTTTTTCGGATTGCCCGTGGCGATATGCTCAGGGAAGTCCCCACATCCATGAAAAGAATCTTCTTGCTGTTTCTGGTCATCGTACCGATGGCCTGCGGCCATTCAACGGAAAGACCCGGCGTAATTCTGAAGGGCTGGCGTGAAACCATATGGCTCCCATATGAAATCAATATTCTGGCCGTGCAATCCCGTGAACTGCCGGACAGGGTTGTTTATCTCTGGTTCTACGAGCACACGCTTTTTGATGCCTTCGAGAGGGGCCATAGCATCTTTCATGGCCCCCTGAAAACTCACATGCAGGTCAATGACGATGGGTTGTCTGCACGATTGCACTCATTGGTCGGGCAGGCTGCAAAACTCCACTGCAAACCGGTCCATGACGGGGTTGACTTATGGCTGCGGGTTACCAACCAGACGGATTATGATTGGCCGGAAATCGGCGGACTGATCCCCTGTTTATCCCCCGGAAGTCCGGACCCCAGGTTCCCCGATCCCCCCATAGATGAACTCTTCCGGGATGAGGCACATGAACGGACCTGGTTCGTGGGTGAGGATGGCCTGGAACTTCTCGACAATCGGGACATTCACTTCAATCACGGCCTCAGGGAACTGACGGACGATGCTGCG
>CAYYNQ010000003.1:0-33532 GCA_964473105.1 uncultured Candidatus Sumerlaeota bacterium | reverse complement strand
TGGGGAAGCGGATCATATCATCCATTGGACCCTTTGCACGGTCCCATATCATCACCCGTTTGACTCTCATTATGAGAATGCAGCACCGGCTCAGCCAACCTGTTTCTAGGGATACCGCGCGGGATTACCTAATTGTCAGGGATTGCCGTGGGGACCGATATGTTTAGCCCGGTCCCCCGGCCGGGCATAGCTACATCGACTCCGATTTTGCCTTCGCTACGTTGCAGGAGAATGGCACGTTTCTGTCAGAAGGAAACGGGTTCACACACGCTTGGGGTATCGATGATGAGCAAGTCGAAGGCCCCCTCTTCTATGATGAAATATGGATTTCTTGGGATTCACTCGGTGGCCTGGGCGCGAATTTTGACATCAGCGGCTATGCTTGGGCGGATGAATATACCATCAATACGGCACCTTGGTATCCGATGTCATGTTTTCACTGGACAAGGATGATCCTGGCCCCGTTATTCCCGAGCCGGCCACTTTGGGCCTCTTGGGCTTGGGCCTGAGTTGATCCAGCCGGAGGCCGATTCCCTTGATTTTCGGGTGCCATCCCGTCAGTATCATCCCGGTACACCGATAGACAAACCCGGCGGATGATGGTCCTATGAGGGATCAGGGGTCATCCGATTATCAGGAGTCTTAACCGATGCTTATTTCACGTTTGTTTTCGCAACCCGTTATCACCGTTTCCACAGTTTTACTGATTTTTTGCATGACCATCAATGGGCTGGCCAGTGATCCTGACGTCAGAGTGAATCCTCCCGATGGGAATAGATACGAGGCAGAGGTTCCCGACACTCTTGACCTTGCAGATCGTGCGCGAATTGCGATCAACGGACTCACCGGTGCCGTTAATCCTGAACATAATCATGACCAGTATTTCCTTTCCCGATTGGCCCATGATCCCCCCTACATGGTGAATATGCATATTGGGGACGTCATTTGCACTGCGAAATGGGATGAGTCGCTGCCGATGATGCGCGTGATGAGCGGGAGCGGACAGAATCTGGATATCGAGCAGAAGATGATGCAGGCCATGGTTTCGGCGTTGGACCCGGAGGATGGCCTGCATTACATACCTGTTGAAGATTCCGCGAATACACCCTGGATGTTGCGGCGGGGTTATCCGGTCGCGGATGAGGATCTTTCCAGCGTGATCCTTGACGGGAGGCTGATGCTGGCAATGATCACCTGGTATGAGCGTGATGGGGACCCGGCCTGGCTGGACAGGATCCAGAAGATGGCCGATGGCCTGAATAAAATTGCAATCCACAGGGACGACTACGCCTTTTACCCCGAGGGAAAGGTTGGAATCGAGTTCTCGTGGCTTAAAAAGTCAGGTTACAATTATAGCACCGAACCTGAGAGCGACCGGGAGGGATCGGAAGGCTCGGTTCTGGTTTATCAGGGACAGCAGATTCGTGCGTTGGCCCGCTGGTATGAGATGAGCGGCGACAGAAAAGCGCTGGAACTGGCCCGGAAGCTGTCAAATTTCGTCATCAAGCCCAAGATGTGGTTGTCGGAAACGCAGCCGGCATGGATTGACGGGCCCGGTCGAGGTCATTTCTACGGGCATTTTCATGGCCACCATATCTCGAGCAGAGGGGTCCTTGAGTACGCTCGGGTTGCCAATGACCAGCGACTCAAGGAGTTTGTTCGTGACTGTTACGAATATTCGCGCAGTTGGGGCATAGGACGCATGGGGATTTTTGGCGATGCTACGCACAAGGCCCATACCGAGGGTTGCTCGATTGCAGATATGGTGGCCCTGGCGATCCGCCTGAGTGATTTTGGTGTCGGTGATTACTGGGATGATGTGGACCAGTATGTACGCAACCAAGCGACCGAGGCTCAGTTCCTGCGAAGGGATCTCCTGGAGAAAGTGGCAAAAGCCACCGGTCAATATCCCCAGGCCTATGAGCAATACCGGACCGATACCAAGAAGCCGCCACCGTGGGGCCCCGATTTGTTCAAGCAGGTTTTGGACCGGACAGCACCCCAGGTTCCGGAAACGAAAAATGTCATCGACCGGAATCTCGGGCTGTTCCCGTTCTTCTCGCTTCCCGACTGCATCCCCTACCCGGTCCAGGGTGGGTGCTGCTCAGGGAACCTGACCAATGCACTGTATTACGCATGGGAGAGCATTGTACGGTTCAGGGACAGGGTGGCATATGTGAACCTGCTGTTGAACCGGGCCTCGCCGTGGCTGGACATAGACAGTCACCTTCCCTATGAGGGCAAGGTTGTGATCAGGAACAAGAAGGCGCGCAAGTTGGTGGTCCGGATTCCAAGGTGGGTCGACAGGGATGCCATCAAATGCCGGGTGAATGGGAAGAACACGAAAACGCACTGGGCCGGGAATTTCCTGGTGTTTGACAGGATCCGGAAGAAAGCCATGGTGACAATCGAGTTCCCGATGGTTGAGCAGACGATTAAGTACAGGCATCCGTATGACAAGGAGTACACGATCCACTTCAAGGGGAACACGGTGGTGGATATTTCGCCTCGTGAAACCAACCCGACCGCCTATCCGCTTTATATGCGTGACCATTTCAAGGGAGACAAGGCCCCTATGAAGAAGGTCGAGCGTTTTGTCTCTTCGGTCGCCCTCGGGTGGTGAGGACGAAGGGAACGATGCACGTTGATGAGACTGGCGGAAGATGTATCCCAAGGTCATAGGCAGGATGTTTACGGAGGTGTGGTGCACGATTCTTTTCCATGCATTTTACATGGGCCTGCAGTCCCCCCCCCAAGACCGATGCAGCGAAAGCACGGAGCGGGACAGGAGTTGAGGCCTTTGGGTGAATCCGTCTGTATGATCAGGTATGAAGAAGAAACATAAAAAATCATCCGTTAGAAATCTTGGTTCCAGGGGTGAACATGTCCTTCAGGAGGATTATGGGACCACCCAGCAGGCGGACGTGTTCTACGAGAAACAGATGCTGGAACATCTCAATGATCGGATGCAGGAGTTGATTTCCAGGCAGGAAATGGTCTTTATTGCAACATCCGATGAAAAAGGGGAGGCGGATTGCTCTTTCCGCGCCGGGCCCGCCGGATTTGTCCGTATCCTGGATTCCAGGACCATAGCTTACCCTGAGTACCGTGGAAATGGCGTTCATGCCAGCCTGGGGAACATCCATGGAAATCCCCATGTTGGGATGATGTTCGTTGATTTTTTCGGGAGTACGGTAGGCCTTCATGTCAATGGCCGAGCCAGGATTCAGGACAATCTCCCCCCGGGGCAGGATGTGTTTCCGGATGTCAGCGGGGAGCCTTCCCCGGAGAGGTGGGTTGTGGTGGATATCCAGGAGGCCTATATCCACTGTGCGAAACACATTCCCAAGCTGAAGAAACTTGAGAAGAGGATCCACTGGGGGACCGATGACGAGGTGGCCAAAGGGGGTGACTACTTCCGCATATCAACCCGGTCCCGGGAGAAAACCTGAACCTGTTTCCCGGGAATGAAGCCCGGTATAGAACCCTTGGCGCCGGCCCCTTGGTCATGATGAACCGCGAAACGGTCCTGGGAACACGACCAGCTTGGGGATCCTTTCGTGGATCATACCCTGATTCGTCAGTCTTCCATCAACTTGTCGATCAATTGCGCGATGAGAATATCCACGGCTTGTCCGGTTTCAATCATGACATCCCGGCTGCTGTCTTCAATGAACTGCTCCATCTGGATATTTGTTTCCTTCTCGATATCATAAACAAGGTTGCTGGTGTCAACCAATATCTCATTTTCGGGATAACGGATGATCTTGCATTCAACATTGAGGCGAAGCCGGAGTCCCTGGCCGGGTGAGTTCTTGAAGATCGACCATTCGAGTACGCGCAGGTCACACAATACATCGGCATTGTTTGAACTGCTGATCTCCAGGTAGTTTGGAAGTCGTAAAACCACCTCGTCGCCGATATTCTTGAGGACGCGCTGATCCTCATGCCCTGTGACAGGTATGATGTCAGTGTCGATCATGTTGTTCTGGTAAGCGCGGGTGAACTTGTCCACCAGCTCCTGATTGAGGTCATAGCCGATATCATAGAGGCCTTCATTGAGCAGTAATTCATCTTCCCGGTCTTTCCCGGCGTTCAACTTCCGACCGATCTTTCCCAAGAAGAATTCACCGTCGGCACGATGATTGTAGGCGGCAACTCCCGATCTGGCCTCAGAGCCTACATGCCGGCTATCCACGACCCTGGATGTGACAAGGACAAGGCGATTGATCGAGTCCCTGTGGCTCGTGTCCCACCTGAATATCCTGTCCCGGGTGAAAACAAAGGGGTGATCATCATTGCCAAGGTCCAGCCCTACCCAGCCGGTGATGAAATCCACCATCTCAGTGGGCTTGATATCGGCCTGAACCCCAATGATGCCGACACATGCAGCAGCCCCAACGCCGAAATAATCCCGTTGATTGTTGTAAAGTTGTTCCCTTTGGTTCGAGGTTTCGAAATCACGGTAACTACCAATAAAAAGGCCGTCCCTGGAATAGCTTTCCAGGCTGAAGGGCAGGAGGGACAACTCCGACCTTCCTTCATCGAAAAAACCGATCTGTCGCCCATCGACGCCCAACTTGTTCATTGAGGACAGGCCAATACCCAGCTGAAGGGCCCGTGTTCCATGGCCATTGAAATGAATTCCCCAACCCCAGCCGAAGTCAAACTGTATCAGGTCCAGAATATCCAATATCCGGTTGGGTAAATAAAAGGCGGCCTTCTGCCATGCTCCTGGTAATGTCCCTTCGTCCGTTGGTTTCCGCCCACGATCCTTCAAAAGCCAGTCCGGCATGCTCTCCTCAGTCCGGCTCATGGGGGAAGCTGTCATCAACAGGTAGAAGATCATCACCATCAATGTCGGCCTGAAGCTATATCCGACCCGGTTCAGCCTGATAATGTCGGGCATCTTTCAAGCTCCTTGAAGTGACTGGGCACCGGGTCTGGGCGATTCCGGCAAAGCAATTCAATGGGATAGGGCCGGACTTAAGTCCTTTAGCGGAAGAGTTCCTCCATCCTTTTCCGGTCAAGTGCGATATCTCCCAGAAATATCGTCCTCCCGAATCGGTGCTTCAGCCTGATATGGAATCGCCCTGAATGAATCTGCTGGTCCAGAGTATTACGGAATTTGACAAGGATTTCAAATTCATTATGCCCCGGTTTCTTTGGACTCAGCTGGACTGAAGTGAAATGGAGATCACCTGTTTTCAATGCACTTTTATTCTTGCGCATGATTCCATGGAGATCGCTTGGACTCCTGCGCGCCCGGCGATACTTCTCGTCGATCAGCAGGAAATATTCGCGAATGATATCCGAACCCTTGGCTCGATTCGTGAGAACACGTTCGATTTTCCCAGCAAAGATGAGTGCTTCGGCCTCGGTGACGGTTTCCGTCGTTCCGCGAACCGCCGGTTTCCCTCCCGATTCGGATGTGAATTCCTCTGCCGGCATTACGGTTGGTTCCGGAGTTGGAATTGGGGGAGCCTCGGGTGTGGCGGTCAAATCTGGTGCGGGTGCCGTTGTTACGGTTGTTGTGTCATCCTTTGCCGGGGTGGGGGCAGGCGTTACCTCATGTTTCATAACCCCAGGTTGACCTTGGGTCGTGGACCCGGGTTTTGGATTCCCGCCTGTCAGCTGATTTATCCCCAAGGGGGAGGACAAGCTCGGGTCGGTAACCGATGGCCGGTCATGGAAGTGTTCTGCCGCCTCCCGTCCCGTTTCGGACATAGTCCCCGCTGGGTTACTTAAGGCAACCCTGTCTATCCGGGGCTGTCGGGAGAGATAAATCCCCATCCCTCCTGCTGCCAGGGCCAGCAGGCACCCGGCATAAAGCATTCTTTTGTTCTTTGCTCCCTGCCGGTGTCTTGAAATGTCGGCGGGATTGACTGTTTCCGCATGGTCCGGTGGCAGGTTCAATCTGGCGTCTTCGGCGGCAGATGGTTTCGTTTCACCTTTCCCCTCGTCCTCACCGGGAATATGGTCTTCGTTGGTGACGGCCTGGCGGATCACGACTGTTGGCGACACGGGGCTGGATTCGGTCCGTTCAAGCTCCAGCAAGCCCTGGCTGCTCTCCAGGAGGAGCGCGTCAATTTGCTGAACGATTTGAGTTCCGGTTTGAAAACGTTGGGCAAGATCTTTTGCCAGTCCTCTTGCCAGGATATCGGCCACGGGATCGGTAATTCTGGGATTGAACTGTCTGATGGGCGGGGGAGGATGATCAATGATTTTGCGTATGACAGCGATGGGTGTTGAGCCGGTATGGGGCGGCTGGCCTGCAAGCATGTAATAAAGCGTCACCATCATGGAATAGAGATCGGATTGACCGGTCAATTCACCGCCCGCGCATTGTTCGGGGGACATGTATTCCGGTGTACCTAGGACGGATCCTGCCAGCGTGAGGCGGGTTGACCCCTCATCCATCAGCCGGGCGATTCCAAAATCAAGCACCTTGGCCCTGTCGTAGCTGTCGACCATGATGTTGGTGGGTTTTATATCGCGGTGAATAATGTTGAGTTCATGTGCGGAGGCGAGTGCCCCAGCTATCTGTCTCGTGATTTTTAATGCCCGGACCACATCCATGTGTTTCTTGCGCGTTACGAGATGAACCAGCTCCTCGCCCTCAATTAATTCCATGGCGAGGTATTGAATTCCGTCGTGTCTCCCGACATCGTAGATGACTACGATATTCGGGTGATTCAGCTTTGCCGCGACACGGGCTTCCAGGGTGAAACGATTCAGGAATTCTGTGTCATGGCTGAGATGTGAAGGAAGAAGCTTGATCGCGACATGGCGTTTAAGGGATGCCTGGTAGGCTTTGTAGACAACACCCATGCCACCATGACCCAGCCGGCTCTGGATCTCGTAACCGCCGATTCTTTTACCAATGAGATCATCAATCATGAGACGACTGCTTACGCCGTGACCCGCAGGGCGTTGTTAGATTTCGGAGAATCTAACGCATGATACCTTAAATATCCAGACATGACTTGTCTCAGGTGTGTGGATGGCTTTTTACAGGTGTGTCTGGTGTGGCCGCAGGATGAATGGAATCCGAGGATCCGGTTCATTCCTCGGGCTTGTGCCTTCCGCATTCGTTGTTTAATGAAGTCTGGAGATCATCAATCCGAAATGCCGGCTGAAGAACGTCTGAATTCCCGACTTGAGGATGTTGTGAATCTGTCCCTCGCCAAGGTTCCTCGACACCGGTGGGCCTGGAGCTCTGGCGCAGTGCATCGGTTCACAACCGGTGTCGGTTGCCCTTGCGGCCGGACAAGGCGACTATTTCCGGGTGCATATTGACACGGCGGAACTTAAGGTCGAGGACGTGAAGGAATTCCTGCGATATGCATACTAATCGGTGCTTTAACATCAAGCCCATCTCGGATTCGTCGAACTTCACGGTGGGGCTGCAGGGGTTCAACTAAACCGCTTTGACAACCTTCTAAGCCTGATCGATGCCCTGGGTTGAACCGGCGGAACCCCGTCCCTTCAAAATATCCGCAACCCAAGCGAATCATCAAGAGTAACAGGGCAAAATCAAGTGGTTGTCTGTCGACACGGCCAAAACGAGGCCCCGGGACAGCTAAATCGAAGGATCATTTTCCGGTCAAGATCGATATCGTCCAATTTAGTAACCTGTGATATACAATGACAGCCTGTGTCGTGTCCATGATATGGTAATCCTGCCGGTTGAAGGTGCACAGTGGGTATCGCGTCCGATATTTCAATCATCATCATTGCGGGCCTGCTTGGCGGGATGATAGCCCTGCTTATCAGGCAGCCGCTTATTCTGGGGTATATTCTGGCGGGGATTGCGGTCGGGCCCTATACCCAGGGCATCACTGTCACGGAGGTGCGTGACATTGAACTCCTCGCGGAGATTGGTGTTGCACTTCTCCTATTTGCCCTGGGGCTTGAGTTTTCATTGAAAGACTTGAAGCCTGTCCGAAGCATCGCCCTTATTGGTGCGCCCCTACAGATGTTGTTGACCATGGCCTGGGGCTACGTGATCGGGAGATTCCTGGACCTTGAGCCTGTGGAGGCAATCTGGCTTGGGGCGCTGGTGTCCTTGTCCAGCACGATGGTCATCCTGAAGACCTTGATGAGCCAGGGTCGCCTGGGCACCCTGTCCAGCCGTGTGATGATCGGCATCCTGATTGTCCAGGACCTGGCGATCATTCCAATGATGATCATTCTTCCACAACTCAACAATCCGGAAGGCGGTCTCACAGTTCTGGGGCTGGCAGCGCTGAAGGCCGTGATATTTTTGGTCGGGATGATTTTCCTGGGAACAAATGTATTCCCCCCTTTCATGGCCTGGATAGCAAAGTCGAACTCAAGGGAGCTTTTCCTGATCGCGATCATTGCCATGGGTCTGGGGATCGGTTATGTAGGGCATCTTTTTGGTCTCTCCTTCGCACTTGGTGCATTTATTGCAGGTCTTGTCCTCAGCGAGTCGGAGTATGGCCATCGTGCATTGAGCAGCATCATTCCGGTGCGCGATGTGTTTGCATTGCTGTTTTTTGTTTCGGTGGGTATGCTTTTTGATCCTGCATTTCTGGTTTCAAACTGGAACACCGTCCTGATGCTGGTGCTTCTTGTCTCCCTTGGCAAGGCATTGATCCTTGGCATGATGGCCCCGATTTTCGGGTATCACAATGTGGTGCCCCTGGCCGTGGCTCTCGGGCTTTTCCAGGTTGGTGAGTTCTCATTTGTGCTTGCACGAGTCGGGATCAGCACGAATTCAATCAGCAGGGATCTGTATTCACTGGTCCTCAACACGGCGATCATCACGATGGCCCTGACCCCGATCATCTCAGGTCTGACAACTCCATTATATGCGCTTCGCAAGCGCTGGTTCCGGCACGAGCCATACCAGAGCGTCAACCTTCCTCAGAGTGGGTTGCACGGCCATGTGGTGATTGCCGGTGCCGGGAGGGTGGGTCGTTACATCGCCCAGGTGCTGCAGCGGCTTGATCTTGATTTTGTGCTGGTGGAACTTGATTACCGGAGGGTTGAACAGGCCAAGTCATGCGATTTCCCCATCATTTATGGTGATGCCGCACAGGAAGTTGTGCTCAAGGCAGCGGGGATTGGAGAGGCAAGGCTGTTGCTCATAACGCTCCCGGATGATGTCACAAGACAGGCAATCGTTGCCCATGTGCAAAGGATCAATCCGGACCTGCATATCGTGGCAAGGGCTGAAGGCCCCCAGCAACTCCGGGAACTAATCAAGCAAGGCGCCTATGAGGCGGTCCAGCCCCATTTTGAGGCGGGATTGGAGTTCACCCGACAGGCATTGCTGCACCTGAATATCCCCGCGACCGAAATCCAGAAGTTTACCGACAGAATCCGCAAGGAACTCTATGCCCCGATATACCAGAAACAAGGGGAGTCCGAGACATTGCTACGGTTGAAAGGGGCCATGCATCTGCTGGAGTTGTCATGGGTTGCGCTTCCCGGGGGCAGCCCGCTTATCGGCCAGACCGTGAAGGAGTTGGATATCCGCAACCGGACGGGGGCCTCGGTGGTGGGGGTGATGCGCGACGGAACAATGCATGCTAACCCCCGTGCCGACTACGGCTTTTCCAGGGGTGATCTTGTTGCGGTCATCGGTGATGCTGCGCAACTGGCCGCCTTTGAGAAAATTGCGGAGAAGAATTCTGAGTAATAACCGGGATAAAAAGGCGGCATCCCTCAATAGGAAGACGTGTTTTGTCCATCATGGGGCAATGGGGCATGAGCTGGTCGCATGCGGAGGGACGCCACTCGACCTCGATCATGAGGCCCATTGCGCTGACGATTTCCGTTACGAAAACGGAAACAGATCAATATTTGACCGACGGGATATCGAAGGATGCCGTCATCGGGATGTGGTCGGAGGCCTTTATGTCCGAAGGTGCCGGGTGTCCCACAGATTCCGGGACGAGATGTCCTGCCAGCCCGGGGGAAATCAGGATATAATCCACGGGATGGAGCGTATCCACGGCCTGATGGCTGGATTGCCTGAGAAGGGTGCTCCGCTGGCTGCGCGGCAGGCCCGCATGCACATCGATCAGAGCGAATCCGTCTCCAGGTTGTGTCAATGCAAGAAACGGAGGACTTTCCGGGATATCATTCACGTCACCCACCACGGCTATCCAAGCGGCCGGATCGTTTCTCAAGAGGGTTGCGACCTTTGCATTCAGCTGCATGGCCTCGGCGAGTCTCCATTACGCTGATTTCGGATCATCGGCGCTGGATCCGTAGGTTTTGCAGGGTGCTTCCTAGGAAGATATCAGGAGTCAACTTCCGTCTGCCTGGCGAGTGTCCGGATTTCTTCGGTCGTGACCGTTGCGGTCCCGAGTTTGCCGACCACGATCGATCCGGCATAATTTCCCAGCCTTGCGGCATCGGTAATCGAGGCCCCGGACGCCAACCCCAGTGCCATGGCGGCCATGAAGGTGTCGCCGGCCCCGGTCACGTCATATACGGAATGGGCCAGGGCGGGAAGGCGGGTTTTATTTGACCTGTTGATATAGACAAAAACCCCATCGGCGCCACGCGTCATCACCAGTGATTTGCAATTGACCTGTTGTTTGAGTTTCCGCGCTATCCGCAGGAGACTGTCGTCGTCGCTACAGTTGATTCCGGATGCCGTCTGGGCCTCCTGTTGGTTGGGCTTGATCACCGTCGCGCCTCGGTATTTCCTGTAATCATCTCCCTTGGGATCGATCGCAACGGTCTTGTCGTGCCGGTCTGCCAGGTCGATGATCTCCCGGCAGAATGCCTCACCGAGAACACCCTTCAGGTAATCCGAAAGGACGACGATATCGCAACGTGGAATGGATTTTTCGGCACGGGTCCTGAGCCTGTCGGCAATTCTGTCGGGGATGGGATCGGCATTCTCCTGGTCCAGTCGGAGCAACTGCTGGCTCATGGAAAGAATGCGTGTCTTGACCGTGGTGGGACGACGGGAATCCGTGACAATGCCCGTCGTGGCGATTCCCTGCTTGCTGAGGGTTTCCCTGAACTGCCCAGCCTCGCTGTCCCGGCCAACAACACCGATAACCTCGGCTTGTGCGCCCAGAGCCGTGATGTTGCCGGCAACATTGGCGGCTCCGCCAAGTCGGTGCGTCCGGTGCTGTATGCCAACGATTGGTACCGGAGCTTCCGGCGAGACTCGGTTGACATGTCCCCAGATATAGCGGTCCAGGATCAGGTCGCCAATAATCAGGACCTTCAGCAGACTGAAGCGCTGCATGCAGGACTCGAGGGTTTTACGGGAATTAGTCATGGTCTGCAATGATGTCCGGTCAGCCCGAGGACAGGATATAATCTACAGCTTCTCCAACATGACGCAAGACTTTATCCGGCTCTTCGGTCCAGGTATTCCGCTGATGGACATATTCACCCAGTCCATATCCGGTCTGGACGAGAAGACCGGGGATGCCAGCCTTGTGTGCGAAAACGATATCCTGGTGGCGGTCGCCAATCATCCAGCTGCGACTGATGTCGACGGGAAGTTCCGCTTGTGCACGACGTATCATGCCGGGCCCGGGTTTGCGAAGCTGGTCGGGGTCGTCGCGGTAGGCCTCGAGGTTACTGGAAGGATGGGTGAGCGCGTAGTAGATCCCATCAAGGTGCGCGCTTTGTTTCCTGAGCAGGTGGAGCATGTGATCGGTGGTCTGGTTGAGGACTTCCTCAGTGAAATAACCGCGTGCGACACCGGCCTGGTTGGACACGACAACGGCGAGGTAGCCCGCATTATTGAGTTTGCGGATGGCCTCGGCAGCACCATCGACAAGTTCCAGCCGGTCGGGGTGGTTGATATACCCGGCCTCACGGTTGATCGTGCCGTCACGGTCGAGAAAGATACATGGTTTAAGTGAAGGCATTGTTTTCAAGATCGACCATCAAGGCAAATAAACAGGGCGCCTTTTGGCCGCCTGTTGTTCCTTCCCCGGGACCCTCCTGTGCGGCTTCTGGACCACAAGGAACGGCCCATCGTTACAAATTTCCATTCTACTGTCCATTATGGTGATGGGTGGTTGAAATTCGTGTGGATTCAATATTGACCAGTCCGTCATACGAAGAGGGGTTTGAGGTGTCTCTCGTAGAGGTTAAGGGTCACGTTCTTTGAGATCGATGCCTCATTCTGCCTCAGAGCGGCCATGTAGCGATCACCCAACTCAGCCGCAACCCTGTAGCCGACGTGCAGCAGTTGTCTAAAGTGGGGGTTGTAATTGGGGGAAGCCGGATCATGCCTAAGCATGGATGCGAATCGGGCGCCATTCCAGCTTTCCACCTCGGACGGACATGGGAGTAACGCAGGATTGATGTTGATGACCTCTGCATAGGGGCTGCAGACTGATTCCATGTTTTCATGGGCCGTCCGGTATATTTCACGCGCGATGGCGAGTCCGCCCTCGTCACCCTCAGCCAGGCCGATACATTCCTCCAACCAGGTTGTCCCGGCCGTTTTCAGGTGAAGGCCGCAGTCAAATTCGCGTATGAGCTTGCGGATGATCGGATAAAGGGAAAACTTGTCGCTGCCTGAATGAATGCTGAGTTTCAGGTTGTCCGGGAGTCCAAACTCCCGGACAGCAAATCGGATCACCGCAAGGTCGGCACGAAACTCGGCCCCGAATATTTCAGGGTCTCCAATATAGTCCACACCCTTGTTGAACCGCCCGCTGAACTTTGGGGCGATCGTCTGGGCGGGTATCTGTTCCCGTGCAATCGCCGCGAGGATAACGAACAGTTCTCCGGGGGTTTGAGGCCGTGTCGTCTCATCGATGGAAATTTCCGTTATGAAGCCGCTGGACCCCTTTCTGTCGGCGATATGGCGATACAGTTTCCCGGCCTCCTGCATGGCCCGGAGGAACAGGGCAGAGGTCCTCTCAATGATCTCCCTGCTGATGACAACCGGCTCTGCAAGCCCCTCAAGTTCGAGACTTCCCTCGAATCGTGACAGACTGCTGATGAATGAATCGATGGATTCCGCATCCGCGGGACGACCGATATGACGGGTCATGTCCATAGTGAAGAAGTCGTGGGTGTCTAGGTAGGGGTCGACCGTGTCCAGATTGATGTGGTCGGCATCGAGGTAATACGGCCCGTCATAATCCAACTGACGGACTGCTTGAACCGCCTTCCGTTTCAGTGTGCCGGGCTGTGTGCCGACAGTGATATGTTCGCGGTGGGACTTGTTCCAGACCGGACAGACGTGGGATCCGTTTTCACGCGCCCGGATTATCGCAGCAAGCTGGGCACATCCCTGATGCATGAACCGGTCGCCATGGCCAAAGGTGTGTTTCTCGATCTTCATGCGTGTGCGGGGAATTGCCCTGTGTCATATGTCAATTTGTTGCATTCCTCCGGGAATGAGGGAGTAATATTTCCTCAGGATAGTCCGGGTGCTTCCATGGTCGTTTTGTCTGTCGGGTTACAGCGTGTCGGATCCATGCCGATCCATCCGGAACGAAGACCATCAAGGCGCAACCGGTGTCGGCCCTGTCCCGACCGGTGTCATCCGGAGCTTTCTTGTTTACAGGGCATGCTGTCTCCTGTTCAATCCCAGCCGTTCTCCGGAATATTTTTCCCGTTTGATTCGTTCGACCCAGTCCTGGTTGTCCAGATGCCATTGGATGGTCATGCGCATGGCTTTTCTGAAGGGGACACGGGCCTGCCATCCAAGGTCCTCCTTTATACGTGAGGAATCGATGGCATAGCGTCGATCGTGTCCCGGGCGGTCCTGGACAAACGTAATCAGATCCTTGTAATGACCTGATTCACGGGGGCGAAGTTCCTGTAGGATGTCGCATATCAGGTTTATCAGGTCTATATTGGCCCATTCGTTGCCACCGCCTACGTTGTAACTCATGCCGGACCGTGCACGCCGGATTACCAGGTCTACGGCATCGCAATGATTGTCCACATATAGCCAGTCCCTGACATTATTTCCGTCACCGTACACAGGCATCTTCTTGCCCTCGATGGCGTTCATGATCATGAGCGGAACCAATTTCTCGGGAAAGTGATAGGGTCCGAAATTATTCGAACAATTGGTGATGGTTGCCGGAAGTCCGTATGTCCGTGTCCAGGCGCGCACGAGGTGATCAGCAGAGCTTTTGGAGGCGCTGTAGGGACTACTGGGATCGTAGGGGGTTTCTTCCGTGAAATGCCCCGTCTTGCCGAGCGAACCGAAAACCTCGTCGGTGCTGATATGGTGGAAACGCACATCTTTCCTGTCATTCCAGACTCGGTGTGCACAGTCGAGCAGGTTGAAAGTGCCCTCGATATTGGTACGGATAAACGCCGCCGGTCCGGTGATCGATCGGTCTACATGCGATTCGGCCGCAAAGTTCACAATGGTGTCGATGTCCCGGTCACTCAGCAGGCCGGAAACGAGACCCGTGTCGCAGATGTCACCCTCAACGAGGTTGTATCTTTCATTCCCGTAATCCCGGAAGACATCCTCGAGGTTGGCGGGCGTGCCGGCATAAGTTAGGGCATCCAGATTGATGACGGATAGTCTGTCATGACGCGAAAGCTGGTGGCGAATGAAGTTCGATCCGATAAAGCCCGCCCCGCCAGTGACGAGCATGATCCGGGGCTGATGGATGGATTGGCTGTTTTCAGTCATGTTCATGGACAGGAGACCTTGATTCTTCTCTTTGGTGCGCAGTCATGCCTTCGGGGCATCAAAATTCGGATTGTAATGGGGCAGGTCTTCCGGGCCCAATTCCGCCAGTGTCTTGAGAGTTCTGTCCCGGTCAGAAATAACCTGTCGATGGCTGCAGCCGGGCCATTCGATGCCGACCTGGGGATCATTCCAGGCAATGCCCCTCTCCATTTCCGGGTTGTAATAGCCACTGCACTTGTATAGTACAATTGCGGAATCCGAGAGGGTCAGGTAACCGTGCGCAAAGCCCTCGGGAATAAACAGCATCCTGTGATTCGTTGCGCTGAGCGTATAGCCAACCCATTGGCTGTATGACGGGCTGTCCCTGCGGACATCCACCGCGACATCAAAAACTTCACCGGAGACAACGCGGATCAGCTTGGCCTGCTCATCGCGGACCTGGTAGTGCATGCCCCTCAGGATTCCACCGTGGGAATAGGAGTGGTTGTCCTGTACAAACTCACGATTGATTCCGCCAGCCTCCATGACCCTGTGGTTGTGGCTCTCAAAGAAGTAGCCACGGTCATCTCCAAAGACCCTTGGCTCAATCAGCCGGACACAGTTGATGTCCGTATCCGTGATGATCATCAGCCGGACCCCTCGTCAGCAAGTTGCCGCAGGTATTCCGAATAAAGGTTGCTGCCCATGTCTCCGGCCTGCGTCCGGAGTTCGTCGATACTGATCCATCCCTGACGCCAGGCGATTTCCTCAAGGCAGCCTATTTTGAGGCTCATGCGGGTTTCCATCACCTGGATGAAAGCCGACGCCTCGATGAGGCTCTGTGTCGTGCCGGTGTCAAACCATGCGGTTCCCCGGCTGAGCAACTGGACCCTTAATTTATCTTTGTCGAGATAGACCCTGTTGAGATCGGTGATCTCAAGTTCGCCGCGTGAACTGGGATTAAGCGACTTCGCATATTCGGAAACATCGGAATCATAAAAATAAAGCCCGGGTACGGCGAAGCTGCTCTTTGGCCTGGACGGTTTTTCCTCAAGGCTGACCGCACGCCCATCGGAACCCAACTCGATGACGCCATATCTGCTCGGGTCGGACACGGGATATCCGAAAACCAGTGCACCGCTCCTGAGCCGTGCACTTTCCTGAAGGATTGAGGACAAGCCGGATCCATGAAACAGGTTGTCTCCCAGGATCAAGCATGCCGGGCCCCCACGGATGAAACTGGCGCCAATGATGAAGGCTTGGGCAAGTCCCCCGGGTTTTGCTTGTTCCGCGTAACGGATCCCCATGCCCAGGTTCGACCCGTCCCCAAGGAGTTTTCGGTACAGGGGGAGATCGTGCGGGGTGGATATCAGCAACACCTCGCGGATCCCCGTGAGCATCAGCGTGCTCAGGGGATAATAGATCATGGGTTTGTCATAGATCGGCAGGAGTTGCTTACTGACGACCTTGGTGACCGGATGCAGGCGGGTACCGCTCCCTCCTGCAAGGATAATGCCCTTCATGATGAGCTTTTCAGTTCCTCGTATTTATTGGTTCCATCAACACTTCCCCGGTTTTTTCATTGGAGATCCGGTGACTATAGATTCCTTCTTGTTGACCTCCGAGAGGCTACCATAAATCAAAATACATGAGATAGCCTGATTTTGACTGTTTCATGGGACGGTGAAGTTCTGGGGGCAAACATATGCAAATACGGATGGAATCTTGTCAGAAGACCTCCAAAGTGGGGTCGTAACTGCCGCGAATCCCAAGTTTTCTCGCCGCCTTGTCCGCGAGTTCTCGAACATACAGGTCCTTGCCGCCACACTTTGAATAGTATTCCCAGAGTTTGAGAACCGCCCTTGGTTTGTCTTGGTGTGAAGCAAGTATAATTCGACTGGAGTAGAGGAGGGGATCGAGGGGATTGATTTCCGACAGCCGGTCGACAATCCTGTCCAGAATATCATGCAATCCCGGATCCTCGGCAAGGCGAACGAGTTTCCCGAGATTTGTGCGGTCTGATGGATCAAGCTGCCAGAGCATGAAGCGGGACTCGGCGATATCCCTGGTGGAATCCGCCTGAAGGGCGGTCTTTATATATGAAGAGAGGAGGTCCCTGTCATCCGGGTAACGTTTCCTTGCCTCACGATATATCTTGAGTGCACGGTCGGTGTGCCCTTGTAATTCAAGCTGCCTCGCAGCGCGCAGGGCGACCTCTATCTTATTGGACATGGTGACCATTCGTTCTAGGTGTCTGATGGCCTGATCCTGATATTGCCCCGCCTCCTCCAGACGTTTCTCTCGAGTTTCAGAATCCTTGCTCCACAGTGCGAGCTTTTTCAGGTATTTGGCATATGAAGGGTAAACAATTCCCATGTTGTAATGAATCTCAGCATAATCGGGATGGTATTCCATCAGTTTCTCGTAGGATTTCTTGGCTTGGACAATATATTCGTCCCCCCTTTTCCGTAACTTCCCGGCATTCTCAGCGCCTTTGTTTCCGGTCAGTCGGCTTGCCAGTTTTTCATATTGTTTTGCGATGTTTACATGGACAGAACCGAGCTTGTAATAGGCGGACACATTTTTTGGATAGATTTCCAGGCATTCTGCAAAGTGGCCTGCCGATTTTTCAAGGCTCATGATCATAACCTCGGTCGAGATATTATCCCCCCTGATACGGGCCTCATCAAGGATCGGTGCCATGTATTTCAGGCCCCGTGCATATTCGAGCGCACTTGAAAAATAGCTCCTTCCCTCATGGAATGAAAAGGCCGCAAGAAAGAGGCTCAGTCCCCCGATTAGGTGAAAATTGAGTTTTTGCGGTATACGTCCAAGGATCCCATGTCGGTGAAGTCTCGGGGCAGGTTCCCCCGCGCCGGCCGGTTGGGCCTGACTGTAGAGGCCCGAGAGGTAACCCATGACGGTCCATAGCGAGGATGCGCCGATCACCCAGCGTCCATTGGGGCTACTCAGGTTGCTGCCGAATATACCCAGGATGGCGACCAGGGCCGCGGCAAGCATCATCTTCATGCGAACATCGGAATGAGTCAGGGCTTGGCGCAGGCTGCCAAACCAGAGGACTCCGAGAAACATGAGGAACGGCGCCAAGCCCAGTAACCCCGTTTCACAGAGGACATCCAGGAAATAATTATGGGAAAAAAGGGTCACGTTCGAGATTTCATGCAGGAAGTAGTCGGGGGCACGAAACTGCGGGAACAGAATATAGAACGTGCCGGGTCCACCCCCTAGCAGTGGATGGGCGGCGAAGATCCCGAGTGAACCTGCCCATATGATCGATCTGGACCTGATGGAGAGGGGGATCGATTTCAGTTTTTCAAACAGGATCGGTGACTGGAGTATCGCCATGACGACAAGCAGCATCAGCATGCCGATGATGATGATCCATGCTTTTTTTTTGGTTGAAAGTGACAGTGCCCCGAAACGAAATATGAAAGGAAGCAGCAGCATGACAGACAGGGCCCCGAATATCCACTCTCCCTTACTTTTGCATTCGAAGATGCAGATGATGGACAGCAGAGTCGCCGTGATCGCCAGGCCGCGCCACATGATGGGGCGCCGGGTCGGTCCCGGTGAAATGGACACGAGCAGTGAAAACGGAAGATAGAGCACGCAGAAGGCTGCATAAAAATCGCGGCTCAGGATGGTCGCCTGCATGTTGCTGTCGGCATGTGACATGGTGAAGAGAAGGTTGAACATTGCAGTGACATTTCCCCGGGTTGGTTTGACCTGGTTGATGTGGCCGGTGATGTCATCCCCATAGATCAAGCGGAAGAGGAATGCGACTCCGGAAAAATGTTTGTGATTGTCGAAGAAATCGAACATGAAGCAGCCGATCAGGTTGGTTGCCAGCAGTAGAATAACAAGGAAGCGGAGGAATTTCTCGGATGCCTTTCGTTGGGTACCCACGCAATGGGCGGCAAGAAAAAATCCGAGCGCGGACCAGATGAAGCATATCTGATACCAGCCGGCCCAACTGTAATCACTGTTCAGTGTGGACAGGAACATCACAAGCAGGTAGCAGATCAGGCTGCCTGCGACCCATCTGGAGGGCAGGGCAGCTTTGCCGAATGCCAGCATCCCCAGCGCCATTACCATCAGGATTGGCCCGAGTATCAGGAAGATTGGGATTTTGATGTCGTCCAGGTTATGCGTGAACGGGGTGAGGGCAATGACAATACAGAATAGTGAAGCAACGAGGACAGAGAACATGAACTGGATCGGGAAATTGCCCGACCCGGCGGGTAATGGGGGTGGTTCGGGGATGTTTGCCCGGGTGTTCTGTCCGGATTTTTTCCGCCTGACGCTGCGCGGTGATATTCTCTTCGGTGACATCCGGTTGTTTTGATTCCCTTTAGGGAGATTGTATTGGATATTGTGAGGCAAAGGCCCCGATGATTGAATCGAAAACAGCCTCGTAATCGGGCATGATCCAGCACTCGATGACCCCCTTTTTTTCATCTAGGGACCTGATTAGGCCGACTCCGTCATATGCCTCCGTCCAGGCGGTCAGAAGTTGGATGGATTCAGGCGGCACATGGTAAACCCTGAACAGGGGTTCGCGTGGTGGAGGATTCAGGTTGTTGTCTAGCTTCATCGGATGTCCGGATGCAGGGATGGCGGTGGATACTTGGCAGTCACCTGTTTCTGTTGCATGCAGTGTATCTCAGCCTTTCAGGAATCTTTTGCTCATCATTTTCTGTGTTGAGGGGGGGACAAATTTGGAGATGTCACCGCCAAGCAGCAATACCTCGCGGATCAGTGAGCTGCTGACATAAAGGTGTTCTGCCGCGGGAAACATGAAGATTGTTTCGATACGCGGATTGATCTCGCGGTTCATCAATGCCATCTGGAGTTCATATTCGAAATCCGAGATGACGCGGATTCCCCTGAGGATGATCCCCGCCCCACATTTCTCGGCAAAGTCCATGGTTAGGCCGTCATAATCTGTCACGGAGACATTTGACATGGCCTTGGCCTCCTGCCTTATCATCTCAACACGCTCTTTATTTGAGAACAGTGTGTCCTTGTCCACATTCCGGGCGACGCCAACGATCAGTTTCTTGAAGATCTCGGCTCCACGCCGGATGATGTCAAGGTGACCCAGGGTGATTCCGTCGAAAGTGCCGGCATAAAGGGCTATGGCGCTTTTTGAATTACTCATATTTCGTGGTCCGGCAAAAGAAATCCAGCATCATCTGGGTTTCGATCCCAGCCTTTCTCGAAGCGATTTCAGATTATTTGAAACGTTACCTTCGCCAAAGACGGAATTTCCGGCAACGAGCACGTCCGCCCCGGCCGCGACGGCCAGGGGTGCGGTTTCGACATTGATCCCCCCATCGACCTGCAGTCGGTAGGCCAGTTCTTCACGTCTGCGGAAAAGGTCCAGTTCCCTGACCTTGTTCAGGGTGGTCGGGATGATTTTCTGTCCCCCGAATCCCGGTTCAACCGTCATGACAAGAACGAGGTCAACCTCGTTCAGGAACGGAAGGATCCTTTTCACGGGAGTCCTGGGCTTGATTGTTATTCCCACCCTGACTCCCAGGCGTTTAATGCTGCGCAGATCCCTGCGTGGTCTCGATGTGGTTTCAAAGTGTATCGTGATCAGGTTGGCTCCCGCATCGGCGAAAGCATTTGCATAAGCCATGGGATTCTCAATCATGAGGTGGGTATCGTAGAAAAGATCCGGCTTCGCCTCAACCCATCTTTTCAGGATGGGTGGACCCAAGGTTATGTTTGGAACGAAGTGCCCATCCATGACATCAATGTGTATCCACTTCGCGTTAGCTCTCCTGCAGCGGGCAAGTTCCCGGTCGGGGGATGCAAAGTCGCTGCTTAGCATGGAGGGTGCAATATCCGGCAGCGCAAACCGGGTTGTGCGGTTTGGGTTGAAGGGTTTGAAGATGGCGGATGGTCTGCGCTTGCCCGGCATTTTCCCGGCAATCCTGTATGCACGATATCACGATGGCTTCTTGCGTAACTTTGCATATTGATCTGGAAAAATCAATAGACGAAGCCGCCCGTTTTTTTGCCCGGAGGAAAACACCGGGGATTTTCTGCCGGGGCAGTGGAAATGGCCGGCACTTGCATCATGATCGTTCCGCCCTTTTTATGGGTCGGGCTATGGGTTCAATTTACGGTCACACGGTTGGGGCGAGGAAGCATCGTGTCACCCCAGGTTGAGCAGCCAGCGGGCAACATAGAAATATATGACGATGCCCGAGACATCGACAAACGTGGCAATGAACGGACCCGAGCAGACGGCGGGGTCAAAGCCAATCTTTCTGAAGAACAGGGGCAGCATGGATCCCACGAGTGTTCCGATTGTCACGATGCTTGTTATGCTGAACATGATGAGCAGCCCGAGAGTTAGGCTTGAGTAACCGGCCCCCGCCGGGGCGGCGGTCGTGATGATGCCCGTTTCAGTTCGATTGACACTTTCGACAAGTGTCTCCGGGCCAAGGTGCTCAATGACCAATCCGAAACCGGAAGCTGTTACCCCCAGAATGATTCCTAGTGACAACCCCAGGGACAACTCGCGTTTGAAGATACGCTGCCAGTCGGAGGGTGTCATTTCCCTGACCGCGATACCGCGTATGATCAGGGCGGCAGACTGTGTCCCGGTATTACCGCCCGTTGCGATGATCATGGGCACGAAAACCGATAGGATCGGCAGGATCAGCAGGGAATTTTCAAAGGATTTCATGATGCCGACCGTCAGGAAGCTGCCGATCAGGAGAATGATTAGCCAGCCGCCGCGTTTACGGGCCAGTTCGAGGAAGGATGTGGAAAAATAGGAATCCTCGAGTGCTTCCTGGCCCCCGAACTTGTGTGCATCCTCCGTTTCCTCCTCTTCGACTACATCCATGACATCATCAATGGTAACGATCCCCAGGATAATCCCGTTGCTGTCGGTGACCGGCAGTGCGGTCCGGTTATAGTGCTTGAAGACCTCGATTGTGTCCTCCTGATCATCCGGGGCTGCCAGTGAAATGACCTGCTCATCCGTGATATCCCGTATCAATGCCTTGGGCTCGGCCAGCAGAAGTTGTCCGATACGAAGATCATCGAGGAGTTTGCCCCCTGGATCGGTGACATATATATAATCGATGGTTTCAACCTGCGTTGCATTATTTCGAATATGTTCAAGGGTCTGCCTGACATCCCATCCGGGCTGGATGGCCAGGTATTCGGGGGTCATCAGCCTGCCAATGCTCTCCTCGGGATAATTAAGCAGCGAGCGTGCGATGCTTCTTGTCTGGGGAGTGAGTGTCTTCAGCAGCCTGTTCGTGATTCCGCCCGGAAGTTCCTCGAACAGGCGGGTGCGGTCATCGGGCGCCATCTCATTGAGGATTTTGCTTACCTTTTCATCCGAGAGTTTTTCGATCAGGTTTTCCTGGCTGTCAAAATCTAGAACCTCGAATACCTCAAGGGCCTGTTGTGTCGGCAGGATACGGAAAAGTATCGCGGCTTTTTCATCATCGAAATCCTTGATAATCTCAGCAATATCTGCCGGTTCAAGGTTTTCGTCAAAAAGTGCGCGTAGATCATCGAACTGACCCCGGTTGATCAGTGATTCAATTTCGGGCTTGATGGCATTTCCCAGCATTTGGGTTTCTCCGGACGAGATCCAGTTCCGGGGCATTCTCTGGCATCATGAGTCTATGACATATACAGGATTGAAAATCAATGATTTCCGTGAACAGGAAGGTGAAGTGCACGGCAAATTATGTTGATGAGGCCATGATGCTATGTTCTAATGCCGCTGTTTTTTGGGGGTGACACCCGCGTTGTTGTGGGCGGGTCCAGGTTATCATTAACAAAGCGGAGTCAGGTATTTTAGGTTGGTGAACGGGTGTCGTCTTGAAATCTGAACAGAGTGCGGAAGACAGTCGTCGCGTGAAGATCGAGTCCTGGGGAAGCACCGATACCGGACGCAAAAGACCCCAAAATGAGGATAGTATCGGGGTCTTTGATGAATTTGGAATGTATATCGTTGCAGACGGCATGGGAGGCCATGCAGCCGGGGAAGTTGCAAGCGAAGCTGCCGTCGACACACTCAAGAATTTTATTATGCAGACCCGTTCGGGTCGGAGCTTTGTCTGGCCCTTTGGCGTGAGTAACGACAAAACCCTGTCAGAAAACATCCTCAACACCGGGATTCAACTGGCCAATCGGAAGGTTTGTTCGCTTGCAGACAGCAATCCTGAATATGTCGGCATGGGAACCACCCTGGCCGTCATGCTCGTTGCCGATTCGCAGGTCCTGGTCGGCCATGTTGGGGATTCCCGAGTTTACAGGTATCGCGATGGCTGCCTGAAATTGCTGACCCATGATCATTCCTGGGTCAACGAGCAGCTTTCGAGGAATATCATCACTGAGGATGAGGCAAAAAACCATCGCTGGAGGAATGTCATCACCCGTGCACTTGGAAACAGGTCGGGGCTGGAGGTGGATATCCGGAAGATCGACTATGATGAAGGCGACCTGTTCATCCTATGTTCCGATGGCTTGACCGGAATGATTGAAGATGACCGAATCGCGGGGATTCTTGCCGAGTCAAATGGCAATCTGGAGAATACAACGGGGGAACTCATTGATGCTGCGAATGCCGCCGGTGGTCAGGACAATGTTTCGGTTGTGCTGGTTCGTTTCCCTTCCCCGGCCGAAGGACCGGGTTTCACATGATCATCCAGAGGCCAGTTCGGCCGATCCCGCTTCATTTTGTCTTGAGGGGAGATTCGTCACAATCATGCATTTCTTAATTCACTATAGATCAGTCGGTCAAATCTTCCGGCGTGTCTCTCGTCCAGTTCTGATGGAACGAGATGCTGTTCCATGCGATATCGGTTTTCTGTTCATGCATCTCGTTACCGACCAGATTTTGAGGGATATAGGGCCATGACGAACCCGAAACATGGAGACCTGCACAGACTCGACCTCGATCAATTGATTGAGCATGCTGATTCGGCCTTTGATCATCACGATTACGAGCGTGCCGTACTGCTTTGCCGGGAGGCCTCGCGTCGTGCGCCGCTGAGGCAGGATCTCCGGTTGATGCTGGGAGCGGCCCTGGATGGCATGTCAGCGGCTACTCCGGCGGAGGGTTCAACAACCGGCCTGCATGGGGTAAAAACGCCGGGTTCTCCTCACCATGCGGGTCATGATAGGAGCGGCCCGATTTTACCTTCCGACCAATTGCGTGCTGGTCAACACCCGGGCGGTGGCCGTACCGGTTCTGAGCTGAGTGGCAGTGAACCACTGGAGACACTGGGCAAGGCCCAGCAGTTGTTTCGGCGTGGCCATGAACGCAGATCTGTTTCAGCCGTTGTCCTTGGCGTTATCGCCGGATTGCTGATTGTCATCATTGTGATGCTCGGCATTCGGAGGACAATCCATTCATCAAAGGAAGTGGAGATAGCCAGCACGGATGGCCAGATAAGTTCCTCAAGACTTGAATTAATCAAGGAGGACGCCCTCCAATACCGGTCGAAGGGCGAATATGCATGGGCCATTGAAATCTACGGGAAAATACCCGACGGATATGAGAAGAATCGTTTGATTGCCGAAACCTACATGGAACAGGGAGACCGGACTCTGCGGTTGGACCCCCCCGATTACCGATCAACGCTCAGGTCCTATCGGAACGCAGTCGAAGCCGACGATCCGAGTCCCGAATACGGGAACGCCCTCGGCGCGGTTTATCTGTCCATGGCACGGGATCCGGTCCATGATGAGGCCCCCCGACTCAAGTATATGGAGCTTGCTCGAGAAGCATTCCTGACTGTTCTTGAAATTGATCCCTCCAATACCGAGGCGTTGGTCCAGGCTTCCCGTGTTGCGCGTGACCTCGATGACCGAGTTTTGCAAATAGATATGTACCGTGCATTAATTCAGAGGGCTCCGGGCACAATGGAGGCCAGGATGGCAAAAAGGAACCTGCGCTCGATGGGCTTTATGGATTAATCCCGGGCCTCTATGGGCAAGGCACAATTGCCAATCTGGTCAAGATCATGAAAATGCGTCTCGGCGCCCCGGCAGGATCGGCTTGGGATAAGGGGCGGACAGGTGGAAGAAAAATCCTGATCACGAGGATGGGCGTTCTGGCTCCCTCCCGGGTTTCAGGCGCTCCTGATTTTATTGATTTCCTCCCAGCTTTTCCTGCCAAGACAACAGTCTTGACGTGCAAGCGGACAGCGTTGACACCGCGGTCGGGGCTTGCAGAACTGGCTTCCTATCCAGACCAGTAGGGCGTGATATTCCCGGTAATACCCAACATCCAAGGGCGAGCAGGCGGTAAAGAGTTCCTGAGCTTTGGCATAGGTTATATCGGCCCTGAATAATCCATGACGACTGCCGATACGCAGGGTGTAGGCATCGATGATAAATACAGGCCGTCCAAGAGCGTAGAGTAGAACTGAGTCAGCGGTCTCATCGCCGACCCCATGGACGGCCAGCATTTCCCGTCGCAATCTGGGGAGATCCCACTTTTCAAGTTCCTGAAAACGCTGCCTGCCCCCCGGCGCGAAAAAACGCGCAACGGCGTGAAGCCGTCCGGCCTTCACATTGAAACAACCGCTTGAACGGATATGCAGCGCGATTTTGTCGGGCGTCGTGGATGCCAGGCGGGACAGGCTGCACAGCCCGGCACGCTTGAGTGTATCGATTGACTTGACGACATTCAGCCATGTAGTGTTCTGGACCAGCACGGTCCCGATAATGATTTCATCTCGGCCATCGTCGTGCACGGTCCGGTCGCATGGCCACCAGTGCTGCGGTCCGGCCGTGCTGAAAATCCGCTGATAGATGTGATCGAGAAGGGTCTTGAACCGTTTCATGCGGACGTTTTTTCGGCCCCTCACCGGGATGTTACGAAACATGCCGGTATCAGCGGAAAAACCCGGATTCCCGCAAAACAGTGACGTCGCGGCCCGGGCCGACCGATACGATGGTGATGCGTACGCCGACCAGTTCCTCCAGGCGGTTGACATAACGCTGTGCAGCTGTGGGCAAGGATTCGAATTGCCGGGCCTTTCCGGATCCGCACTGCCATCCTGGCATGGTTTCGTATACAGCCCTGCATTCAGCCATCGTCACTCCATCCAGGGGCGTATGGGTCAGTATATTCCCGTTTGATTCCTCATAGTGCGTGCAGATATCTATCGTTTCCATGCAATCAAGGACGTCCAGTTTGGTCAGGGCGATCTGGGTCACGCCGCATATTTGGATGGCACGTCTCATCAGGGGGACGTCGAACCAGCCGCAACGCCTTGGGCGTCCCGTTGTTGCGCCGAATTCCCCACCTTCCTTGCGTATTGTATCGCCGGTTTCACCGGAAAGCTCGGTGGGGAAAGGTCCCTCGCCAACCCGGGTGGTGTAGGCCTTGGCTACGCCGACAACCTCCCCGATGGCCTGGGGTGGGACACCGAGTCCCGTAGATACTCCCCCTGTGGTCGGGCTGGAACTTGTCACGTAAGGGTAGGTGCCGAAATCAATGTCAAGGTGCACTCCCTGGGCACCTTCGGCAAGGATTCTTTTGCCTTGATCCAGATATTCATGGATCAAGGAGACCGAGTCGCAGAGCATGGGCTGGATGAGGGGTGCGGCGGCCCAGAGTTCGTCGATCATTTTGGCAACCGGGGGAATATTTTCCTGGAAGACATGCTCGAAAATGGGCTCGTAATAGGAAGCAAGCCCGTGAATTTTCTGCACAAACCGGTCTTTTGAACTATAATCGGCAAGCCGGACCCCTTGACGTGCTATCTTGTCTGCGTAGGTTCCGCCTATTCCGCGACCCGTTGTCCCGATTTTTCCGCTACCTCTTCTTGACTCCTGGGCCAGATCCAGTTTTTTGTGATAAGGCGTGATCAGGTGTGAGTTCAGGCTTAGTTTCAGGCGGCCCCGGACATCAATACCGGCCAGCTCCAGCTTTTCGATTTCATCCTTGAGGATCAGGGGGTCCACCACCACGCCATTACCGATCAGGCATTCCGTCCCGGGATTCAAGATCCCGGATGGGATCAGGTGGAGTATTGTTTTTCGGTCGCCAACGATGATCGTATGGCCGGCATTGTTGCCTCCCTGATAACGGGCGACGAGATCCGCTTCGGACGCGACAAGGTCGGTGATCTTGCCTTTGCCCTCATCACCCCACTGGCAGCCCAAGATCACAACAAGAGACATGTCTTTAACGTCCTCCAGGTTTGAAAAAGGAGTTCAATTGAACTTGCGAACAGACCAAGAACGAAACAATATAACCGATTATTCGTGACGTGATCAACGGCAATTCGATTGGTCGCGCCGCCGGTTCTGTGAAAAATCCCGCAGTATTGGCGGATTCGGTTCCCAGACCCGTTCTGGCAATGATTCATGGAAAGGTCTGCGTGGGTGAGTGGCGATGACTGAACCCGGGTTAAGGGCAGCGTTTCCGGTCCTTGGACACGCTGATTTCCTGAACCATGCATCTGTTTCCCCATTACCGGCAAGATCAGCGGCTGCGCTGCGACTTTATGCCGGAGAGGCGGAACGACTGGGCGGGGCCGCCTGGCTGGACTGGAATCAACGGGTCCAGCGGGCACGCCTTGAAGCTTCACGCCTGCTCAGGGTTGACCGTGACGAAACCGGGTTTGTCCACAACACGACCCATGGCTTAATGTGTATTGCGAATTCCCTGCCCTGGGATGCGGGGGACAACATCGTGACCGCCGCAGGCGAATTTCCTGCAAACGTTTATCCGTGGACACAGCTGTCGAGGCTGGGTGTTGCGGTCCGGAGGGTGAGTAGTCGTTCTGATATGCGATTCAATGCGGATGATTTTGTGGAGACCATCGATGCGCGTACCCGGCTGGTCAGTGTTTCCCTGGTCCAGTACTCGACTGGCTATCGGATGCCGATCGATGATCTGGCGCAGATATGTCATGACAGGGATATCCTGCTGTGTCTTGATGGCATCCAGGGTATCGGGGCGATCCCGTTTTCCCCCGGGTCATCGGGCGTCGACTTTTTGGTTGCGGACGGCCACAAGTGGATGCTGGGTCCGGAAGGGGCGGGAATAATCTACATCCGCAAATCCAGGCTCGGGATGTTGAACAATTCCAGCGTCGGGTGGATTTGTCGGAAAGGCGCTTCCGACTACACAAGGACCGATCTTCCCGTCCCGACCCGGGCGGCACGATTTGAGGATGGGTCATGTAATATGGGTGGTTTCGCAGCTCTCTCGAAGTCCCTTGCGCTATTGAACGAAGCCGGAATCGATAAAGTCTGGCGGGATATTGAGAGACTGACAGCCCTGCTTTGTGATCAACTCGAGTCGGGTAGATTCCGTATTTTATCCCCACGGGGTGACGGTGAACGCAGCGGAATTGTCAGCGCCACCCTGCCCGGTCACGAGATGGAATCGATCGGGGCGAAACTCAGAGAGAGGGATATTCATGTCACGGCGCGCAATGATTACCTGCGGATTTCCCCGCACTATTACAATGGCGGGGATCAGGTCGGACGCCTGGTCGAGGCATTGCATGAGATCACGAAGTGAACAGACCCTCATCAGTCCAGCACCCACCCTGTGTGTATGATGATCCGAGGTCATCAGTCCATGATCAATATTTTCTTTGATGCACGGACCGTCGAGCCGGGGATGACAGGAGTGGGGCGCTATTCACTCAATCTGTTGAAATCCCTTGCGGCCCTTGATTCCGACTTGCGGATACGTGCCCTTTTCAATCGTGATTCGATCAATTACGCTCGTCAGGATAAGGCGTTGAATTTTATAGACTTGATTGCCGCTCCGGTCCGTCATGACTCGCACCCTGCCGGGGATTTCTGGTTGAGATACCGACTGCCACGAGTTGTCGACAATCATGAGATTTACATGGGGCCGGCATTTATCATTCCCGGCGGTGATCAGCCCTTTTTCAGGATCGTGACCATTCACGACGTCGGGGTTTTCACGCATCCCAGGTTTTTCAGGTTGAGGTTCAGGGTTTGGTTGAGACAGGCGATTCGCCGAGCCTGTCGAGATGCGGATCGGATCATCGTCCCTTCGCGTTATGTGAGCGGCCAGGTTGACGCATTGGGGCTGGCTGAACCGGGCCAATTGACGGTTATCGGGGAATCGGGTGACCCGGGTCACCCTTGCTGGCACCGCGGTTCCCCGGACAGTGACATGCAGACGGAGGAAATAACGGGTCTTTCAGCGGGTTCCGCCTGCTTCCTGACCGTGGCGACACATGAACCGCGGAAGGACCCGACAACGGCCTGTCGCGCCCTTATACACATGTCGCAACAAATGAAAGACCGGGGCGTGTGCCTGAAAACAAAATGGTTCTGGATCGGTGGAGAAGGCCCGTTTGGTGATCCCTCCCCGGATGAGATTCGTCAGGATGCAAACGCATGTGGGTTTCACCGGATGGAAGATCTCGCCGACACATCCCTGCGTACCGTCTTCAGGTCAGCCCTTGCCTATGTCAGTTGCTCACTCGATGAAGGGTTCGGGCTTCCCCTGGTGGAAGCCATGCAGGCGGGTCTTCCGATGATCGTCAGTGATATACCAGCCCATCGTGAGGTGGCCGGTGATGCAGCGCTGTATTTCAGGCCTGGTGACTGGATCGGGCTGGCACGGTTGATGCTCAGGATTCAGACAGAAAACCCTCTCAGAGTTAAATATGCCCACAGGTCGCGGGTGCGGGGCTCCGCCTTTTCTTGGAAGTGCACGGCTGAACAGACCTGTCAACTGATCCGCTCGGTCATGGAGCAACGGGATAAATGAAAGACATTCGTCAGGCTGGGTGTTATCATCAGCCGTCAGATGCTCGTGGATCATCGAGATGAAGGTCCAGACCAATCCGGTTGTCACCTTGTCGGGCCGGATCTCCTCCTGCCGCGGAGCTTTGGATGCAGGCCATTCAACCAAACACAACCTTGGATGAGTCGATTCCGCCTGAGTTGGATCTTTTCGTGGAGATCGAGCGTCTCAAGCGTGAAATGAACGCGGTGTTGCTTGCACATTTTTACCAGGATCCGGATATTCAGGACCTGGCGGATCATGTGGCAGATTCATTGAGGTTGTCGCAGGTTGCGGCGGAGACCGAGGCCGATGTCATTGTCTTTGCCGGAGTGCACTTCATGGCCGAGACGGCCAAGATTCTCAACCCCGGGAAACAGGTCCTGCTGCCGGACTTGAATGCGGGTTGTTCCCTGGCTGATTCGTGCCCGGTTGATCGTTTTAGTGCGTTCCGGGAGGCGAACCCGGACCACATCGTAATCTCCTATATCAACTGTTCAGCGGCCATCAAGGCGCTCAGTGACATCATTGTGACATCCAGTAACGCGGTTAAAATTGTCGGGCAAGTCCCGGCAGATCAGCAAATCATCTTTGCTCCCGACCGGAACCTGGGTGCATACATCAACCGGGTCAGCGGCCGGGAAATGCTGTTGTGGAACGGGTCTTGCATCGTGCACGAAATGTTCAGTGAGAAGAAAATCATCCGGTTGAAAGCGATATGGCCCGAGGCTTTGGTGTTGGCGCATCCCGAGTGTGAGGAGGCTGTGCTGCGACATGCCGACCATATCGGGTCGACATCATCGATCCTGAACTATGCGTGTGAGACCGGCGTGAGGGAACTGATCATCGCGACGGAACCGGGCCTGATCCACAGGATGCAGCAGCGCTGTCCGGACAAGCAGTTCATTCCTGCGCCCCCGTCAAACTCATGTGCCTGCAATGAATGTCCGCATATGAAGCGCAACACCCTCGAAAAACTCTATCTCTGTATGCGGGACCAACGTCCGGAGTTGACGATGGATGAATCATTGCGTTCCCAGGCATTGAAACCCATCCAGCGGATGCTCGAACTCAGTTGATTTTCGAGGACAAAATCACGGCATATCCCATGATCGGTTACCCGTGAGGGGTTTATGTCAGGCAACATGCTTATCGTCATCACAGGCAGGAACTCTTGGCTGCCGTCGGAATATATGATTGACTCCTGGTGTTATCGTGAAGGTTCGTCTCCCGGGAAGTATTCGCCAGCCGACTCCAAACCGTCTAGGCGAGATAGTTAACATCCGACAGCGACCATGCTCGTGATAAAGATGCATTGAAGGGGAAACGGAATATGCCGGATATTATCAGCTTGGGCGAGGCGGTGGTCGACCTGTTTGCATCTCCCGCAGGGGTGGCCCTCGAGGAAGCGGACAGTTTCAGCCCGGAGCCGGGTGGTGCGTCTGCAAATGTGGCGGTTGCACTGGCTCGACTGGGAGTTGATATCGGATTTGTGGGCCTGATCGGTGATGACCCCTTCGGGTCGTTACTTTCAAAACGATTAAAATTCGAGGGTGTCGACACGGGCCATTTGCGCGTGCACGCGGACATCCCGACGATGATCGCCCTGGTCGCCTTATCAAGCCCGCGAGATCAGGATTTTATCATTTACCGCGGCGCGGCATTGAAGCTGAGCACGGCGGATCTGGATCTCTCATACCTCAGATCAGCAAAGGTCCTCGTCTTTGGGTCGGTCTCATTGAGCGGGGAGGGGCGAGAGGCTGTCCTGGACGCGGTTCGCCGGGCAGGGGACTCAGGCGTATTGGTCGCCTACGATGCCAATCTGCGGCCGGCCCTCTGGCCGGATATGGGCGCTGCCCGGCAGGGCATCCTTGAAGGATTGCAGGACGTCGCTGTCTGCAAGCTCAACGCGGTGGAATTGGAATTGCTGGCCGGGACTGATGACCCGGCAATAGGCAGTCGCCTGTTGCTCGAAAGGGGTGTGAAACTTTGCCTGGTCACCCTGGGATCCGGTGGGGCTTATTTTAACAACGGTCGGGCCGAGGGACATGTCCCGGCCTTCGATGTCGAGGCTGTTGAGACGACTGGTTGTGGTGATGCCTTTTTGGCGGGCCTGATTTCCGGGCTGCTTGAGACTTCCCTTCAGCCGGAAACCCTTGATGAGGCTTCGCTGCGGCGGCTGGTGCGTTTTGCAAACGGGACGGGCGCTCTCACCGCGACTCGGAAAGGGGCAATGGCGGCCACTCCCAAACGTGCAGAGGTGGAAGCGTTCATATCGCGTCTCTGATCTCAGGGAGATTTTTTTTGAAAATGAGGAGCCCGATAGCGAGGCATAAGGCGGGGAACAGGAAGATGATGCCCAGATCGATTCCTGTCGGATGATAATCAACAGTGCCGACGAGCCCTTGAATCGCGGAGATGAACCGTTCGATCGGGTTGCATAGCATGACGGTCGCGCCGAATTCCTTGACATTCCAGCCGGTTCCTTGGGGGGTTCCCGGGGTTATCAGGATTTCCTTGACGTAGACGATTGGGTTGAACCAAAAGAGCAGTTGCAGGACAACCGTTAGGAATTGTGAGACATCCCGGAAAAAGACGTTCAGCACGGCGAGCAGGAAGCTGATTCCCAGAGCGCAGGTCCCGAGCAGAAGCATGACCCCCAGTCCGCCCAGTGCGAGCAAGGGTAGCTTGACTCCCAAAGCTATGAGGGCCAGGAGGAAACATGCATACCCGAATGCGTGAATTATGAAGGCATTGGCAAAAATGGCCAGAAAGAGAATGACAGGCGGGAAGGATATTCTACGAAGGAAGTGACTGTTCTCGATCAGGGTGCCCGTTGAGCGTATCAGGATGTCCGAAAACAGGAGCCAGGGGATCAGCCCGGCGCACAGATGAGCCCCGTAGGAAAGGCTGCCGAAATCGACGGGGGACTCGTCGGAACTGCGCAATTCAATCATGATCGAAGAGAAAATCGTCATGTAAATTGCGACCAGCGCTAGGGGATGGAGCAGGTTCCAGAGGCAACCGAGCGTTGAGCCGGCATATCGAACCTTCAGGTCACGCTGAACTAGGAGCCAGAAGAATTCACGGTTTACTTTCTCGAACAATTGCCCGTCCCAACCTCTCTCTCGAAATTTCCCGGCACATCCGGCAGGCGAACCGCATCTTCCGTTTTGACCGTGAATCCACGAGTCAAATACAGGATTCCCGGGGCCTGAGGTCGGCCCTTAAATAACGTTATAACAGAATTATGCATAAATAATTAACTGGTCTCCCTGAGCTATGGTGTCATTCAATCTCATTTTTCAGGCTATAGCCTGTGGTTGACCGGCATGTGGAACGAGTCGAACCAGGCCCAATATGACAGGGGGCCATAGGGCCCGGGGTTTTTCTGAAAAACCAGCGTGAGTCAGGTTTGAGACCCAGATTTTTCCCAAGGGCCAGTCCGGGTTTGCGGAAGGGTCAGTCCCATGGACGGCCACATATTTCCCTGGATCGGCCTAAAATAGTTATATTCATTATTGACTTCCGGTCTGCCCGCGATAGAATACGGGGTCCTTGTGACCTGACGCAGGGCTTGGGTGATCACCGCCTGATCCCGGGTATCAACCCTAATCAGGTTACAGCGGAGACTTCAGTTCCCTCACTGAAGCACAGAATGGCTTGAGAGTTCCATACTCAATGTTCTGTGGCCGCGTGGCGGTGCTCCGTGGATGTGGTGTGAATACACCTGGAAGAGAGGGCTCCTTCGGGTCTGGATCAATCCAGATGGGCTTTTGTCCCGATTAAACTTGGGACAAGTGGGTCCGCCCGGTTGCCGAGTCTCTGACAAGTTTATTCATGCACAAAAGAGTTGAAGGGCGATTCACCGGAATTTGGGTGATCGCGCCGGTTCAAAACTGGGGGGAACTCGAACCGCGATGGGCCGCTTTAACAGGCGTATGCAAAAGGGTTGGCTTGAGGCTGCCCTTTAATCTATAATAAATCGGGGAGATGCAGGACGATGGCCAAGGAGACGTTCAAGCGTGACAAGCCTCATGTCAATGTGGGGACAATCGGACACATAGACCACGGGAAGACGACATTAACGGCGGCGATCACGGCGTGTCAGGCACGTGCGGGATTCG
>CAYYNQ010000002.1:0-22507 GCA_964473105.1 uncultured Candidatus Sumerlaeota bacterium | reverse complement strand
AAAACACGCCCGGCGGCAATTGTTGAATGACCACCCAGGTGATGCCGGGTTTGTCCTGCGGCCCGATCCTCAGGATATTTATTCGCTGACTGTCCTTCATGGCCTAGAAATCAGTCGGTCTTGCGGTTATGATGTGTTCGGTGGGTGAAAATTACACCGGGGGTGACCACAGGATGGTGCTTTCCATGAACAGGTGAATCCTGTACAATATTCCGGTGCTTATTTTGGTTGCAATTGCATGTTCACATGGCAGTCAAACAGATCTTGATGGTTTGGATCAACAAGATCCGGTGAATGCAATCATCAATCAACAGAAATCACTTGATTCCTCGATGAGGTCACAGGTCGACATCAGGCAGCGTGCCCCATGGATCGATGATGATCCCGCGCGTGTGATCCTCCGGAACATATCCAAGGGAACCCCGGCCATTTACTACAGGGTTTATGGTTGTACTATCAGTTCCTCGGGAAGAGCCCCGCAGGGCATCACATTCATCGAGAAGGAGATTTCCCGAGGTCGTGCTTAAGCCGGACGCCAAAATATCAGGGGAACTGGATTTCCCCCGGCTCCCCAAAGATCTGGATGCCAGGATTGTATTCGTTCATCCTGATCCCCTTCCTGCAACAGCCGATATCCCTTGAAAACGCCCGCTTATATATCCGGACTATATTTTTGATATCACTGCAAATAAATCATTCGGTTCGGGCAAAGTTCCGATTCCTGTTTCTGATAATATTCGTTGTCACCGGCCTGGCTGTGGCTTGGCTTGAAAAGGCGAGGCGAGATGAAACCTACATTCTCATGGGATTCATCAAGAATAAAATACACACCTTGATTAGACCGGTGCGTGATCGTACCAGCATGGTAATCGGTGATTTCAGAAGTATTGGAAACCTGTGGAAAACCGAGGAGAAGAACCACCGACTCGGGCGGGAATTGAATCATGTCAGGATTGAGAACCAGGTTCTGCAGGAAAGGTTGAATCGGCTTGAACGGTTGACCGGCTTGAATCGTTGGGATGGTCCACCCGAGTTGAAATTCATGGTTGCAGACGTTGTCTCGGTCATCCTTGATTCAAATAATGCATCCTTCATAATCAACCTCGGCCGCAACGATGGCCTTGAACCCGGCGATCCAGTTGTCGCGCTGGGGGGACTTGCCGGAGTAATCCGCACGGCAAATCCACACAGTTCCCATGTTCAGGCCATATCCGACCTGGCAAGCAGGGTTGGCTGCGTAGCTGTTCAGCACAGGGTGAGGGGAGTCGTTTACGGTGGCGGGAGAACCAGACCGCTTGAATTCATTCCGGAGAATGAGGGCCTTCCCATCGGGGAGGGGGATTCCCTGATTACCTCGGGGTTTGATAACAGCATTTATCCAAAGGGTATCGTTATTGGCACGATTTCAGGGGTTGCGCTTAATGACTTTGGAATACCTTATGGAATGGTTGTTCCGGCAGTGAACCCGGCGCAAATCGAGGAGGTTCTCTTGATCGTCCCCGAAAATCGCTTCTATAACGATATGTCGACCACCCAGACGCTGGGACGCTTTCTGATTCAGATGCCGGTGGCTGAAATGGAGCCGGGAAGCATTCGGTCCGTATCCCCACAACACGAACCGCCGATGCGAAATAGTGAGGTTCCATAAGGCATGATCCGTTTGTCCATGGCGTTTGTCCTATACCTGTTTCTTGCTGTAATCATTGAATATGGGATCTTGAAACAGTTGCCCATCCTGTTCACGCCGGTAATGGGAAACCTGTTCATATTATCATTGCTCGGTATGGCAGGTATCCTTGCAGGCCTGCTTGGAGGAGAGGTTTTTGCGATGTTTGTTGCGTTGTTCGCCGCACTGCTATCTGGATTTTCAAGGCTCCCGGGATTTGTAGGCTCCACCATTATAAGTTTTGTTGTCGTTGCCTACGCCAGCGGTTATGCAGCCCGTTACTTCAGATTCCAGAGTTTTAAGTCGAGGTTGATGTTGATTATGGCATTAATTCTTGCCGAAAAAGTCATATGGTATCTTGCCAGAAGGATATTTTGGCCCGGAATTGTCATCGATTTGCCCTTTGGCGGGATTGTCATCACCGCTCTGATCGGTGCTGTCCTGATGCAGTGGACTGCACCTCGCCTCAAGGACACCCGGTTGATGCAGAATTCCGCAAGACCCTGAAAGATCAATCCATTGAGCTCCATCAAATTCTCACGTCCTGAGCGGTTCATCCTGGTTTTCCTGCTCCTGAACTTGATCTGGAGGGGGATATTTCTCCCGGTCAGCCAGAGTTCCTACACCGATGGAATCCTGCAGATTAACAGTTTCAATTATGGCCTGACCTACTGGCCACCCCTGTATGCCGTGATGACTCGCACGCTCGTATGGCTTCCTGGGATCGGACTCGAGGGTGCAGCACGAGCTGTAGCTTGGCTCATGGGTGCCCTAATGGTCCTGCCAATCTCTGCCATCACCCGCAGGCTGTTCGGATTACGTGCTGCGATCTGGGCAATGATCATCTGGACCCTGAGTCCGATGGCCATGAGATGGTCACTACAGGTCATGACCGATATTCCAATGTGTTTTTTCTGGATGTCGTCGCAAGCCATGCTGGTCCTTGCCGCTGAGGCCTTTTACCCGGCCCATTTCCCCGGCCATGGACAGAGCCGACGGGACACAAGGCAGTGCGACCAATACCTCCTGCTTGCCTCGCTCCTCGGCGTAATGGCATGCCTTACCCGCTATCAGGGCCTTCTGTTGTTCCCTCCTGTGGCCTTTTTGACGATTTTAACCGCCATCCGGGAAGGTGGCAGACTTCCACATAAAATTATCCGCTGTTTATGGCCGTGGGTCATCATCATCATATGGGCTCTTCTCCAATTCGAACCGGTACTCCATCACATCGCTCAAATATCAGACCGATCGAGCGGTCACAATTGGGCACAACGGTTTGTCCTCTACTTCATGACCTTGGAGGATTTTGTTCTTCATTTTCCATATTACGCCACGTGGGGATTTTCCGCGTTTATGATTTATGGTTTTTCCCGTACTCTGTGGTCGACAACAAGAATCCGGTGGGCACTCTGGTTGTTCCTGTTTCTGACCGGAAGCATCCTTATAATCCAGTCCGTGTTCCTATCGTTCCAAGAGCGTTACCTGCTGCCCCTGATACCCTGGGTCTGTATCTTTGGCGGTCACGGGTTTGCAATTCTGGAGAAACATCGTGGAATCTCCCATGCCCGCTTCTGGATTTTCGCCCTGCCAGCCATCCTGCTTGCCATGACCATGAGCTTCCTGATAGCGGTATATCAGGGCCAGCCCTTCAGAGACCTGAAGGATGCAGCCACTTTCGTGACCGGTTTGGAATTGCAGCCGGATGTAAAGTTTCTGTCCAACGAAATATACAATGAAAAGATACAGTGTGTGAAGACGGGGTTCTGGCTAAATGAACCCGATGTAGCCTACCTGCATGTCAACCCGTTCTCCAATGAATTAGCCCATCCACCCCTGAATGGCGGCGATGTCATTATTTTCACCAGTTCCAGTATCAAATCACCCGTATGGGGCAGAACGCCAGAATACTTCTTCAGCAGACTCAGAATCATCGAAGACCGGCTGAATGCTGAAAATCTCGGGCTATTCCGCCACCGGATCATCCCTGTTTTCCCGGATCTCATGCAGGAGGGAAACACACATCAAAACCCCATGGCTCACGGCCTGCGGTATATTCCACAGTATTTTATGACCGCGGTTCTCCGGGTCAGGGAGGATGAGGACCCGACGCGCGATCCTGACCCCGTTTTCAATCGGCCACCTCTCATGCTCCCGGATGACACATTGACATCCAAGGTGAAAACCCTGAAGCAGGATGTAGAAGCCTTGGGACAGAAAAGAAATCCATTGAAAAAAAACAAAGATTTCCCGAACAAACAATGAACGCAAAGCTTTGCAGGATCGTGGGGGGGGGACTGGTCTTCATTGCCGGATCAATTGTGACTGCCGAACGTCTTCCCGACGGCGCATCGCTAACAGTCGACATGGAGACGGTCCGTATCCTGCGATCATGGCTGGCAGGGGAGGAGGAGGTTATCCCGCCTTGTGAGCCTCAACACAAATGGACAGGCTCGCACCAGAGGAGACTCCAGCACTGGGTGGAGTATATTCAATTGAGCAACATGTCCCGCTCTCATCAAGATATCAGGGATGCCGGCCTCAGGTCCCTGATGAAGAAGGCCCGAAGTTCTCCATTGAGGGCCATCATCTTCAAGTCCATGGTGGAAAATCCCGGATACAAAAGTCGACAGGCCAGATTTGTCCGAAAATATGGTTATTATTCCAATTGGTTCAATCGTCTTGTATTCAGTACAAATCGCCTTATTCAGGGGAAGACGATTCCTTTGCTCCAATTGTCTGCGGCTTCACTCAGGGATTCCATCTCTGGAGGCAGTGTCGATGCGTCATTGCGTCGTGCCTATTATTATGAGGCCCGTTACCGGTTCGAAAAGAATCATAATGCTCCCCATCCTGAATACCTCAAAAAATTACGGGACAGGATTGATCACAGCCTGGCAGAGGCAGATACCCGACGGGCCGAATGGCACCTGAGGGCCGATGATCCCGATGCCGCGCTCTTTTATGCACGACAAGCACTCCACTCGGAACCCGATTGGAACTATCCGCTGAAAGTTATCGAGCAGGCTGAGGCTAAACTAGCCAGTCGTTTGAGGAAAGGCCTGGCATCATCCCAATTTATCCCGATTGATTCTACCCCCATCAATACGGGGGAATCTGAACTAATGAGAAAGTGGCTTGCCCGCCTGCCGATTTCAGAACCTGATAAAGGAAACAAGTCCGGCCTGCTTGAGGGCATTATCAAGGACCTTCCAGGACCGGAGGAAGGTCGTGGGGATATGATGGATTTCTGGCCAGATCACCTGTCAGGTAATGAAAATTCCCCGACGTCCCACAGACTCTGGGTATCAGGGATGCTCTCCAGCCAGACACTGAATACCGGAAACAAACTCCAACTGGCTGTTTCGCGAAACAAATCCCAGAAGATAAAGTATATATTCCTTGGTCCGGAAAGGCCGCAGGGACATCTTTACAGCACAGCCTCATGGCTGAGTCGTCCACTGAATTCACTCCATAATATCGGTTTTCTATACGTATTCGAGATGCTGGGCCGAATGGTCAGGATCTCCCTTGTAGATGCACCTGCGGAGGAAGAGTTGGTCGATATCATGGCTGCATGGCTGAAGGAGGAAAATAGGCCCTATGATAAACATACACGGTCCATTGCCGTGGAACTAACGGGTTACTATCTTCACCTCAATCGATATCAGGCGGCACGGGATATGCTTCACAAACATGACTTGTTGACCGCAGATGAAAGGGTAAATATAGACCGTAAGGAATACAACTGGCTGTCTGATCGACTGGAAACAGAGACTGATGCAAGCCGGCGAGAACCATTAATTGCAAGGCTCAAGAGTCTAGATATGTCACGATATACCCGTCAACAGGACACGAATATTGAAGTGGCGGAGAACGACTGCCGAGAATGGTTCCTAGGCTGGGATATGGTCATGCAGGTAACCCGGCACCGGTTACCTGCATGGCTACCCGGAAAGTCAGAGTGGTTTGATGAAGACATATCCAATGGGGAAGTGACCATGTCCGGCTTGAAACTTCGGACACTATCAGATGATGAAACGAAGTTGATCTGTGAATATCCTGTCTTGGATGGAGAACGGACCGTCACATATTCAACTCGGATACCGAAAAATGATTTGCATCCCAGGCTTTTGAAATGGATGAATTTAAGCGATGCACAGATGCGTTATGCGGATGATGCGGTGACTCGGTCCAGAAAACCCAGGGTTCCGTTTGAATTGTCGGCCAGTGTCGGCCTGACAGGGATGGATTTTTATCCCCGGCTGATGCCCATCGAGAAGTTTGGCATCGAGGATGATGCCCTCTTTACTGATTAGTCGAGCCCAAATCCAGATAAATGCCTTATCTTATCCCTTCGATTCCAGATATATTCATATCCATCCCCCTCCCCACCAAGGGGTGATTCGGCAACGCCAGGCAATTAAAAAACCGAATCTAGGCAAAGAGGATCGTTAAAGCGTGAGTCAAACGGACCAAAAGAGACTTAGCAGTAGTGTAGACATGATTCCGGCGACAGATGTCAGCAAATATCTGGAACTCTTCGGACGTCTGGCATCCCTGGCCGGCAGCGAATGCGAGATCAGCCTCAGGTCCTGTAACCTGATTGCCGAGACCCTTAATGTCATGGCCTGCTCAATACTCCTGCCGAATCCCTTGGAAAAGACCTTTTACTTGGGCGCGGCCAGACAAATATCGCGGAAGGATTGGCCTGAGGTATGTCCATCGATGGACAGCGGCCCCCTCGCCGATGTCTATAAATCTCGCCAACCCCTACTGATCAATGGCAAGAAAGTATTCGAGAATCATTTTGGAAGGCCTCATAATGATCGGTATTGCTTGCCGTCGTGTATCCTTACTCCGCTGCTCAAGGACAACCGGTGCTTGGGCATCATCAACATCGCGCATCCTGGGAACGGAAATCCCTTCACGCCGATGGAGGGCAACCTGCTTGAATCCTCCGCCGTACTAATTTCCAATGCGCTAATACGGTCCTCTTATCATCATGGGAGGATCGAGGCGCAGCGTACTCATCAAGCTGATGATCTCAAGTACAGCGTCCTATCGATAATCAGCCATGAACTGCGCACCCCTCTGGCTGTGATCAGCGGGGCTGTCCCAATGATTAGTCCCGATTCTGGGACAGCGATCAAGCCCAAGTTGCTGCGGCAGTTACACTCTCTCCTCTCCAAAAATTGTGATCGACTCAATGAGGTTGTCACGAATATCCTTGATGTGACGGAAATTGAGAACGGCACGCTTGAGCTTGACCTCCAGATACTCGACATCCATGAGGTTTTGGAGGGGGTTATGGGCCCGCTGAGGCCGGAATCCAGCAAGAAAAAACTTTGCTGGAAGCTGGATCTGGATGCGCCATTCCCAAAAATCAGGGCTGATCCCAAGCGGATGCATCAGGTGTTTCGCGAACTGGTCTCCAACGCGATCAAGTTTTCATCTGATGGAGAATCGGTGGATATCAAAACCCGGGCCGATATGGGCCGGGTCGTGGTTGAATTCACTAATTATGGTGAAGTAATTGAGAAATCCGATGGCAAAATCATTTTTGAAAAGTTTTTTCAGTGCGACCAGTCCTCCACTCGTAAGCATGGGGGAGTGGGTTTGGGGCTGTTTCTCGCCAAAAACCTGATCAACATGCAGAAAGGAGACATAGAACTGAGGGGCTCTGGGCATGGGGGTACGACGTTCATGGTCTCATTCCCCCTGCAATCCGGGACGTGACCCCCCGTGTGTCGCCGTCCCAAAATATCGTGTGTTTGTCATGCTGCACGAAACACCCCAACAGGAACGGATTTCAATCGGGATTCGAAATATTTTACTTGAAAAGACATGGATTGAGTCTTTGAATAATCCGAGAAGGAGTTTGCCTTTATCATGGGTTACAAAATACTGCTTGCCGATGATGAGAAAGATATAAGGTCAGTCCTAACCCTGTATCTTGAATCGAATGGTTTCGAGGTGATCACGTCCTATGATGGGCTGAATACGCTGGACGTGGCCCGGGATGAAAAGCCAGATATCATAATTCTGGATATCATGATGCCCATTCTTGATGGATTCGAGGTTTGCAGGAAATTGAAGGCAGATCCGGTTACAAGTGGCATTCCGGTCATTATGTTATCCGCCGCATCTCATGCCGATTCGATCCAGAAGGGGCTGGACTGCGGGGCCATTGATTATGTCATTAAGCCGTTTGATCCGGAATCCATTGCAGAACTAATCAACAAGACCTTGACATCCTGATACCTAAGCATAGATTCTTCAGGTCATCACGGGTGATCTCGATGTTACGTGCCCTGCAAACGTTCTTGCTGTTGAATCGGTCGTTCAACTTTAGTGGTTGTAATTATCTGGAATTTATGGATGAATGTTGGACCCTGTTCATCGGGATTCCCCATGCAGGGAACCATAACCACAGTCAGCAGCGTAATTCAGACGGGAAGAGGAAATCATGAGTGGTTCACACGCCAATCGGGGTAATTTGTCCGGTCAGGATGGTGCAGCAAACTCCCCGGCAGTGAAGAGAGCAGAACATCATCATGAGGACCAGCTCAAATTACTCAAGGAGTCCCTGGCCAAGGAGGGTGAAGCGGCATTTTCCCGATGGGGGCTTTCGATGTATTATTCTCTCAGCGATGAGGATGTCGAGTCCCAGCGTGAGCAAATGGGTGTCGGTCCCGAGGATGCCCTGGACAACTATAACCGCGGCTGTTCAAAGGCTGATCACGAGGAATATGACGAGGCGATCACCCTGTTTGGCAAGGCACTGAATCTTGATCCCGAACTGGCCGAAGCCTCTCATAATCTGGCCCTTTCCTATGAGAAGGCGGGGAAGACCAGCGAAGCCGTAAGCCAGTGGAAAACTTACCTGTCCAATTTGGTGGATGATGAAGAGTCGGAGCAGATCCGGCAACACCTTTCCGATTTGTCCGGTTCCTGAGATTCCCGTCCATCCTGTGCGTTATCGACAGGCCAAGCCGGCAAGCCGGTGGGGTTTTTCGGAGAAGGGGCGGGATGCCCACCCGCTTCACTGCATAACATGGTATCTGATTACAGATCCTCCAAGGGTCCTGAATCGCCGAGCCGGATGCCCCCCAATCGGCTGTTCGTTTGCTTTTGTCTATCGCTGAGCCTCCTTGATCCGGAAAGCAGGGGCACTGAACTTGTTGAAGTTCGCCCTGATAAAGCCGATGATTACTGGCAATATCAGCTCACCTTCGACGGTCCGTCAAAGATCTACCGTGCATACGATCGTATTGATTCCGATGGATATTTTTACCTGGACTTCTACGGTGTTTCCCGTCCCGATAAAGACGCCTCCGGGAATATTCACTCCCTATTTATACGCCATGTCAGGCAGCTATATTATGACAAAGGGAATGTGCTCCGGTTCGTGTTCTATACAAGCGGATCAGTCAACTGCATGGTGTCCCACTCCGGTTTCAGGACCTACTCAATCAGGGTTTTCACAACCGGAGGATCCATTCGGCTGCTAATGCCACCAATCTCGGATCACAGGAGGAAAGTCGTGATTGATCCCGGACATGGAGGACCCGAAAATCCCGGCGCGCGTACATCGAGAAAGATAAAAAACCGTCATTTCTATGAGAAGGATCTTAACCTGATGATATCCGGGCATTTGATGAAATATCTCGAAAAGTCAGACACCATGGTCGGAATTCCCACAAGGACTGATGATCGATATGTCTCCCTTGAGGATCGGGTGAAATTTTCCAGGATTGTTGGTGGAGACGTATTTGTCAGCCTGCACCTGAACGCATCGTCTGCCCGAAGGAAGACCGCACGGGGTTTCGAGATTTACTACCTCAGCGGGAGGGGGGCAAACCGTGAAGTCAGCCGCTTTTTGTTAAGACGGGAAAATGACATCCCGGAGGACCTTCCCAAGGATGTGGTTGAGGACGGACTGCTCGGGAATATACTCAAGGACCTGACCAGCGATGATATGAATGCCAGGCGTACCGAGAGTCGGAAAGTATGTGATTTTATCAGTCGGGGTTTTCGAAAGGAGGGTCCTTTCAGGAAGCATCACCGAGGCGTGAAATCCGCTCCATTCCGTGTGCTGAAAAATATACATATGCCGGCCGTACTGCTTGAATGTGGCTTTATCGATCATCCCGCCGATGCAAACCGATTGGTCAAAACATCGGTTCAGAAGAAAATAGCCAACCTGATTTGCGATGGCATCAACCAATATTTTGAAAGGGTCGGTCCCAAGTATTAGTCTGTCCAGATCCATGAATGCCATGTGGATCCTAAGGCCATTATCTCGGAATCTGTGCTTGTTACATGAAAAGTAGGCGTAAAGAACGACAAAGGGCATTGCAGTTACTGTATGCACTCGAGTTTTCGAGTGCATACGAAAGTTCAGAATGGGTTGAGCAGCAATTCCTGAAGTTTTTCAGATCAAGGCAGCGCGGATTCGGGTCTTTCGGGAGAACACTCGTCCGGGAAGTACGGGAAAACCAGGAGCAGCTTGATTCCAAAATCCGACCAAAACTGAGACAATGGAAGATGGAAAGACTTCCCCTCAATGATAGAATCCTGCTTAGAATGGCGCTTGCGGAATTGAGCTATATCCCAGATATCCCCCTGCGTGTCACTCTGAATGAATATATTGAACTTGCCCGGATTTTCAGTGAAGATGAATCCCCGCAATTCATCAATGGCGTAATCGATCAACTGACAAAGGAATTCAGGGACAAGGATTTTAAATGCGACAAGGGCAACAGGCCATTTGACTTGGTTGACCCATTGAAAACCGAACTTGAATCCCCTGACCGGAAGGTTTCCGTCATGAATGACAAGCCACTTGAAAAAGATGATCTTTCACTCCTGCTTCAAAAGGCGGAGACACTGATGGAGGCGCTCCCCCATATACAAAAGCATCGCGGGGAGACATTTGTCATCAAATACGGTGGACATGCCATGCTTGATCCCGAAGTAAAGCGGCAGGTCATGATGGATTTGGTAATCATGGGGAGTATAGGCATCAAGCCGGTTGTGGTTCACGGCGGTGGCCCTGAAATATCAGCACACATGGACAAAATGGGGGTTGAATCTCATTTCATTGACGGACACAGGGTCACAGATCAGAAAACGCTCGATATCGCAGAGATGGTGCTGGTGGGAAAGTTAAATGGTGAGATTGTCTCGATCGTAAATAAACTTGGCGGTCGGGCGGTCGGGCTATCGGGCAAGGACGCCAATCTGATAACCGCGAGAAAAATGTCGGGAGATATGGGCATTCAACTCGGTTTTGTCGGCGAGGTTGAATCCATCAACCCAGAGGCCATTCAGTTGCTGGACCGGAATCGCTTTATTCCTGTCATATCACCCATTGGAATTTCATCGGAAGGTCAGGCCTACAATATCAACGCCGATACTGTTGCGGCTGAACTCGCCGTTGCGCTTGACGCCAGAAAACTCATCCTTCTGACCGATATTCGCGGTATCTGCCAAGATCCGGCCGATGAGTCGACATTGATGCAGAAAATCCCGGCTTGTGATGTTGAAACCCTGATCAAGGAGGATGTGATTGTCGGGGGAATGATACCCAAGGTTCGGGCCTGTGCCAGCGCACTGGACAGGGGAGTGGGCTTTGCGCATATTCTCGACGGTCGAATGCCTCATGTGCTTTTGCTCGAACTCCTGACTGATCGTGGGGTCGGAACCATGATTTGTAAGGATCCGGGAAATGGCACACGCCCGGGTCTATAGGTATTGCCTGAAGCTTTGGCATTATTAGACAGTTTGGAAAATATCAACTGCCCAGAGGGTGTCTGCAGGATACTACTGACAACCACCGATATCTCCCGGTTCATCTGGGATCGAGCATTATCAACCACAACCATTGTCCCGTCCCCCAGATAGCCCACACCCTGACCTTCCTCCTTGCCCTCACGGACAATTTGGATCTCAAACGTTTCACCCACAAATACCACCGGTTTGAGGGCATTGGCGATTTCATTGATATTGATTACCGTAATCTGGTGAATATTCGCAATTTTCTGGAGATTATAGTCGTTTGTAACCAGGTCGGCATTTATGGTGTTGCACAATCGAACCAGCTTGTGATCAACCTCGCGAACATCCGGAAAATCCTTGTCGAGGATTTCCAATCGTGGACAGTCCGCCCGGAGATTCTGCAGGACTTCCAGACCCCTTCTGCCACGTGACTTGCGGCTATCATCCTTGGAATCAGCGATTCCCTGAATCTCATTGAGAATGAAATTCGGGATCAGGATCGGGCCTGATATAAGCTGGAAATGAATCAAGTCTCGTACCCTTCCGTCTATGATCACGCTGGAATCCAGGACCTTGGATCGTTCGTGTGCAGGGGACAGGAATAATTTTAGCCTGCTCAGGTGGAATCTCTCAGAGTGCTTGATTGCCAGAATCATCCCGAAATAGCCAAAAAAAAGGTTGCAGACCATCCTGATATTTTCAGCTTGGGTCAGGCTGGAAGGAATGGTCGTGTAAACCAATCCTGAAAATAAAAGGCCAAACATACACCCGAACCCTGCCATCAGCATTTTGTGTGAACTGATGGCATCTGTGGCATACTCAAATATTGTAATGATTAGCGCGGCACAGAATGCAATTACGGAATAGATGAACAACTCATGGAATTCATATCCAAGGACCACGATGTTGACACCCTTTCGGCCCAGCATCATTCCGCACCATGTGGTCAACAGAATGAACAGAACCCGCGCAATCAGGACAGGGTGAAAACACAATATCGGAACACTTTGAATAAAGCGATGGGGCATCACGAATCGAAAACTTCCGGTCGGCCAGGCTGAATTAACTGATTGAGGTATAACACAAGCCTGTTGTCCGCCCTGATTGTCAATCTCCACTAACGAAATACAAATATCATGTTAAATCGAAACGTCATCAAAATCAATCTCACCCTTGTTTCTGATTCTCAATGGACCGGGGGGCGGACATAGGTTAAACTTCCGGGAATTCAGGACGGATCCTGAAAAATACCGCAAATGAGTCACCAAGTGTCCCTCAGTATCATTCTTGTCAACAGTGGGCGTAAATGGATCGGTGAGATTGAACATGTAGCAATGCTGTATGAACAACTTCAAAAGGCAGGACATCGTCCATGGATTGCCTGTCGCAGGGGTTATGCGCTCGAAAAACATGCCTTGATGAAGGGTTGGAAACACATTGCCCTGAACTTAAACAGCCGTTTTCATCCATTTCAGGACTTTGCAGACATCAGGTCTCTATACAGGCTGTGTGTTTCCGAAAATGTCCAGATCCTGCACGTACACAGGGGCAAGGAACACTGGTTGGGTGTATTTGTTAGGATTCTGGCAGGGCTGCCCATCGTCCGTACACGCCATGTCGTCACTCCGGTAAAATCACATTTATTGAACCGTATCCTTTATAAATACTTTACGGATCATGTGATCTGTGTCAGCCATGCCACGGCAAGGGGATATTCCAAGGGGTTCAAATACCTTCCCGAACTGGAAATCATACATTCCGCTGTTGATACTGATGTTTATCATCCCCGCCATGCTTCCGATTTAATACGGAGTCAACTATTTGGGGGGCGGGAGATTCCATCTGACGCGTTGATATTTGGTTTGTTCGGACGATATCAAAAAATAAAAGGGCATTATTATTTCCTCAAAGCCGCTGCCATAATAGGAAAGGAATTCGATCACGCTTATTTTTTCATGGCTGGTCCCCGGGGGGAACGAATCAGGTCGAAACTGATCCATTATGCTGATAGTCAACCCGTTTTAAAAGGAAGGGTCATGATCGACGGCCATAGGAATGATATTCCATCAGTCCTGGCATCCATCGATATAGGGGTAATTGCGTCCATTGGATCAGAAGGTTCAAGTCGAATAGCTTTAGAGATGATGGCGTCTGGATTGCCCATTATTGCAACCCGGGTCGGGGGTATCCCGGAAATTGATCCACAATGTCCGGGATTTGTCCTGATTAAACCAGGTGATGTGGGGGAGCTTGTCAAATCAATGCGGAATTATATGATGCAACCAGATGTCAAAAATCAGGGCATTATTTCACGTCACTATGTCATCAATAAAAATAATCCCCATAAATGGATCCAAAATATCATCAATATCTATATGAAACACTGCGTAAACCCAAAGATATGATGAGATTAATGAATCCAACCGGTTATATCCATATATTCGTTAAATGGTAATTTAACGAATATATGGGCGCAGAACTTTTATATTTATATGTATAATTGTTATTTTTATACTTATACAAGTAAGCCTTTCATGGCGAATCATGCATTCTTAAGTATGAATATACAATAAATGACTGATTCATTTTATATTCTATATGGAAATCAGACGCTAACTTGACAAGGAGTTGACCCATGGCTAAATTGGGCTATCGGTGGATATGTTACGAGTCAAATCACATCAGGCCCCTGTCTTTCAAAAATAATCTTGTATCATTTACTAATAATTTCTGACTTTTACCGATCGATTTTGTCAAACCGTGTGGATAAAAAATGAGTCCATATGATTGAATTAATATCATGACAGATTCAGGGACCTGTACACTTCCATTAACCTGAGTCCTTGTAAAATCTTCCGGGAATCAATCCAGTGACATCTAGCAAGAGAAGTTTATTTTTCATCATATTAATCGGCACGGTATCTATCGTTGTGGCCTCAGGGGTATGGATGATCAGATGGCAGAACCAGAACCAGATAATTCAAGATCTTGAGTTGGTTTCAAATCTGATTATCCAGAACCGTTTGGTTGAGGCCGAGGAAATCATGAAGGAAAGACTCAGGGTATCAGGATCGGTTCCGGTTGTCCCCTGGATGATTGAGGCATGGAAATTGAGGCTGGATGCTGCTGAAAAGGGAAATGATCAGGAAAAGACACGGAATCTGGTTCAAGAACTCCTTGATGATAATTCGGGGGATATAATTTATCCGGGAGATCCACTTTGGATTCGATGCGTATTGATCCAAGCCAGGAATTCACTGGAATTGCAGGATACGGTGAAAGCCAGACAGTATTTTGATTTGATCATTGAACATTCACCTTCGACAACAACGATGAACCATAGTGAGGCCCTTTTGGGATTGGCAAGACTTGACCTGAGTGAGGGTGATTTTGATGGGGGTATCGGCGTATTGAAGAAACTGACAACGTTCCTTCCCGAATCCTCACCGCTGAAATTGAAGGCGGAGTTGGTGCTCGGAAAAGCAAATATGGCACTTCTGTTGCAGCCCGCACCCTACCTGATTCAAGTATCCCACCAGGTTCGATCCGGTGATACTATCGAAAAATTGTGTCTTCAGTATCGTGCAACTCAGGAAGAAATCGGGAAAGACAATCCGCAATTGGATCTTGGTAAACCCCTGCAGGAGGGCGAAAATATCAGGATCACAGCCTCTGACAGCTTTTATCAGGTCAAGCGCGGTGATACAATTATCGGGCTTGGCAAGCGTTTCGATGTCTCCCCTGACCTGATAATGCATGTCAATCAAATCGACGATCCCCGGAGTCTCAGGATTGGACGTCGCATCAAGATACCCAACCTGCGACTTGATATGATTGTAGACAAGGCCGAAAATACGCTGACGCTTTTGAACCACGGAGTATTCCTTAAAAAATACCGCGTGAGGACAGGCCAGCATAACCGACTGACGCCCACGGGTGAGTTTAAAATACTGAACAAGATAAAGGATCCGGAATGGACAAATCCTAGAGATGGAAGCAGATACGGCCCCGGCGAACAGGGGAATGAACTGGGAACCCGGTGGATGGGATTTGAAGGACGAAGCCTAGGTTTACATGAGGCGGTTAATCCTGACACGATTGGAACATACAGTTCATTTGGTTGCATTGGTTTGATTCGTTCCGATATTGAGGAAATCTTCAACCTCGTTCCGATTGGCACCCGCATCGAGATAACCGGTTCCATGAGAAAGCCGGGTCAAAAAAGGAGGGTCGACAGGCGCGATGGCTGAAAAAGTATTAAGGCTTGGTCTGCCCAAGGGCAGCCTCCAAGAGGCGACATTTCAATTGTTTCGCAAGGCGGGATTTCAATTGGGTGTCGCGAGTCGATCCTATTATGTAAACTGTGATGATCAGGACCTAGATATCATGCTGATCCGTGCCCAGGAAATATCGCGTTATGTGGAACAGGGTCACCTGGATGCGGGACTGACGGGCTATGACTGGATCTGTGAGAACGGTTCCGATGTGGTTGAGGTGTGTGAATTAATCTACTCCAAGGTCTCGAAACGTCCAACCCGCTGGGTTTTATGTGTGCCTGAATCGAGTGACATACAGTCGGTTACCGACCTCGAGGGCAGGACAATCGCAACTGAGGCTGTTTCTATCACTCGTTCCTTTCTGGAGGAACGGGGGGTAAATGCAAATGTTGAATTCAGTTGGGGAGCAACGGAAATAAAGGCTGGCCAGTTCTGCGATGCAATTGTTGAAATCACCGAGACCGGAAATTCACTGAAAGCCAATAAACTTCGTATCATCGAAACGTTGCTGGAAAGCACAACCCGCCTGATCGTTAATCGTAAGTCCTGGGAAACACCAATTATCCGTGAAAAGCTTGAAAATATTGCATTGCTCCTGCAGGCGGCTATTGATGCGGATGGCAAAGTGGGCCTCAAGATGAATGTCCCCCGCGTTTCCCTTGATGAAATCCTCGCCTCTCTGCCCGCCCTAACCTCCCCGACTATATCTACGCTTGGAGATGAGGACTGGATGGCCGTGGAGATCATCTGTGAGGAATATGAGGTCAAACAACTCCTGCCTATGCTTAGGCGTTACGGTGCGAGGGGTATCATCGAGTACTCCCTGAACAAGGTTATCAACTGAAACGCTGCCAGACATTTCCTGTCCTCAGGATCGGACCATTGCCATGCAATCCAAAGACCTGACCGCTGTTGTGATCCCGGCCCGGCATGGTTCCGGGCGTTTCCCGGGCAAACCCCTCGCACTGATCAACAACAAACCCATGATCCTGCATACCTGCGATCGTGTCAGTCAGGTCGAATCCGTGCATGATTTCTGGGTGGCCACAGACGACGAGCGCATTGCTTCTGTGGTGGCCGATTCCGGTTATGAGGTCAGGATGACCGATACTGAATGTCCTTCTGGAACGGACCGAATCGCCTGTTCGCTCAGGCCAGATGATCCATTTGAATATATCATCAATGTCCAGGGCGATGAACCATTCATTGAACCCGAGACTATCAGGGCCGTTATCAAAACCGTGACGGAAATCAAGGGATGTGATGTAAGCACGGCTGCCGTCGCAATCCGTAGTGCCGTGGATTTCAAATCGGAACATGTGGTCAAGGTTGTTTTCTCTCAAACCCAAAAGGCCCTGTATTTCTCGAGAAGCCCGATTCCCAGCCCCAGTCGGACCGAAATGAATGATATGGACGACAATATCTGGGGATACAAGCATATTGGAATCTATGGATACCGGAGACATGTTCTTGAAACTTTCTCCGAATTGTTATCAACTGGACTTGAGAAACGCGAGAAACTCGAGCAGCTGCGTCTTCTCGAGCATGACCATCCTATTTATGTCAGTGTTGTCGAGAAGGATTCCATTGGAGTTGATACACCCGAGGATCTGGAGAAACTGGGACAACTCCCCCGAGTAAATTAACCTTTTGAAGCAATCCCCGGAGGATCATGCATGACCAAGTTTGTCTTTGTGACCGGCGGTGTGACAAGTTCACTCGGCAAGGGGGTCACGGTTGCATCCATAGGTGCACTCCTGAACATGCACGGCTATCGTTTTAGCATGTTGAAGCTTGATCCATATCTGAATGTGGATCCAGGCACGATGAGCCCGTTTCAACACGGCGAGGTTTTTGTGACGGATGACGGCGCGGAAACAGATCTTGATCTGGGTCATTACGAGCGCTTCTCGGACGTGACAATGAGTAAGATGAACAATGTCACGACTGGACAAATCTACCACTCAATCATCATGAAAGAACGCAGAGGCGATTATCTCGGCTCAACGGTTCAGGTAATTCCGCACGTAACTGATGAGATCAAGGGTGCCATCTTGCGGCTGGCAGACGAGGACAATTATGATGTCATCCTCGTGGAGATCGGTGGTACCGTTGGGGATATCGAGTCCCTCCCCTTTCTCGAATCGTTACGTCAGATCCCCTACGAAATTGGACGTGAGCATTGCCTCTACATCCACTTGACTCTGGTTCCATATCTAAAGGCTGCCGGGGAACTGAAGACTAAGCCGAGCCAGCACAGCGTACGTGAGATGCGGGAGATCGGCCTGCAGCCGGATTTACTTCTATGTCGCATGGAACATCCTCTCGACGATGGTAACCGACGTAAAATCGCCATGTTCTGCAACGTCATGCCCGAGATGGTTTTCGAGGCGTGCGATACCAGTGATATCTACGGTATTCCCCTGCTCTACAGAGAACAGGGGATTGATCAGGCCATTATCAAGAGGTTAGGACTTCCACGCAGAGAGGCTTCAGCAGATGCCTGGAAAAAACTGATGTCCAGGGTTAAGGATATCAATGAGATGTTGGACATCGGCGTGGTGGGAAAATACATCGAACATCAGGATGCATACAAGAGCATCTACGAGGCGTTGAGACATGGAGCGGACCATAATGATGTGCAATTGAATATCCGAAAGATCGACTCCGAATCAATTGAGCCAGATAACATTGAGGATATTTTGAGCGGCTTGCATGGAATCCTGATACCCGGCGGGTTTGGCCAGCGCGGGATTGAGGGTAAAATACTGGCTGCCCAGTATGCGCGAACCCGGAAAATCCCCTACTTCGGTATTTGTCTTGGCATGCAGTGTGCACTGATTGAATTTTCGAGAAATGTCTGCGGCCTGAAAGAGGCCCACAGTCGTGAATTCGATGAATCCTGCCCTCATAATGTCATTGATCTCCTCGCAACGCAGAAGACCATCACCACAATGGGCGGAACCATGAGGCTGGGTGCATACACTTGTCGCCTTGAGGAAAACACCCGGTCGGCTGAGTGTTATGAGGAATCACATATCTCTGAAAGACACCGGCATCGGTATGAGGTAAATAATGCCTACCGCGATTTGTTTCATGAACACGGTTTGGTTTTGGCTGGGCTGTCATTGGACTCGAAGCTGGTCGAGATTATCGAGCTGCCCGATCATCCCTGGTACCTGGGTTGCCAGTTTCATCCTGAATTCAAGTCCAGGGCGCTTGAACCACACCCGTTGTTCAAGGGTTTTATTGGCGCTGTTCGCACTCATGCACGCGAACATAGATTGGCGCCCGATCGTGAGAAATAAACCGGTCACGGAGAAATACCCTTGAGACCCTGGGCCTCACCATTCCTTTCCAAGGGCGGATTGAGTCGAACATGTATCTGGATTGTAATTTTGGCAGTGGACAAACCTTATCCGGGTAGTCCCGGTCCGATATGTCAAGATGTGTGGGTCCATTTGTCCGAAAGTCCTGCGATAACGGAATTAATCCCGATTTAAGCTGAACCGTATCATCTCGAGATCGCTCATGATCAGAATGACTGTATTTGGACTGGAAACTTGCTCCGTGTTAACATACATTCAGTGATAGGCTCCAGGACGCTCGATCTCCTGTTGTTCGGATCATGTAGGATTTATCAGTCGAGGTCATTACCTCACACAGTTTTACCCAAAGGAGGCTCTTGAACATGTTGTCATCCACTCAAGCCAACAGTCCGTTGAAGGTCGCGATGCTGCTGCTGATTATCTTCGCGCTGACACTGCCGTCCCTCTCCTGCTCAAGGAAGGCTGGCGGCGGTTTTTCCGTATGGCCTTTCAAGAAGGGGGAGAAGGCCGCTGATCATCCGGACAATGAAGTCTACATTCCTCCTCCCCCGGGTGAACTTGAAGGAGACGGATCAGAATCACCCCCAAAAATGGTTGGTGACCTTGAAGAGGGCGGTGAATTGCCTTTAGGGTCCGTTGAACATGATTCAGAACTCCTAGTTGAGCCCACCCCGATCCGTGAGGCAACCGAGTCAATTAATCAGTTACAGACTGTGTTTTTCGGGTTCGATAGTTCAGAATTATCCGGTGAGGCCAGGATTATCCTTGATGAAAATATCCAGTGGCTCAAACAGCATCCCAATGTTGAGATCCAGATTCAGGGCCACTGTGACGAACAGGGAACGGTCGAGTATAATTTCGCCCTCGGTGACCGCCGAGCAAAATCGGTCAAGGCGTACCTAATCCAGACCGGTATCGATGGCGCAAAACTCAGGACAATCAGTTACGGGGAAGAGCGGCCGATGCAGGGATATAACACGGCTGATTGGGACATGAATCGCAGGGTTCAATTCATGGTTTTCAGGTAAAGTGATCTCATCAAGGAAGGGTCTTGAATTATGCGGAGTCTTCATCTGCCAGGGGATCGGGAATATTTCCGGATAATGCCACTTGTCATTGTGAGTTTTGTCGTCCTGCTGGTCGGCTGCGGTTATCGTTCAACTTACACGCCCAACGAAATGCGTGAAATCATTGAAATACGCAGCATGATGGATGAGGACCGGGAACAAAGGGAAAGATTCTATCTCAAGATCGAATCAGCCATCAACTCTGTCCAGAAGGCACAGGAGAACGACCAGTTGGTGTCAAAAGAATTGCTCGATGATGTACTCTCCCATCTTCGCCGTCTCGAGGATGAAATCGAGCGGTCGAAGACCCTGCTTGATGTCCACACCTTCACGCTGGATCGGATGGGCCAGCGTATGGGTATCGGTTCATCCAGTTTGCAGGCGGGGCAACATGAGGACAATCCACCTGATGATGAACTGGGGGATGCGCAACAAAAGGCCGAACCCGCACCATTCGGGCAGTCTGCACTCGACCGAACGCTGTCCATTGCCCACAATGCCTACAACCTTGGTGATTTCAGTGATGCCCGGGAAAAATTCGAGATATCCATGGAGTTGGAACCCGGTGCAGACCAGAAGATCGACATTCTTTTCTGGCTTGGCGATACCTGTGAACAACTGGGTGAACTTGAGGACGCCCGCAAACATTACTCCGACCTGATTAAGTCCAATGCACAGCACACCAAGGCATGGGTTAGCTTCGAACGGATAGCAACCATCGAGAAAAAACAGGGTAATCTGGATACCGCCCTCGATATGCTTAATACTATTGTGAAGGAACACCCGGGCTATCCTGATGCCGAAAGGGTACGGTCCGCGATTATCGAGATCAAACTCGAAAAACGAAACCTTTCACTTGAGGATAAACTCCCGGGAATAGAAATACCTGTACCGCCATCCGGTTGAGAGCGCTGTATTGTGGGATTATCCCCCCATTAGGGTATATCCACCTCCTGGGCCTCCTGCCCTGCTTCAGCCTTTATTTCAAGTGAGATTCATATCAACACAGGTGTACTGCTATGACAAAGGAACGGAAGGCTGGAGCCTATATCCTCGTATCTGGCCTGCTTTTGTTTTTGATTGGCATGATTGCGTTCATTGCACACAACGCCAACACGCTTCATATCACGATCGTTTTCAAAGATGCCAAGGGGCTGAAGGCCGGTGATAGTGTACAGATCAGCGGTGTTGATATTGGCGTCGTCAAGTGGGTTGAGCTGGTACAATCCGGGAAGGTTGAAGTAAAGGTCGAGATCCATCCCGAACACACGGAACTGGTACGCCAGGGTGATACAGCCATCATCAGCAACGTTGTCTTTCCCAACGTTTCCGGCCAGAAAATCCTTGAGTTGATCAATTCCTATTCAAGCCCCAGGATGCCGGGTATGAAGAGTAACGAAACCATCAAGGGAATGAACAGTCGTCTGGAGCTTGTTGCCTGGAAGACAAGGGGGAAGATCGGCGGGGGCATGATCGAGAAAGATAAAGAGACCGGCCCTTTGGTCAGGAAAATCAAAAACTTCATGAATAGCGTAAAGGATTTATCAATATTGCCCGAACATCGGGAATTCCTGAAAAAACTGGCGGCCTTCATAGATACGATGAAGGAAGAGGGTGCAGGGGCGCTTGGTGACCTCAGGAAGGAATGGCCGGCACTGAAGGAAAGTTTTCAACCGGTCTTTAGAGAGTTAAAGGAATATGGACAGGGTCAACTTGTCGAGGAAATCAAAAATCTCATGCATAATATTGATCGCACGCTCGATATGTGGGAGAAATACCTGGATGAGGTTGGAAACCATCAGGACTCGCCAACCAGCAAGATATTGTCACTCTTGGCACCCCCCCGGCGGACTGGGGCAGGTTCAGAGCATTTTTCAAAGACCATCCTAGGTATCCATGAAATAGAGCTGACCGGGTAATTGGGTAAATATCTGGCTGAAATTCATTTTCTCCCTTGTGCAGAATTTCCTTGAGTCGGGGAGGTGATCATGCAGTGTCGGGTTTTATCCAAACCCTCTGTCAACTCCATGGGTTCATACCCCAGATCCTGGACGGCGGACTGATGATCAACCAGGGGGCATTCACGGACTCCCCTGACGTTATCTGTGGTGATGGGGGGATTTCCCATTATCAGTGAGGAACAATGAGCGATCATCATGGCCAGCCATAATGGGAGGTGAACTGGGATCCGTTTTAATTTGAAGGTTCGGCACAACTCGCCCATGAAGTGGTTCAGGGTCACCTCTGTTGCTCCACCCGCCATGTATGTTTTTCGGGTTGAGATCGGGTTTTCTATACAGTTCAGGGTCAGTATGGAAACGTCCTCGACATAAACCGGACGAATCAGTTCTTCCCCTGAGCCAATGATCGGCAGAATGGGGATGTTTT
>CAYYNQ010000001.1:0-34912 GCA_964473105.1 uncultured Candidatus Sumerlaeota bacterium | reverse complement strand
CGTGCAGGGCGGCAACTGCGAACCACATTGCCCTCAGCCAGGTTGACGGCTTGAGGAGAATGGCAATTCCTCCAGAAGTGGCAGTGAAGTTGAGTTGCAGCGTATTCATCCGTAATGGATAGCTCCTGATCACATTGGGATCCGAATTTTACCTTCTGAAATCATAAAAACCATGATTTCTCGTCTCAACACGTATTTCTTGTCCGTACTGGACATCTCGCCGGGTCGGTCAACCACTGTCATGCAAGCCCGCTGCCCGGGCCAGTGTTTTTTAGCAGACTTAGAAACTCGTTTCTTGTCTGGGGGTTGTTTTTGAATGAACCGACCATCTCACTGGTCGTCGTCAGGCTATCCTGTTTCTCCACACCGCGCATCATGACACACATGTGGAGGGCATCCACCACGACCGCCACGCCCCTGGGTTGGAGGATCTCGTCGATGGCTGAGGCAATCTGCTGGGTCAGGCGTTCCTGCAATTGTAATCTGCGGGCAAACATGTTCACGATGCGTGGAATCTTGGAGAGCCCGATCACCTTGCCGTTGGGGATATAGGCCACGGTGCAATGCCCGAAAAAGGGTAACAAGTGATGCTCACAGAGTGAAAAGAACCGGATTTTCCGAACGGCCACGATTTCGTCGTATTTTTCCTCAAATATTGCGCCGTTGACGATACTTTCAAGATCGGTGCGGTATCCGGTCGTCAGGTCCGTCCAGGCTCGGGCGACACGTGCTGGGGTACGCAACAACCCCTCGCGCTGGGGGTCTTCACCAATCAGGCCGATCAGATCTCTTGTTATTTCAATAATCTGAAGCTCTGAATCGCTCGAATCAGATGAATCTGGCGTGGAAAACTGCCGTGCTGATTCCGGGTGGAGGGATTCGATACTCATCTTGTCCTAAACGTCCGCTGCTGGGATCTCGCGACTGGTGTGCGCAGGTGCCACCCGACACCCCGGGTGAGGGGTCCAAGTAACCCGTCTCATCAGCTTATGCATCGTAGTCTAGCGAATGCATGTCGACCTCTCAAGCCAGAACAGGCGAATCGGGTGGGCATCCTGAAAAAAGTCTTTCAGGCCAGGCCCCTGGTTTCTGCAAGGCGTATAACCTCGTGTACCAGCTTGCTGATTCCAGTGAAAACCTCGGCTGGCCCGTTGCCCAGCATATAGGCCGGCGTGCTAACAATCTTGTATTCCTCGTCGACGATGCAGTCTGTTGCCTTACAGACACAGTGATTGATCCCCATGTCCTCAAGAGCCTTCGCTGTCTCCTCATCGCTCCCAATCGTAATGTTCACCCTGATACCACGGTTGCCGCAGATGCGTGCAATCATCGCCGGCGCAATGCAGATCGCCCCTACCGGTTTCCCGGCTTCAAGCATGTCTGCCACGAGGATTTCTACGTCAGGATCTACAGAGCATTGGGTGCCATCGGCAGCGAAAGTACAGAGGTTTTTGGCGGCACCGAATCCGCCAGGAAAGACCAGTGCATCCAGGTCCTCGGGGTTGATCAGCGCAACGGCCTCGATTTCACCTCGGGCGATTCGGGCCGACTCAACCATGACATTCCTTGTGTCGTCTTCACTGGGCGCATGCTGCAGGTGGTTGATGACATCGACTTGGGCGACGTCGGGGGCCATGCAGACGGCCTTTTCACCCGCTTGGTCAATCGCTATCAAGGTGCTGACCGCTTCATGGATTTCCGACCCGTCAAGCTGGCCGCAGCCGGCCAGGCACACACCAATCTTCAGCATTATCCCGTCCTCGGTCGTTTAAAATTATTCTCTGCAAGACTGCCGGTGATGATACCGTCATGAACATCTCGAAATCAACTACTGATCAGCTTCGTAGTGGCCCCATCCGTTGGTGCATGCCGTCAATCAGCCCGATTAGGCGGGCACGTCCGTGAAGTCGATTGCCCCGTAGGGTGTCCAAAAGCGCCCGACTCAGCACGGCAGATACCAGGTAAAGGAACCCGGCCAATTTCTGGCGGCAGTTTCCATGACGCATCAGCAGGGAAAATCGGTTACGTGTCCGGTAATAGATGGATTGGCGCGCGGATTTTCCCGTTTCTGGATCAATGCGGTCTGTTCGTAAAATTGATTGGGCCGCATAAATGAGTGAAAACCCAGCTTTGCGCATCGAAACACAGAAATCCACGTCTTCCCAGGAACTGAAATAGTCTTCATGGAACCTGATCCCGCTCTGCAGTGCCATTGCAGAGATCATTAGCCCGTGCAATGAGCACCAGCTCACTTTCTCCGCTTTTTCATAACTTTCTCTCTTCACATCATCACGGCCCTTCAGTCGTGCCGTTGACCGTAACAGGTCCAAGCTGCCGCCAGCGTCCCGGATGTTGCCGTCGGAGTCGACCACCCTTGGGGTTGCCAAGCCGGCGACCCCGGCCGCCCCGGCGAGTATTTTTAGAGTTAAAGGCTCAACACAGTCTCCGGGTTGGAGGATGAAAACCAAGTCCGTTCCATTGTTGAGGGCCTTCTCAATTCCCTGGTTGAGGGCCGCACCCATGCCGGGGTTGCCGGGGTTGACCAGCCATTCAAGCCGGGGTTCTTGGCTCCAGGTTTCATGCATCCATCGCCCATCGGAATCGTTGTCAACGACCAGGACATGAACCTCGGCCTGTTCGGATTGAAGCGCCGCGCTAATTGAACGTGACACAGACTTGTTCTGGTGATATGCGGGAATAATGACATGGATTTTTTTCATGGTACGGGGAATATATCCTGGGGGTGAAATCCAGTGGATGGGTGCCTTGGTTTTTCAGCCGATGGCTTTTCGGTTCTGCATTAACGGTATCTTACATCGGGCATGGCCCGGAACTGTCGAATCGCCTCGAACATAACGACGCTGACAGCCGTGGATAGATTCAGGCAGCGCGTTTCCGTATTTAGCATGGGTATCATCAGTGTCTGCTCAAGGTTTTCTTCCAGCCAACCTGCAGGCAAGCCTTCGGTTTCGTTCCCGAAAACCAGCCAGTCATGCTCTTTGAATCGGACCGAGTCGTAGGGATGATATCCATTTTTTGAGACCAGCCAGCTACGCGAGGGATAGCTGGCCGTATTCCGAAACATGTTGATGTTATCATGAATCAGGATATCCATGTCTTCAAGATAACCGACGGAGGAGCGTTTCAAGCTGGCGGAGTCCATGCGGAATCCAAGGGGCCGGACAAGGTGTAGTCTGCAGTTCATCGCGATGCAACTGCGTGCGATTTGCCCGGTATTCTGCGGGATCCGTGGCGCGTAAAGAACAATATTCAGCATTCACCCCTGCTCCTCCCTCGCAATCGCAAAGTTGTTCCAATCATATTCGAAGAGTCTTGATTGAAAACACGAACCGATATGGACATGACGAAAGAATATTGACTGCCCATCAGTTAATTCCAAGGGATTCTTGTCCCACGACTCCTTTGCCCTCGGGTCGTTTAGGACCCGCAAGATCTTTTTTGTCCGGCAAGACCCATACGCATGTGGGCGGGGGATTGATTCATTTTCTATACTTGCCGACAAATCCCCCAATTTAGTAAGGAGATCGAATGTCTGAGGCTTTAGGTGCACGGCCAGTCATGACCTGCAGCAAGGTTCTCAGTGCGATTCGTCGCATACCCTTGCTTCCCCAGTATCGAAGCCATCGGATTTCGTCGGGCAAAAAGCGGGTCATCCAGTCACGGATACGATAATGCTTCTTGAGGAAGTGGGCGCGACCTCGAAAAAACATTTCAAGAAAGGCCGGATCGGCGCGCCGTTCCTTCTGGGCGTCAAAATGGGTCACAATCGCGTCACAGGCCACGCCGACCCTCCAGTCATTTGCCCGCGCCCGGTAACAGAAATCGGTTTCCTCGTAATAAGCCGGATAAAACCGCTCATCAAGACCCCCCAGTTCAGTCCAGACCTCCTGTCTTATCGCCATGGCAGCACCCAGCACGCTGATGGCATCCATGACGCCCCTGTATTGGCCTTCATCCGGTTCACCCTGCCCCAGATTGTCCGTAAGCCCGTTATCACGGATTTTGATGCCTATATGCTGGATTGTTTCCACATCGTCTTCCAACACTTTGCATCCCATAACACCCATATGGGGATGGGATGCGAAGGCTTGTGATAGTTTCTCGAGGGCATTGATGGCGAGGATGGTATCCGCGTTGAGGAGCAAGATATATTCACAATCCCTTACAACCTTTGCGGCACGATTATTTCCTCCTGCAAAACCAATATTTACAGTGCTACGCATAATTCTGATCCCTGGAAAATGTCGTTCGACGCGTCGGACCCCGTTATCTGTCGAGGCATTGTCGAAAAGGGTGATCTGTTCTGCCTGCAGGCTTTGGGCCCGAAGCGATTCCATGCAGGGTTCGATCCAGTCGGCGCTATTGTGCAGGACAAGGATGACGTGAAATCGGGCTTGCTGGGTTCCGGATGGTTTTGCTTGGTGGTCCATGCTGTATTTGGCCCTGTCGGCGCGGCATCAAAATCAGGGTGATGATGGTTCGTTCCAGATATATGCTGGGTCTGGCGCCCATATTATTAGCACTCAGGGGGGACGTCAATCCCAAGTGCAGCCTTGGCTTTGTTGTAGAGGGGGGGAAATTGTTGCTTGATCCGTCAAGATTGCTGTCTATAATCATCAGGATCAGGCAAGTTACATTACGATAAGTTTCGTGAAACAAGAGGCTGATGCGATGTCTGAACTGTCTTCAACAGAGGGTATGTATATGTTGAAAAGCTGTTTCCCATTCTCGTTGTTACTGCTCGTGTTATTGATCGCCGGTTGCGAAAAAAAAACCGCGTTGCCAGAAATGGTCCAGGAGTCCGCTGTTCCAGAAAATAGCGAGTTACAGTCTTCCGCCAGCCATGACCACGTCCAATTGGACGATCGAAGCACGGAGGCGGTGATTGCGGAATACAGCGGGGGGCGAATTCTAGTCTCAGATCTGATGGAATTTGTGAAATACAACAAGATTGCGGGGTTGGAGAAACTCCGGGCCGACAGCATTCCGAAACTGGACAACGAGAAACTGAGGGTTGTGGCCTTGTGGCGGGCGATCATTGGACAGGCGTTGAAGGATTATGAAATCGACGCTGTTGATGATGCTGAGTTGCTTCAATACTGCAAGGAGTTATATCCGCAGAACCAAGAAAGGGCGTTTCTGCTATGGCTTACAAAGACCTATATCTATGACCATATTGGACATTATACGGATTCAGAGGTTGAGGAATATTACCAGAAGCACAAGCCGAAATATAAGCAGCCCTTCGAATTTCACATGCGCCATCTTATCAAGATGACATATAAGTCTTATGTGGTTTCCGAGGCGGATATCGAGCAGGATGGATTCGGGGATTTGGAGCGGATTGCGAAGAGGATAAGCGGCGACGAGTCTTTGGCCGCCAACATTCGGATGGATGTTCCGGGACGGCCTGTCCGCTACGACGAACAGAAGCAATGGAAGAGCCTGAATCCCGGCGAGAAGCTGTTGATCCCCATGAATGCCGTGGCATCCAAGGCTGTCCGTGATCGTCTTGAAGGCATCCTTGGTGAAGTGGATGAAGGCACCGCATTCGAGGAACTCTGCGTTCGCCACTCGGATTCGGATTCAAAGGGTGATGTCATCGGTCCCCTGCCCCAGGGGACTCGGCCAATGCTGGGCACCCTGATCGAGATGGCAAAGAAGACGCCCGTTGGCCAAGTTTCCGAGATCTTCGGGACAAAACATGGCTATCAGGTTATCGAGGTCACCCAGAAGAAAGAGGAAGGTTATAAGGCCATCAAGGATGTCAAGAACGCGATCCTTGGTGAAATGAGCCGAAGTGACAATCAACGCCTTGTCGATGAAGTTCTGGCAATGCTCTTCGATGACCCCGTTCTGGACATCAAGTATGACCTGATCATCGCGCAGGGTGAGGAGTTGACCACCAGCACCGTGGTCGCAAGGCTGGGTGATGAGTTACTGACCTGGGGGGATTTCGAGGGGATCTGGAGAAAAGCCGGTAGCCCGAAGGATCGGGATGGTATACTCGAGAGGATGAAGATGACGCAGCCGTTGCAGATGATGCTCATCCGCAAGCTCGGGAAACAGCAACTGGAGGATCCGGACAGTGAGCTTTCCCGGGTAATGCCTACGGTCCGTGCATTCAGCCTAGGTAGCCGGTTTATTGCAAGGAGAGTGGCGGAACAGACCTTTGATTACATCACACCTGAATTGCAGAGGCAGTTTTACGAGGAAAACAAGGAGACTATGTTCAAGGTTCGACAGAAGCTTGCATACAAGTCGATTGTGGCCATGATCAGCTCTGAGGATAAAAAGCTGGACAAGGAAGACAGGGCTCATGCCCATGAAATCTTGCGAGACAAACTCCAGAAGGAGATGGAGGGGGTCAGGACGGCCGAGGATTTTCTTGAGCAGGCTCCCGTGCTGAATGCGCCCTATGTTGCTCGCGGACACCGTGTTCCCGAGTCCGGTGAGCCCATCGACGAGACACGAATTTATAAGGAATACCGGGATCAGCTCGAGATGCTGGAGCAGGGGGAATTTTCTCCCGTTTTTATCGTCCCCCACCGGGGTGTAGCCAGCGTGCTTCTTCAGGAAAGGATTCCGCCAAGACTCATGGAGTTGGAGGACGAGGGGATATTGGATGCGGTAAATGGACAGATTCACCAGCGTCAAAGCAAGGTTTTTGAGGAAGCGATGCTCGAGAAATATGCGGCACGTGTTGGATTCAGATTCTTGGCGGACGGCCAGGACTGATGGTATGGCCGGGATCCTGCCGCCGCTGGAATCAAATCAAGTCCGGGGGCACCTGTTTTTTTGATGTGTTTCAAGGCCTGTAAAGTCGACTTGGTGGCCCTTCAAGTCATCCTCGTGACAGGGCTACTGCTGGCAGGTTGTGGACCCCGACCTGCAGGCGACTTCCCATCCGACGGCCCGTTAGCTCAAGTTGCCGCACCCAAGATTTCCTACAGCGTCCACGGGTTTGTGCGCCTTGAGGGTCGTTCTGACTCTTCGGGAATTCAGGTCTATGTTCCTGGCTCCAATATCATTGCCATTACCGATGTCGAGGGGCAGTTCAATATTCGCAATCTGGAACCGGGGATCTATGAGTTTAGTGCACGACATGACCGGTTCAGGGCCGCGAAAATCGGTGTGGTCACAATCAGGCCCGGTTCCGATCAGAAAACTTGGCCCCTTCCAGCACTGTTCCTGAAGCCTGAGGCCTATACAGAAGAGGACATTGCAGCCGCTGATCTGTCTGGCATGGGCAGCCTCGCGGGCCTGTTGCAGGCTGCCGGGGTGGCGGGTGTTGCGGTGGCGGATTGGCGGCATTGCAATATCTGGCTCAGCGACCCGGAAACTGATGTTGAGACTCCCTACCTTACCGCCTCACGCTCGGATGGCACGTTTCTTTTCTGGAACATTCCATCCGGGACATATCGCCTTCATATTGAAATGGAAGGGTTCGAAAATCATGACCATATCGTTCGGGTTTTGCCGGGCCCGGCCGACGACCCGATCACCGTCAATTTGATCCCTTCGGGTATCGCGGGCAATCGTTATATCCGGGGGGTAGTCTACCTTTATGATTCCGCCGGGAAAAGAACCAACGATTTTGACCGGATCCGGGTGGAGATGATGACAAACCAAGGACCCGACTTCCACGCGACACTTGATTCAGAGGGGGGGTTTTCCATTCACGACCTGCCCGCCGGGCAGTTTATTGTCCAAGCCAGTGGAGCAGGCTATCAGCCGTCAAGCCCGGTTGCGATTGATCTTGAAAAACTGCCTGGCATGGATATCCAGTTGGCGATGGAAGCACTTGCAGATATTGCTGATGAGGGAGGTGTCGTTGTGGGAATCGCCGTTAAAGATGCGGCGGATGGAGTCTCTATGAGCGGTATTCGGGTTGCCTTGGCTGGCACATCGATTATGGCTATCACGGATCGTGAGGGAAATTACCTGCTCAACAATGTCCCGCCGGGGACTTATAATTTGATTGCGCAGGCTGAGGGATATGAGCCGGCCGAGGTTGGCCCATTCGAGGTAAATACCGGTGATGATCTTGTCGTGGACCTCCTGTTTCTAAAGCAAGTTCTTGATTATCCGCGGGTGTTGTCGGTTGAACCCGAGGATGGCATGCGCGACTGGATGATCCAGAAAGAAATGCCAATCACGGTGCGTTTTAGCAAGAAAATGAAGCCTGAGAGTCTACGGGAATCGATTACCATCGAGCCCGAGGTTGCATTTCAGGTCTTCAGTGGAAAGGAACGTAGAGATACGGATTATGATTTGGCGAAAATCGTGGTCTATGGCGCTGGCCCCGACGGTTCGGTGGATTTCAAAACGCGATACCGGATCTTGATCGACACCACGGCGGAAGACTTTGAGGGGGTTCAACTCGAGGAAGTTTTCGAGGCCTCGTTCCGCACGGGCGAGCCGTCGGTCATCCGTACAGTTCCGCATGACAAAGAACTGGTCAGGGGCTTCGGGTCGGCCGTCCCCATCATCATATATTTCAACGCAGCGATGCAGCACAAGACTCTGACCCATGACGCCGTACGGATCAGGCCGCGACTCGACGCGATGCCGCTATTGTCTAGCGATGATGACCCTGAGACCGGATGGACACGGTTTTATATCCGGCACAATTGGGAACAGGGTGAGGAATACACGGTTACCATTCAGCGTCGTGCAAGAACGGTCGGCCGTAAGACCCTTGATAACGCCCCCTACCGGTTCACATTCCGTACTCCAAAAGGAGAGGTTTTCGAGCCTCCACTTGCCCCGTAATCATAATTTTGAACCCGACTTGTGATGTCCACCATCCCCGTAATCGTAATGGTCCACATAATCGATCGGTGATATTTAAGCTTGCAGGATATCAGGAGTTCTGTGCATGAGGGGAGACCGGTGTCATGAGTAACCATGATCCCTCTGGCTTACAGGCTTCACAGGGATCCATTTCGTGATTACGACTACAATACGCTTACAGATATTGATATCTGTTCAGCCCAGGTATGACGATGCCGGTTTATGTCTGGCTATGCCGCGTGGTCATGTCCGATTACAATTACGATTATGATTACGATCACGATTGAGCTATGATGATCCCTGAAATGGGAGCTTGGGGAGGGTTTCCGGAGATCATGGATGAACATTCCTCGATTACTTGCTCGCCGGGGGGCGAGGGAAGCGCCCCTCCCCCGATCGTCCTGCGCGGGATGACACGTGACGATGTTTGCCATCTTGTTAAGCGGGCGGGATCTGAGCCTTATCGCGCCAAACAGCTTTATCACTGGATCCATGAAAAACAGGCGACTTCTATCGATGAGATGACAAGCCTGCCCGCGGGGCTGCGTGACTGGCTCATAAAAAACACCCGCCTAGCGGCCCTGGAACGGATTCGTGTCCTGGGCGATCCGGGCAGCACACAGAAGGTTCTGTTCAGGACACACGATAGGCGCTATATCGAGAGTGTTGTGATGCGTGAGGATGAAGGAAGGACAAGCCTTTGTGTCAGTTCACAGATCGGCTGTGCAATGGGATGCACGTTTTGCCTCACGGGTTACGGTGGGTTCCAGCGCAATCTCGTTTCATCCGAAATCGTTGATCAGGTGATGCAGCTCAAGCGAGATGTGATGAAGGAGGATGAAACCATTCATCACATGGTCTTCATGGGAATGGGAGAGCCCCTGCACAATCCAAAAGGCGTCATCCCAGCCGTCAGAGTGATTACCGATCCTGACGGGTATGCGTTGTCGAAACGACGGGTGACGATCTCGACGGTTGGGCATGTGCAAGGGATCGCGGAGCTGGCCGATGCCAGGCTGGGTGTTGGACTGGCGGTGTCACTGAACGCGACCAGTGATGAGGTGCGGGACAAAATCATGCCGCTAAATCGCCGTTGGCCGATTGGTGTGCTGCTCAGTGCGTTACGGTCCTATCCGCTGGAGACCCGGCGTCGCATCACGATCGAGTATGTCCTATTGAAGGGGATTAATGATTCCATGGCTGATGCTAGTCGGTTGGTGGGCCTGCTGCAGGATATTCGCTGCAAGGTCAACCTGATCATGTTCAACCCTAGTGATCCTTTGGACTATAAACCTTGCGATGCATCAGTTCTTGGCCGGTTTGTGGAGTTTCTGTCGGGGAACAACATGACCGTGACTGTGCGCTGGAGCAAGGGCCGTGAGATAGATGCGGCCTGTGGACAGCTTGCCGCACATTACTTTGGGCCCGAAAAATCCCGTCATGAGGCAGGTCCACTGCCGTGAATTCGGAATCAGGTACAGATTCAGGGACGCTCATTGGATGTGATGCGTGGCATGGATTTCCAGGACTGGCACACGGGACCTCGCTGAAAGGTGTTTTGTCCGGCCAGGGAAAGGGGACTTTCTTCGATCAGATTCGGGAGGCCCGGGCGGCGGGGGTGATACCCAATGGGTGGACGCTGGGATGTGATCAAGTGCATGGAAGCCATATTACTGTAGTTAGAGAACCGGTTTCTGAGCAAAGTGCGCCTGTGGGGTTCCGTTATGATGATGTGCTGCGAGCCGCCGAATATCCTTCGACCGATGCGCTGATCACCACTTTTCCCGGCCTGATCCTAGCCATTCGAACGGCCGACTGTTTGCCATTGTTTCTGGTCGACCCGATCCATAAGATCATTGGCCTTGCGCATTGCGGTTGGCGCGGGTTAAAGGAAAATCTTGCAGCGGAGACCGCTGGGAGAATGGCGGGTTTCGGGATATCCGTGGCTATGATGGAAGCTTGGATGGGCCCGTGTATCCAGCATGACATGTATGAAGTTGGACATGAACTGGTGGAAAAATTTGAAAGATTATATCCGGGGGCGGGGATCAGCCCGAATGGGAGGAATCTGGACCTGCGGACCATCACGCGACACCAACTTTTGAATGCCGGCATGCAGTCGGAAAAAATTCACATATGTGAAGACTGCACATATCATGATGACAACCGTTTCTGCTCCTACCGTCGTGATGGTAACAATGCGGGGAGAATGCTGTCATTTATGGGCTTTATATCCGGATCGGCTCCTGAATGACCTTCGAATCGTAATCAGGCGTAATACTTGCGGGATTCATATCACCGCATCTATAATTATCGAACAATGCCACCGGACTCTTGTTTGGGAACTTCCCGGCATACCATCATCGGTAATTTATGGTTGCAGGATTTGTGAGAAGCATTATTCTTCTGTTTCGGCTTGGGCTTACTCCTGAACCTTTCTCCTCAGGGTCTTAACCTGACCGCGATGCCGTTTTTCTTCGAGGCGTTTATGTCTGGATGCGTATGGGGGCTTCGTAGGTTTGCGTTGTTTCGGTGCAACCAGCGTTTTCCTGATGAGGGATCTTAATCGATCTAGTGCATCGGCACGGTTCCCTTCCTGTGTTCGGAAACGCCGGGCTATGATCACGATCACGCCTTCGCGTGTGATTCGTCGATCCTTCAACTCGGACAGGCGAAATTTGCAGGCTTTTGGCAACGATGAGGTGGGAATGTCGAGACGCAGATGGACTGCTGTCGAAGTTTTGTTCACATTTTGCCCGCCCGGCCCACTCGCGCGCACAGCACTGAGCTCGATTTCGTCGTCGGGAATGGAGACTGTATCGTTAATTCGGAGCATGTTGCAAATATATCATCCCTCCTATTAAGGGCATTCATTGAATCCCCCGTGCCGGAGGGAGATTGAACGTGTATTCAGTTTCAACATATCGCCATGATTACTGATATTCACTGGAGAACAAAGGACAAGCCGGGCGATTGATCTAGATAATATTTCCGGAAAAGGCCGGGTCTATACTGCTTACGTTCTCGTATGGCTCCCTTTTCGGGATCCTTGTCTAATCCAGATCATCAAGAGGATAAGCTTACTTTCCTGTAAATCCTTCATAGACTTTTCTTGCCATGCTGTTGGGTTTGTGATTGTCGAACAGGTTTCCGTATGCAAAGGCCGCAACTCCGCCGAATTTGTATTTTATGGCCCGTTCGATTTGTTCCTTGAGTGCCTTGTTCCTGCTCGGTTCGGCATAAACCCCGATCCAAACCCGGTCTCGGATCGTGCTATCGGCATAAGGTCGCGCAAGGTTTTCAAAATCCTGAAGTCCGTCGATATAGGCCATCGGGACGATTGCGTCCACGAGGCCCTCGCGTACCCATTTGATGGATTCCTGGAAAACCTCGTTCAACGCTCGGTTACGGTCGGCTATCACGGATGCGGTCAGAAGAATATCCGGCCGGGCGTGGCGGGAGGCCTCAGCGATTGCCTTCACTGTCGTTGTCACCTGTGTGCGGCGGTAGTGATCCCAGGCAGCCGGCCGTTTTTCAGGATGCAAGGTGAACCGTTCCTTGAAATCCTGCACGACCGGATCGGTATAGGAGTAAGCGCCCTGTTTGTGTGGATAACGAATATAGTCCAGGTGTACTCCATCAACAGGGTAGTTTGTCACTACCTCGGCGAATAGACTTGCCACATGCCGACGAACCGCAGGCAGTCCCGGGTCCAGGAAGGCGTAATCCTTCCGAGGGTTCATACGTCTGCCGTCGATCCGCCGCATGATCCATTCAGGGTGTCGCTTATAGACATGTCCGCTCCTTTTGGGCGGGTCATGGGTTCTGTGGCGCCAAGCCGGCAGTACATTCAGGTAGGCATGGATCCTCAGGCCATAACGTTTTGCGTTCTTGCAGGCCATCTCGAGCGGGTCCCATCCCGGGTCAACGCCGGTTGAACCCGGGTCGGCCCCGGTTAATTCCCACGCCCAGGGTTCGATACGGCTGGGATAGAAGACAGTCCCTGCACCGCGGACCTGGAAGAAAACGTCACTGCAGCGTATAGATGCTGCATTGTAAAAGATTTTCTCAACGTCCCCGGGGTTGCGGTAATCCCATCGGGTGATCCACAGGCAGCGCCGGTATGGCATGAGTGTCTTGAGGATTTTTACCGAAGCCTCCTCTTTCCTGAACGGTTGCGTTTTGCGTTCTTCACGAACCTTGTGGCCGGTCTCAAACTCCCGCGAACCCGGTAAAGGTGGATCGGGCGGGGTCGGATATTCATCACGTGCCGCAGGAGCCCCTGAAAGGAAGATGAATAAAATCAGGAGGTGGCGATGATGGGTCATAAACATGTGTAGGGGTCCATAATTCGTCATTGCTTCAGGATCGGACCCAGCTGGAAATGACCTGATGTAGGGATGCAGAAGATGGGCACGTTGTTTCCGTATCTGTCAGATACAAGAACCCGGGGCATTCAAGCCCGGGTCCACTGCTATATTCTAGGCGGGGCGCTTTCTGTTGTGTCAGGCATTGACGACTTTATTCCCGATCCCGCCACTTTCCTCTAATTCGGATGTATCATCTGCATTCCTGTGGGTTGAAGTATGTTTTTTCGATGAGTCCAATTTATCCTTGATCCTGCTGATCTGCGCCTCAAGCTTGTCGACGAGAAGATCGATCGCCTCATAACTGTGACTGGCCTTCACGGATGCACGTGCAACGGCCTTTCCTGTGCGAACATACCCCTCGGTTTCATAAGTATGATTTCCCTTCGTTATCGTAAATTTCAGGTCGTCAAGCTTGCCGCATATCTTTCGTAGCCGGCCAACTTTCTTGCCGATATATTCCTTCTGGTTCTCAGAGATGCTATAGTGACGGCCCATGATCTGCAGTGTCATGATCAGCGCTCCTTCCCGAGATGGTTTTTGCGGTACTAGCTCGCTGTGGAGATTTGTGGTTGGCTAGACGTGCATCATGAAGATGGCTCTGTTTCCGTCTGCATGTAAAAACGTTTGCCCAAGTAATGACGACGCACCTCGGGATCATGAATCAGAACCTCCGCAGACCCATGGTGTAGGATATTACCTTCGTGAATAATATAGGCCCGGTCGGTCACCGTCAGGGTTTCCCGGACATTGTGATCGGTGATCAGGATCCCCAACCCGCGATTGCGAAGATGCCGGATGATATCCTGCAGTTCTTCCACTGTTTTGGGGTCGATTCCGGCAAAGGGTTCATCTAGCAGCAGGTAACTGGGCTCAATGACTAGCGCACGTGCAATTTCGACCCGGCGTGTCTCGCCCCCAGATAGTTTTCCCCCAAGATTTTTCCTCAGGTGGATAATGCCCAGCTCATGAAGTAACTGTTCCATGCGTTCCTTTTGTTCAGTGCGGCCCAACCCGGTTGTCTCCAAGATGGCCATCAGGTTTTGTTCTACGGTCAGTTTATTGAAAATAGACTTCTCCTGGGCGAGGTAGCCCAGTCCGGCGCGCGCGCGTCTGTAGAGGGGCAATCCCGAGATGTCGCTGCCGCCCAGCAGGATGGTCCCGGAATCTGGTTTGACAATCCCCACAACCATGTTGAACGTGGTTGTCTTGCCAGCCCCATTGGGGCCAAGAAGACCCACTATCTCACCATGATCAAGGCTCAGGCTGACTTCATTGACGACACGCCTTTTTCCGTATGTTTTGACGAGTTTCTGGACTTCTAGGCAGTGGATGGGATTCAACCTGTCGGAGATCCGATTCGCGGGAAACGACCGACCCGGTACGGAAATCCGGGGGAGGATATCCGCAATCGCGCCAATACTTGCATCCTCTCGTAGTAACCCCGGGATGTCAAGGTTGAGACCGCTTCCTTGGCTGTTGGCAATATCCGAACTCGGTTATCTGTCAACACAGTGGTTTATTATCGGCCACCTATGTTTATTCAGGAGATATAACCATAAGTTTTCAGGATTGAACATTTTACGGGATGGGGGTCATTTGGTTCCGAATAAGATTGTGGGAATGATCCTTGCCATGCCGGTTATGACAACGTCATGAATCGCTTGTTTGCCTGTAATTCAGTTATGTTTTTTGCGGACAGCCCTCTGCATCTCACCACTCGGGGGGATAGAGTTTCCACCCGATTTTATCCATGTCGCTTGAATGGGAATTCGTCCCGGTTTGGGACACTCTGGTGGACCAATCTTGTTGACCATGAAGATGGCGCGATCCCGAAATGCCGATAGGATAGTCCGGCAATGCTATCCTGCCGGGAGTTCCTCGGGCAAGACCTCGAATTCCCGCTGCAGCCGGTAAACCACTTCATTCCGTCGGCAGATACGCCACTGCATCTCCTCCATACGGCGTTTCACGATTTCGAGCGATCCGGTCTGGATATACAGTGTTCGTGCATCGAGATACTGGTCCTCTGGAACCCAGCAGTGATCCGAGCTGTAGAGCGTACATCCGGCAAGCACGGCCGAAACAACCACCAGAATCAACATGCCACATAACCACCAGAGACCTGGGTATGACTTGCGCGCGGTCCTGCGCTTCATGCTGAAGCTCTTTAGGATGTTATGTTGAGTAAACATCATCGTCGTTGGTGGGGGTCGCTCCCCCCAGCAGTTCCCATTGGATGATATTAGGGTGTGAATCCATATTTCATCCGTGTATTTCCATCTGATCCAGCCCGGTTTTCAGGAATCCCCTTCCAATGGATATCACGTGGGCCTGATCTTGTCCTCTTGATGAATTCCCAGGCGCTTGGCATGGCGTGGCATTGCCGTCTACCACCTCCATATGCTTGCGCCATAAGTCAGTCCACCCCCGAAGGCAACCAGCGCAAATGTTGTGCCCTCCACGAGTCTTTTGTCCGTTTGTGCGTCCATCATGGCCAAGGGGACCGTTGCCGCGGACGTATTGCCGAATTTCTCGATGTTGACAACAAAGCGGGCCATCGGGACCCCCAGCTTCCTTGCGGCAACCTCGAGAATCCGCACGTTCGCCTGATGGGGAATAATCAGGTCCAAGTCATCGGGTGTCATGTTGGTTTCTTCCAGTGCCTCCTCAATAACCGTCGGAATAATACGGGTCGCAAACTTGTAGACTTCATTCCCGTTCATCCGGATGAACGGGCTTAGTTTCTCAACGGCTTCGCAGGTCACCGGTTGTGTTGATCCCCCGGCAGGAATCATGAGCAGATCCTTGCCGGATCCGTCGGCGCCGAGGCGTTGACCCAGCAGTCCGCGTCCTTCATCCACCCTTGACAGGATGGCGGCCCCCGCCCCATCGCCGAAGAGGACACAGGTGTTTCGATCCTTATAGTCTGTCCAACGGCTCAAGGCCTCTGAACCCACTACGAGAACATGTCGGTAGACCCCATTTTGAATGAATGCGGCCCCGACAGAACAGCCGTAGATGAAACCCGAACACGCTGCCTCCAGGTCGAATGCCGGGACCGGTTTACGCATGCCCAGCTTCTTTTGGACGATACAGGCTGTGGCGGGTAGCGGATGATCTGGGGTGAAAGTACAGCAAATGATCAGATCCAGGTCATCGGCCTGCAGTTTCGCATCTTTAAGGGCTGAACGGGCAGCCTCGGTTGCGAGGTCGCTGTTGGACTGGTCACTGGCCAAGATACGACGTTCCCGGATTCCCGTTCGGATGGTGATCCAATCATCGGAGGTATCGACCATCTTTTCGAGATCGTAATTGGTCAACACTCGATCGGGGACACAGGTCCCCAGGCCTTTGAATCCAACGGGTATACAGCTTGAATTCATATCGGATTAAGCCTGCCCTATTGCTAATTATCGGTCTTTTTGTCTGCCAACCACATGCCGGGAGCGACGTTAAGAGTATCAGCAGGTTGCCAATGATATCCCACAAAAACAAGTATATTCCTTGATCCTACGATCCCAGCTGCCGGTTACGTGAAACGGCCGGATCGACTGTCATTATGCCGGAATACCGCATGTGTCCGGGCCAGAGGGAAAGCATTTAGAGACGTTACTCCGGTGTGCGTCATTGTTATCAATACCCGTTATTCCATACTGCTTTGCAGTGCGTCCGACCATGAGAAAGATTTTGTGCCGCGGCCAGAATCAATCTGGGGTCATGATCCCGGGCGCTCAGATAATGAGTACAAGTGGCGCGAATCGTAGTGATCTGAAGCTCGAATAATATGATTTATGGTGCATTTAACCTCTTGATTCCGCTAGAATACCGCTCTTTGTTTATTTTCATACATGATCTGGGATTACGTTATCTTCCATCGGTTCCGGATTGATCAGAGAGGGAGATGAAATGAGTTGTTCTAGCCGTCTGTTTACTTCGGAATCCGTTTCAGAGGGACATCCCGATAAGGTTTGTGACCAGATTTCGGATGCCGTCCTCGATGCATTGCTGGATCAGGATCCGGATTCACGGGTTGCCTGCGAATCTCTGCCGACAACAGATCTGATTGTGTTGTCAGGAGAAATCACAACCCGGGCCCGGATTGATTACGAGGCCGTTGCCCGCCGAACAGTCGAGGAAATTGGGTATACCGGGGAGGATATGGGGTTCAATGCCAGGACCGCAAAATTCCAGCAGTTCATTCATGCACAGTCTCCAGATATCGCGATGGGTGTCAACGAGGGTACCGGTGTTGATAATGAACAGGGGGCTGGGGATCAGGGAATGATGTTTGGGTTCGCCTGCAATGAAACTCCCCAGTTGATGCCACTTCCGATCCAACTCAGCCATCGTCTCGTGGAGAAGCTTGCCACGGTTCGCCGTGAGCACGGGATAGACTGGTTGCGCCCCGATTCCAAGAGTCAGGTTACTGTTGAATATGATGCCGCCCTCAGGCCCCGGCGTATCCACACAGTTGTGATATCAACCCAGCATGCCCCGCTTTACGGGGGTGAAACCCCCTCTCCGAAGGAACTTGACCGGGAACACGATGAGATTCGCGAGGCGATCATCTCAGATATCATCAGACCTGTCCTGCCGGATCAACTTGTGGATGGCGATATCATCTACCATGTCAACCCGACGGGTCGTTTTGTCGTGGGTGGACCACATGGTGACACGGGGCTTACCGGCCGCAAGATCATCGTCGACACCTACGGAGGCATGGGCCGTCATGGAGGCGGGGCTTTCAGCGGCAAGGATCCCAGCAAAGTTGACCGTTCCGCTGCTTATGTCGCGCGGTGGATCGCCAAGAACATCGTGGCCGGTGGAGCAGCTGACCGCTGTGAGGTCCAACTGAGCTATGCCATTGGGGTCTCCCAGCCGCTTTCGATTCATGTCGATACATTTGGTACGGGGAAAATCGATGAAGAAAAACTGATTGAAGCCATCCGCGATACGTTTGACTTGAGTCCGTCGGGGATCGTTCGCAGTCTCAATCTGAAGCGGCCGCTTTACCGGCGCTCAGCATCCTATGGTCATTTTGGTCGCGAAGACGAGGGATTTCCCTGGGAAGAAACTCCCCATCGGGATGTTTTTGCGAGGTTGGCTAAAGGGGCCGGCCCATCGGTTTGATTTTTTTGCCCCGCGCGGGATCCAGATCAGTGTCGGGGGACGCTGGCTTCTGCGTCACGTAATCCCCTGTTCAAAGCCCTTGGAAAGTTTGTGTCCGCCCATATCTCCCCCCAGCCAGGATCAGGTCCGACCTGCCGCTGCGATTGCGGTTGCAATGCAACGAAACAGGCCAATCATCCGGCGATGATTAGCCAGATGTTCCTTGGCGGGGGTTATTCGGATGGGAATGAAACCTGTTCTTCGGCCTCCTGGTTCCTCCTTTTATCTGCTTCGATCTTATCGTGAAGTGGTCCGAGTTGGGCCTTCAGGTCTGTCATCCATCGGTTCAGCAGTTCGGCTTGGTGTAATTTGAAGTTGTAGGGGGGACCCAGCCGAGGTTTGTTGTCGGTCTGGTCCAGCATTTCGCGTCCAATTTCAATCAACTGACTTTGCAATAGTTCCAGGACACGTTCCTGACTGACCTCGCCTGATGAAAGGTTGAGCATCGCCGCATAGGGCTGTAACTGTTTAGGATCATCTGTTTCTATGGACTTGACCGAGTCATATTCACGGACTTTTTCAGTGATTTTCCCGATCAGTTCCCCCGGGTCGGATGCCTCCAGCCTGTCACGTTTGAGGACGAACATATACCCCCACTCAGTTTCCCGGCGGTGGCTCCAGTTCTCCTGGATTTCCACAAGACGATGATATTGATGCATGATGATTTCCTCATCCGATACCGCCTTGGGTTTTTCTTCGGTTCCTTGGAGTGGACGGATCAGCATGGTGTACTTTTGTCTCAGCTTGTCCGACAATTTCCCCTGCCTGACATGCCGGATGATTCCTATCTTTTGCTCAAAGCGCGCCAGTTCAACTGCATCATAGAGATCCCACCAGATCCAGGTTTCAAGCAGGTCAGTCATTTCGCCCAGTTGAGGGTCGATCGAGGCATAATAAGTTTTCAGATCGTGGATCTTGATCTGGCCACGGGTGGCCTCGATTTTCGCGTCTTGGACATGACTGACCAGTTCAACCTGGACTGAAGTCTGGTCCGATGGTGACATCAGGTTGCGTCTTTTTGTTTGGTCATCTCCCATGAAGACGTCGGATACGTTCAGGCGAATGGGACCATATATCTTGTTGCTGTTCATGCAGCGCCTGACATTTTCCATTTCGTGATAGATCAGATCATCCTTGATATGAATCAGGTGGGGATTGATCCGGGAGGCATGATCGAAGCGGACCGAAAGGTATTCATTGAGGTGGCGGATGATGTGTTCGGTATTCTGATTGACCGGCTTTCCCTCAGATGTCCGGCCGAGTTTTTCTTTCTGGCTCATTTGCTGTTATCCTCCGACAAGAGTCCCATTATAAAATCAAGTCTTAATCTGGTTCTATGTGTGTCAGGTGCAGACCTCATGCGAAGGTCCCGGGAAGTGGGCACTCAGCCCCCTCCCATCCTGTCAGCCTTTCAATGATTTCACCGATCACCCTGTTGGGGGTTGAGGCGCCGGCGGTCAGGCCGATGCGCAGGGGTCTTTTCCCGGGCCACCACCCACGGTCCAGTCGGGGTTTGTTATCCATGCCGGGTGGTCGGTGCCTGATCTCCCCGGGGGAGATCAGGCAGTCGACATCATCCACGTGCCAGCTAGGGCAGTGCTGACCGGCAATCTTGGCCAAGTGAGCCGTGTTTGAACTGTTGAACCCTCCAACAACCAACATGATATCGGGCGGGTCTTCCATCATCTCAATGACGGCATCTTGATTCTCTTGGGTGGCCGAGCAGATCGTGCCGAATGATCGGTAGTGATTGCTGATGTTTTCCTCGCCATGCCGGTCGGTGAGCGCATCACGGAGCATCCGGCCGATTTCTTGTGATTCCGAGGCGAGCATCGTCGTCTGGTTTGCCACGCCGATCCGTTCAAGATCTTTTGTGAATTCGAATCCGGGTGATGCCGATTTCCGGTATCTTGCCTGCATTGCGTCTGCATCTTCAGTGGTGCGGATGAACCGACAGACCTCCTCAGCCTGGGATTTATTCAAAATGACAAGGTAACGACCTTCTTCAAACATACTCACGTGTGAACAGGTTGCGATGGTCTCCTCGTGCCAGTGTTTTCCATGGATGACTGCGGTGAATCCCTCCATGGCATATTTTTCAACACGTTTCCACACATGAACAACGGATCCACATGTTGTGTCAACCAGAATGCAGCCGGTTTCTTTCAACCGTTTTATAAAATCAATGTGATCACCGAATGCCGGGATCAGGACCACATCCCCCGAAGTGATGTCGTCAATGATAGAACCGTCCGCATATTGACCCGAAAGGAAATGCATTCCCATCTGTACGAGACGGTTATTAACCCGTGGGTTATGGATGATCTCGGTGGTCAGGTAGATTTCACGGTCCGGGAAACGCCGCCGGGTCTCGTAAGCCATGTCGATGGCTTTGTCAACGCCGTAACAGAATCCAAAATTCCTCGCTAGGCGAAACTCGAGTTCTCCGGCAGTCATACGATGGTCGTTCTCGCGGATTTTGAGGACGAGGTCGGAATGAAAATCCGATTCGAGCTCACCGAGGATCTCCCCCTTCAGGCCCAAAGGCCGTCGGATGATCCCGTCCTTGGAAAATGGTAGGTCTTGGGTGTCGAGCGATCGGTCCATCGGTAACCTGTCTTCGATTAAAAGGTATGCCATGGGTCACGGCTGGATGAGCGGAAACGGAGCCGGGTAGTTGATGAAGGGCCGGACCATTTGAAGCATCCGTGACAGCCGGTTTCAGACGCTGAAGGATGTTCCACAGGAGCAGGTCCGGGTTGCGTTTGGATTTTCGAACCTGAACCCACCACCCATCAGGGCATCCGAATAGTCCAGTGTTAACCCGTTAAGGTAAAGGTAGCTTTTCGGGTCGCAGTATACCTTCACGCCATGGGTTTCGAAAACCCGATCGTGTTTCTCGGGATTCTCGACATAGTCCATGGTGTATTCGAGACCTGAGCAACCGCCGCCCTTTACGCCTACGCGCAGTCCCCAGGTCTCGCGGCCGGTTTCCGACAGGAGGCGTTGCATCTGGCTGGCTGCTGTTTCTGAAACATTGATCATCTCAAAACCTTTCCCCGGTGGAATTCCCCACTGCGGTCCAATACGGATCCACGGTTAAACCAGAGAGGACCGGAACAGCCCCGCCGGAATCGAAATCCGGTTGTAATCAACGCCCGGTCAACATATCAGATACCCATAGACAGAGTCAACAGCACACGGCTGAAAATAATTCAAGTGATTATAATTCAGTATCATATGTGATGGCGGTCTTTTAAAGGTCCTTGCCGGATGCAACGATTGGTTGCAAGGGACGGACGGGCAATTGAGTTATATCGACATCCTGAAAGTGGGGGTGTTCTTCACGGCCGGCGGCCCTTGTGTGGAAGGGGCTGTGGATCCTGCTCACGCAACGTGGAAACGGCACGGATTATTACCTCGATGGCCGTGCTGATATCCTCGTCGGTCGTGAAGCGGTGGAGCCCGAAGCGTATTGATGAATGGGCCAACTCGTCGTCCAGTCCCATTGCCTTGAGCACATGCGATGGATTTGGCAGGGCAGATGAACAGGCTGACCCAGAACTGATGGCCAGTTCACGCATGTGTCCGGGTAGCGCTTCACCGCCCACATTTCCAAGCGCCAAGTTCAGGTTGTTCGGCAGGCGTTTTTTCATGTCTCCGTTGATCCATGCGTCTTCGAGCACCGTCAGGATCCCGTCAGCCAGTCGGTCCCTCAGGATACGGATCCGTTCAGAATCATCCGCCTTTTCTTCCGTTGCTATTCGGGCAGCTTCACCGAACCCAGCAATTCCCGCGGTGTTCAGTGTACCCGAACGCATTCCCTTCTCGTGGCCACCGCCGTCGATCAGTGGAGTCAACCGGACCCTGGGGGAACGGCGGCGGACGTAAAGGGCCCCCATACCCTTGGGTCCATGCATTTTGTGCGCGCTTAAAGACAGGAGATCGATCTGCATTTGATTGACATCAATCGGCAGCCATGCCGCTGCTTGTGTTGCGTCACAATGGAACAGAATTCCACGCTCGTGGCAGAGGTGTCCTGCCTTTTCAACCGGATTGACAACTCCGGTCTCATTGTTGGCGTACATGAGAGAAACCAATACGGTCTCGCGGTTGAGCGCCTGTTCAAGTGTGTCAATGTCAAAGTGGCCCTTGGAATTGACGGGCAGGATGGTTGTCGTCCAGCCGGATCGTTCAAGCCGGTGAAAACTGTCAATGATTGACGGATGTTCGGTCGCACAGGTGACAAGATGGCGTCCCTTTCGAAAATATGAATCTGCAACACCGCGGACGGCTAGGTTGTTGCTTTCTGTGGCACCTGATGTAAAGACGATTTCTGAAGGGTCACTCCCGATCAGCCGTGCGACGTTTCCGCGCGCCTGTTCGACGTGAGCCTCGGCCGCCCATCCGAAAGCATGTGTTCGACTGGCCGCGTTTCCGAATGATTCATGGAACAATGGCAGCATGACGTCGATCACCCTTGGGTCACAGGATGTTGTTGCGTGGCTGTCCAGGTATATGGGCTGTTCCATGGGGTCCCAGATCTTTGCTGAAAACAGGATGCGGGGATTATACCGCCGCATCTCTCGGGATGGAAGCATGAAGCGGGGGCACGACCTTCAGGCTAAAAGAAACAAATCCCCCTTTTTGGCCATCTGGTCTTTCATTGGTTCCCTTTTCGGAAAATATGTATGAGTATCTTGACGATGGTCACGACCAGCGGTTAGAGGATGGCATGATGAAGGTTGCGAGCGTCCGGGTTCAGTGCATGAGGAATATCAGGAGACTGGAATTCAAGCCCGTTTCGGGACTCAATCTTGTCTATGGAGCGAACGGCCAGGGGAAAACTAACCTCCTTGAGGCGGTTCATCTGGGGCTGACTGGCCGCTCATTCCGTACGCGTCATGATACTGAAATGCTTCCGTGGAAAAATGACAGGGCCCGGGCATTGGATTCAACGTTCGGTGATGTTTCGCGTGCGGATATCCTGCTTGAGTGCCGGTCTGGCGCCCGGAAATTCAGGACGGTTCTGGGCATGGGGTGGAAGCGTGTCTATCTCGACGGTCGGTTGTTGCCCCGGCTGGCAGACTTGCTGAGCGAAGCGGCCGTTGTGACATTCATTCCGGAGGATGCAGGTCTTTTCAAGGGCAGCCCTGCAGGCCGCCGGCGATTCCTAGACAGTATTCTTTGCCAGGTGGTTCCGGGTTACTTGGAAGAACTTCAGCGTTACCGCAAGTGTGCACGCCAGATTAATGCGGCTTTAAGGATTGCGGGAGGAAAAAAAACGGATGCTCTTCCCCGAGAAGTCGAGGCATGGTTACCCGGATTGTCTGCTGCTGCTGCGTTCATCATGCATGAACGGCGCCTTCGTCTGGAGGGGGTTTCCAAACGCTTGTCCACGAGATATCGTGAGTTGGGCGGGGGGGGGCATGCGTTTTTGAAATATGATCCGGATATCGGTGGCATGACGGAGAATGGAGCGCAGACCCCGGATGCACGGATTGAGGTTTGCCGATCGTGTCTTATGAATTCACTGAAGTCTCATGGCGCATGGCGAAGTCTGCAACGGGGGATTCACCGAGACGATTTCCTGATCGAGTTGGACGGCTTGGATCTACGTCGATACGGGTCTCAGGGGCAACAGCGCCTGTGTGCATTGTCCCTGAAGTTGGAAACGGCAGAATGGATCTGCGATGTCCTTGAAGAGGCACCCATTCTATTACTGGACGATTTTGGGTCGGAGCTGGACTTGGGACGCCGGGAAGCTGTACTAGCGGGTCTGCAAGGTCGAATGCAGGTGATCGTGACGGCGACAGACCCGGCGGACCTGGGACGTTCGGGCATGTTCGATCAGACTTGCCGCATTCGAAATGGGAATATTGTGCAATCATGATCGCATAGGACATGATGGGCATAGCGTTTGTGCCCGCAATGCCATCATTTTCGTGGTCTGGATTATCCGTCTTTCGTCCGGAAACATCTGGGGGGCTGGGAGGCGCTGTGAGCGAAATAACGTGTTACCTTTATGGATGTTCGCCCATGTTTCTGTACATGATTCAGTCCGGGTTGCTCACTCAACCCTCCGTCTGATCTTTTCGGCGGCATCTCACATATTAAAGTTAATAACATTAATACTAGCAGCTTGGTATATGGAAGCGGTGTGAAGGAGGATCGTGCCGACAAGGAGGAGATCGCCCCTGTCGGATATATCACAGGCGGTCTATTTTCTTCCTGCATAATGATTGACCCGGCCTGGTTGCCCCGCCGGTGAGACCCTAGTTGCCGGGGTCGCAGCAGTAGGCTTTGGGGGCAGGCGTTTCAACCAATTATTTCAGGGGTAAAATGATGATTGGTGGTTGACAACACCGGTTCAGCAAAGATAATGGCACCGGAAATATTAATGTTTCTGGTTGTCAAAATTTTCCCGTAGGAGGCCTATCATGGCAGCAGCAAAGCGACCGATGACCAAGTCCCAGTTGATCTCACATCTCGCTGACGAGGTGGGACTGACCAGAAAACAGGCGGGTGAAGCCCTTGAGGTGCTTTCCGAGACTGCTTACAAGGAAGCTCGGAAGGGGTTCACCATTCCCGGTATCGGGAAGTTGGTACTTGTCCGCCGCAAGGCGCGCATGGGGCGTAACCCTGCCACCGGTGAGGCGCTCAAAATCCCGGCCAAGACGGTTCTTAAGTTCCGTGTGGCCAAGGCCGCCAAGGATGCGATTTCGACTGCCCGCTAGGCATATGTTATGACTTTATATGATTGTAATTGAATGATTTCCCCTTTGAATGCGGTGAGCCCGCTGGGGGTTAAAATGAACGGGAATCAGGACCGGATTTGTCTGGGATCCTGATTCCCGTTGTTTCATTATGGGGAACGCGGCCCCGGAAATACGGATGCCGGTAATGGCTGTCGAAGTGGGGTGCCTATGAGGCATTCAGGGACAGGTATGCCGCCATGAGCCCGGCCCGATCAAATCCGTTCCTCCCATCTCAATTGGCATACGCCACGCTTGACTGATGTATTCATCTCGCAGGGTTTTCTCAATGCCCCCGGAGCGGTGGATATTCGGAAGGTTCCCCTCGATCTCCTCAACCATACGGCCGGGTGGCCAAGGCGTAGGATATCACCGCCACAGATCGAACGTCTGATGCCGTTCAGTTTTGTTTTGAGCCGCCATCGATCCGGATTCGATTATGGCCGTGATGTCCGGCAGGCCTGTCGTCCCGTCGGGCTTCATTTCCCGACGACTGGCCGGTGATTTGGTTCAGCCATGTGGAACACAGTTTCCAATACTGAACTGATTGGCAGGATATCCTGTTCGGTGCAACCCTCTGTTTCACCATCCCCTTTTTCCGTGAGGCTGATTAAATATTAAATATATAATATCCTGTACCAATATTTTGATCTCCGGTCCGCTTCTGCCTGCATTTGCGATCGCCGATTCTCCTGATTCAGTCTGCGTTAATGATGCCAATCCATACGGATGAGGTTAAACATGTAGTGATGTCGAAATAAAATCCAGGCACTTACATGATTTCAGTATGGGCCAATGGGAAGAGGGATTATGGCCAGCCGCAGGTGGTTCAGTGGCTGACTTACTGTCAAACCGGAATCGGTGAAAATCATGAGATGAAGGGATAACAGGTGTTACCGGAGGCACTGCTTTCTTGCCGTATTGATTTTACTCAGTCGTGATTTCACCGAACGCTCGATCCGGGCGGCTGCCAAATTCAATTCGGAAGCTTGCATCCGAACATCATCAGGCGCCGGCGAGCCCTCACTCTGTCTGAGCTTCAAGGTTTGTAGAGGGTCTTCCGCGGTTTTTAGTTCGGTTTCAGTCAACACAGGCTTGATCCCTCCACGTTTCATAATCTGGTTCAGTGTTTCCAGTCGGAGACACGACTGATCGCGGTCGCTCGCAACGGCTTTGCCCACGACATGGTAAGCTTTTCGGAATGGAATACTACGGGAGCGCGCGATGTGGTCGGCGAGGTCGGCCGCAAGGCTGAATCCTTCCATTGCCAATGATTTCAGACGATTTCTGTCGATTCCCATGCTAGCAATGACTTCCATGAATACTTCGGGCGCTTCACCAACCTCATCAATCACATCCATAATCCAGTATTTGGTCCACTGAGTGTCGCGGTTATAACCTGAAAGTGCACCACAGTTGACTGTCGACAGACTCGACACCAGACCGTTCACAGACACCGTTCGTGCACGTGTGACCTCGGCAAAGTCCGGGTTGCGCTTGTTGGGCATGATTGAACTACCCGTGACATGTACATCGTTAAGGGTGACCCCTTCACGCGGGGGTGTTGACAGAAAGATCAGATCCTGTCCCAGCGAGGAAAGATGATTCATCATCACGGACAAGGACGACGCGATTCTCGTTTCAATCTCCCAGCGGTTCGAAATACAGTCCAGGCTGTTGACCTGAGGACCGTCAAAGGCAAGGAGCTTCGCTGTCAGCTTGCGGTCAATCGGCCATGATGTTCCAAAAGAAGCCACGGCACCCAGTGGGCACAGATTGAGGTCCGACCAGAGTGAATCCAAGGCCTTGACATCCCGCATCAAGGCCCAGCCATGTGACGCCAGCCAATGCCCCAGCGTGGTTGGCATAGCCGGCTGTCCGTGTGTCCACCCGGGAGCGATGACCTGTGCATAACGCCGTGCCATGGTGGCAAGAACCCTTACCAGTCCGCTGACGGCCTGCATTCGGCCAAGAACCTGTTCGCGCAACCACAGTCGGACATCCGTGGCCGTTTGGTCGTTGCGGCTGCGTGCGGTATGCATGGCGCCCGCCGCAAGGCTGCCGCTGATCCGCGCCACGGCATTCTCGATATTGAGATGGACATCCTCAAGGTCTGGGTTGATCCGGAATCGGCCTTCTTTCCAGGACCTTTCGATCTTTTTCAGGCCACGCCGGATCGCGCGGGCAGTTGAGGGGTTAATACTGCCGGTCCGTTCCAGCATTCGGCAGTGGGCATGATTCGTCCACAGGTCATGGGGGATAAGGATTTCATCCGCGGCTGGCCTGGAGGCGACATCCCGCCCGGCACAGTAACGGATTACGCGCGGTGAGCTTCCGGAACCCTTTTGCCAGACCGGTTTTTTCCTTGCGGGACCCATGGGGATTCATCTTAGTCTCTGGCCCGAACATATCAATCCGTAAATCCGACGATTTTGAAATATCAACCGGTGCCGGCGTGGATGCAGGCGATGTGGACGGCGATAGTTTATCCGGCCGCGTAGTCAGCAACCCCACCGTGGAAGTAAAAATCATCCCAGCTACCGCCGATTTTTATGGCTGGATTTCCCCGGGTTGTTGCCATTGCTTTGATGATGACCAAATGAATTGACATGGACTAATCTGTCAGCCCCGGACTTGATTTCGTATTTGATCCAGGAATCATGCCTGGATTAATATACTGGAATCTTAATTATATTTCCGGTTGAACCCATGTCCGAATTTCCCTCCCCAAGGATGCTTGAATCTTTTATCAGTCTGACAAGAGGGGAAAGGGGTAATCTGGTTGTTCTGACGGGAGCAGGAATTTCAGCAGAAAGCGGAATCCCGACGTTTCGTGGGAGAGAAGGTTACTGGACTGTCGGTTCACGGGATTACCAGCCACAGGAAATGGCGACCCATGCCATGTTTAGGAAAAATCCAGAGGCTGTCTGGGCTTGGTATCTCTATCGCCGCAATGTTTGCAGTCATGCGGAACCCAACCCGGGTCACGATGCGGTGGTGGCGTTGGAGGATTTGTATGGCGAACGCTTTCGGCTGGTGACACAGAACGTGGACGGGCTGCACTTGAGGGCCGGAAACACCCGTAACCGGACATACCAGATCCACGGGAACATTAATTTCGCCCGTTGTGATGATATCGGGTGTAATCAACAGGTTCGTCTGCTGCCCGAGAGCTTGGGGATGGGCCGATCAAAAGGCTCGATGCTGACCGTTGATGAGTGCGCCTGCCTGCAATGCCCGGAATGCGGTGGGTGGACAAGGCCGCATATACTCTGGTTCGATGAGTGTTATGATAATCATGATTTTTATTATGATTCATCAGTCACGGCTGCCGCATCGGCTTCTATTCTGCTGGTTGTTGGGACTTCCGGCGCCACCAGTCTGCCGGTGTATGTCGGTGGATTGGCTGCCGAAAATGGCGCATTGATTATAGATGTCAATCCTGAACCGAATCCATTTTCAAGGCTGGCTGAGTCGACGGGTGGTCTGTTTATCAGAGGCAAGGGTTCAACCGTTCTGCCATCCATTGTGGACCAGATCAGCCATGTATGAATATTCGTGTTTATTTTGATCCCCGGGTTAAAGGCCCGCCTACGCAGGTCGTTGGATATGGAAGAAATGTTGTCTTGTCAATTTTAAAAATCACAACTAGGGTGGCAGGAATATCTCTATGATACACAAGAAAGGTATCGATCATGTCATATTTGAATCATCATATTCGTTATGCCGCTCTCCTGATTTTATTCTGCGGGCTCACCGGTTGTGCGACGCAGGCCGGCTTGTCTCCGGGAACAACCGGCAACGAATATTTGGAACCGGTCAGGGGTCATGCCTGTGATGTGGATGTTCCTGATACTCTCGACCTGGCCGAACGGGCTCGTCTGGCGATCAGCGTGATGGTCAGTCAGCCCGACAAGATGATCGGGGGCGGGGCCTGCCTGGCGAAGATGTTTGAGTCGCTGCCGTTACTCCGCACGATGAGCGGGAGCAACAGACTCCTTGGACTTGAGAATGAGTACCTCGAGACAATGATTTTCAGTCAGATCGACGATGACGGTCTGCACTATATCGGCGGCGATTCATTCCCGATCAAGACCGACGATTATTCTGATACCGGGCAGAGTTATCCCAACGGTCCATTCAGTTGCATACTCTCGACCGGGCGGCTGATGCAGTCGCTTAATTATTATTACCAAATGACAGGCAGACAGGAATACCGTTATTATCTTGAGAAGATGGCCGCGGGACTGGCCAGGATCACGCTTACCCGTGGTGATTACGCGTACTATCCTACAACTCCTGTCTACGTCGAGCCGGGCAAGCGGTTTCAGGAGCCATTTTCCTATTTCCGCAAGGGCGGCTGGCAGAATAGCGATGAGCCGAAAGGCCTCCTGCTTGAGGCGCCCCACCATACTGATCCGGATTTTCGCAATGGAAGCATCAACGACGGGCATTGGCATGATGGCCGATTCGGTGTGCACATGTACATGTCTGCTCCTATTGAGGGGTTTCTGATGTGGTATCGGCTCAGCGGGGATTCGGAGGCGCTCGATATGGCAGGACGACTTGTCCAATTTGTGACCCAGCCGAAATTCTGGGACCCCGTCAAGGGTGATGACAAGAGCAGGGGTAACCTGCGGGCGGGATATTTGGGGCACCTGCACGGGCATCTGGCCAATCTGCGTGCCATTTTGGAATATGCATCGGTGACAAACGATCTCTCACTCAAACTTTTTGTTCGTGAGGGTTATGAGTACACCAGGCGTTTCCAGGCGCCACGCGTTGGTTATTTCAGCGAGTGGACCGACTTCTGGAGCCCCAGTGAAACCTGTGAGATTGCCGATATGATCGCCTTGGCGATCCGTCTCTCGGACGAGGGAATCGGCGACTACTGGGAGGATGTCGACCAATATGTCCGTAACCAGTTCGTCGAGCAGCAACACACGGCCGGAAAGCCGGATACGATCGGCGCGTTCGTGCTGGCCAGTACGCCGGTCGATATTGCGGCGGACGAGGTCGCCGCCTGCTGCACTGAAAATGGTGCGCAGGCACTTTATTATGCCTGGGAAGGCATTGTACGCGCGGACGGTGACATGGCCCGGGTTAACCTGCTGCTCAACCGTTCTTCAAGACTGGTTGATGTCGACAGTTACCTTCCTTACGAGGGGAAGGTCATCTTGGCGAACAAGAGGGCTCGCCGGATGCTTGTCCGCATTCCATTATGGGTGGACATGAAGGAAGTGCGAATGACGATAAACGGTAAGCCGGCAGGGATCACATGGCAGGACCGCCGGATATTTATCAATGCCGTGAAGCCTTTGGACAAGGTCGTGATCACGTTCCCGATGGCCTATTCAGAGGACACATACTGGATCCAGTCCAAGCATTTCACCTACAAGTTCAAGGGCAACACGGTGGTGGGTGTGGATCCCCGCCCGGAACCGAAACCGGGCCGTAAGCCGATCTACCTGCGTGACCATTACAGGGGTGATGTGGCCCCGCTGGCGGAAAGGACCCGGTTTGTTCCTGAAAAACTGATTCGCTGGTAGCCTCGCAATATCTATGCGTGTTGAAGAGGCATGATGCCCCGACTTCAATTACAGAGGCCGAAGCACCGTCAAAGGTCGCCAGTAATCCAGCAGCGTCTCGATGCTCAGCACCCCGCCGCCCATGCCGCTTTTGCCAATGCCCGCGTAGGGTACGCCGTGTACAATCAGGTTGTGGCCGTTAATCCAGGAGTTTCCGGCCACCATCTGCTCGGCCACACCGTGGGCCCGTTCCAAGTTTGACGACCAGACGCTGTTGCCCAATCCGTAATCTGTGTTGTTGGTCATCTCAATGGCCTGTTCATCCGTGTCGTAGGGTGCCAAGTATGCCACCGGTCCGAAGATCTCCTCACACGCAGCCACATTATCCAGTGACCCGGCCAGCAGTGCGGGCTTGACATAATGTCCGTTGCGGCTGGGCACCTCGGCTTTGCCGCCCTCAAGCACCAGTTCCGCCCCTTCTTTGACGCCGCGCTCGAGATAACCGAGCACCCGCTCCTCCTGTTTCCGACTTACGACTGGACCCATTTGGGTTGACTCGTCCAACTGGTATCCGATATGGATTTTCTGCATGCGGTCGACACATTCGCTCACGAATGAATCGTAGATATCTTTCTGGATCAGCCATCGGGTAGCATCGCAGCAGACTTGGCCGGTATGGAACGTAATGGCCTCGACGAGTTTTTGGGCCGTATCGGGGATATCAACGTCATCGCAAACCACTGCGGCGCCCTTGCCACCCAACTCACACTTGATTGGGACCAGATTTGCTCCGCACTTCGAGGCGATTTCACGCCCGATCTCGGGGGATCCGGTAAAGGACATGCGCTTCAGATTAGGGTTGCCCGCCAGGGCGGCTCCGGTGACCTCTCCCAAGCCCGGGATGACGTTGATGACCCCATCGGGGATCCCGGCATCCTTGGCAACGTGGGCCAGATAGAGTGTCGACAGGGGGCTGTCTTCGGCGGGTTTGATGACGCAGGTATTGCCAGCAGCCATTGCCGGACCGATGCCCCATCCGGCCAGCAGAAACGGGAAATTCCAGGGAATAATGAACCCGCAGGGGCCCCAGGGCAGGCGGACGGTGAATGCCTCATGCCCTTTTGCTGGCAGTACGGTTCGTCGTTGGACGTGCAGTGCCAAGTCGCCGTAGTAGCGCATGGTATCGATGAAGTTCTGGATGTCCATCTCGGCCTGTACAAGCACCTTCCCACAGTCAAGTGACTCAAGCTGATCAAAGACCGCCTTGTGTTTCTCGACCGCATCGGCGAGCCGGTGCATATGGACGCTGCGCTCATTTTGGGGTAGTTTCGCCCATCCTGAACCCTTGAATGTTTCAGTTGCCGTGTCCACCGCGTGGTTGACGTCTTCAGTCTGCATATTGAAGATTTCGGCGAGTTTTTCCCCCGACCCTGGATCGTGTGTCTCAAAGGTGTTGCCGTTGGAAGATTCCACCTGCTGTCCACCGATCATCGCCCTGAGCGGGCCGTTGGACAGAAAATCCTCGACCTCCGGTAAAAGCTTGTTTTGTGCATTGGCATCCATGATTAAGGCCTCCCTTGTCAGGTCAGGTATTTTGCCCGTCCCGGCGGATGCGGATGACCCGCTTTCAAGCTGCCAGGACCGGCTGTTCAATCCCCACGATCAATGATGTAACAGATCTGATCCCGACCAGTATGATCTATCCAAGATCCCTGTCAAGAGAATCCGTTGTTTGACGGGACACCCATCTGTATGGATGTGTTGAAAAATCATTTTGAGGGGGGGCATAATCAAACATACGTGGGACATTTGACCCATAGGATGCAGGAGAGGAGCTGGTTATGGCCCGAGCTTTCAGCACGGTTTTGTTTTGTCTTTTGATGTCCGTTGCATGTGCGCCTCTGCAGGTGGTTGAATGCGGGGAAGACACATCACCTTTCCCGCTCAGGCTTCGGCCGTGGCATGAGAAAATCTGGCTTTCGTTTGAAATTCCGATCATTGCCGTTCATTCCATATTGTCCGATGAGCGTGTTTTTTATCTATGGTTCTATGAGAACACGTTCTTTGACGCCGTGAATAGGAGTCATGCCGACTTTCATGGGGATGACCCTTCAATCCTCACCGTGAGCAACGACGGCCTGTACGCAGAAGTCGTCGCGACGGATGGCCGGCAGGTCAGGGTGGAATGTAGTGTGGTCCAGGATGGCGTGAACCTTCTGCTGACCGTGCAAAACAACACAAATTACACCTGGCCGGAGATCGCGGCATTGACACCATGCTTTTTCCCCGGCAGTCCCGATCCGCGTTTTCCAGATCCTCCAATCGATGAGCTGTTTCGGGATGAGGAGCGAGCACGGACTTGGTTTGTGGGCGCAAACGGCCTGCTGCCACTGCGGAACACAGACCTGCATGTCAATCAGAAGCTAGGACGCGGGGTCGCTGATTATTGCCGGGGGAATGAATGTGATCCAAACTGGATCATTCATGGGGATGCCGCGGCGGGCCTGATGCTGCGTGAATCATCCGATGGCCGTTGGGTTGCGGGAATTGCATGGGAGGACTTCCTTTTCTCCCAAGGCCACAATCCACTGTGTTGCATGCATCTCAGCCCCTGTATTGGCGTTCTGGACCCGGGTGAAACCAGGGTTCTCCGTGGGAAAATATACCTGTTTGAGGGAACCCGGGCGGATTGCCTGGAGAGGTTCAACCGCGATTTCGGTGGCCAATAATCATCCCGTCAGTATCCTGCGCAAGGGCCGGACCCGAGCCAATCCATGGGCGTGTGTTCATTGCCTTGAGGGCCTACCTTTCTTCGAATCCACTGGTTCGGACATATTTGCCGAGTCGAAGCGCGGTGTTATGGTGGGTGTCGTTCGTGAACATCAGAAGCGCCCTTTTGCGTCGTAACATCTCATCCGTGACCTTGCCCTCAGCCACGAGTTCGACGGGGACCTCGAGTTCCTGCATCTGGAGCATCATCGAGACATGTTGCCATGCTAATCCATCCGTGAATATGCTGAGCAGTCGTGCCTGTCGATTGCGTCCTGCCCAGAGTGCGAAACGGTCAAAACGGTCATGGCACCCATCCAGTAAGTAGACTTCGCGGATATGGTTCTCCATGCCCCCATGTTCGAGGCAGAAGCTCATGACACGATAGCCGGCACTGTGTCCGGACAGCACGATTCTCCCGGTTTTCAGGGACGTTGTCTTTCCCTCCTGCTTAAGTTTTTCAAGCACTTCGATGACCAGCCTTCGCAGGCCGCCGGGATCCTCAAGTTTCCCGCCGCCAATATCCGCCGCCTTGTAAGGGCCTTGGGGAAGCACCATGATGAGATTCTTCCCGCTATCATGAATCTGTTTCCGCAGGGCCCAATCCTCCAGCTGCAGGCTCGTAGCCAGATCCATGTAAGCCCCATGAAAGAAGAACAACAGATCAACATCTTTGGACACACGATATCCCCGTGGGATAAACAGCGCGACCGTGTTGTCAATGTAATGCGGGTCACGGGGATAGAACTCCGGGTCAAACCGGTAGACATAATGCCCGTCACGGGGTGGATGGTACATCTCCTCCATGGTATAACCGTTGTCACGGCTGTGATGGGGGTAGGGCGCATGATCCATCCTGAAAGTGGCCGTTTGGCCGAACTCACATTCTTCCCATTGGCTGTTGGCGGGTTGGCAGACGAGACAGCAGAGAATTGTGGCTGTTGCCAGGTGATATGATTTCACGGGTGCATCTCCCTTCCGGGGCCCTTGAATCGAACAATGGATTCTCCCCCTGAGGCCTGAACTATGAACTATTCTACGGATAAAATCGAGCAAACCTTGGAACCTGTTGCATGGAGGATCTGCCCTTGCGGGAACAGCGTCCGAATCGGGCGTCTCCGGGAGCATCCTTTTGAATTTTAACACGGGTATGGTGAAGCCGGAATTCCGCATCCGTGCAAATGATTATGATATCTTCCGCCGTCTGGATTGCCCCGGGAAATCAGAAATATTCGGATGGCCTTCTTTCTGCTACATTCCGGGGGTGAGGTTGTTTGCGGGGAGTGTTCGGGTTGGTGCTATTCGTAGCCTTTCTTGGCCTGATTTCTAGTCGTTCGGCAGTATAGGATCGGTAAATTGAACCTTTTTATGTGTATTTTTGGGTTTATGTTGTTATGCCTGGATTCTTGGGTTGCCTTCTTTGTTATGCTTTTGGGGGCGGTCTATTATCTTTGTGGTTAACTGCTTTGCTGTCGTTTTGCACTTGTCTGGGCGGTGCGTATGC